>NZ_CP040442.1:2477799-3097249 GCF_015191005.1 Kaistella flava (ex Peng et al. 2021) | reverse complement strand
TAAGGCGCAAGGTTGGCTTTCGCCAATTGGCAGAGCTTACTTTGCGCCTTTACGTTAATTCATTTTATACCAGTGTCATATTAATCAGTCTAATTTTGGAAGAATTATGCCACGAATGCACGAATATTAAAAATTAAATATTCGTGCATTCGTGGCATGAAACAAGTAAATTATTCAATTAATTTGTTGTGAGATTTAAGCCAAAAAAAAAGCAACCTCAATGAGATTGCTTTATCAATAGTTCTTTCGAAAATATTATTTCGTTTCCGGAGCGTTGTCAGGAAAACGATTCTGCGTAAATTCTCTTGAAATCGCCGCTTTTTCAAACTTTAATTTTCCAGAAAGCGTTTCTAAGATTATTCCATCTTCCATAATCTGACTAATTCTACCGTGCATTCCAGAAGTGGTAACTACTCTACTTCCAACTTTCAATTCAGATTGAAAGTTTTTTTCCTGCTTTGATTTTTTCATTTGTGGACGAATCATCAGGAAATAAAACCCGACGAACATTAGTCCCATCATGATCATTGTAGGCATCATAGAACCTTCCGGTGCAGCTGCCTGTAAAAATATTGTTATCATTATCTATAATTTTTTATGGTTGAATATCTGCAGAAAAACCAATCACAATCGGTGCTCTTTCTACATTCGCATATACTTCTGCTTGTTTGTTCACTAATCCATCGAAATTAGAAGAATCAAATTTTAAAGTGATTTTTCCTTTTTGACCTGGAAGAATCGGCTCTTTTGTATAATCAGGAACAGTACATCCACAACCTGGTTTAACTTGAGAGATAATCAAAGGATTTTCTCCAGTATTGGTTACTTCGTAAGTATGTTCTTTTTGATCTCCTTTTTTAATTTTACCGAAATCAAACTGTGCTTCAGAAAGAACAAGGTTTGTTAAAGGTTTAGACTGTGCTTCTTTTACCATATCCTCGTGAGAATCGATAACTGGCGCCGCCGTCTGAGCAGTTCCTTCTTCGATAACGAGTTGATCCGCAGTCTGATCTTTTTTACAACTTACTAAAGCTAAAGCAACTACAAGTGGTGCTATTTTAATAAAATTTTTCATATGTGATATTTATTTTTTTAAAGGTCATATGGTATCGCCAATCTGTATTACTGCTTTTTCACCTAACTTGTAAATGGCGATTTCATATTAACTTCTATTTAAATCTTTGGTGTATTTATCTAAAATCCCATTGATGAAAATGTTAGAACGATCCGTTGAAAATACTTTAGAAATCTCGATATATTCATTGATAATAACTCTTCCCGGAGTTAATGGGAAATAATCAAGTTCTGTAATCGCAGCAATTAAAATGATTTTATCAAGTAATGCAACGCGGTCCAGATCCCAGTTATCTAATCTCCCTTCCAGTTTTTTCTCGTTTTCGTCCCAATGGTTAAGGGATTCTTTTAAGAGTTTACGGGCGAATTCACGATCTTGTTCATCTTTAATCATTTTAATTAAAGTATGACTTGGTTCATTTTCTTTAAAGAAACCAATCGTTTTTTGAATCATCGAATTGGAGATATGGAAATCATCTGCCCAACTCAATTCTTTTCCTTCAAGATGATCATGAAAATCTTCATTTTCAGCGATATATCTTAAAAATAATTTCCCGATAAATTTCTGGTCAGCTTCGAAAGAATGTCCTTCTTCTTTCATAAAATCTTGATATCTCTTACCAGCCGACATTCTCTGAAACGTTTTCACTAACAAATCATCATACAGATCCCATTTTAAATCCTGATTCTTAGAAGTAAATGAAAGGCGCTCCTCATTTTCTTCTAATTTGATTAAAACTTGATTGTTGATGAATTTTTGGTTGGGATTGGTTTCTTTATCAGTTTGAATGTATTTATTCTTACCGATTTCGATTTGACGTTCTGCTAGATCTTTCAGAGCCACCAAAAAATTAAGTTGGTAAATGTAAAGATGATAGATTTTATCGATTTCTGAGAACATATTCTTCTCTAACACATCGAATTTAATGGGATTTTGGTAATATGAATACAACGATTCTATTACCTTTTCACGGATTTGTCTTCTTCCTAACATTTCAAAGAGCTTTTATGCGTGCAAAGATAATAAAATTGTAGCAAGTTGAGACTTATAAGATATAATTTATATGAAAGAGTTATCTATTTCTATCATACAAAAGCATCAGATATTTATAAATTCTAAAAAAAATCAAATTTCTATTTCTTATTTTTGCACAGGTTTAGAAGCAATCAATCCGCTAAAAACCTTAAGATTTATGAACGCACTAAAAACACTTAATCCCTATTTCTGGAAACATAGAAACCTATTGTTTTATGGCTTCCTCTTCATTATTGCCAGTAATTTCTTTAACATTTTTAAAGTTCAGTTTGTTGGAAAATCGGTGGATGAAATTTCAAATACTAATAGTTTAGGCTTTAACAAACAGGTTTTAATTTATGTTGCCATCATTGTAGGATCGTCATTATTAACGGGATTCTTTACTTTTATGATGCGTCAAACCATCATTGTTGCCTCCAGAGGAATCGAATACGAACTGAAGAATAAAATTTACAATCACTATCAGGAGTTGTCTTTAACGGACTTTAAAAAAACGACTATCGGTGACTTAATGAATCGTCTAAGTGAAGACGTAGTTGCGGTTAGAATGTATCTCGGTCCGGGGGTGATGTACGTCGCCAATTTATTAATCCTATTGATCATTACGAGTATTTACATGCTCAACACCAATGTAGAAATGACTTTGTGGTCACTTCTTCCCTTACCTATTCTTTCTTTCCTTATTTATAAAGTAAGTTCTATCATTAATAAAAAATCGAAAATCATGCAGAAAAGTCAGTCTGCGATTTCGACTTTTGTTCAGGACAGTTTTTCGGGAATTCGCGTGGTTAAATTTTTTGCTAAAGAAAGTTATATTGAAAAAAGTTACGGAACGAAAGTAAAAGATTATCAGGATAAATCTTTGGATCTCGCAAAAACAGAAGCCTACTTTTTTACTATTATCCTATTTGTAATTGGTTTATTAAATGTGGTAATTTTATTAGTCGGAGGTCAGAAATATATGGCAAATGAACTTTCTGTCGGGAAGATTGCAGATTTCTTTTTATACATCAATATCTTAATATTTCCATTTTCAATGGTTGGCTGGGTAACTTCTGTAAATCAGAGAGCAGAAGCGTCAATGGCGAGAATCAATGAATTCCTTGATATGAAAAGTGATATCATTAATACAAGTAATGAAGTCTATCCAATTAAAGGAGATATTGAATTTAGAAATGTATCGTACGTTTACCCAAATACAGGAATTAAAGCTCTTGACAATTTAAGTTTCAAAATTGAAGCTGGAAAATCATTAGCAATCATGGGAAAAACCGGAAGTGGAAAATCCACCATCGCTCTTTTACTTTGTAGATTAATCGATCCAACAGAAGGAGAAATTCTGATTGACGGAAAAAATTTGAAAGATCACAACTTAGAAAACTATCGCAAATTTATTGGTTATATTCCTCAGGAAAGTTTTCTTTTCTCTGACACCATTGAAAATAATATTGGATTTGCCATCGACAAACCTTCGCATAAACTGGTCGAAGAATTTTCTAAGAAAGCAGATGTTCATAAAAACATCATCGACTTCAAAGATCAATACAAAACGATGGTTGGTGAACGTGGAGTCATGCTTTCCGGTGGACAGAAACAGAGAATTTGTATTGCCAGAGCTTTAATTAAGGAACCTTCTGTTTTAATTTTTGATGATTCATTATCGGCTTTGGACACTGAAACCGAAGAAAACATCCTGCAAAACATTGAAAATGAAATCAAAAACTGTACTTCAATCATTATCACTCACCGTGAAAGCAGCGCTAAACGTGCCGATAAAATATTGAATCTCACCCCTATAGAAAACGACAACGTTAACTAATTGCTGATTTCCTTATTGATAAAGCGCTTTTTTTCGTAAATAATTAGAAATAAATTCCCCAATTAAAAGAAATCTTTTATATTTGTTACACAAGATTTGAAAAATAGCTACAAATGAGTGATTACAAGGAACGCCACGAAAACGAAATTTTCACAAAGGTATTAAAGGCAGGAAGAAGAACCTATTTCTTTGATGTGCGCGAAACCAAAGCGGGAGATTATTATTTAACGATTACCGAAAGTAAAAAGAACTTTGGTGAAAATGGAGAAGCATCTTTTGAAAAACATAAAATTTATCTGTATAAAGAAGATTTTAAAAGTTTCGAAGAAATGTTTAAAGACTCAACAGATTTCATCATCGGTCAAAAAGGGGAAGACGTTATTTCTGAAAAACATGACAAAGATTTCAAATCGAAATCATTTACAATTGAATCTGACGAGGAAATCTAATTACTCGCCGATAAAAAATAAAAAAGCATTCAATATTTTTGGATGCTTTTTTTTGCTTTAAACGGTAGATTTCGATTTTCAGAAATGGTGGAAATCGAAAAAACGCATTGATAATCAATGCGTTTTGACTTTGGGTGAATGAGGGGTCTCGAACCCCCGACCTCCGGAACCACAATCCGGCGCTCTAACCAACTGAGCTACAATCACCGTTTGAGGTTGCAAATATAATACTTTTCGATATACTACAAAATTATTCCGTCAAAATTTTTGAATGCAATCAACTTTTCTGTCGTAAATCCTTCTGCAAAGGCAACTCCAGACAGGCGACCTAAGTCCTGCGCTCTATAAGTTAGGCTTTCTAAGAAGTCTTTTGTGGCAATTGGCGTCATCGGCTCGTCCGAATTTGGATCATAAAACTGCGTTTTGTACGCAAGACACGCTTCAATCTTCTTTGACATAAAATCTGAAATGTCTACCACGAAAGCCGGCGTAATATGTTTCCACTGAATATAATTGAATATATGCTTTGGTCTCCACGGCTTTTGGCTTTCATTTTCCAGCGTAGTTTCTATTTTGACAAGTCCGGCAAGGAAACAGGCATCAGAAACCAATTTTGAAGCTTTTGCGTGATCAGGATGACGGTCGTCTATTGAATTAGAAAATACAATTTCCGGTTGATACTTACGGATCATCTTTACGATCTGCATTTGATACTCTTCGGTATTCAAAAGAAAACCATCTTTCATCTTTAGATTTACCCGATCTGAAAATCCTAAAATTTCCGAAGCATTAGCAGCTTCTTCTGCTCTGGTTATATTTGTTCCGCGAGTTCCAAGCTCACCTTGCGTCAAATCCACGACCGCAACCGTTTTTCCTTCTGAAATAAGTTTTGCTAAAGTTCCGCCACATCCTAATTCTACATCATCAGGATGAGCTCCTATTGCTAATATATCTACTTTCATACTACTGAAATTTCTTTATTTAAAATATTGATAGATCGTTGTTAGAAATTGTCCGTAAGATTGCTCCAATCTTATGATGTCACCAGATTTCAAATTAATTCCCGGATTGCCATATTCATTTGAGTTTACTGAAGCACCCGACAATTGAAAATATTGAACCGGTTGATTTACCTGTGCAGCAATTTTAATGCTTGAACCTAAAAGTTTACGAGTGGAAATCGTGTAGATTTCTCCAGCCTTCAATTTCAACTCAGTATATGTTCTTGGTTCAAAAACCTTCTTATCATTATTAATGGAGATGGTTTGTTTTTTATAAGGCGATGAAATAAAATAAACCATGTTCTCTTCTTTAGGGAAATCCGAAGTTGAAACGTAATACAAACTTAGTTTATAATGAATCGGATCGAATTTAGATAAAGTTCCATCAACAGCTTCAAACGGTTCGTACGAAAAAGCGTTGGCTCCGATTTCTTTCGCTTTCTGATAAATCATGCCAAATACTTTAGCATCATTGTCTGAGAAACCTTGAACTTCAACTTCGCCCAAATATTCGGAAGGAGTCGATTTTGGATTTATTTTATAAAAAACCTTATCATCATTAGGATGAGATTTCACCACTTTATTCAACACGACATTCTGTGCGAAAAAGAACGGTGATAAAGCTATTAAATATAAAAAGAGGAATTTTTTCATTCGTAGGTTGTTGCTAAAGTTTCGATACAATCTTGCAGAGAATGTTCCCAATGAATTGGTTCAATCTTATAAACCTGTTCTATTTTATCCAAAGCCATCGTACTTCTTTTGGGGCGTTTTGCCGGCGTTGGAAATTCTTCAGTCGTAATCGCTTTCAATTTAATTTTTGAGTTAGAGAACTCTGCAATTTTAGAAGCAAATTCAAACCAGTTTGTTTCCGGGTAATTTGAAAAATGAAAGACTCCAAAAGTTTTCGGATCTGATTCAATAATTTTCATCACCGCTTCTGCCAAGTCATTAGCATTCGTTGGTTGACCAAACTGATCTGCAACAATTCCCAATTCCTCTTTGGTTGAAAAAAGATTCAACATGGTCTTAACAAAGTTTTTATTAAACTCTGAATACAACCAAGAAGTTCTGATTACAATTGTTCTTGGGTTATTTTCCATCGCCAATTCTTCACCTTTCAATTTAGAAGCTCCGTAAACGCCTTGTGGATTGGTGAAATTATCTTCTGAATAAGAAATATTACTTTCGCCATCAAAGACATAGTCCGTTGAAATATGAATTAAAACTGTTTTCGTTTTTTTACAAGCTTCTGCTACATTTGCGACACCTTCTGCATTAACTGCAAATGCTTTTTCAGCTTCTTTCTCGGCTAAATCTACTGCGGTGTAGGCAGCGGCATTGATACAAAAATCAGGTTTGTAGTCCTTAACAAAATCTTCAACTGCACCACGATTGGTAATGTCTAAATCTTGAGAGCCAGCGAAATTGAATTCAAATTGATTTTCAAAATGAGTTGCCAATTTTTTAAAACAACTTCCTAACTGTCCATTACTGCCAATTACAAGTATTTTCTTCATTATAGATTTGCCTTTTTATTTTTTTTTCTAAAATATGATACCCGACTTTGAAAATCCTTTTCTTCTAAATCAACCAGGAATTTTTCAAAAAGTTGTTTGGTGTCTGCTGGATGTACGTCTGATTTACGGGTTTTCATATTGAAATAGATCACGGTCATCCACAAAATACTGTGAATGGTTTTACCGTCTTCACTTTTCATTAAAATCTCAACTTTAGAAATACGGTCGCCGACTTCAATAGTTTTACTTGAAATTTGAACTTTCGCATTATAACGAACTTCTTTTAAATAAGCGATTTCATTTTGAATGGTAATCCAGGTACAACCTGTTTTTCTGGTGTATTCTTCATAGGTAAATCCATAGCCGGATTCTACATGATCTTCTCTGGCGTTGAGCATGTATTCCAAATACTTCACATTATTAAGATGCCCGATTGGATCGCAGTCGCTAAATCGAATTCTCGACAGATTTGAAATTTCTTTTTGCATGGTACAAAATTAAAAAAACCATCCCGAATAATCGGGATGGTTTAGGATATTAAAATAATCTCTTAAAGTCCTAATTCTTTTTTTACTAATGGAGTCGCGTCTGGACCTCCCTTGTAAACTAATGCTCCTGCATCGATGATAAAATCGAATCCGCTTGCTTTTGCTACTTTCTCAACTGCTTTATTCAATTTTTCGATAATTGGTTTTACCGCTGTATCTCTTTTTTGAGCTAAATCATTTTGAGCAGTTTGCTGAATTGCTTGCAAATTTTGTTGTTTTTTCTGAAGTTCAGCTTCTTTAGCATCTCTTTGAGCTCCTGTTAATTTAGCTCCTTCAGCTTGATAAGCTTGAACTTCTTTTTGAAACGCTTCTGCTTGTTTATTTAATTCGTCACCTTTAGTTTTACTAAAAGTTTCTAAATCAGTACTCATTTTTTTTGTTTCTGGCATTGCAGCTAACACAGCTTCATAATCCATAGACGCGATTTTCTGCGCCTTTGCAACTCCTACGGTTGCAAACATCATTACTGCTGCAAATAATACACTTAATTTTTTCATAATTGGGGTTAAATTAATTTATTGGTTGGTTTGTTAATTATTTTGTTTGTGGCTCCATTGCTTTCGCACTGGATCTGGTTTTCATTGTTTTCATCTTCTCATTTCTTTCCTCCACTGGACTCCTTTTTACTGGTTTTGAATCAGTTTCGGTTTTTTTAGCCGGGGAATTTTTCAGCAGCAAATCTAACACTTTATCTGTATAGTCGTATCTTTTATCAAGAAAAATAACGCTAATGTTGTTGCTTTTATCAAGAACTATGCCCAAAGTATTCTTCTCTGAAACGGTCTTGATTGCTCCCCAAATTAGATCCTGAAAAGGTTTGGTCAAATTAGATCTCGCATTATTGATTTCTCCCATTGACCCAAAACGATTATTAATCATTCCTTTAATTCTCTTATCTAAATCATCAACTTCTTTTTGACGTTGTTTTAGCTGATCACCGATTAGAAGAACTTTTTCATTTTCAAGAGTCATTTTTTTCTTTTCAAATTCCGTCTGCAAAGTTTGAATTTCATTTTGCCAGTTGGTAATTTGCTCATTCAATCGGGCTTCTGCTTCTTTATACTGAGGCAATTTACCGAGGATATAATCCGTATCAACAACTCCAATTTTCTGAGCATTTGCAGTAATCGCAAAACCTAAAAGGAATATAAATAATAATTGAAATTTTTTCATTCTTCTTAAAATTATAATGATTGGTTCATCAGGAAGTGGGTTTTCCAACCTGCAGGTTCAGTTCCCATAAGGGTTTTATCAAATCCGTAAGCGAAGTCAAACCCAATTAATCCGAACGCTCCCATATAAACTCTAATCCCTAATCCGGCAGAACGTTTCAACTGGAATGGATTATAAGTACCAAATGAGTTATAAGCATTTCCTCCTTCTACAAAAGAAAGTGCATAAATTTTAGCCGTCTGATTCATTGATATTGGATATCTTAATTCTAAAGCAAATCTGTTATAGATTGTTGCTCCACCATAAGGCGTAATATCATCAATTGTTCCTCCTGTAGAAGAAGCGTTTTCATATCCACGAAGTGGCACCAATTCTCTACCATCATATTGACCTCCAAAAAGTCCTGTTCCACCCACATAAAATCTCTCAAATGGTGGCGCACCCAATTCTTTGTTATATCCGTTGATGAATCCCATTTCAGCGGTACTTCTTAAAACTAATTTTCCTGCAACGGTATTATAAATATCAGCTTTCATTTTTACTTTGTAAAACTCAAGCCATTTATATTTATCAATCGCCGTCATGGTCGAATAATTTTTATCACTGAAAAGTGAATAAGGCGGCGTAAATTTCACAGACGCTTCAATATTCGAACCTTGAGTCGGGAAGATCGGATCTAAACCAGCAGAGTTTCTGCTTAACCCAACATTGAAACTAAAGTTCTTTGCAGATCCATAGTATTCAGTGGTATTCCCAAACTGGAAAGGATAGTTCTGGAAATCATAACTCTGAAACTGAATTCCAGTGTACAAAGAGAAATAATCATCCGGCCATCTTAAAAGTCTATTTAAACCAGCACTTGCTGAGAAAATATTTAATTTTTGTGTTGCTCCAAATTGGTCTGTATAACGAACTAGTGATTGGTTAACTCCAACAGACAATGCAGTAGGTTTTGTTCCGAACAACCATGGCTCTGTAAATGAAATACCATAATTCTGGAAGAACTGACCTGCTTGAGCCTGAATAGATAATGTTTGTCCATCACCTTGTGGAACTGGTTTAAAGTCTTTAAACTTCAAGAAGTTTCTCAATGAGAAGTTGTTGAAAGTAAGTCCTAATGTTCCGATAAATGAACCTCCACCGTAACCAGCTTGCAACTGAACCTGAGAAGAGCCTTTCTCTACCAAAGTCCAATGTACATCTACCGTATTATCTTGAGGGTTTGGCGTAATCTGCTGACCAACTTGTTGTGGATCAAAAAACTGCATTCCCGCTAAATCAAAATAAGTTCTTTTGATATCGCTTTTCGCAAACAAACTTCCCGGTTTCGTTCTTAATGAACGAAGAATTACGTGGTCATGCGTTGTTGTATTTCCACTCCAAGTTACACGATTCCAGGTTGCTTTTTCACCTTCATTAATTCTAATTTCCAGGTTAATAGAATCTCCTTTTACTGATTTTTCAATCGGCGTTACATTAGAGAACAAATATCCATTGTTCATGTAGATCGACTTGATATCAGAATCATCTTCTTTACCACCGTCTTCGCCAACTTTTTTGTTAAATCCTACCGCATCGTAAATATCACCCGTTTTGTATCCTAATATTTTTTGTAAATAATCGGTAGAGAATGCTGTGTTTCCTAAGAAATTAATATCACCGATATAGTATTTTTTACCTTCGTTCAGTTTTACATTAATCTCAAATTGATCTTTTGGATTTCTCCAAACAGAATCAGAAACGATTTGCGCATCACGGAAACCTAACGATCTGTAATAGTTAATCAAGTTGCCTTTATCATCCTCATATTTCTCTTCAATAAATTTCGAAGGTTTAAGAATTCCTTTGATACTCAAACTTTTTTGTTTGGTATCTTTAAATCCATTCTTACGAAGTTTATTATCAGAAACACTTTCGTTTCCTTCAAATTCGATATGGCTGATTTTAATCTTTCTGCCTTTATCTACAGTGATTGTCCAGTCCACCAAATTAGGATCACCTGCGTTTACCTGATCTTGAATAGTTACTTTAGCATCAGCAAAACCTTTTTTAATATACTCTTTCGGGATATTGGTTTTCAGCGTTGACACTAAATTCTGAGTAATTTTAGTTCCAGGCTTAAGGTTATTGTCTTTCGCCAATTTTTCGCTTTTCGACTTTCCAATTCCTTTGCCTTTAAATTTAACCTCGCCCAGATCTTTCAAATCCTGTAAGTTAAAACGCAAAACAACCTGGTCACCTTCGATGCTTTCGATATAAACCTCAACTTCAGAAAAAGATTGAGTTTCCCAAAGTTTCTTAATCGCATTACTGATTTTTTGTCCTGGAATTTCTACGCTTTCATTTTTATTAAGACCTGTAAATCTTAAAATTTGAGCGTTCGTATATTTTTTTACACCATCTACGACAATGTCTTTCAGGATATAAGTTCCGGCTTCATTTTGAGCTTGAACAGCATTGTTTTCCTGGGGATTTTGCTGTGGGGTAACCTGACCATAAAAATGGGCTGATGCCACAAACATGATGATGGGTAAGAATTTAAACTTCATTTTTTATCTTGCTAACTATTTCTTATTTCTATATTTGTTCGTCAAGCTGCTCGCTTGTTTTCCCGAATCTTCTTTCTTTGTTTTGGTAATCGTAAATGCATTTAAAGAAATCTTCTTTACCGAAATCCGGCCAAAGTATATCTAAAAACTGCAATTCTGCGTAGGCAATTTGCCAAAGCAGAAAATTACTGATTCTCACTTCACCACTCGTTCTGATTAACAAATCAACTGGCGGCAAATCTTTGGTATATAAATGACTTTCAAAAACTTCTTCAGTAATATCTTCCTCATTCAGTTCACCGCTTTTCACCTGGGCGCTTATTTCTTTTACAGCGTTCAAAATCTCTTTTTGAGAGCCATAACTCAAAGCCAGAATAAGGTTTCCTCTTTTATTATCCTTGGTAATTTCTACCAACTGCATTAATTGCTCCTGAACTAATTCGGGTAGCTTTTTAATATCACCAATGATGTGCATTCGCAAACCTTTGCTAAATATATCTTCTGCCTCTAAAAGTAACGTTTCTGAGATCAAACCCATCAATGTACTTACCTCATCTTCGGGTCTATTCCAGTTCTCTGATGAAAAGGTATAAAGCGTTAGATAAGGAATGTTAATTTCATTACAAGCATTCACAGCGTTTCGCACTGCCTGGATCGCGTGCTTGTGCCCGAAGGTTCTTTCCTTCCCGCGAGACTTTGCCCATCTCCCATTCCCATCCATAATGATGGCAACATGTTTTGGGAGATTATCCAGATTTAATTTTTCTTTTATCGACTGCATTTTTTAATCACAATAACATGGTGGTCTACCGAATGAATAACTTAAACCTATTGAAATAGAGTTTACCCAGTCTTTAGAATTAATGTTTCCTATTTGTCTGTTCTTAAGAAGATCAGCTACTTTCGCCTCAGCCATTTCTTTAAAAGGAGATTCTTGCAAAAGAGATTTGGTTTTAGTTCCAGCAATATCTTTATTATAAGTTACTTTTACACTTGACTCATCAATCACACTGTAATCAATAGAGTCTGAAAAGGTAGGTCTAAACATGAATTCACCAAATAAAGCCCAGTTATAATTAAATTTATATTTCAACCCAATCCCAAAAGGAATCGCCATGGTTAATTTCTTTCCTGAACTATACGTAGCATTTGTTTCGAAACTGTTTGGATCTCCTGTAACCGGCGCAATTGCTTTTCCGCCTGCACCTCTTTTAAAATCATTCTCCACAATTAGTTGCGGTGTATTTGCAAGCAACGCTCCTAATCCCCCGAAAATGTAGGGACTTAATAAACTTCTCTGTTCGTCATTAACAGGGAAAAAATTATATTCGAAAACCAAGTCTGCTTCAACGATTGAATTCGTTCCCCACAGCTTTCTGTCTCGTCGGTATTGCTCTTTTGCCAAAGTATCAATAAATTGAATATGGCTATATCCCAAATTTAACCTTACCGTTTGATAAGGGTTAAAATTCATTCGGTAAAGTATGTTTCCATAGAACGGAATCCCGTAATCAGCAATATTACTAAATACAGGTTTCTGCAAAACATAATTGGTTCTTCCGATGTCCCCAACCAAATTACTCATCCCTAACTGTACTCCTATTTCATGACGTTGCCCTTTGTAGCCAACTGAAATAAAAAACAATGCGATGAGCGTGTAGATAACTTTTTTCTGCATGAATGATTGTACATCAATTTTCATAAATAATTTTGCAAATATAAAACATTTTTATCGTAAGGAAATTCTTAATTTTTAGTTAAATAACCTCAAAAAAGCATAATTTCTTGATTTGAAAACGACGAATAATGCTTTTTATGATTTTAACCAAATAAAAGCCCTCAATATGAACGGCTTTTATTCTTTAATTTTTCCCAATAATTTCTCTAATTTTATTTCTAATCTTAATGAGGGTCGGCTCTTTGTAATTAGCATCTTCTTCGAAGTAGCCGTAGCCATAACCGTAGCCGTAACCATATCCATAGCCGTAACCTTGTTTAACCTGATAATCGTTGTAAACCAATCCTAAGTTCTTCACTTCATGATTATGGTATTTTTCGGTAATCATTTTCAGCATATGCTTTTCTGTATATTCATGCCTAACAATATAGATACTGGCATCTGCATAAGTCATTAATTCAAAAGAATCCGCAACCAAACCGACTGGTGGTGAATCAATCACAATAAAATCATAATGACTTCTTAAATCTTTTATAAAATTAATATTTCGTTCACTCATTAATAACTCTGATGGATTTGGCGGAATTGGACCCGAGGTTGCAACATCCAAATCTGGAATAGAAGTTTTGTTAATGATCTTATCCATATCGACTTCTCCTGTTAAATAATTAGAGATTCCGTATTGGTTATTAATTTTAAAATCACCAAAAATCTTTGGTTTTCTAAGATCCATTCCCAGAAGAATTGTTTTCTTTCCACTTAAAGCCATTACCGAAGCAATGTTAATCGACACATACGTTTTTCCTTCACCACCAATTGAGGAAGTTACCAGAATCACTTTTGATTGATTATCTTCTTTGTGTAAGAATCTAAGGTTCGCTCTAATTCCCCGGAACGCTTCGGAAATTGAAGATCGAGGCTGTTCTAAAACACTAAGATTATTATCATGGCTGCTTTTACCAATAACACCTAATAATGGAATTTTTGTCGCTTGTAATAATTCTTTAATATTCCTAATTCTACTATCTAGCAATTGACCAAGACCCAAAACAAGTAAAGGCAAAAGCATCAATCCTCCGATGATGGTATATTTGGTTTTGGCAATATCTGGCGCAATCGGTCCTTGTCCCAGATTTTTGGCTGGATCAATTACATTGATATCGGATTTATTAGTAGCGACTCTAATCTGTGTTTCGTTCTGTTTGGTAAGTAATGTATTATAAGTCGCTTCGATCATATTATACCCTCTTTCGGCGTCCATGTATTTGCGCTCCTTTTCGGGATATGAAACCAAATCAACATTTGCTCTTGCAATCTCCTGATCGATTTTAGAAATTTCATTAAGGTACGTATTGTAGTAATTTCGAAGTGAACCATTGGAGTTAGTTTTCGCTTCATTAATTAAACGATTAATTTCTCGCATCGGCTCCGAGTTTGGCGTATAGATTAAAGCCAATTCTCTTCGCTTAGCGTACAATGCTTTGAGTTCGGAAACCGTTGCATTGAAAACCCCATCTTCAACTCCTGCCGCATTGGTGCTAATCATTTGATCTAAATTCTGCGACGCCAAAGAGTTTTTAATACTATTTAAAGAGTTGATACGGGTAAGAAAATCTGCTTTCTTAGCATCCAGACTTTTTATATTTTCCAATGATTTTTCGTCACGATCTTTGATGTTATATAATCCCTCCGAAACTTTCATATGGTTTAAAACCGTTGCACTGGAGTCTAATTTTTGTCGAATATTACTCAGATTATCTAACAAATATTTTTCGGTATTTTTATCTACTACATTTCGATCAATTAATCTTTTTTTCTGAAGTTCATCAACCGATGTATTCAGGAAATTAACCGTTCCATTTAGGTTAAAACCACTTTTTCCAATAATCATGATGGTATTAATTTCTTTATCGAAATCAACGGTCATCGTGCTTACCAAATTATTAACAGCACTATTCACGGTGGACAGCGTTACAATAATATTCTCAAATTTTATCTCACTTGGATGAGGGTTTTTCAATAATCTGAATTTTAGATTCGGAGAAGTATACCATTGATTCAGAGCAATCGTTTTATTTGCAGGTCTTTCAAATTTTGGTATGGTACTGAAACCCTCTGTTTCGAAAGAATATACTGAGCTAGACTCCCCTTCCTTAGGCAATACAATTTCAAATCGGTCTCCTCCTTTAGGGATGATTGTTATGGCATAACCTATTTGTTGTGGATATGATTTATCAATCTCAAAGAAAATGGGTGAATCATATTTATCAAGGTAGGTCTGTTTAATTAATCCTGTGGTCATGTAATTAACATACAAGCCCAGTTGTTTTACTAAATACTCATTGTGTGATCTGGAAAGCAACATCTTTTTTAGATAAACTCCATCTTGATTACCTGTTTGTCCCCAAATGAAATTAATCGATTGATTTGGAGTAAAATAACTTGCTGAATTATTCGATATACTTAAAGATAAATTTGAAGCATAGATACGCTGCGCATAATACTTACTATAAACCCAAGAAATGCCATATCCCAGAACGGCCATTAGTAAAAACCAATACCAATTTTTTAATAGTCTCCTGATAAAATGTTCAACATCAAAAATCGCAAACGACCCTATTTTATCCTGTGTTGAAGATGTACTCGAATTTTCTTTTCCCGGAATCATCTTAAAGTTTTGTAAAGATTAAGTAAATCGTCAAAGCTGTGGTAACCAGTGACACTCCAGTAGTCAATGTTTGAATTGGGTCTTTTCCAAATCCGTTCAAGTTTTTAGAACGGGTATTCAGAAATATTTCGTCACCATTTTGAACCCAATAATAGGGAGAATTCATAACATCTTCTCGCGTTAAATCGATTTTGGCTATTTTAATTCCTTCTGGCAGTTTTCTATGAATCACGACATTAGTTCGATCAATAGTTCGATTCAAACCTCCATTAATAGCCAATGCTTCAGTAATTGTCAAAGTGTTTTTATGAGCTGTTTTTTCGCCACCGATTCCTACTGTTTCAACATCTCCTAAAATAGAATAAGTAATACCATCAATATTAAGCCTTGTTTCAGATTTTCCTTCTACAAAATTCATGTTTACTTTTTCCTGAATTTCTTTGGTCATATCTTCAACCGTTCGTCCTTCCGCTTTGATGTAGCCAATTCCAAAAACATTTACATCTCCATTAGAATCAACTTTCAACCCATTAAAATAGATCGTTGTATTACCACCTTGCCCAGAACCTTGATTAGAAACAGTCATACTCCCACCTCCTGAGCCACCCTGACCACCAGTTGATGCCGATGCATTAAGTGCTGAGTAGAATTGTGCCGCATCACCTTGTGGAGTTGTAACTATATTTAATGTTAAAATATCATTTTTGGTAATCCTGTAAATAGGAATATTGTAAGGAACAAGACCTTCTTCATTAATCACCAAACTTTCGTTAGGTTGCATATAACGTACATCTTTACTCGTAATGCACGAAAAAAGGAAAAAAGGCAGAAGAAGCAATAAAGCTGTTTTAAATATTTTCATCAGTAGTTATGTCGTTTTGCAAATTAACAAATAATTTATTAGTTTTTTCTTTAGTATATAAAATGACACGCGGTATATATGCGCCTATAAACCCTAAGATTAACACCACAAAAAGTAAAGCATTGACATTGATATGTCTAAAATAATACGCAACCGAAACCACGAACAAATAATAGACTATTATGTAAAAAGAAGATCTGCGATGTGTTAATCCTAACTTTAAGAGTGAATGGTGAATATGGTTTTTATCAGCACCAAAAATGGACTGTTTTTTAAATATGCGAATGATGATTACATTCAAAGTATCCACGATAGGAAGAATTAATATCGCAACGGTAACTGCAGGTGCACTTTGTAAGAAATATCTAGGAACAGTAGGCAACTGTTTATCAATAAAAATATCAATAAAACAAATTGCTGTAAACGCCAGTAGAAATCCTAAAATCATAGATCCTGTATCGCCCATGAAAATTTTATTATTCCTGTAATGAGAAAGATTATAGTACAAAAACCCAATCACAGAACCAATAATCACTGCAGACAAAACAACCAGTGGATAATTAAACTCTCCTAAACGAAAATAACTTATCCCAAATAAAGCACTACAAATAATTGAATACCCTCCCGATAAACCATCAATCCCATCAATTAAATTAAACGCATTAATTAAAACAATGAAGGTTAACATGCTGAAAAAGACACTGAAGGTATAGTTCAATTCATAAATTCCCAGCACCCCGAAAAAACTTCTTATCCTTACATCAGAACCAAGAACCATCAACGCAGTCACAATGATTTGCGCTAACAATTTCTTATAAGCTCGCATCACCACAATATCATCCATCACCCCTACATAAAGCAAGATGACCAAAGAAGCAAACAAGAATTTATAGAGTTCAAAAAGCTCAAATGCAAATATCGAAGCACATACAGCTAAAGAATAAAAAATAGCGATTCCACCAAGATTAGGTATTTTTCGCAGGTGAGAACTTCTAGTACCAGGTTCGTCCATCAAGTTTTTACGGCGAGAAATTTTCACGATAGTTGGAATAGATGCAAAAGTAATCACAAAAGAAAATAACATCCCCAGTATTAATTTTACATAAAAAATAGAAATTCCCAAATATTCTAACCCATCTTTAATTATATCATTCATAATGTTTACTAAAGGGAGTTAGTATATCTATTTTTTAAGAATTCTCGCTGAACTGCATGCTGTTCCTTAGGTGAAATTTCATCAATTAACGAGAGCCATAAGTTATAAAATAGAAGTTCAAATTTGCTCATTGATTTATAGAGGTCTTAACTCTGTTAATTTATGTTAAGTAACAAAGATATAATTATTTTTACTTTTTGTAATCTTTTCTGAAAATCCCCTCCTATGTTTTTTGATCTTACATCAACTCGCACAAAAAGCAATCAATATTATTGATTTACTGACGATTTACTTTAAATTAAACTTTGATATTACCATAAATAATTTTGATAAGTATCTGGAGTAAAACGTCCAGCTTTTGCTTGATAATGTGAAAAAACGAAATAATAAAAAATCATGAAACACACCAATACAAAATGAAGATATCTTTTTAAAGAAACCTTTTCAATCGATGCTACGATATTAGGTAAAGCCATATATATAAAAAACAGATATATACCGCTAAGTCTTGTTGAGAAAATCGGGCTACCTCTTAATATAAAATAGAGACAAATACCAATAACTCCAAGGTTTCGCATATATTCATAATATGGAATTTTTGCACAGGTTACCTTATTAAAAAACACCAAATAAAACACATAAAGCATAATAATCAAATCCAATAATCCAATTCCTCTACCTTCAGCATTTTCTATACTTACATATCCTGAATAACCTGCATAAACTTCTTGAGGCGCAATACTATCTAAAAAACCCAAACTGTTATAAATCTGAAAAGGTGCTAAAATTGCAGAAATCGCAACGAAAGTTAAAATTCTACTGGAGCTCATCGGTATTAAAACCAACCAATAAGCTGGTAAAAAAATTATTGTTGATTTATGAAAGCCCAAAGCAATATAAATCATCAATAAGAACATCGGTAAATTTCTTTCCTTAATAAATTTAAAGGCGAAAATACAAACCGCCATTCCTAAACCTTGTCTAATTTGTCCAGCATCCGCAACGAAATAAGTTGGAATCAAATAAAGCAATACCGAAAATGCCGGATATGCAACATTTTTTTCGATTGTATAAAATTTTGGAACGATTGCAAATATTGCAACAAATAATGTAAAAACATAAAAAGGGAAACCTAAACTAAAAAAGAGATTATTAAAAAAAAGATAAAGCCACTCGATTTCTAAGTTACTTTTCCGGAAAAGAGCCTTGTCAAATATCTCCGAAAAAGTGGCATCTAATCCATAATAGGAATACATTTGGAAATAAACTTGATAATCCGCTCCTACCCAGTTTCTTAATCCTGATAAAATAATCATTACAATAATGATAATCCAAACCGCCTTAAAATTCCTTATCTCTTTGCCGTAGACCTCCAAAAAACTAAAGCCTATTAGCCCAAGAAAGACAATCGTAAAAAGGGGATGCAGTACCTCCATAAAGTAATTTGTGTATTTTATGAATTACTCCATACACGATAGCAATTCAATTTTTTCATCATGTCCAAAGATAATAGATAATTTTGTCAAATCTGAAATATCATTTTCCGATTTTTATCGATTTATAAAATCATTTTCTATGCAACAGAAATCGCAAAACCTTTTCTTGTTGATATAAATAGAGATAATAGAAAACTCTTTTCTTCAGTGATAAACTATTCAAATAGTTACGTCCAAATCGTTCATAACCGATAATTTCTTTTCTCGTTATGTTCTTTTTTTGCATGAACGATTTTAACTCTAAAGACATTTCCCGATAAACATCACCTTCTTTTACAAAAGCCAAATAAGCTAGGTAGGAATAAACACCTTCCAGAATATTAAAATTCTTAAGCTCTATCTTTTTATCTGAATACTGGGATTTCTCAAAAGCAACATTCACATCTTCTACAGCCTTCAAAATATCCAACCCTTTTCTGGTATGCGTTTTTGTAATTGAATCGGTTCGTTCTAAATATTGATAATGGTAATTTTGAGTTTGCGCAATCGTTTTACAATCTAATAATAATTGTGGAATCAGCTGAATATCCTCAAAATGAATCCCTCTTTTAAATCTTCTGTTTTTAAAAAGTTCGCTTTTAAAAATTTTATTACAGGCAAAATAAGAGAGATCAGAAAAAACTGAAAAATTATCTTTTAAATCTATTTTCTCAGGCATATTCGGAATCTGCGTTAATTTCTGGGTAATAGTTCCATTTTGATCAACTTTCTGCAGATTGCAAATTACCATTTCTGCGTCATGCTTTTTTGCTAAAGAATACATTTCTTCAAACATGGTTTTAGAAACCTCATCATCACTGTCTACGAAACCAATAAATTCCCCAGTCGATTTATCTAAACCAAAATTTCGGGCGTCACTTAAACCTCCATTTTCTTTGAGGAATGATTTAATTTTTAAAGGATATTGTTCTTGAAACTCATCAATAATCAATTGTGAATCATCTGGACTTCCATCATTAATCACCAAAATTTCAATTTCCTCCAAAGTCTGATTAACCAAAGAATCTAAACATTTTCTAAGGTATTTTTCAACTTGATAAACGGGAACAATAATGGAAACTTTCGGCATAAGATTATGGGTTTTCTGTACGTTTTTTATAAAGAAAATAATCTTTACCAATTGGTCTTAACTGATAAATCAATTTTAAAACTATGGGAGCATTATCATGAATTTTTGCAATCGGATAAACTTTCACCAATTCATAATCGTGATCAAACTGCGCAATGCTTTCTGGCTTTATTTTATAAAAACTATCGTTATCTCCAGGCTTTTTCGCAATGGTTAAAATATAATCAGGATGAAATTTATTCACAGAATTAATCCACCAATAATTTTCATCATTCAGCATTTCATCATTGATCCGAGCATTCACCAAACCAACCTCATCATAAGTATAAAGTTGGGTATAAAAAGGAATAATTCCCGCCGGCTCCAACAAAATCGATTTTTCAATACCGACCTCATCTTTATTAATATCTGCAGCAATGGTCATTCTTTGTCGTTCTTCCATATAACCAATCGTGTAAGATTGCACCATTTGAAAAAAATATAATCCGATAAATGAAATTGAAATTACAGCAAGAATACTTTTCTTTTTCCACGTATTTATATTCAAAAAGTAATACAAAATCACCACAAAAAGAAAAACTCTCGGAAGCCAATAATACCAGTCGAAGTAGGCTTTAAAAAAGGAGAAAAGAGTAATTTTAATAAGCGCAAAAACAAGAATCGTCACCAAAACAACTTTTGAAGTTAAGCTTCCTACTTTATTATTTTTAATAATTTTAAAAATCGCATATCCTAAAAAAGTAAGAAATGCAACAAAAAGTAAAAATGTAAAAATTCCGTATTTCTTAATCAATCCACCATAATAGGCCCACTGATAAAGAAGAAATTCAAGACTGTTATTTTGCAGTAAATTTTTATAAGCAATCTTTTTCGCAGTAATGGTATGGTTTACGATTTCTCCAAAATACAGATAATTAAATCCAACCACCGTCACAACGCCTATAATTCCGCCTAAAATATAAATGAAGTTGATTTTCCTTTTTAGATATAAATCTCCCAAAAAGAAGATTCCTAGAAAGATCACAGTATCAATTCTCGTCCAAAGCAGAAGTATTGGCAAGAGAAAATACGCCCATTTTTTATTTTTAAAAAGTCCGAAATATATTAATCCATTATACAGGAAAAACAAAATTCCGTATTCCATTCCGAGGAAAGAAGCGGTTAAGGCAGGAGGGGTTATATTGAGCAGCAGCACAAAAAAGCCACGTTTCATTACATCATTAGGAAAAAGGATTTTCGCTAACCACCAAGAGCCGATTGCAAAAAGAATTCCGCTAAAAATAAGAACTGGATAAATAAATCCTTCGCCAAAAATCAATTGGAAAAACGCAGTGATAAAAACATATAAATGCGTGGTAGAAGCAGAAATTCTTTCATCACCATTAAAACCGATTACGCCATACTTAACAAAATTTTTCGCAACCCGCCAAGTAATAAAAGAATCCTCCTGAATATTCTTCGTAAAAAACAAAGGAATCTTCACCAAAACGGCAAGAAGAATGAGCAAGAAAGGAGTGTTAAAAATCTTTGACAGAGCGGTTTTCATCATTGTGTTTAAGCGTCAAAAGTAAGAATTTTTATCTATCCACGAAACCGCCTGAGAATCGTTTTAATTTCTAAGAAGACGAGGATTCATAATTCCTCTTTTTGCTGCTTCATAATCTGATAGCGAACACGGAATTAAACTCTCTTCTTTCTCATCATCGCCAAAATACCAAAGATCACTAAAGGTCTCGCGCTGGAATGCATATTTCTCGTCATCAATCATCAACCAATAGGTTTCGTAAGATCTTTCAACGGGATGCGATTTCTGAATATTAATTCCTTCGATCAAATGCCAAATCATTTGTGCTAAAAGCTGATGATTCAGAAAGTGTCGTGAATTGACATTATAATTAAAAACTCCAACCGATTTTAATTTCTGACTTAGTCCGATTTCTTTCATATAAGCACAGATTTCTCTTTTATTCAAACCATTAACTTGTGGATTTACAGAAAAACCATCGCCCATACTTTCAACAGCGTCACAATTTAAAGTCACCAAATCTGCCCGACGGAAAAACGGCTCTGTTGTTTGTGTACTGTTCATTAATTCAGCCAAACGAACGACATCGAATTCAACTTCTTTCATCAATTTCACAGAATCCATTTCATTCAAATGTTTCTGATAACCGAGATGATGATAATTTTTTATGCTAAAGGTTTTTGAACTTAAAATTTTAGACAGGAAATTTTTCTCTGTTAATTCCTCGCCATCATTTACCAATGAAATAAGGTTAGAAATCTGAGTATAGTTAATATTCTTTTGATGAAAATTTAAGGCTGAAAAAAGCGAAAGAGCCAGATCATTACTTCCACCAATAACTACAGGAATCGCATTCTTATTATGACACATCGATAAAACCTCCTGCAAAACATAATGCGTATCCTGATGAGATTTCCCGGAAATTAAATCTCCTAAATCACAAACTGGAACTTCAAAATCTAATTTCGACAACCGATAAAGTTCATTTCTCACTTTTTTGAAATCGAGAATTTCTGCGCTGCCATCTTCTATTCCACGATAATCAGAACAAAAAATCAATACGATTGAATTTTCCTTTATTTCATTAAAAATAGTATTTCCGAGTTGCCATTTTTCGGTTTCAATTGCTCTTGGTGGAATTAGAATATCTTCGAGGTTCATAATGAGGTTTATAGATTTTGAACAAAAATAACAAAAAAAGCACCACCAAACGGTGATGCTTTGACTTTAAAAAAAATAACAACTATTGTTTAATTACTTTTTTGGTTACGAAAGTCAGATCCTTCATTATAATTTTTACAATGTACATTCCATTTGATAAATTTCCGGCCCTTACATTACCATTTTCTATTCTTGTTTTCAATAGTAATCTACCGCTTAAATCATATAATTCTACGAATTGCGCATCTTTACTTTTAATATTGAATTCGTCTTTAAATGGATTAGGATATAAATCTACTTGCTTGTCTTTTGCCGGAACTACTACAACCTCATCTGGACTTAATGTTCCTGTATTAATTTGATTTGCAGGTACTCCTAATAATCTTTTTTCATCTTTTGCACATCTAACAGACATTGCTGCTTGTGGATAAACGCCCGTTCCTGTTTGCATTTTACTTCCTTGAAATTGCATCGCAAGTGCATAGCCAGTATTATAATCAGCCATAGAAGCTGTCCAAACACCAGATCGTTCAAAGGTTATTTTATTTTCGCCAAGTTCGCCACGGATTCCATCTTTCGGGAAATTTCCGATTGGAAAAACAGAGTTTTCGAATTTCCAACCACTATTTCCAACAACTCCTGAATAGAAATTTGCAATATCATGCCATTGATCTTGAATAACTCCTGCTTTTCCGTAAGCATCGTTTTGGTAACCGTTGTACCATGGAGAATTACCTTTGGATCCCATATAAAGATTCGTTAAAGTAACATCAGGCACCCTCCATCCTTCCGGACAAGGATCGAAAGGTGATTTTTTATCGCCATGCCCCCATCTGTTATCAGCAGAAGCTCTTTCATCTGAAACCCAGTCTTTTACTTTACTCAAATCATTTCCATAATGATTTCCACCATCATATAATTTTCCTGTACCGGAATGGTATAAAAATCTTAAAGGGTTTTGTACTGAATAGAGAATATTTCCTATTTCTTTTTTATGTTTTCTGGAATTTTTAGATCCATAATTTTCATAAGATGCGGTATGTAAATTTAAATAATCTTCGCCCGAAGTGTCAGAAGAAGTATAAATTACTTTTGAACTTCCTTCCTGAAATATAGGTAACGGATCTTTCCTACCCCATTGATAATGAAGACCGTTTGCTTTTCCTGACTCCAAAGAATTACTTTCTGCTCCTAAATTCCTGTCCATAAAAACAGTAATCATTGGAGGTAATTTAGTTGCTGTTGGATTCACAAAATTATAAGAAGTTGGCGTTGCAGCTTCTGTAAGATAAGTAATCGCTTTTGCGGTGGGATCATCGTTTGTAGCCCAAATATGCCAACTCCAAAGTGCGGGACCATTTATATCGCCATTATGAAGAGAAACAACTGCGTTTCCTGTTTCGCCAGCCATTGTACTAACAGCAATCACTGATTTTCTAATATCGGCGGAAATAGTCTGAAGTGTAACTCCAGTAATTAAATTTTTATTAGAAGTCCAAAGTACCTTCGCTTTTAAATTATTAGCAGCTAACATTTCGTGATCAGAAAGATATTGATTATACACCGAAAATGCTTTACTTACTGGTATATCTACATTTCTTTCATTAACAAGAACGTACGAGTTTGGATTATCTAATCCGACTCTATAATCTTCCTTTTGAGATACAAAATATTGGGTTGCAAAATTTCCAATCTGTGAAACATTAGGGTCGCGCATACATTTTACAGCGTTTCCTGCTTTAGTCGGATTAGTTTCATTATTAAAGATAGCGTGTAATCCAACATTCGTATCCGTTCTGGCAGGATCAGAAATCATTGAAAAAACACGGGCTCCGTCGAAAGCAAAAGTAGCGCTCCAAATACCGCCATTCGCGGCATTATCCTGAAACATAACTCCAACTGGAGCATTAGGTGATACCGCATTGGGGTAATAAACATAACCGCCTGAAATCGTCATAAGGTCTATGTTTCTTGCTCCGCCCTGTGCATTGGTAAAATCCATACCTAAACCAGGATAAACTTTGATTCCGTCCAAACGTGGATTAATAGCATTGGGGAAAATTTGACGAGAATTTACATCAACGTCATCATTTACACCACTATTTTTTCTTCCAAAAATGGATAAATTATTATTCATCGTCTCCCTGCCATAATAGGATGGGATTCGCCAACCATTAGGACAAGGATCCAATTCTGATTTCAATTCGTAAGAACTGCTTTCCTTTTTCAAATTATTATCAGAGCTGCTGGCATTACTATTTCCACCTTTTGCATTATCTGACCATAAATCCCAGGTAACGTAATTTGGACTTACGCCTGCAACTTTATATCTGCTGTTTGAAAACCAACTGCCTTCATTATCAGTATTCACAATATATGTAATTGGATTATTTACTGAATATTGAATGTTTTTTTCAATTTCGTTAAATGGTCTTACTTTAACAGGAATAGTATTGACAGGATCAATTTGTTTGTGTTTAAGTACACCTACCTCACCAGAAATCTCATAAAAATTAGAATCTTTGTAAACCAATGGTGGAAAAGGATCTTTTCTCCCCCACTCATACATCAACCCTCCAGATTTTTGCCATTGATTATCTAAAAAGCTGCTACTTGTAGCTCCAAGATTTCGATCCATATACTGAACAGTAATCAAATTCCCATTGATATCAGTTTCAAAACCTTGCGTATAAGCCACACCATTTTCAGGATTATCAGTAACCCAAATATGCCAGCTCCAATAAATTTTTCCGTTTACTTTAAAAGCAACTACAGCATTTCCTTTACCTCTTCCTTTATTTATTTCTACTTTAATTTTCGAACCGGAAGGAGTTGACCCGCTAACAATTTTCACATCTTCGACCAAGCCGGTAACATCTTCCCAATAAAGAGAAGCTGTTTGTACTCCAGCAGGAATAGGAGTTGGAGATCCGTTCGTTTTTAGATACTCATAATTAGCCCACATTTCATAGGCTTTCAATACCGGAATTTCTATTCCGCCATAATTACTGGTATTTGCAAGTTCTAAATCGTAAATGTAACTATTGGGAGCCTTTGCCCCGATAGAAGTTTGAGAATAGAGAAAATTAGCAAAAAAACAATAAGCTAAAAGTTGATACTTAATCATCCTTAAAAAAATTATATAATTATTATAATTTTTTTAACATCCTTTGTGTGTTTTGTGTTTGTTTTTTTCGTATTTGTGTAAGGCCAAATTTAAAAAGATATTCGACATTATAGGCCTAATCTTCAAAAAGAATAGCTGTTTAAATTTTAATATATATTAACACTTATTTTAATCACATTGTTATTATAATTACAATAGACTTTCTACCCGAATTACATCAAAAAAATGAATGCAAGGAATAGTATTAAAAAAAATCATGTTTAAATTAAATACCATGAAAATTGCAGCTTTTAAGACGAATTCATCTACTAAAATCCCTTTTAAAATCCCCAAAAAACACGCTAACTTCATCCAAATCAGTTCATAATAAAAGAATCTTCAAATGACAAAGCATTTGAAGATTCTAATTTTTAAAAACAATTACTGTATTTTATTTCTTTTTCGGAGCTGCTTTTTTTGCAGGAGCTTTTTTAGCTGCAGGTTTCTTAGCCGCCGCTTTTTTAGGTTTCTCTTTAAAAGCATTTTTATCTTGCGCGGTAATCCAGTTCTTTACTTCTTCTAAAGAAACCTCTGCCAATTCCTCGACCGTATATTTTTCGTCTTTTTTCGTTTTTGGGATTTTAAAAATATTTTTTCCATGTTTTACGATTGGTCCCCATCTCGCATTTTCAATAGAAATTTTTTCTGCTTCCCATTGTTGAATATAACGGTTCGCTTCTTTTTCTAACTTCGCTTCGATCAATTCATTAATATCACTTTGGGAAAGGTTTTCAAAATCATAACGCTTCGGAACGTTAATGAAAATTGATTGATATTTAATAAAAGGTCCAAATCTTCCGGTTCCTTTTGTTACAGGTTCTCCTTTGAAAGTAGCAATAGGTGCATCGGCAATTTTCTTTTCGTTAATGATTTCTTCAGCTCTTTCCTGAGTAATCGAAAGTGGATCTTCACCTCGCGGAATGCTGATAAAAGCTTCACCCCATTTCACATAAGGTCCAAATCTCCCAACTCCAATCGTTACCGTTTGACCTTCAAAATCATTTAAATCAAATGGAATTTTAAATAACTCCAAGGCTTCTTCTAAAGTAATGGTTGCAATATTCTGACTCGCCATTAAACTTGCAAACACTGGTTTTTCCTCGTCATCTTGTTCTCCAATTTGCACCATTGGTCCAAATCTTCCAATTCTGGTCAAAACATTTTTTCCAGATTTTGGATCTACTCCTAAAATCCTTTCTCCATTCGCACGATCGGCATTTTCTTCAACATCAGCAATTCTCGGATGAAAATCTTTATAAAAACCTTGTAAAACATCTTTCCATTGTTCTTCGCCGTTTGCAATATGGTCAAAATCCTGCTCTACTTTTGCCGTAAATCCATAATCAAGGATTTCTGCAAAATTCTGAGTTAAGAATTCATTCACTACTTCTCCAATGTCAGTTGGGACGAATTTATTTTTATCTCCACCAAACTTTTCGGTCAACACTTCTTTTTTAAGATCGGTTTTCCCCAAAGTCATCTTCATGATTTCTCTTTCATGTGGAACGATTTCTCGTTTATCCACATACTCACGATTCTGAATCGTCTGAATAGTCGGCGCATAAGTTGAAGGTCTTCCGATCCCAAGTTCTTCAAGCTTTTTCACCAAACCTGCCTCCGTATATCTTGCAGAAGGACGTGAGAATTTCTCGGTCGCTTCAATTTTTTTATAATCTAATTCTTCACCAACAGCAACTTTCGGCAACAATTTTTCGTTGTTTTCTTCATCGTCATCTTCTGCTTTTACAATACCATAAGCTCTAAGGAAACCATCAAAAATGATTACTTCACCTTGCGCTTCAAAATGTTGTGGAAGTTTTGCATTTCCAATTTCAATAACTGTTTTTTCGATTTTAGCATTCGCCATTTGCGACGCCAAAGTTCTTTTATAAATTAACTGATACAATTTATTCAACTGCACATCACCAATAGTTTTCACAGAAAAATCAGTTGGACGAATCGCCTCGTGAGCTTCCTGCGCAGTCGCTGATTTAGTGGTGTAATTTCTTGGGTTAGAATAGGCTTCACCGTACTCTGACAGAATTTGTGCTTTTGCGCCGTTAATAGCTTCCTGAGAAAGATTCACGGAGTCGGTTCTCATATAAGTAATATATCCTTCCTCGTACAATCTTTGTGCAACTCTCATCGTAGCAGTTACGCCGTAACCTAACCTATTACTCGCTTCCTGCTGTAAAGTAGAAGTTGTAAAAGGTGCAGATGCGGTACGAGTTCCGGGTTTTGTTTCAACATTTAAAACTTTGAAGTCCGTATTTTTACATTGAGTTAAAAACTCTTCTGCTTGTTTTTCCTCTACAAAATCTTTCTTAAGTTTCGCAGTAATTTCCTGTTTTGCATTATTAAGAAAAACACCTTCTAATTTGAAAGTAGATTTTGGTTGAAAACCTCTGATTTCAAGTTCGCGTTCAACAACCAAACGGACCGCAACCGATTGAACTCGACCTGCTGAAAGTCCTGTTTTTACTTTTTTCCAAAGAACTGGCGACATTTCAAAACCTACAATTCTATCAAGAATTCTTCTTGCTTGTTGAGCGTTTACTAAATTCTGGTCAATCGTTCTTGGATTATCAATCGCTTTTAAAATCGCATTTTTAGTAATCTCATGAAATACAATTCTTCTTGTATTCTCCTCTTTTAGCTTTAGCTCTTGAGCCAAATGCCAGGCAATCGCCTCACCTTCCCGGTCCTCATCCGAAGCCAGCCAAACAATGTCTGCTTTCTTCACCGCTGCCTTCAACTCGGTTACCAGTTTCTTTTTATCTGCAGAAACTTCATAATCGGGCGTGAAAGTTTCCAGGTCGATTCCCATTCCTTTTTTAGGTAAATCCCGGATATGTCCGAAACTCGATTTCACGTCGAAATCTTTCCCTAAATATTTTTGAATCGTTTTGGCTTTTGCTGGTGATTCTACAATCACTAAGTTTTTTGACATCCTCGAAATTTTTGCAAAAGTAGAAGTTTTTTTTCAATACTGCGGTTTTGTCTTTTATTTCAGTGCCGTTTTACAGAAATTATAAAAGATAGAAAACACTTATATTTGTGGAAAGTTCTAAATCCCAGTGAAGAATTTCATTCAAAATACCATCCAAAGTCAAAAAATTTTCTACCGATATTTCCGCAGAAAAGGACTGAGAAGATTTTTGAAAGAAAACTTACTTGAAAGTGCTGGCAGCAATGAAAACAAAGCAAAATCGATTGCTCTGGGATTCTTTATTGGGCTCTCGCCATTCTGGGGATTTCATTCTTTTCTGGCGATTACGCTGGCGGTTTATTTTAAACTGAATAAACTGTTAACCTTTATGTCATCGCAGGTTACTTTCCCACCTTTAATTCCATTAATCATATTTTTATCAATGATTGTAGGCGCTCCTTTTGTGAGCAATACCACCAGTTTGGAAAACCAAAGTTTCGATTTTGAATTTATCAAAAATAATTTAACACAATATATTATAGGAAGTTTTATCTTAGCAATAAGTTGTTCGGTAATTTTCGGGTTTCTTTCTTATTTCATTCTTCAAAAGTTTCAACCTCAAAATAAAAAAATGAAATAAATCTATTTAAAAATGATACTTTTAATCATTAGAAATAATTTATAAAAGTTCTACAATTAATTCCTCCAAAAATGTTCGAAGCAATTAACAACATTATCGAGCGAGACACTTACGGCAGCATTCTTTATGCTGTTCTTGGCGGATTACTAATGTTATCAACTTATCACATGGTTTTGTTTTTTCAGAACCGTGACAAATCTTATTTACTTTATAGTTTTTATACTTTTTTTTCTTTCCTAGCCTATATTTCAGTTGCCGAAAGTGGTTTCCTATATGATCTTTCGAATTATCTCGATCTTGATTTTCGGTCGAAGCAACTTTTCACCATCATTTTCAATTGTCTGTATTTTTTATTCTTCGCACAGTTTCTGAAAGTAAAAAAGAAAAACAAAACCTGGCATAAAATAATAATATATCCTGCATTTGGTTTAATGGCAATTGCGACTTTTACTTTTCTAATACTTAAAGCCGGCTTTACAGATTTCTATTTTGAATACTTTGAAAATACATTTCCGTATCTCATTACTGCTCAAACAATAGTATCATTTTACATCCTTACTAAAGTTAAAAACAAACTTAAATATTACATTATTTTGGGTGGCATAATTCTATTCATTTGCTCCATTTTAGGAAATCATTCAGTTCGTCAATTACCTTTTTTAAATTTGACTTTAAGAATGGGTGACTTTATTTATTTCATGGGATTGCTGGTAGAAAATATTGCGTTTTCATTTGCACTGGGACGTCGTCAACGAATTAATTATCGCGAAAAAGTTGCTTATAATAGAAACCTCATTGCAGAAATGCAGAAAAATGATGAATTAAAGGATAAAATAAATATTGAAAATCAAAGACGTCTCGAGGTTGAAAACAAACAGATTAAATACCTGCAAGAAATTTCTGATTTAAAACTTTCTATTCTGCAAACTCAGATGAATCCTCATTTTATCTTTAATGCGCTTAATTCAATTAAATATTATATTTTAGAACATGACACCGAAAATGCGGTAAATTACCTAACTAAATTTTCTAAAATCATTCGAACAATATTGGTGTCCTCTACTGTGAAAGACTTTACTTTAGAACAAGAGTTACAAACAATAAAAGTATATGTAGATATTGAAAATTTACGTTTCAATAAAAAAATTGATTTCAATATTTTCATCGATGATCAAATTAATCCAGAAGATATTAAACTTCCGCCCATGGTTTTACAACCGTTCATAGAAAATGCTATTTTACACGGCGTCGCATTACTTGAAACTAAGAAAATCGACATACAGGTTTTATCCAAAAACGACCATATCGAAATACGAATCATCGATAATGGAGTGGGCAGAAAAGAAGCGGCAAAAAACAAAATTCGTCATCAAAACTCAAGCAAATCTTTAGGCACAAAAATCGCAGATGGAATGCTGAACAACTATTTTGGCTCCAACTATTACACAATCACTTACCTTGATTTGTATGAAAATGAGCAACCGGCTGGCACCACCGTTGTTTTAGAAATTCCGGCTCAGTGATTTTTAGCAAATTCTGTACGTCATAATTCCCCGAAAATCATTATATTCGCAACCTTAATTAATTAGGATAATTCTTATTGAACTGTTTGAAAATGAAGAAGTTTACCGAATATAAAAATCTCGATTTAACAGCCGTTGCCGAGAATATTACCCAGTTTTGGGAAAAAAATCAGACTTTTAAAAAATCCGTTGATATCCGCGAAGGTCAACCGGAATATGTATTCTATGAAGGCCCGCCTTCTGCCAACGGAATGCCCGGAATTCACCACGTGATGGCGAGAGCGCTGAAAGATATTTTCTGTCGCTACCAAACGCAAAACGGGAAACAGGTTTTTCGTAAAGCAGGTTGGGATACGCATGGTTTGCCAATTGAATTAGGCGTAGAAAAGGAATTGGGAATTACCAAAGAGGATATTGGAAAGACGATTTCTGTAGAAGATTATAACCAAGCTTGTCGCAACGCCGTAATGCGCTACACCGACGTTTGGAATGATCTGACCGAAAAAATTGGATATTGGGTAGATTTAGAAGATCCGTATATTACTTACGAACCAAAATACATGGAAACCGTTTGGTGGCTTTTGAAGCAACTTTACAACAAGGATTTAATGTACAAAGGTTACACGATTCAACCATATTCTCCGGCAGCAGGAACTGGTCTTTCTTCTCACGAATTGAATCAGCCCGGAACTTATCGGGATGTTTCTGACACGACTGTAGTTGCGCAATTTAAATTGAAACGCGCTCCTGAAAACGCAAGCGAAACCTGGAAAAAATTATCCGCGATTGCTTATCCGGAATCAAACATTGACACTTCTGAAATCGCTGGAGCCTCTTGTGGAGGCGCATTGCATTGGGAAGAATTCGAGGCTGAGAAACCAAAAGCAAATGTTTATTTTCTTGCCTGGACAACAACTCCATGGACTTTACCCTCAAACACCGCTTTAGCAGTTGGACGTGATATTGAATATGTTTTGGTGAAAACCTTTAACCAATATACTTTTGAACCGATCCACATTATTTTAGCGAGCGTACTTGTACAGAAGAATTTCGGTAAAAAATATTTTGAAGGAACAGACGAAGATTTCAAAAATTACAGTTCAGAAAATAAAACAATTCCTTATCAAGTTTTAATGGAATTTACCGGCGAAAAATTAGCCGGAACAGAATACAAACAATTAATTCCATGGTTTTTACCTGCTGAAAATGCAGACAAAGCATTCCGTGTGATTATCGGTGATTTTGTAACTACAGAAGATGGAACAGGAATCGTACATATCGCGCCAACTTTTGGTGCGGACGATTCGCGCGTTGCCAAAGAAAATGATATTCCGCCAATGTTGATCAAAGATGAGAACGACAATCTCGTTCCGTTGGTTGACTTGCAAGGCCGTTTTCTAAAAGGTGGAAATACACCGGAATTATTTGCGGAGAAATTCATTAAAAACGAATATTACGATAACGGAACCGCGCCTGAGAAATCTTGGGATGTAGAATTGGCAATTCTTTTAAAGACTGAAAACAAAGCCTTTAAAGTAGAAAAATACGTTCACAGTTATCCGCATTGTTGGAGAACTGACAAACCTGTTTTATATTATCCTTTGGATTCTTGGTTTGTTAAAATGACTGCGGTTAAAGATCGTTTGGTTGAATTAAATGAAACCATCAACTGGAAACCAAAATCAACCGGTGAAGGACGTTTTGCAAACTGGCTCGTTAACGTAAATGACTGGAATCTTTCCCGTTCAAGATATTGGGGAATTCCTTTACCAATCTGGCGTACGGAAGATTTGAAAGAAGAAATCATCATCGGATCTGTAGAAGAATTGATGACTGAAATCCAGAAATCAATGGAGGCTGGATTTATGTCTGAAAATCCTTTTGCGGCGTTTGAGGTTGGAAATATGTCGAAAGAAAATTATGCGAACATTGATTTGCATAAAAATATTGTTGATGAAATTATCTTAGTTTCAGCTTCAGGAAAACCGATGAATCGCGAATCTGATTTGATTGATGTTTGGTTTGATTCAGGCTCAATGCCTTATGCACAATTACATTATCCTTTTGAAAATAAGGAAATGATTGATTCAAATAAAGCATTCCCGGCAGATTTTATTGCAGAAGGAGTTGATCAAACACGTGGATGGTTTTATACTTTGCACGCAATTGCAACCTCGGTTTTCGATTCTGTGGCGTATAAAAATGTAATGTCGAATGGTTTGGTTTTGGACAAAAATGGCCAGAAAATGTCAAAACGTTTAGGAAACGCAGTTGATCCATTTACGACTTTAGAAAAATACGGTCCCGATGCAACGCGTTGGTACATGATTTCGAATGCGAATCCTTGGGAAAATTTAAAATTCGATTTGGAAGGAATTGATGAAGTTAGAAGAAAATTTTTCGGAACATTGTACAACACGTATTCATTCTTTGCTTTATATGCGAATGTTGACGGATTTACTTACGCTGAAAAAGACGTAGAAAACCGTCCGGAAATTGACCGTTGGATTTTATCAGAGCTCAATTTATTAGTAAAAGAGGTGACTTCTTTCTACGAAGATTACGAACCAACAAAAGTCGCCAGAGCCATTAATAATTTTGTTAATGATAATTTAAGCAACTGGTATGTAAGACTTTGCCGTAGAAGATTCTGGAAAGGAGATTATTCTGAAGATAAGATTTCTGCTTACCAAACTTTATATACGTGTTTAGAAACGGTAGCGAAAATTGCAGCGCCAATTGCGCCGTTCTTTATGGATCAATTGTATCAGGATTTGAATAAAATCACTGGAAAAAATGAGGCAGAATCAATTCACTTAACCGATTTCCCGAAAGCAAACGAAAGTTTGATCGATCAGGATTTGGTGGAGAAAACTCATTTAGCTCAGCAAATTACTTCGATGGTATTTTCATTAAGAAAGAAAGAAAACATCAAAGTAAGACAGCCACTTCAAAAAGTAATGATTCCTGTTTTAGATAAAAAAACGGAAGCGCAAATTTTAGCAGTTTCCGAATTGGTAAAACAAGAAGTAAACGTAAAAGAATTACAATTAATTAATGCTGATGAAGCTGCTCATTTAATTGTGAAACAGATTAAACCAAACTTTAAAACTTTGGGTGCACGACTTGGAAAAGACATGAAAACGGTTGCGGGAGAAATCACCAATTTTAAGGCTGACCAAATTTCAACGTTAGAAAAAGAAGGAAAAATGGAAATTCAAGGTTATGAAATTTCATTAGATGATGTTGAAATTTTCACGAAAGACATTCCAGGCTGGACGGTTACAAGTGAAGGTAAATTAACTGTGGCATTGGATTTGACTTTGACCGACGAATTAAAAGCGGAAGGAATTTCTAGAGAGTTCATCAACAGGGTTCAGAATTTAAGAAAGGAAAAAGAATTGGACTTAACTGACAGAATAACAATACGTTTAGAAAAGAACAGTCCTTTCGAAAAAGAAATCATCAACAATAAAGCATATATTTCAGCAGAAGTATTGTCAGATAGAATAGAAATTGTAAATTCACTTTCAAATTTTGATGAAATCGAGATCGATGAACTCAAGTTTAAAGTGGAAGTTCAAAAATTATAATGATTTAAAAAAAAATGTATTTTTCTTCTTTGGGAGCGATTTACATTAATTAAAAAAACACTAAAGCTATGGCAGAAGACAGACAAAAGTACGGCGACGCCGACTTACAAGAATTTAAAGAAGTTATTCAGGCAAAAATAGATAAAGCAGAAAAAGATTTAATGCTGATCAGAGAGAGTTTCATTAATGACCAAAATAATGGTACTGATGATACTTCGCCAACTTTCAAAGCTTTTGAAGAGGGTGCTGAAACGCTAAGTAAAGAGCAAAATTCTATTTTGGCAGGAAGACAGGAGAAATTTGTGCGTGATTTAAAAAACGCTTTAATCCGTATTCAAAACAAAACCTACGGCGTTTGTAGAGTGACTGGTAAATTGATTCCAAAAGATCGATTACTGGCAGTTCCACATGCGACGTTGAGCATAGAAGCGAAAAATATGCAACGATAAATTTATCCTGTAACATGAAATAATGTGCAAAGTATTAGGTATATTTTTATACAGAATACTTTGTGCATTTCTATTTTAAATTCATGAACACTATTCTCATACTACTTGCAGTTGCTGTTATTTTCATTTACTTTTTCCGAAAAGATATTACAGAAAAATTCAGTCCAACGAAAGAGAAAAACTACACTATTGACGATCAATACAACTCTGAAAGAAAAGATCGCGAAGATGAAGTGGATAAAATTTTAAGCAAAATGGGACCAAACGGATTGAAAGATCTATCACCGGAAGATAAAAAAAGACTAGACGAACTTTCAAAAAAAATAAAATAAAAATGGAATCACTCATTGTTCACCCAAAAAATCAAATGGAACTTAACGCGCTAAAAAGCGTAATGAAAGACATGGGTATTAAGTATGAAAAATTTCACACCAGAAATCATAATGCTGCTCCGAAATCTGAAGCAAGAACTCCTGAAAAAAAAGACAAACCAGCACGTAATTTTAAGGACAAACCAAAGAACGATTAGAAATGAAGAAAATAGCATTAATCACTTTCATCATTCTTTTAATCGATCAGATTTCTAAATTTTATATTAAAACGCATTTCAATTTAGGAGAAAGCGTTCCTGTATTTCCAGGTTTTAAATTGACTTTTGTAGAAAATCCAGGTATGGCTTACGGTTTCCATTTCGGTGGGTTAATCGGGAAATATTTTCTGGTAATTATCCGAGTATTTTTAATTGGCGGAATGGTTTACCTTTTCAGTAAATGGCTGAAAGAAGGTGCCAGCAATTATTTATTAATTCCAATGGCGATGATTTTCGCCGGAGCGATCGGTAACTTAATCGACGGAATGTTTTACGGAATGCTCTTCGACAGCGGAACTGTTTACGATGAAAGTATCGGGCGATGGATTGAATACGGCGGAATTTCTAAAGTTGTTCCTTTTGGTGAAGGCTACTCTACATTTATGAAAGGCTGCGTGGTTGACATGCTGCATTTCCCTTTAGTCGACTGGCATGTGCCACCAAGCTTTCCTTTAATTGGCGGCAAACATATCGAATTCTTTAAATACATTTTTAATGTAGCAGATTCTGCAATTACAGTTGGAGCTGTGTTATTATTGATTTTCAGAAAAAAAGCATTGCCAAATGGTTTAGATTTTTAAAAATGATAAAATGAGATTGATTAAAAATATGATTAAAATATTCCTGACGCTTATCGTGTTGGGAATTTTCTTTACTCTTTGGGCAAACCAAAAAATCGAAAATGCTACTGAAGATTATGTGACCTCGACTATTAATAAACTTCCAAAGGAGAAAGTGGGATTGGTTTTAGGAACTTCGAAAACCTTAAAAAATGGAAATAAGAATCTGTACTTTTCCTATAGAATCGATGCGGCGGTAGAATTATACAAAAGTGGAAAAATAAGCTACATCATTGTAAGTGGCGATAATTCTACAAAAAATTATAACGAGCCGGAAGATATGCAGAATGAACTAATTGCCAGAGGAATTCCGAAGACGAAAATATTTTTAGATTTTGCAGGACTTCGAACACTAGATTCCGTTGTTCGGGCAAAAGAAATTTTCGGACAAGACTCTTATATTATTATCTCACAGCGATTTCACAATGAAAGAGCCGTTTTTATCGCACAGAAAAAAGGAATTAAGGCATATGGCTACAATGCAAAAGATGTAAATAAACAGGCAGGCTTTAAGACTAATCTGCGTGAGTATTTTGCACGGACAAAGGTATTCTGGGATTTATTCTTTGGTGTTGATCCAAAATTCGGTGGTTCAAAAGTGGTAATTCCTCATTAATTAAAAATAAAAAAACCGTCGCAATGTTGCGACGATTCTCTTTAGTAAGTATGTGAATTTTAAAAATTCCTTATTTTTTAATCAACTTAACGCTTTCTGTTTGGTTACCCGTTTTCACTTTAACAACATAAGCGCCTTTCGTCAATTTAGAAACATCTAAACCTTCTTTCGAGATTGCCGTTGTAGAAAGTACTTTTTGTCCAACCATATTATAAACTTCAATGCTAGAAACTTTATTTGCGTTGTTGAAGTATAAAACATCTTGAGCCGGATTTGGATAAACGGTCATTTTTGTATTCTGTACGTTAGCAGTTGCAAGTCCACCTGCTGGAAGTTTAATTACAAATCCTCTGATATCATCATCAGTTCTACCAGCTCCAGTGATGTATTGTCCATTAGGTGAAATTGCCATTGGTAGCGCAAAAGTTATCCCAAGATCATCAAATCCTAAACTTGCAACATATTCGTTAAGGTTCATTCTTCCACCTTCTTTGGTATAGATGAAACCTTCGCCCATTACAGCCTGCCCATTCCAAGGTCTGAAATAACCAACTACCGTTTTACCATCATCAGTAATTGAAGATGCTGCACCGGAAAAATCTGGATCTGGATGAGTAATCATTGTATAACCTTCGGTCTCATTCCAAATAAATGGATTATCAAACGTAAAACCTACGATTGTTTTACCGTCTGGAGTTACAGAAACTGCTTCACCGGTATTCATCCCGTTGTCATCTTTAAGATAAGTTTGCACTCCATTTTTCCAATAAACTCCTTCTCGGTCTCCGTAATCATTATCTTGCCATCCAACTACTATGGTACCATCATCAGTAATTGAATTACCACGTGAACTTCTATTAGGCACTGTACTTCCTAAATCTACAACTCCACCAGCTTGAGTCCATTTTACAGCATGAGCATCTGATGGCGCTGGATAAGCCAGACCAACGATTGCACTACCATCACCCGTCATTCCCCAGGCAGAACTTACAGTCATATCAGACATTGCCCCAAGACCACCAAGGAAAGCCCAAGTACCGGTTGCAATTTCATATTTTGCCATTTCATCATAATTAGTTCCCGGATTCGTCATTGTTCCAGAGATAAATTTACCATCTGATGTAACATTGGTATATCCGGAGATATAATCACCACTTGTTAATTCACCTATTTCCAAAGTTCCAGCGTCTTCTGTCCAATAAAGATGAGCAGCATTCATAACATTTCCAGCGGCAACGCCGTTATTAGAAACATCGGTCATAAATACAAAACTCCCAGTATCATAAACCTGAGATTGCGCAAGATTGAATCCTGCTAAAAAAAGAGCTGCTACGTAAAGATTTTTCATAATAATATTTTGATTTTAAATTCAATCAAATCTAAAATATTATGAGCATCCAGAGTCGAACTTGTCTTGCATATTTCACGAAATTTAAAAATACAGACATCATAAAAACCTGCTAATCAATCAATAATAACACTTAGACTTAATAGATATTGTTTCTTAAAACACTACTTTAAATTAAATTTAGCGCAAAAAAAAGGCTCAATTTCTTATTTAAAATCCCGAAATTAAGTATGATAAAAAATTTATTTAATCTTAAAAAATAGAGTATTTTTGCTCAATGCGTATTTTTATAAAACCCTTTTTAATAATCCTTCTGAGCCTCAATTTTCTTTCCGCTCAGAGTCGTTCGGATTTTGAATTGCGTGTGGAAAACAGTTTTATAAAACTTTATGAAAATCCAGATGTTGCAATTCATGCTGCAAAAGAAGTTAGAAATGACGGAGGTGGCTGGTTTACCAAAGATATATTAACACGTGCCTATTTATTGAAAGGCGACTATTTATCATCCGTTCGGGATGCATTCGAAAAATCAACTCTGGAAAATGAAAATCAGGAATTACTGAGCGGGTTAATTATTGCCAGAGAGTTCTATTTTTTAAACCTTTATGAGCAAACTTCGAAAATAATTGAACCTCTACTTCAAGATACAAAGAGTACAGATAAAAAAGTTTCTAATGCCGTATATGCCAAATTATTTCAACTAAACACCAGAAATTTAATCGCTCTTAAAAAACTAGATGAAGCAGAAAAGAGTCTACTTAAAAGTTCTAATTTTGCTAAAAACAATAAAAATTCATTCGTTTTAATTTTAAAAGAAAATGAGTTTTTAAAAGCGACTATCGCCTTAGAAAAAGGAAACCGACCAGAAGCCCGAAAAATTGCAGATCGCCTTTTAAAAGATTTAAGCTCACTTCCACGTGCTACCTATTTATTTTCAGTAATTCAACAGTTTCGCGGTCAGTTATTTTTCGAAGAACAGCACTATGATCAAGCAATCGAATGTTTAAATAGTTCTTTAAATGCAATTGACAAAATTAATTACATCCCTTTAAAAAGTAGTATTTACGAAGATTTGGCCAAGAATTATTTGGTCATCAAAAACAATGAAGAGTTTGAACTGTACAAAAACAAATACAGAGAAACTTCAAAATTACTGGAGGAAGACAAAAAAGAAGCGCGGCTTGAACTCATTAAGCTCAGCACAGAATTATCTACTGAAAATAATAAAGTGATTCTTCATCAAAAGAAAATGCAACTTCGTTATATTATTGGAATTTCATTGTTGCTGGTTTTATTGATGGTTTACATTTTCATTCGGGAAGTTCAAAAAAGCAAAACTTTAATTAAACAAATTAAGTTTTTCAGAACAATCAATTTTAAACAAACCGAAGTTTCAAAAGAAGAAGTAAAAGCGAAAGAGCCTCTTAAGAAACAACTCATTATCCCAAAAGAAACGGAGAAAGAGATCCTAAATGGTTTACAGCAATTTGAACAGTCCAAAAAATATCTGGACAATAATATGTCGTTGCCAACTTTAGCTGGTGAGTTAAATACCAACACCAAATATCTTTCTGAAATTATTAATAAGTACAAAGACAAAAACTTCAATTCTTACATTAATGAATTGAGAATCAAATACATTATTCATTTATTATCGACCGACCGAAGTTACCTGCAATACAAGATTAGTTATATCGCAGAAATTGGAGGATTTACTTCTCACAGTGCTTTTACCAATATTTTCAAAGCAGTTACCGGCATGTCGCCACACGAATATATGCAAACTTTACGAAAAGATTAAACATGTCGCGAACTAAATTATTTCAACTTTTAATTTTACTGGCAACTACGGTGTTGATGGCACAAGGTAGCACAGAATCCTTGCGAACTAAAGTTTATGATCAACCTGATGAAACCATTTCTATTGCGCTAAAACTTCTTAAAAAGGAAAAAAAGGTAGATGAAGTTGCTCATCTTTATATGTTGATCTCTAACGCTTATATTGTCAAAAGGAACACTGACAGTTCTTTGTTTTACATTTTAAAAGCGGCTAACCTCATCAATACGGACGCGCTACCAACGACGAAAATTAAGATTCTGAATTCTATCGCAGTACAATATCAACAAATGGAATTGTATGATAAAGCGCTCGAAAGTCTGGACCAGGCACAAGTAATGACCGACAAGTTGCCAGCTGGCAATGAATACCAACTTTTTAACAGTGGCTTTATCAATGCGGTACGTGGTATGATCTATCGCAATCAGTCGAATCCAGATTTGGCTTTAGAAAAATTTAAACTAGCAGCCCAAAATTTTCACAAACTAAAATTCGATAAAAAATCTTCTGCCAACTTAAGCATAATCTATTATAATATTGGAAATTGCTTCATTGATTTATCACAATTTCAAAAAGCAATTTCATATTTTAAAGACGCTGAAAAATACGCCTTACTATTTAAAGCCAATAGTTTAGAAGCTTATGCACTGAAAGGTCAAGGCGAAAGTTTATTTCTGATGCATCAATATGATGAGTCACTTCGAGCACTATACAAAGCAGAGCAACTTGGCGAACCAAGTGGTGATTTGGTTTTGAATGAAGGAATCTTTAAACTTTTAGCAAATAACAATTTGGCTATTAATGACTTTAAAAAATTTCAAGATTATAACAGTAAATATTTAGATGTCCAAAAAAAATTGGAACAAAATGAATTAAAATCACTGAACAGATATTTGAACACTCAGAATTTGGAGCAGCACGAAATTAATTCTAAAGTTCGAAAAGAATATGGTGGTTACCAATGGATTGCGGTAATCTCTGCGTTTGTTTTACTTGCATTTTTATTCATCATCATTTATAAGTTAAGGAAAAAGAATCGACGACAAAAAAAAATTATCGAAAAACTGACTAAATCTAAAGTAGCTCTTTAATACCAAAAATTTTGACTTGTCGAAAGTTGGCTTAGAAAACATAAAGAAAAAAGGGCTTGCACACTAACTGTACAAGCCCTTTTTATTGATATGAATATTTTCAGTGAACTCCAAATGTGCCGGATAATTCACTTTTACATAGATTAATTATTCCTTAATAAACTTGATTGTTTCAGTTTTTCCAGCGTTATTAATCTTAAGAATGTAAGCACCTTTTGATAATCCTGAAAGATCTAATTGATTATTTTTCAAAACTTCAGAAGACTTAACTTTTTGTCCTGCAGCATTATAAACTTCTACATTAGTCAATTTATCAGCATTAGTAATAGTTACAATATTTTTAACCGGATTTGGATAAATCCCAACTTTCGATTTATTTTGAGCAACTGCTGTAGCAAGATTAGTTGGTAGTTTAATAACAAATCCACTTAGACCATTACCACTCGTCCCTAAACCAGCGATATATTGACCGTTAGGAGAAATCCCCAATGGAAGTGCGAAGGTCATCCCTAAATCATCATAACCTAAGCTTGCAACGTAATCGTTAAGATTTATCCTACCCGTTTCTTTTGTCCAGATAAAACCTTCACCAGAAGTTGCAGGTGCTCCCCAAGGTCTAAAATAGCCGATTACCGTTTTACCATCATCACTCACTCCAGATGCGCCACCAATATACATTGGGTCTGGGTGCTTAATACTTATATAGCCATCTGCAGCGTTCCAAACGAAAGCGCCCTCTTCTTCCTCTGACGTTCCGACAATGGTATTACCATCTGGAGTCACCGCCTGGCCCTCACCAGTAAAGCTGCTATTCTCTTTTTGTATAAATGATTGTACATTATCTTTCCAATAAACAGCGAATCGATCTCCATAGTCATCATCTTGCCATCCTACAATTACCGTCCCGTCATCACTAATTGCATTTGCACGGGAACTTCTCGTAGGCGTTGTACTTCCCAAATCAACTATACCAGTTGCCTGCGTCCATTTCATAGCATGAGCTTCCCATCCGGAAACGAAACCAAGACCTACAATAGCAGATCCATCACTGGTCATTCCCCAAGCCGAAGTACCATCGCCATCAGGATTGATGGTTCCTAAATAAGTCCATGTACCTGTCGTCGTGTTATATCTCGCCATTTCACTTTTTCCTGTATCAGGATTTACCATTGTCCCAGATACATACTTTGCATCTTTTGATATACTGGTAGTCCCAGAAATTTGCTCATCACCAGTAACCTCTCCAATAGTAACCAATCCGGTTCCTTCATTCCACATTACATGCAGTACATTCATCACATTCCCTACCGCGACACCCGTGTCTGACACATCATCCATTGTCGCGTAATCACCAGTATTAAAAACTTGAGAACTGGCGAATCCTAAACCGCAGAGCACAAGCATTGTTGAGTAAATTTTTTTCATAATAGTTTAATATTTTATTTTGTTATACAAACATATCTCAATTGATACGTACTTACTAACGAATGGCTTTTGCATTTCATGAAAACACAAAGTTGAAAATCGCAAACAACTGATAATCAACATTTATAAAAAAGCTATTTCCACCGTTTACCCTAGCTACAGCATTTGAAATCCTTACCAATTGGACAACAAACCATTAAATAAATCATCTTTTTTAAATAAAAAATAACGAAATCACATATAAATAACAAAATAATAGTATATCATAAAAAATAAATTATTTTTGTTAAATGAAGTGGGAGCAACTATTTATATTTCTTTTTTTAATAAGCACTGTTTTTTTATCTGGTCAAAAGAAAAGTGACTTCGAAATAATGGTTGGAAGAAGTATTGAAAAACTTCATCAAGATCCCGACGCTGCTATTAGATCTTGCAAGAATATTAATATTAAAGATGATCAACATTATGACAAACTAATCATCAAAAGTATTCTTGCAGAAGCCTATTCCTTTAAAGGAAATTATGTTGATGCGGTACAAATTGCGTTAGAAAATGTAAACGCTCCCGAACTTTTACAACAAAAAGATCAATTGCTCATTAACCTCGGAGTTATACAGTGTTTTCAGGATGTTAATCTACATGAGCAATCAGAAACTCTTGTAACTCCTATTTTAAAAGATTATAGCCAAGCAAAAAATAACAAGAGTTACAAGTCTGCTAAAGTTTACCAGCTGCATGCTTCTAATTTATTTGCTCTTAAAAATTACGATAAAGCCTTAGAAAATATCGCGCTGAGTAACAATTATATTAGATTTACTTCCCCCAATTCTTACAGTACTTTTTGCGAAAACAAAATTCTTACTGGGAAAATATACTCTCAATTAAAAGATTACAAAACAGCTGAAAGGTATTTCGGAGAAGTAGCAAGTATTTTAAAAGCCCATCCAAACAACAGTTATCTTTTAGCGACTACTTATTTGAATCAATCAGATCTTTTATTTGAGAAAAAAGAATACTTCGCCGCCGCAGAACTACTGGAAAAAGCGCTGGAAAAGGTTTCAAATGCTGATTTTTTAATCCTCAAAAATAAAATTTACAGCGGTCTCGCCAAAAACTATCTCGCGCTGAAAGAAAACGACAAGCACAAAGATTATCAAAAAAAACATGATGATTCACAAACTATAATAGAAGAGAACAGAAAAGAAGCTATTCGAAATATTATGAAATTAAGTCAAGGCTTTCAAACACAAAACTACAATACTTATATTTCTAAAAAACAAGAGCTGACCTACATTTACCTCGGAATTGCACTGTTAATTATTTCGACGATCTTCTTTTTCAACTATCAGGAAAAACAAAAGAAAAAAATGCTTGAGAAACAGGTTTTGTTTTTTGAAAACCAGAAGTCAATCTTAAAAAGAAAGGAAGATAAGATTGCAGAACCAGAAAAGATCAATACTAAAAAAGCATTAGTCATCCCGAAAGAAAAAGAAGACCATCTTTTGCAAAAACTCAACGAATTTGAAGAGTCTGAACAATTTTTAGCCAAGAATATGTCTTTAGCTCTTCTTGCCGCACAATTAGAAACGAACACCAAATACCTTTCTGAGGTCATTAATAAATTTAAAGGAAAAAACTTCACTACTTATATTAATGAACTGAAAATTAACCACATTGCTCACCTTATTTCTTCTGACCTCGCGTATCGACAATATAAAATAAGTTATTTAGCAGAATTCGCGGGATTTACTTCTCACAGTACATTTACAGTAGTTTTCAAATCCGTAACCGGCATGTCTCCCAATGAATATATTCAACAAGTAAACAAACGACAAATTAGATGAGACCACTTTTCAACCTACTCTGCTGCTTTTTACTTTGCTTGTCTATTCCCCTTTCTTCACAAGTAAAAAATGACAAATCGGAAATAAAAAGAGCAAATGACATTCTTTATGAAAACCCAAATGAGTCGATCAAAATCGCATCTGCTTTATTAAAGAACGAAAAAAACACCGATAAAGTAGCGAATCTTTACATGATGATTTCCACGGCGTATATTGCAAAACGTGATATCGACAGCTCGCTGTATTTCATTATGAAGACCACCAACCTCATTAATTCTGATGCCTTACTAAAAACAAAAATCCGAATTTTAAATACCGTTTCTGTGCAATATCAACAGATGCAGCTTTATGATAAATCATTAGAAACTTTAGATAAAGCCAAAGAGTTTTATCTGAAATTACCGCCAAATGATAAAAGCAGGAATTATAATTTTGAATTCAATAATATGATTCGTGGGATGATTTACAGAAGTCAATCAAATCCAGAAATGGCTTTAGAAAAATTCTCTCAAGCCGTTGAATATTTTAAAAAACTGCCGCAAACCAAAGCAAACTCATCGAATATCAGCGTCATTTTATACAATATGGGTTATTGTTACATGGAATTAAATCAAAATTCTAAAGGGAAATTTTATTTTACAGAAGCGATAAAATATGGCCATTTGGCAGACGCAAAAAGCATTGAAGCCTACGCTCTAAAAGGTTTATCAGAGAATCTATATGTTAATCATGAATATACAGAATCCTTAGGTTTATTGGATAAGGCAGATCATTTAGCAAAGTCTATTGGAGATCTCGTCCTTAATGAAGGCATTTATAAATTAATGGCTAATAACTATTTAGCTATAAATAATTGGGGGAAATATCAGTTTTATAGTGATGAGGTTTTAAAATTAAAACAAGAAAAAGAAAAAAAAGATCAGAAATCGCTTAATCGGTACATCAAGATACAATCTTCTGAAAATCAGGAAAAAACAAACAATGCGATCACAAAATTCAACATTTATCAATTGCTGATTCTTGGTTTTTCTTTGCTTGCAATTTTATTTTTGGTGAGAAGTTTTCTTTCAAATAAAAAAGGAAATAAACTTCTAAAAAACAATATCGAACAACTGATTAATTCTGATCAGTAAACTTCTAATAAACTCCGATTGGTAGTATTAGCTTTGTTTCGTATTTTTGCTCTTAAATTACATCAAAACACATGTCCAGAATACTTACAGGAATACAAGCAACGGGAACACCGCACTTAGGAAATTTACTTGGAGCGATTATTCCCGCTATCGAATTGTCTAAAAAACCAGAAAACGAATCTTTTTTGTTTATTGCAAACCTGCACTCTTTAACACAGATTAAAAACGCGGAAGAATTAAAACAAAACACTTATGAAATCGCGGCAGCTTGGCTTGCATGTGGTTTAGATACCAACAAAACGTTTTTCTACAGACAAAGTGATATTGCTGAAACTTGTGAGTTAACCTGGTATTTATCGTGTTTTTTTCCATATCAAAGGTTGACGTTGGCTCATTCTTTTAAAGATAAAGCCGATCGTTTAGATGATGTTAATGCAGGATTGTTTACCTATCCTGTTTTAATGGCTGCGGATATTTTATTGTACGATGCAGAAATAGTTCCTGTTGGAAAAGATCAGCTGCAGCATTTGGAAATGGCGCGCGATATGGGCGCGAGATTCAATCATCAAATGGGCGAAGTTTTCGTTCTGCCACAAGCTGAATTACAGGAAGACACGAAATATGTTCCAGGAACTGACGGACAAAAAATGTCGAAATCAAGAGGAAACATTATCAATATTTTCTTACCAGAAAAGGAATTGAAAAAACAAGTAATGGGAATTGATACCGATTCGAAATCTCTTGAAGAGCCTAAAGATCCAGCAACCGACAAAGTTTTTGCTTTATACGAATTGATTGCAACCCCTGAACAAACTGAAATTTTAAGACAAAAATATCTAGCCGGAAATTTCGGTTACGGACATGCAAAAACAGAATTACTCAATTTGATTCTGACCAGATTTGAAAAGGAAAGAGAACTCTTTACATACTATATGAACAACCTGCCAGAACTGGAAGAAAAACTACAGGAAGGTGCTGCGAAAACCAAAGTAATCGCTTTGGAAACTTTAGCACGAGTTCGAAAAAGTGTCGGAGTTTAATTCAAAATATCAAACTAAAAACCTTTCCAAATCGGAAAGGTTTTCTTTTATAAAAGTTCTTTTAACTCAATTAGTTTTTTAATGATTTGTACATCTTCCGCTTCAAATTTATCATCGAAGACATCAAAATAAATAACCTTTAAACCAAAGGATTTCCCACCTTCTACGTCGGCAATCCAGTCGTCACCAATCATCATCGATTCTTCAACCGTGGCGTTGGCTTTTTTCAATGCATAATCGTAAATTTCAGGTTGCGGTTTTCTGATGTTGATTTCATCAGCACTGGTAATGGTTTGAAAGTAATTTTGGATTCCAGAAAGCTCACATTTTTTATGCGTAACTTCTTTAAATCCATTTGAAAGAATATGCAGTTTATAACCCTTGTCGTAAAGATATTCCAGAACTTCAAATGCTCCTTCTACCAAATCATTATAGTTCAGAATTTCGTCCAGGAAATTATGTTCGAAAGTTTGAGACAATTCGAAATCATCAACTCCGAAGAAGAGAAAAGAATCGTAGAATCGGTGTTTCCTCAAATATTCTTTATCGATTTCTCCATCACGAATTTGTTCCCAAAGTCTTTCATTAATGGTAAAATATTCCCGATGAAAGTCTTCAAAATCTAAATTATATTTGTCGTGAACCTTTTGTCTTTTAAAAATTTCTTTTAAAGTTAAATAAGCGTTTCCGCGGTGATCCCAAAGTGTATTATCGAGGTCAAAAAAAATGTGCTGAATTTTCATACAGCACAAATTTAAGTAAATTAAGATTAGTTCTTAGAAACAATATGGATTTTTGATTTCAATTTTACTACTGCAATACTCTGGGAATAACTGAGTAAAAATTCAATGGTTTGTTTCTTTGGTGTCAATCGTTTTTCTTTTAAAGTGTCAAATTTTTTCATACGCGAAAAGTTTAACTAAAAACGAAAACATTCCCATTTTATTATCTGGTCAAAACAATTTGATGTTCATCCATAATTTTTCTCAAGTTGATCAACGCATAACGTACTCTTCCCAATGTTGTATTGATGCTGGAATCAGTTTGATCTGCAATCTCTTTAAAAGACAATCCATCAAAGAATCGCAGTCTAATTACTTCCTGTTGATTTTCTGGCAAATAATCAAGCATTTTCATCAAATCTTCCTGAATTTGCCTGCTGATTAATTGTTCTTCAATATTTTCTTCTTGACCAGAAATTAAGTCGAAAATTGAGAACTCTTCATTATCATAAGATGTTTCTGAGACTTTATTATGTTTTGCTTTTAACCTGAAATGATCGATTACCAGATTATGAGCGATGCGTTTTGCCCAAAGCACAAATTTTCCTTCTTCATTATAACGACCTTCTTTTAGGGTAACAATAATTTTCATGAAAGTATCCTGGAAAATATCATTCGCCAAGGTTTCATCCATTAATTTATAAAAAATGAAGGTGAAAATTTCTTTCTGATGCCTTTCAATGAGTACGGCGAGCGCTTTTTCGTCACCATTTTTGAAATTCGAGATCAGCCAACTATCTGTATTATTAATCATAACTCTCTTCTATATTTGCATCCAAGATTTTGTGGCCCATTAAATTTAGGCTTGAAAACTTGAAATATTAAAAAACTAATAGAGATATATAATCTATAAAATTGGCTTTATTGTGAGTGGCTAAAATAGTAAAAAAGTTAATACTTTGTTAACTAATTAACAAAAAAATACAAAATTATTTCTTCAATAAATCGTGAAGCATGACTAATGGTAGATTTATCGTAAAATTAAAATTGAGTCCTTTCAGTTCTTTTCCATTAATTCCGGACTTATCTATCGGGAAAGCGTAACCTCCTGTCAAGTCAATTATCCCAAATAAAGTGACTCCGGCTTTTGGTGCGATATATTTAGTGGTTGCTTCCGCTCCTGCTAAAAAATAATAAGAATGGTATAAATCAACATTCCGTTCCGTATTAAATAAAATATCTCCCTGAACTTTAGGTATAATTGCAAATTTCCCATTAACACTTCCCATCATTCCAGCAACTCCTAATCTGTAAATAAAATCGTCATTGTTCAGAAAAAGCAATCTCCCTCCTACCTCAGCAAAACTTTGATTCTGATAAACATAACCTACGTGAACCATTTTATGAACCGTAAGTTGCGCTTTCGAAAATCCGAAAAATAATAGAAGTAATGCGATTGAAAAAACGAATCTCTTGTTCATCATTGTTTATTTTATTGGGGATAAAGGTAAAAAAAACTGCTTTAACATTTCTGAAAAAGCAGTTCTATATATTTTCTAAAGATTAAATTCTTTCTTTATTTCCTCAACCTTATCGAGTTTCTCCCAAGTAAAGAATTCTAAATCCTTAACGGTAAACTCTTCTCCATTTGCTCTTCTAAAGGTTTTATCAGCAACATAAGGTTCTCTTCCCATATGTCCATAAGAAGCAGTTTCCTGATAAATTGGATTTCTCAATTTCAAGTTTTGCTCAATCGCATAAGGTCTTAAATCGAAAATCTTCTGTACTCTTTCCGCGATTTCTCCGTCGTGTAAACCTAGTTTTGAAGTTCCATAAGTGTTAACATATAAACCACAAGGTTCTGCAACACCGATTGCGTAAGAAACCTGTACCAAAATCTCATCTGCAACTCCTGCAGCAACTAAATTTTTCGCCATGTGACGAACAGCATAAGCTGCACTTCTATCTACTTTTGATGGATCTTTTCCAGAGAAAGCACCACCACCGTGAGCTCCTTTTCCACCGTAAGTATCTACGATGATTTTTCTACCAGTTAAACCTGTATCTCCGTGTGGACCACCGATTACAAATTTACCTGTTGGATTGATATGGTATTTAATTTTATCGTTAAAAAGATCTTGAATTTCTTTCGATTGTTTTGCTCTCACTTTCGGAATCAAAATCTCAATCATGTCTTTTTCTATTTTTGCTGACATCGCTTCGTCACTTCCAAAATCATCATGCTGCGTAGAAACTACGATAGAATCAATTCTAACCGGTTTGTGATCATCAGAATATTCGATTGTTACCTGCGATTTAGCATCTGGACGAAGATATTTCACAGCGTCACTTTCTCTTCTTAAAACCGCTAATTCTTTCAGGATTGTGTGAGCAAGATCTAATGCCAATGGCATGTAGTTCGCAGTTTCATTGGTTGCGTAACCAAACATCATTCCCTGATCTCCCGCTCCTTGTAAGTTGGCTTTCGTTTCGAAATCGTCATTTTCATGAGCGCGATCTACTCCTTGATTAATATTAGAAGACTGTTCGTGAATCGCAGAAATAACTCCACAAGAATCACCAGCAAACATGTATTCTCCTTTAGTATAGCCAATTCCATTAATTACTCTTCGGGCAATATCCTGAACATCAAGGTAAGCGCTCGACTTTACTTCACCTGCCAAAACTACTTGTCCGGTTGTTACCAATGTTTCACACGCTACTTTTGACGTGGGATCATTCGCCAGGAAATTATCAATTAAGGCATCAGATATTTGATCAGCCACTTTATCTGGGTGTCCTTCGGATACCGACTCAGAGGTAAATAAATAAGACATATTTCTATTGTTTTTTTAATTAAAAAAATAGAAGAAAAATGGGTGATTGCAATAGGAACTAAAAGAGAAATTCGGTTTTAGCATTTTTTAATGAGGTTGCAATCAGTACAAATTTTTCCTCTCGTAAATTATTGATGCAAATTTAGATACTATTTATTAAAGCACAAAATTTATTTTGAAGTTAAAAACTATTGTGGTTTTACTCCAACAAATTCTTCCGGGCTTTTATTAAAATTAAGTTTATTCTTCAACGACGATGAAATAAATTCAATCAACTCATCTAAGATCTTCTGCTTGTAAGTCGGTTTATAATAAATCACAGAAATCTCACGATAAGGGAAAGGTGCTCTAAATCTTTTTACTTTTTGTTTTTGCTGATCGGTTAACTGCTCTACCGCAAGTTCCGGCAAAATACTAATTCCACCTAATTTATCTACAAGCTGAACTAACGTATTAATATTAGAAGCCACAAACTCCAGATTTTTAGGCTTTACCGTGTTTTCTTTTAATTCACAAATATTTTCAAATTGTGTTCTCAAACAGTTTCCTTCTTCTAAAAGCCATACTTTTTGCACATCAATATCTTCCGGAACTACGAAACTATCTTTCTTTTCAACATTACTGTCTTCTGAGGAATAAATCATCAGTTCTTCATTAAATAGAAAGTCATGATAAAATTCATTTGCTGCAGAATAAGGTGTCGAAATAATTCCCGCGTCGAGCTCGCCCGTTTTTAAAGCCTTAATAATATTGTCGGTCGTCATCTCCTTTAGATTCAGTTCGATCTTAGGATGATTTTTAAGAAAGTCAAAAATTTCGGTGGGTAAAATATAACCTGAAATTGTAGGAAGTATCCCTAAATTAAGTTTACCGGCCAACACATTATTAAGCAAATTCGCTTTACTTCTTAATTCATTGATAGCGTCAACTACTTTTTTAGCTTCTAATATAATTTGAATTCCAACATCGGTTGTTCTAATTGGGTGAGTAGTTCGGTCAAAAATTTTCACATCCAATTCATCTTCAAATTTTTGAATCATGGCACTCAAGGTCGGTTGCGTAATGAAACAAGCTTGAGCGGCATTGCCAAAGTGTTTATATTTGTCTACTGCGATAAGATATTCTAGTTGCTGAATGTTCATTTGGTTATTTTAGTCTTTGTCAAATATACTTAGATTTTGCCGAATTGTGATTATTTTTAAATAAATTTGAGGTTTATTAAAATCAGCAAAAATGAGCGACAACAAACTAACCAACTCCGCCGGAATCCCTTATTATGACCACGAGGATTCGCAAACCGCAGGACCAAGAGGACCGGTTTTATTACAGGATTTCTTCTTACAGGAAAATTTGGCTCATTTCGTCCGCGAAAGAATTCCGGAAAGAGTGGTACACGCCAAAGGAACTGGTGCTTATGGAACATTTACCGTAACACATGATATCTCGCAATTTACGAAAGCCAACCTCTTTTCTAAAGTAGGAAACTCTTGTAAAATATTTACAAGATTCTCAACCGTTGGTGGCGAAAGAGGAAGTGCAGATACAGAAAGAGACCCTAGAGGTTTCGCGGTGAAATTTTATACCGAAGATGGAAACTGGGATCTGGTCGGAAATAATACACCGGTATTTTTCATTAAAGACGCTAAGAAATTTCCTGACTTTATTCACACCCAAAAACGCCTGCCAAAAACAAATCTGAAAAGTGCGACCATGATGTGGGATTACTGGAGTTTGAACCCAGAATCTCTTCATCAAGTTTTAATATTAATGTCAGATCGCGGAACTCCGTTTGGTTATCGACATATGCATGGTTTTGGCTCTCATACTTTTTCAATGATTAATGCTCAAAACGAAAGAGTTTGGGTGAAATTTCATTTTAAATCTAAACAAGGAATTAAAAACTTTACGCACGATGAGGCTGTAAAAATGAAAGGAAACAATCCTGATTTCGCACAAGAAGATTTAATGAACGCCATAGAAGCGGGAGAATTTCCAAAATGGACTCTTTATATACAAGTGATGACCGCTGAACATGCAAAAGAATTTCGCTGGAATCCTTTTGATGTTACCAAAGTTTGGCTTCAAGACGAGTTCCCTTTAATTGAAGTTGGTGAAATGGAACTTAATGAAATTCCGGTTAATTATTTCGCTCATGTAGAACAATCAACTTTTTCACCGAGCAATTTAGTTAATGGAATTAGTTTTTCACCGGATAAAATGTTGCAAGGTAGACTCTTCTCTTATGCTGATGCTCATCGATACAGAGTTGGTGCCAACTCGCATTTGTTGGAAGTCAACCGTTGTCCTTTTATGGTAAACAATTACCAAAGAGATGGCGCAATGGCAGATTCAAGTCAATATCAAGATTTACCGAATTATTATCCAAACAGTTTCGATCAAATTAAACCTTCACCAGATTACAAAAATTTCGAAGAAGATTTAGACAGCAATCATGTTGCGAACTTTAACCGAAACGAAAATGATGACGATCATTACACCCAACCTGGATTACTTTATACGAAAGCAATGAACGAAACAGACCGTAAGAACCTGGTATACAATATCATTTCTTCGATGAACGGAATTACAGGACCGAAAAAAGATGAAATTATTAATCGTCAATTATGTCATTTCTTTCGGGCAAACATAGAATTAGGAATGAAAATCGCGATGGGTTTACAAGTTAATATTGATTCAAACATGATGAGTCACTCAACTAAATAAGAAATTCCTTGACAATCAGATACTTTTCATAAAAATAGTATTGCATTCATTCTATTAAAATGAGAAAAATTGATTAAGTTGCAGATTATAAATATATTTAACTGAAATAAGATGTCTTACGAAAATATAGTTTTAGAAACAGATCAAAGAACGGCGATAATTACTATTAATCGTCCACAAAGTTTAAATGCACTCAATGCGAAAACCATTTTGGAATTGAGTCAGGTTTTAGACGAAGTTGCTGCTGATTCAAAATATAGGGCAGTTATTCTTACAGGTAGCGGTGAAAAATCATTTGTCGCTGGTGCTGACATCAAAGAGTTTTCAGATTTCGGAACTGCTGCTGCTGAAGAGTTAGCCAGAAACGGACAACATATCCTTTTTAACAAAATTGAAAACCTTAACAAACCCGTAATTGCAGCTGTAAATGGTTTTGCATTAGGCGGAGGTTTAGAATTAGCGATGGCGTGTCACATTAGATACGCCTCAGAAAACGCAAGATTAGGATTGCCAGAAGTAACTTTAGGATTAATCCCTGGTTACGGAGGGACGCAGCGTTTACCTAAATTAGTTGGAAAAGGTCTAGCGAACGAATTGATTTTTTCAGCTAAAATGATTCCGGCGCAACGTGCAAAAGAAATCGGTTTAGTAAACGAAGTTTTTAGTTTAGAAGAACTTTTACCTAAAACAAAAGAGTTGGCAAATATTATTGCTCATAATTCTCCGATGGGAATTTCGAAAGCAATTGCAGCAGTTAATCAATCTGATACTGATCAGGGTTTTGAAACTGAAATAAAAGCTTTTGGTGAACTCTTTGAAATGGAAGACAAAAAAGAAGGCGTTGCTGCTTTTTTAGAAAAAAGAAAACCCTCTTTTTAAATAAATAATTAGTCCTATTTTAATTAAAAAATAATTTTTTGAAAATAACAAAATTTGATATTGCTTATCTAAAAATGGCAAATGAATGGGCAAAACTTTCCTACTGCAAACGCAAGCAAGTAGGAGCGCTCATCGTAAAAGACCGTATGATTATTTCAGATGGTTATAACGGTACGCCATCGGGATTTGAAAACTGCTGCGAAGATAACGACGGGATAACACACTGGTTCGTTCTTCACGCAGAAGCAAATGCAATATTGAAATTGGCAGGCTCAACACAATCAGCGAAAGACGCTACGCTATATCTTACCTTATCTCCTTGCAAAGAATGCAGTAAACTTATTCTACAAGCAGGGATAAAAAAACTCGTATATGTTGATGATTACAAAGATAATGACGGAATAGCATTTCTAAAAAATCACGGAATTGAAATTTTGCAAATCCCTGATGATGATTTAAAATAAAAAAAAAAAACACAAACACACAATGATGACTTGGAATGAAAAAATTAAAGACTTTGAAACTTTTTTAAAATTTGAACGAAACTTCTCCGAAAACACAATAGACGCTTATTTAAGAGACATCAAAAAACTCAAAGATTTTGCGGAATTCAACCTTGAAAACACAGGTCCATTAACAATTACTTACGAGAATATTCAAGAATATCTTTTCCAACTTTCTAAACAAAAATTTAGTGAGAGAACTCAGGCAAGATGGATATCTTCCATAAAAGCATTTTTTAGATACTTGGTTGAAGATGAAGTTAGGGAAGACAATCCTGCGACTTTGCTGGAAGGTCCAAAATTAGGACTCTACCTTCCTGATACGTTAAGTTTTGAAGACGTAGAAAGAATTACTCGAGCAATCAATATTACTACTGATTTAGGCAAAAGGAATCACTGCATGATCGAAGTTCTCTACGGCTGTGGATTACGTGTTTCTGAATTGATCGATCTAAAAATTTCCAATATTAATTTTAAAGAATCTTACTTAAAAGTTGAAGGAAAGGGAGACAAATCCAGGTTTGTTCCTTTAGCAAAGTTCACCTCAACTTTAATTAAAGAATACATCAATACCGTTCGTTCTAAAAATAAAATCAACAAAAAGCATGAAGACATTGTTTTCTTAAACAGTCGAGGTTCTTCAATGTCCAGAGTAATTGTTTTTATCATTATTAAAGAACTGACTGAAAAAGCGGGCATCAGCAAAAAGATTTCACCACATACTTTCCGACATTCTTTTGCCACTCATCTTTTACAAAATGGCGCCGATTTAAGATATATTCAGGAAATGCTAGGACATTCAAGTATCACCACAACTGAAATCTACACCCATTTGAAAAATGAAGAATTGCGCGACGTCATTCTTAATTATCACCCGAGAAATAAAGCAGTATGAGCGATTTAAAATTTTGCCCGAAATGTGGAAATTCTTCTCTACAATGGGATGATGAAAAAAAATGGAGTTGTTCAAATTGCGATTATGTACTGTTTCACAATGTCGCTGGAGCAGTTGCGGTCATTATTAAACACGGCGAAGAAATTTTATTTACCCGAAGAAATCAAGAACCTAAAAAAGGGAAACTGGATTTAGCTGGCGGATTTGTAGATCCAAAAGAATCTGCTGAAGAAACTTGTGTTCGAGAACTTTTTGAGGAACTAAATATCAAAGTTGATATTTCTCAATTAAAATATCTCGCTAGTTTACCGAATACTTACGAGTATAAAAATATCCTTTACAATACCATCGATTTGTTTTATGAATACGAAGTTTCTGAAAAACTGGAATTGCATTTAGAGTTATCAGAAATTTCTGAAACTATTTGGGTTAAAAAAGATCAGATTAATTTAGAAGATATCGCTTTTGATTCACAGAAAATATTTTTTAAGAACTATATTAATTCGTAACAAATCATCTGACCTTCCTCGAGGTTTCGAGGTTTTTTATCTTAAATTTGCAGTTCGTAAATTTCAATCATGCAAGAACAAATCGTTTTCGAAGACAATCATCTTTTAGTTATTAATAAAAAAGTCGGACAACTCGTTCAGGGCGACAAAACCGGCGATTTATCTTTGCTTTATTTGATTAAAGATTTCATTAAAAAAAGAGATCAAAAACCTGGAAATGTTTTTCTTGGTTTGGTTCATAGAATCGACCGACCAACTTCTGGCTTGGTGATTTATGCGAAAACATCGAAAGCACTTTCCCGTTTGACACAGATGGTAAAAAATCGTGAAATCAAAAAAACCTATTGGGCTGTTGTTCCTAAAACTGAAATTCCGAAAAGTCAGCGATTGGTTAATTATCTTCAGAAAAACGAAAAAACCAATAAATCCACCGTTTTCATAAAACCTACAGAAGGTGCGAAAGAAGCGATCCTTAAATACGAAATCATCAAAACTTTAGATAACTTTCAGCTACTAGAAGTTGATTTAGAAACGGGTCGTCATCATCAAATCCGCGCGCAATTATCAAAAATTGGAGTTCCGATTAAAGGAGATTTAAAATATGGTTCACCACGTTCTAATCCAGACGGTGGAATTCATCTTCATGCGAGAAGGTTAGAATTCATTCATCCTGTGACATTAGAAAAACTAACCATTACGGCACCAGTTCCTCAGAATGATCCTGTTTGGAAAGCGTGTGAAGATTAAATTTTCTGCTCCCAGAAATTTTATTTCCTTTAAAAAATTCAAATTATACTGTCTCCGATAATATAAGATTCACAGCAATGCCTTAATCATACTTCTCATTTTCAACTTATTAACGACCCATAGTAGAGGTCTGATCTATTTTATAATAACTTTCCAGTTTGCATTTTGGTTTAAAAAAAACTGATTTTTAATAATTTTTGGGATGAGATAAATTATTTTTTTAAATACTATTTTTAGCATAGCTTTGCAGCCAAATTTTTATTGAACTTTTTATGAAGAATTTTTTATTATTGCTGTGCATGCTTACAGTAGCGTTCGCAAAATCGCAATATGTAGGTATTAACACAACAAATCCTAAAGCTACATTTGATATAGTTGGAACTCCTAACGATGTAACAAAAGCTGACGGTCTCATTCCTCCCCGAATAACATTGGCGCAACTTAATGCGAAAACAAGTTACTCAGCTACTCAAAAAGGAGCACTGATCTATGTCACTGATCTTACAGGAGGCTCTACCGTTTCACCTACAGCACAGGTAACCGCAACTGGTTATTATTATTTTAATGGTATGCTATGGGAAAGCGTTGTTCCAAAATCTGTAATATTTACAGCATCTTTAGGTGAGAATGCATCGATTACACAAGGTGCCTTTAATACAGTTCCCTTAAAAAAAATGGGGGAAAACCTAGGGGGAGGAGTTTGGGATAGCACCAATTACACCTACTCCGTTCCTGTCAGTGGAACGTATATTATAAAATCCACCATCAGACTTGCTGATGGCTTTGGCTCCAGAAATATTTTTCAGGCAGTTAACACATCAAATTCAGATAATCCAGATGGTATTTGGCAAACAAATCCAGGTACCCAAAGATGGACCATGCTCTATACCAGAATTGCCTATTTTAATAAAGGAGATTTACTCAGATTATATATTTATTCTGACGGAGGAACTGCTGATTTAATTAACGCATCTTTGAATATTGCTTTACTTAATCAAAATTAACGAATCACGATTATTTTAAATATTACAATGCCCCGCAAAACTTGCAGGGCATTTTTTATTTTCAATAAGTTATGGCACAGGTTGAACAACACCACCATTATTATCAGTTTGATTCGTTTGCTTTAAAATATTAGCGTCCTCTTTTGCCAATTTATTTTTAGTCGGAATTTTATAATTGACAGAGAAACCAAAATTTCTCGTATCAGTTTTATTATAAAGGAAAACACTATTTCCTTCCAATGGCTTCGAATGAAGTTGGGTGACTTGGGTATTAAATAAATCTTTACCAAAAACTGAAACCGTTAATTGATCATTAAGAAATTTCTTTGTAAAAGTTAAATCTACCTGTTGATTAAAGGGACGTTCAGATTCAAAATAATAGAAGCCTGCTTTCTTTGACAATACATTATAGTTTGCAGTCATTCTAATTTGGGAAGGCAACATTACCTGCGCCATTAAATTTAGAATAAACATTCCTTTCGGGTCGATTTCTTTAATTTCATGTTTTACATAACCTGCATAAACGTAAAGAAAATTAATTTTATCTGGATTAAAATTCATCTTCATTATTTCACTGAAAGGTTTTGTAAAAATCATAAATGGAATCGGCATTCCAATATTGAAATTATGAATTCTCATGTTCGGAATATTCACCTGCTTATTTTCAATAACGTCACCATCTCTCGAAAGTATTTGCGCAACTTGATTATCGATAGACGAAACGTTATAACCGATAAAAGCATAATCAAAGGCCGAAAGTTTAATTTCAAAATTATCAAAAATCGTCGGCTGTAAATACGGATTTCCCGTCATCGAGGAATTGGGTCCAGTAAAAGTATTGTTATTTGGATTCAGGGAAGAGATACTCGGCAAGGTGATTTTCTTGTTATAATTTAAAGCCAGATAAACCTGATTCATCAAATTATATTGAATACTTGCATTGGGGAATAATTTGAATTTATTAAAAGGAATCAATGCTTCTTCCTGCAAAATCCCATTTGAATCTGTTAATCTGGTCGTTCCGGAAATGTCATAATTTTCGGCTCTCGTTCCTAAAGTAAAATCAAATTTTTTCAATTTTGCCTGAAATTCTAAATAAGTAGATGCGGTATTTCTTTGATACTCGAGGTTCGTAATACCTTTACTTTCGGTATCGAAAATCTGATTTTCATACAATCCGCCGAAACTTACTTTTCCTTCATCTAAAATTTTCAATGGCTGAGAGAAATCAACTTTAAAGTTAGAAACCTGCATCACAGAATTATTATCGAGCAGTCTGCCATAACTTTGGTTTCCAAAAGAGGTTGAATTATTGTAAATATTATCTTGGTAGAACTCATTATCCGACCGTGTATATCCCGCCTGGAAATCCAATTTTTTATTCTTATCATCAAATCTTTTTTGATAAGTAACAACTGCTTCCTGACGAAGTGAATTTGTTTTTGCCGCATCTAATGCAGTATATTTGTTTAGAACCTTACTCGACAACAAATAGGATCCATCGCTTAAAGTAGCGTTATCATTATTGTTGTTATAAACGTCGTAATTCAATAATAATTTATCATTTCCCAAATCAAAAGTAACTCCGGCTTTTGCAAAAGTTCCGAGGGCAATTCTATCAGTGCTGGAGAAAACCAGATTATCCTGATTGCTGTTCATTTCACTTTCACGATAACTTTGACCAACTCTCAACTGCCATCCAAAGTATTTATTTCTGGCATTTAAGCTTAATGAATTATTCGTTCTACTGCGGAATTGATCTTCATTAGTAAAGGCATAATTCCCGGCGTAGGTTGCTGTTAAATATTTATTTGCATTTTTATTGGTGATGATATTCATAATTGCACCACCTGAAGAAGCAGGAAATTCTGCACCGGGCTGCGTAATGACCTCAATTCTCTCAATAGAGTTTGCTGGCATTCCTTCTAAGAACGATGTTAGATCATTACTGGAAATATTTAAAGGACGACCATTCAGATAAACCGCAAGCATTTTTCCCTGATACATCATTCCAGCGATATCGGTAGCGACTAAACCTGGAAGTTTTTTAATGCCTTCCATCGCAGATCCTGTGTTTAGGCTTTCTTGCTCCGAAAAATCAAAGATTGTTCGATCTGCTTTTTGTTCAACGGCTTTTTTAGTTTTGGTGATTACCACACCTTCAATTTCTTTTTCCTTGGTTGGAGAATTTGGGTTTTCCTGTGAAAAGTAAAGTTGAGTAAATAGTAAGGCAATAACTGCAGAGGATAGTTTTTTGGTCATAAATGAATTTCTATGCTATTAGACAACATTATCTCAGAAAAGTTACAATAAGATACTTTTTAAAATAACAAATAAAAAAACCGCCCAATTGCTTGAGCGGTTTCTATATCGTAATCTGAACTGATTATGCATTTCTCGCTGCTTCAGCTGCGATCAAGTTCAAAGCAGATCCTGCTTTGTACCAATCGATTTGTTGAGCATTGTAAGTATGGTTTGTTAAGATAACATCTTTAGTTCCATCGGCGTGAACCAATTCTAAAGTCAACGGTTTCCCTGGAGTAAACTGAGCTAAATCTAAGAAGTTAATGGTATCATCTTCCTGGAATTTATCATAGTCAGCTTTATCAGCAAACGTTAAACCTAGCATTCCTTGTTTTTTCAAGTTCGTTTCGTGGATACGAGCGAAAGATTTTACCAAGACTGCATAAACACCAAGATGTCTTGGCTCCATAGCTGCGTGTTCTCTGGAAGAACCTTCACCATAGTTTTCGTCGCCAACTACAATTGTTGGAACGCCAGCCGCTTTATAAGCTCTTGCTACGGCAGGAACTTCACCGTATTCTCCTGTAAGAATATTTTTCACGGTGTTGGTTTCCATATTGTAAGCGTTGATCGCGCCAATCAACATATTATTAGAAATATTATCTAAATGTCCACGGTATTTCAACCACGGTCCTGCCATAGAAATATGGTCGGTGGTACATTTTCCGAAAGCTTTAATTAAAACTTTAGCACCGGTAATATTTTGTCCATCCCAAGGTTGGAAAGGAGTTAACAATTGAAGTCTGTCAGAAGTTGGACTTACCGCAATCTGAACAGCAGAACCATCTTGAGACGGCGCTTGATAACCATTGTCATCAACTGCAAAACCTTTTTCTGGTAATTCAAAACCTTTTGGTTCGTCTAATTTAATTTGTTCACCTGCTTCGTTCGTTAAAGTATCTGTGATTGGATTAAAATCTAATCTCCCAGAAATTGCAATTGCAGCAACCATTTCTGGTGAAGCTACGAAAGCGTGTGTATTTGGATTTCCATCAGCTCTTTTCGCAAAGTTTCTGTTGAAAGAATGGATGATTGAGTTTTTCTCTCCTTTATCAGAACCTTCTCTATCCCATTGACCGATACAAGGTCCACATGCGTTAGTAAAGATTCTTGCGTTTTCAAATTTTCTAAATGAATCCAGGAAACCATCTCTCTCAGCAGTGAATTTCACTTGCTCAGAACCTGGGTTGATTCCTAAAATTGCTTTTGGTTTTACCCCTTTCGCAAAAGCATCTTCAACAATAGAAGCCGCTCTCGATAAATCCTCATAAGAAGAGTTCGTACAAGAACCGATCAATGCCCATTCTACTTCGATTGGCCAACCGTTCGCTACTGCTTTTTCATGGAATTCAGCAACAGGTGTCGCTAAATCTGGTGTAAAAGGTCCGTTTAAATGTGGAGTTAATTCATCCAAGTTAATCTCGATAACTTGATCAAAATATAATTCTGGATTTGCATATACTTCAGCATCACCCGTTAAGTGATCAGCGATTACATCAGCAGCATCTACGACATCTTGTCTTCCGGTTGCAGCTAAATATCTTCTCATCGAATCATCATATCCGAAAGTAGAAGTAGTTGCTCCAATTTCAGCACCCATGTTACAGATCGTTCCTTTTCCAGTTGCAGAAAGTGATTTTGCTCCTTCACCGAAATATTCTACGATACATCCAGTTCCTCCTTTAACAGTAAGAATCCCGGCAACTTTTAAAATAATATCTTTTGCAGAAGCCCATCCGCTTAATTTTCCAACTAACTTAATACCGATTAACTTTGGCATCTTAAGCTCCCAAGCCATTCCCGCCATTACGTCAACAGCATCTGCTCCACCAACACCAATTGCAACCATTCCTAATCCACCTGCATTTACAGTGTGAGAATCGGTTCCAATCATCATTCCACCTGGGAATGCATAATTTTCTAAAACAACCTGGTGAATAATTCCAGCACCTGGTTTCCAAAAACCAATACCATATTTATCACATACAGAACTCAAGAAATTAAATACTTCCGAGTTTTTATTAATACCTTCCTGTAAATCTGACGCAGCACCAACTCTCGCCTGAATAAGGTGATCAGCGTGTGCGGTAGAAGGAACAGCAACTTTTGATTTTCCGGCTTGCATAAATTGCAATAAAGCCATCTGTGCGGTTGCATCCTGCATTGCTACTCTATCTGGTGCGAAATCCACATAAGAATTTCCACGTTCGTGAGCCGTCGTTGCGCTACCTTCCCAAAGATGGGTATAAAGAATTTTCTCTGCAAGAGTAAGCGGTTTCCCCACAGCTTTACGAGCCGCTTCGATCCTTTCTGGATAACGCGCATACACCTTCTTAATCATATCAATGTCAAAAGTCATATCTATTGGTTTTTTATTATCTTTTTTAGAAAGTCAAAAATACGAATTATTTTAAGTTTAAGCGTCTTTAAGTCATTTAGAATAAATATAAATATGATTTTTTATTTCTATTTTCTTATTTTTAAAGATTAAAATTTACACGCCCAGAAAAGAACGAGCTTTATCCGTTCATCATTGAATTTAGAAATATTTGTGGTCAAAAAAAACATTCATTACAGCATCTACCTTATCCTTCTAATACTGGGAGGATTGCTTTACTATTTTTACAACCCTACTCTTTATCAACTCTTCCCGAAATGTATATTTAAAAGTGCGACCGGATTAAGTTGTCCCGGTTGTGGTGCACAAAGAGCCACTCACGAATTGTTACATCTTAATTTCAAAAGTGCCTTTGCTTACAATCCTTTGCTCGTGCTTTCTCTGCCGTATGCTGTAACTGGATTATTGCTGTACAAAACCAAACTAAAAGAGCGTTTACCAAAAACAAGACAGTTTTTATTTGGAACAACTTCTGTCATTATTGTTTTTATAGTGGTAATCGCTTTCTTTATATTCCGGAATTTATAAAACCCTATTTTTACAAGCTATTTAAAAGATATGATTAAAAATATTTTGACTTTATTTTTGTTAAGTTTCTCAATGGTTGTTTTCGCGCAGAAAAAACCGATTAATAAAAAAGTCACTGTTAAAAAAATTGTTGTTAAAAAAACAATTGCTCCTTCAATTAATTCAGATTTAATTAAAATAAACGATTCTATTCCCGCTCTTATTCCCTACAAAAAAAATGGAAAATCTGGATTTATAAATCAAAAAGGAAAAGTCATTATTCAACCTATTTATAGCAATGTTGGATTTTTCACCGAAGATTGTAATCTGTTGCATTCTCCCAATATTAAAGTTCAAAAATTTGGTTCCAAAGATTATTCTTCCGTTCGGCTTGATGGTGAGGATTACAGAATTGACATGACTGGAAAAAGAGTATATCAATTTAAAGATGAAGATTTAGGAATTTGTCCGCCGCAATTTAAAGCACAATTATTCCATGCCTATATTTTGAATAAAGCTTACGGAATTATTGAAGATTCAAAATTTGAAAATCCCGGAGATTACCGACAATTCACGATTTACCCACAGTTCGAATACCTTCATATTTTGGAAGGAGACGATTTAAAAAACCCAATGATTATAGCGGTCAGAAATGATAAATTTGGGATTATCGATGTAAATAGTAACATAATTATTCCTTTTGAATATGAAGATATCAAAAGAAACTATAGTTGGAAATTGGGTAGATTGTTTGAAGTGACGAAAGATGGTAAAAACTATTATTATATCGACATTGACAACAAGGAATATTGAAAAAAAATTCATAGTTTTGCATCCAGAAATTAAAGGGGTGCTGTGAAAAGCTGAGATTAAACCCAATGAACCTGGAACAGGTAATGCTGTTTAGGGAAATTAAAATAAGGAATGAACAATGAATAATCAGAAATGATTATTACTTATTGCCAATTACTTATTACTAATCAAATTCGCCCCTTTTATTCAATTAATCTTAAAAATTAAAAGAATGAAAGGATTTATTTTTTTAGGACTTGTCGCAGGTCCATTCTACTTTGCACAAAACACCGTGCAAGACACCATCAAAACAAAGGAAATTGAAAGCATCAGTTTCCTAAAACGACTTCCGGTCACCAAAGAAATCATCAACGTTGAAAAAGATTTAGGTTCAAAAAATCTCGGGCAGGACTTGCCAATTTTATTGAAGAACCAAATGTCGGTCATCTCCACTTCCGATGCTGGAAATGGCGTTGGCTACACCGGATTTAGAATTCGTGGCGTTGGTGGCACGGCAATTAATGTAATGATGAACGGCGTTCCGTACAATGATTCAGAAAGTCAGGGAACTTTCTTTGTTGACGTTCCTGATTTGGCGAGTTCGGCTTCACAAATTATTATTCAGCGTGGTGTTGGAACTTCATCTAATGGAGTTTCGGCGTTTGGAGCGAGTGTGAATGTTATTTCGAAAGATCCGGAAAAAGAGTTTTATGTAAAATCAGACAACGCTTACGGATCTTTTAATACCTATAAATATTCCGCAGAAATTGGAAGCGGAAAATTCTGGAAAGACAGATTGTCGGTATTGGGAAGATATACGAAAATTCATTCTGATGGCTATATTGACCGTGCTTTTTCAGATTTAGATTCTTATAATTTTTCAGCACTCTTCGAAGAAAACAAAACCAAAATTAGATTATTAGCTTTTGGAGGAAAAGAACAAACCTATCAAGCCTGGAATGCGATTGACAGAAATACCTGGGAAACCAATCCCAGATTCAATAATTCGGGCGCAATCTATGATACGAATTGGGAAAACATAATTGGCTTTTATGACAACGAAACCGACAATTACAGACAAAATCATTACCAATTACTTTGGGAACAAAACTTTAATGATCACTGGAATTTAGAAACTACTTTTCATTATACCAAAGGAAAAGGTTATTATGAAAATTATAAACAAGATGCTAAGTTTTCAAAATACAATTTACCGAACTTAACCGTTGATAATCAAACCATTAAAAAGACAAATTTCATCCGCAAAAAATGGCTGGATAATGATTTCTATGGCGGAGTTTCTACGCTTTATGGAAAGTTTGAAAATCTCGATTTAAATTTTGGAATCGTTGGAAATCAATATGAAGGAAAACATTATGGAAATGTTTCCGGCGTTTATTTTCCTGAGATTTTCGAACATGAATATTACAGAAATAATTCAGTAAAAAATGAGTTTGCAGGTTTTGCAAAAGCAATTGTTACACTGAATAAATTTGAATTGTATGGCGATTTACAATTAAGACACATTAATTACGATACAAAAATCATTCAGCAAGGTGATAATGAAGGTGTAAATCTTGAGAAAAACTGGTTATTCTTTAATCCTAAATTTGGCGTTAACTATAAAATCAATTCAGGGAAATTATTCTTTTCCTATGCTCACGCACATCGTGAACCAAATCGGGATGATATTTTTGCAAACACAGAAATTAAACCAGAGAAACTTCACGATTTTGAAGCAGGTTTAGAAAAATCTTTCGGCGCAATTTCTTTCACTACCAATTTATATTATATGAATTATGTGAATCAATTGGTTTTGAATGGACAGATTAATGATATCGGCGAATTCATCAGAGTTAATTCTGGAAAGAGTTATCGAATGGGAATCGAAGTTGGAGCGTTGGCAAAACTTTCTGATCACTGGAATCTTTCTGGAAATTTCACTTTAAGTAAAAATGAAAATAGAGATTTTAAAAATGAAACTGCGACTGGATTCGAAAACTTAGGAAACACACCGATTTCATTTTCACCGAATGTTATTGGAAATATTTTAGTCAATTATTCCCCAACATCAAATTTCAGTTTAGGACTTCAAAATCAATATGTTGGACGTCAATACTTAGACAACACGAATCAGGAGAATTTAAAATTAAGTAATTATTTCCTAACCGATTTCAATGCGAAATATACTTTAAACCTGAAAAGAACTGAAGTTGATTTCAAACTATTAGTTAATAATATTTTTAACCAGAAATATGTGAATAACGGTTTTGTTTATGATGGAGATCCATTCTATTTTTCACAGGCTGGAACCAATTTCATGTTCGGCATGAGTTTGAAATTTAAATAAATACGAGAAACACATTCATTATATAATTGATATTTTTTTTCAGAAAAACTGCTCCATAATTGATTTTGTGGAGCAGTTTTGTTTTAGATAAAAAAAACAATTACGGAAATGAAAGTCAAATTAAAACACGAAAATAAAAATCTCCATTCCAGAAAACCTCACCTATTTTACAAACTTTATTATTTTTGATAAAACCAATCAAAAATCATAAATTTGCCACAGTATGAATTTTCATTTATTTCTTCTCGAATTTCTAAAAAAACCAGGAAGCGTTTCCCTTCCTGGTTTTGGTACCTTTTATTTGCACACCATTAATGCTGTGCTCGATAAAGAGGGGAAAAACATTTTACCTCCCGGCGCAGAAGTAGCCTTCAAAACAGATGTTTCGGGAAACGGAAATGATTTTGCTAATTTTCTTTCCACGCAAAAAAATATTCCGCTCATCGATGCAGAAATCGAAATCAAAAAGCAAATTAATTATTGGAATGCAACTCTTCATAAAGAGAAAAAAGTCTCGGTAGAAAATTTGGGAACATTTTTCCTAGAAGACAGCAAGATGATTTTTTCTGGAAACAGAGCTGAAAATCTGTCTGCTGATTTTTATGGATTAGAAGAAATCAATATTTCAGAAATTAAAAACAGTCCAAATAAAAGTGGTAATTCTTATCAATTAAGTAAATCATTCTACTGGATTACTCCTATGATTATCGGAATTTTGGGACTTACCTACTTCGGAGTTACTCAACCGGAAATGATTTTCGGCCAGAAATCCTTTAAAAACGAAACACCAAAAAAAGAAGTAACGCCAATTAAAATAGACTCTGTAAAAATAGATTCACTTAACGCAATTCAACTTGCTATGGATTCTATCAAAAATGATTCTTTACAAAAAGCAATTGCACCTATAAAAGCTCCAGTTAAAAAATGGAGTTCAAAAAAATATTCAAAAACACAATGGAAAAAACCAAGAACGCATTAGCATCGCTAACCATAATGACCAATATCGTTTTACCGAACGAAACGAATTCTTTGAGAAATCTTTTTGGTGGTGAACTTTTAGCAAAGATGGATCGATGCGCCTCAATATCAGCCGCAAGACATTGCGAAAGACGTGTGGTAACCGCTTCTGTAAATCACGTATCTTTTGATCATCCAATTCCAGAAGGAGGAATTGTGGTTTTGGAATCTAAAGTTTCAAGAGCGTTCTCAACTTCGATGGAAGTTTATGTAGATGTTTGGTTAGATGATCCGATCAATCAGAAAAAAATTCATACTAATTCTGGAATTTACACTTTCGTAGCGGTGGATGAATTCAACCGACCAATTCCAATTCCGAAAATGACACCTGAGTCCGAAGAAGAAATACAAAGATTTGATGCTGCCTTGCGTAGAAAAGAACTTTCATTAATTCTTTCCGGCAGAATGAAAGCAGCAGATTCTGTGGAATTAAAGAAATTGTTTAGTAATTAAAAAAACAAATACTTTAAACACGAATTGCACGAATTCTTTAACACTAATGGGCACTAATATTTAAAAATATGAAAATCCTACTTCTCGATAAAAATCATCCGTTAATTACTGAACAACTTTCTGCGAAAGGATTTTTGTTTGAAGAAGATTTCACATCAACTTATGAAGATGTTTTAAAAAAAATCGAGAATTACGATGGAATTATTATTCGCAGTAGAATTCCCATTGACCAAAACTTTCTGGAACACGCAAAAAATTTAAAGTTCATTGCAAGAGTCGGCGCGGGAATGGAAAACATTGATGTTGAATTTGCAAAAAAATCCGGAATCGCGTTGATTAGTTCACCCGAAGGAAATCGTGATTCTGTAGCAGAACATGTTTTAGGAATGCTTCTCATTTTAATGAACCGATTATTCATTTCTTCCCAAGAAGTAAAAAATGGAATTTGGAAACGTGAGGAAAATCGTGGCGATGAAATACTGGGCAAAACTGTTGGATTGATAGGTTATGGAAACATGGGAAAAGCCGTTGCCAAAAGATTTTCGGGGTTTGGTTGTAAAGTAATTTTCCATGATATCTTAGCTGATATTGGCGATGAATTCGCAACTCAGGTTTCTTTAGATACTTTAAAAAAAGAAACAGATATTTTAAGTATTCACCTTCCAATTACCAAAGAAACTCATTATATCATTGATGAGAAATTCATTTCTGGAATGGCGAAAGATTTTTATTTCGTCAATACCGCACGAGGAAAAAATGTAAAAACTAATGATTTAGTCAACGCTATTAAATCCGGAAAAGTGAAAGGTGCTGCGCTAGATGTTTTAGAATTTGAAAAAGCCTCCTTCGAAAATTTGGATACCGAAAACGAAGATTTAGAATTCCTACTCAATTCTGAAAAAGTAATTGTGACACCACATATTGGAGGTTGGACAATTCAGAGTAAAGAAAAATTGGCTCAGGTTATTGTGGATAAAATCCTTGTTCAGTTTCCACAATCTTAACAAATCTTTATGACTTAGGTCTTACTTCTTGTTGTAGAATTCCCCTATATTGCGGAGATTTTTACGACAAAACCTTTTTAATGAAATTTTCAAAATCCTTCTTTTTACTCGTTTTATTTACGATTCTTTTATTTTCTTGCAAAAAAGAAAACACGGTTGAAGAAATCGCAAAAACCTCTTTACCCAATTACGGAAATGTTAATTTAGACGATGTTTTTAATAGCAAAGACAGCAAGTTACAAAACAAAGATTCTATTGTCTCTGTGCTTAATCGATATTATAAAAATGTTTGGGAGAAAGGTGATTTGTGGGGTGGATTTATCGTTGCGAAAGGTGACGAAATTCTTTATGAAAACTACCGCGGCTTTGCTCAGGCCAACAAGCAAGAACCCATTAATGATACCGTAGCTTTGCATGTAGCATCAGTTTCCAAAACGCTGACTGCAATGGCAACATTGAAATTAGTGGAAGCTGGCAAAATTAAACTGGATGATCCACTGACTAAATATTTCCCGAAATTTCCTTATCCGCAAGTAACAGTTTTCACGCTTTTAAGTCAAAGAAGCGGTTTGCCGAAATACGAACACTTCAGTGAAAAAATAAAACCTGCACCGCCGGAGATGTCAAAGAAATATTTGACGAATCAAGATGTTTTAAATTTATTGATTGAATACAAACCAGAACTTGCGCGTAATACTGACACAGGTTTTATGTATTGCAATACCAATTATGCATTGCTGGCTTTAATCATCGAAAAAGTGACGGGGAAATCTTTTCCTGACGCGATGAATCAAATGATTTTTAGTCCTTTAAAAATGAAACACTCCTATATCTTTCAGGAAAAAGATACTTTAACGGCAGCAAAATCTTTTTACCAACGTGGTCCGAAAGTTTATCCTTACGATCGACTTGATTTAATTTACGGTGATAAAAATGTTTATACGACACCAAGAAATTTATTAAATTTCTCAAAAGCACTTTATTCAAAGGATTTTCTCCCAGCCCATTTAAAGGACATGATTTTTGAACCTTACAGCAATGAAAGACCTGGCGTTAATAATTATGGATTAGGATTTAGAATGAAAATTTTTAACGATCATGAAAAACTCACTTACCATAATGGTTGGTGGCACGGAACGAATTCGGTATTCGCTCATTTGTTAAAATCTAAAGTAACGATTATCGCCATTGGGAATAAATATTCGAATCGTGTTTACTCAGCTTTGGCGTTATCGGGAATATTTGAAAACCTACCAGCTGAGAGAGAAAAAATTCAAAAAATGCTGAACGAAACCGACACACTGAAACAGAATCAAGCGAATGACAGTTACAGTGAATAAATTTCTTAATTTTGCACAAATGCTTTTCATGAAAAGATTCTTCTTTCTGGTTTTCATCAGTTTTCTATTAGCTTCTTGTGCACGAGTCGGTTCGCCGGTTGGAGGTTCAAAAGACACCATTCCACCACGAGTAACTGGAAGCAATATCGATAGCCCCAGAGTTAATGTTCCGCGGGATATTCGGGAACTTCGAATTGATTTTGATGAATATATTACACTGAAAGACATCAACAAGCAATTGATTATTTCGCCGCCTTTAAAACAAATCACCAAGATTCTTCCATCTGGAATGGGAAATAAATTTTTGTTGATTAAATGGGCTGATACTTTAAAGGAAAATACCACTTATAACTTTAATTTCGGAAATGCCATTGTAGATAATAATGAAGGAAACCCTCTTGGGTATTATAATTTCGCTTTTTCTACGGGACCAAAAATCGACAGTCTTTATATCAGCGGAGAGTTGAAAAGCATCTTTAATGAAAAAGATAAAAAAACAGAAGAAGGAAGTTTGGTCGTTGGACTTTATCAGGTAAAGGATTCGATGGATTACCGCCAGAAGCCTTACTATATTACAAAAGCAGATCCTGATGGATACTTTGAACTTAATTACTTAGCGCCAGGAAAATACCGAGTTTTAGCTTTTGAAGACAGCAATTCAAATTCAGTTTACGATATTGGAAAAGAAAAAGTGGGTTTCTTAAAAGACCCAATTACTTTAGATAAAAGTATTTCTGGCTTAAACATTAATCTTTACCCTTCAAGAAAAGCAGTGAAATATCTGGAAATGAAAGAAGTTCCAGGAGGAGTTTTAATGACTTTTGAAGGAAATCCTGAGAACGTGAAAATTATTCCGTTAAATGAAAAACTGAAAGATTACAAAGTGACTCATTCACGAAAATCAGATTCTGCGATGATCTGGTTTGATGCGACTGCGCAAAATATAGGAATTACCAGCAATGAAAATCTGAAATTCAGTTATGATAATGGCGTTAAAAAAGACAGCGTTTCGCTTTTCTACCGTTTAAATGCGAAGAATGAAATGTCGATTGCCAATAACCGAGGGAATTTATTATCGCCACAACAGGACTTTGTAATTAAGTCTAATTATTTCGTTGATAAAATTCAGCCTGAAAAATGGTCGTTGGTTTCTGATAGTATTAAACAGGAATTCACCGCAGAAATTTCTGAAAAAAATCCTTTTGAAATTCATATTAAATCGAACTTTAAAGAAGGTAAAAAATACGCATTAACAATTCCAAAGGAAACCGTTTCTTCTTTTTATGAAACTATTAAAAAATCGTATCGCTTCGAGTTCGAAGCTGATAAAATTGAAAACTATGGAGATTTATTGGTGACTTTGGAAAATGCACCAACGCAGAAATTCTGGATTGAATTAATCAACGAAAGCGGAACAGTTGCCTATTCAAAATATGGAATTGAAAAGCAGATTAATTTCAAATCTATAAAACCAGGAAAATATGATCTGCGAATTTTAGTTGATGAAAACGAAAATGGCATTTGGGATTCCGCAGATTTTGCAGATAACATTTTTGCCGAACCTGTTTATATTTTCAATAAAAAAATAGAAGTAAGACCACTTTGGGAAATTCGTGAAACTTGGGATCTTTTAAATAAACAAACAGAAAATGTTGAAAATTCAAAAGATATTGAAAAGCCAAAAAGCACTAAAACCAAAGAACATTTAAATACAGCCAACCCTAAATGAAAACTTTTTTAAATATTCTTTACTGGTTTCTGATTGTTATTTCAGTAATCCAGTTTATTCCAATTGATAGAACCAACAAACCTGTAGATCCGAAAGTAGATTTCGTCAAGGTTTATAAAACTCCAAAAAACGTGGAGAAACTCTTAAGAAACGCTTGTTATGACTGCCATTCTAACGAAACGATTTATCCGAAATACGCTTACGTCGCACCGTTTTCCTGGTCTGTTAAACATCACGTCAACAAAGGGAAAAAGTATCTTAATCTTTCTGAATGGGGAACTTTCAACCGCGATTTAAAAAAGAATATGCTCAATATGACCGTCAATTCTTTAAAAATATATACGATGCCAATGCCAGGTTATGTGGCTCAACATCCGGATGCCAATCTTTCGAAAGAAGACAGAACATTGCTTACTAATTATTTTGAAAACATTATTAAAACAGGGAATTACTAAATTTCCTCAACTATAGAAAAAGGACTAACGCAATTGCATTAGTCCTTTTTTTATTGAATTATACGAAGATGAATTATTGTTCTCTCGGTACTCTTGGTCTGCTGAAAATCGACATTAAAACTCCGGCAAAAAGACCGACTGTTTTCATCGCAGAGAATTGCGAATCAACTGGAATAAAAGCTCCAATGATACAAAGTCCTGCTGCGGCATACATTGGATACAAGAAGTTTTTATTGGTCAAAGTTGGTGCCTGTACAAAGAAACTGGCGCCGATTAAAATGTAAAATAATTTCTGATACAGAAAGTCATTGATTTCTGGTGAAAGGAGATTAAAAAATCCGACCAGGATGCAGACTAATGCTCCGATCGATAAAATTCCTTGAATAGTTGCCGTGTTTGTTTTCATTAATAACTTTCGTTTTCATTAGGGAAATCCCCGGTTTTTACATCTTTCACAAAACTGGAAACTGCTCCAGTAATTTCGGTGTATAAATCTAAATATCTTCTTAAAAATTTTGGTGAGAAACCTTGGTTCATTCCAACCATATCGTGATAAACAAGAACTTGTCCGTCGCAACCTGCACCTGCTCCAATTCCAATTGTTGGAATAGAAATACTTTCAGAAACTCTTTTTGCAAGCTCAGCTGGAATCTTTTCTAAAACCAAAGCAAAGCATCCTAATTCTTCAAGTAACTTCGCATCGCTCATTAATTTCTCAGCTTCTGAATCTTCTTTCGCTCTCACTTTATAAGTTCCGAACTGGTAAATCGATTGTGGCGTTAAACCCAAATGTCCCATTACAGGAATTCCGGCATTGATAATTTTGGTAATCGATTTTTCTATTTCTTTTCCACCTTCAATTTTCACTGAATGTGCACCGCCTTCTTTCATCATTCTTACTGCAGATTCCAAAGCTTTTTCAGAATTACTTTGATAAGAACCAAAAGGTAAATCGGCAACGATCAACGCACGATCTACACCGCGAACCACACATTGCGTATGATAAATCATTTGATCTAAAGTAATTGGAAGCGTAGTTTCGTGTCCCGCCATAACGTTGGCAGCAGAATCTCCGATTAGGATTGCGTCAATTCCTCCTGCATCCACCATTTTTGCAGTCGTGAAATCGTATGCAGTAAGCATGGTGATTTTCTCTTTGTCGAATTTCATTTTTCGCAAAGTCTCGGTGGTGATTTTTTTTATTTCTGAATGTACAGACATAATAAAGGGGTGTTGGTTGTATAAGAACGTTATATAGAAATAAAATCAGCGCTAAAATAAGTAAAACTTCTTCTACTAAATAATAACGTGACCTAGTCTAATTAGTTTCTCGTGGTTTAGGATTTTAATATTTCTACCTTCAACTTCAATCAATTTATCTTGTTTGAACTCAGAAATCAAACGGATTGCACTTTCTGTAGCGGTTCCGATGATGTTGGCAATTTCTTCTCTGGTTAAAGAAATCTTGATAAATCCTTCAGGATCTGTTCCTAATTTTTGTTCCAATAAAAGCAGGATTTCTGCTAATCTTTCACGAACTGTTTTTTGTGCTAAAAATGTTACGGTATTAGAAGACTCGCCTAATTCAAAGGCGATTTTCTGTAACATTACAAATGAAAATTTCGGTGCTACTTCTAACATTTGAAGAAAAAGACCAGAAGGTAAAAACGTAGCTTCGACTTCAGTCATTGCTTCCGCTTTCGCCTGAAAATCCTCACCACAAAGTAAAGAACGATAACCTATTAAATCTCCTTCTTTAATAAATCTAAGAATTTGATCTTTTCCGTAAACTCCTTGTTTAGATAATTTGGCAGTACCTTTGTTCAAGAAATAAACACCGTTGGGCACTTCTCCATCTTCGAAAATAATTCCGCCTTTATTAAATTTTAAAATTTGTTTGGCAGAAATATATTTTTCATAATCTTCTGCAGAAAGCATTTCTTTGAAAGATTCATCGTTAAATAATTTCTGTAAATTCTCTTCGATCAGGGCTTGTTTCTCTAAAGACATAATTGCATGACATTTATCAGCAAAAATAGCGTATTTAAAACCCTAACACAAATATATTTATCATAATTTTGTGCCTCCAACTTTAAATAAATTGTCAGAAAACTGTTTTCACTGTGGGCAAACCATAGATAAAGAGCGTATTAACTTCGATGAAAAATCCTTTTGCTGTAACGGATGTAAATCGGTGTACGAAATCCTAAATATGAATGATTTGGGAAATTTCTATGAACTGAATAAGAGTTCTGGAATTCGACCAAACGACGATAACACTTCGCAATTCGATTATTTAGATACACCCGAAGTTTTTACGAAAGTAACCGATTTCTCAGAAGGCAACACTTCTTTAGTTACTTTCAAAATTCCGGTCATTCACTGTTCATCATGTATTTGGCTGTTAGAAAGTTTACAAACTTTAAATAAGAACATTAATTACTCTCAGGTAAATTTTACCAGAAAGAATGTTCAGATTTCCTTTAATCATAATGAACTAAAACTTAGTGAGCTCGCTAAGTTCCTGACGAATCTTGGATATAAGCCAGTCATCAATCTGGAAACTGCCGATAAAAAAGAAGAAACTTTCGATAAAACTTTAGTTATAAAATTAGCAATCGCTGGATTTGCTTTCGGTAATGGAATGTTTTTCTCTTATCCGGAATACGCGGAACAAGTAATGGGAACTACCGATTATTGGATGGACACTTACAAAAACATGTTCCGATTCATCATGTTTCTTTTAGCGACACCTGTTGTTTTTTATTCTGCTTCAGATTATTTTAAATCTGCATGGTTTGGTCTAAAAAATAAAATCGTGAACATCGATGTTCCGATTGTTTTGGGAGTTTTGATGCTTTATGGAAGAAGTATTTATGAAGTCGTAACTGATTATGGTCCAGGATATTTTGACACTTTATGCGGACTTTTGTTTTTCATGTTAATGGGAAAACTCTTTCAGAAAAGAACTTACAACGCTTTATCTTACGACCGAGATTATAAATCCTTCTATCCTATTGCCGTTACGAAAGTTGATTTCGAGGGGAAACAGCAAAATATTTTATTGAATGAGCTGAAAATTGGTGACCGAATTATGGTTCGTAATCAGGAGATTATTCCAGTTGATGCTATTTTAATTCAAGGGGAAGGAAACATTGACAATAGTTTCATTACTGGAGAAAGCGCTTCGATCCCGAAAAAAGCGGGCGATAAAATCTTTGCGGGCGGAAAACAAATTGGTTCTATTCTGGAATTAGAAGTCATTAAAAATGTTGATCAAAGTTACCTGACTCAACTTTGGAATAAAGAAGCCTTTAAGAAATTCGAAACAGGACTCGATACGATGACCAACGACCTCAGTAAATATTTTACTTTTATCATTCTGGGGATTACGCTGATTGCCGGAATTTATTGGGGACAACATGATTTTGAAAAAATGTTCCAAGTGGTTGCTGCGATTTTGATTGTGGCTTGTCCGTGTGCTTTGGCACTTTCTGCACCATTTACTTTAGGACATATTATGAGGATTATGGGTCGAAACAAGTTCTATGTAAAAGACACTTTAACGATTGAGAAATTAGCGAAAATCGACACGCTTGTTTTCGATAAAACGGGAACGATTACACATAATAAAAAAGCAAATATCATTTTTGAAGGAGAAGAAATTCCTGAATTTGATTTAAAGAATCTGAAGAGTTTATTAAAGAATTCCAATCATCCTTTATCGAAAAGCTTGTATCATTTCTTAGAAATTGAAGAAGAATATTTCCCAATCGAACATTTCGTAGAAACTCCAGGAAAAGGATATATTGGTGAAGTGAGAGGGAAAACCTATAAAATCGGCTCGGCAACTTTTATCGGACAAACTTCAAAAAACCTCGAAACGGCTGTTTATATTTCAAGAGACGATCAGTTTTTAGGTAAATATATTTTCACCAATGAATATCGTAATAACATGTCTGACATGTTTTCGGAATTAAATGGTTATCATATTAATATCTTAAGTGGTGATAATTCTTCGGAAGAAAGCTCGCTGAAAAGCCTGGTTCCGAATGTGGAGAAAATGAAGTTTAATCAAAGTCCAGAAGACAAATTAAATTTTATCAAAATCCTTCAGGATGACGGTAAGAAAAAAGTAGCAATGCTTGGTGATGGATTAAATGATGCAGGAGCTTTAAAACAAAGTAACGTCGGAATTGCAGTGGCAGATGACACGCATTCGTTCACTCCGTCATCAGATGTAATTATGGCGGGAGATCGAATAAATGAGCTTAAAAAATATTTTGATTTATCGAAAGATGCGGTGAAAATTGTGAAATTCACTTTTGCAATCAGTTTATTTTACAATGTAATTGGGGTCTCGGTGGCTGTTACGGGACATTTATCTCCACTGGTAGCGGCTATATTAATGCCAATCAGTTCGATAAGCGTGGTGATCTTTACTTCTGTCGCGACTTGGGTTCGGTCGGCTAAATATTTCAAAATCAATCAGTAAACCTATTGCGGTCAGTTATTTAGAAATATTTTAAATTAACGATATTTAACATTTAATGATGAATATCATAATTTTTAAGTAAATTTGAACCGGTTAAAAACTAAATTTGCAAATGATATGGATATATTATATTTAATGATTCTTTGCAGTGTCTCTTTAGCTGTAATTTTCTTGATCATTTTTATAATAAGTGCAAGAAATGGCCAGTTTGAGGATGATGAATCACCAGCAGTTCGAATATTGCTGGATTCAGAAATTATAAAAGAAGATTCACCAGTTTCTAAAGAAGCAGAATCAAAAGAGAAGTTAGATAAACGAACAGAAGAAAAAAGTGATTAGTATATATGGAAACACAGAAGTTTAGTTATGACAATAACATTGTGCGCGCCTTCCTTTATGCAACAATAGTATTTGGTATTGTTGGATTTTTATTAGGACTTACGGCAGCATTAATGTTATTCTACCCAGAGCTTCCAGAATATTTTTTTGGGACGGATGATGCAACTATTGTTAGTTTGCAAAGTGGAAATCTACAAGGACTTATCAATAGCCACGGTGCTCTTGGTTTTGGCCGTATCAGAATGCTGCATACCAGTGCGGTAATTTTTGCATTCGTTTGTAATGGTTTCTTTGCAGGAGCATATTACTCTATGCAAAGACTACTTAAAACAAGAATGTATAGCGATACGCTTTCTTGGATTCACTTCTGGGGATGGCAATTTATGATTGTAGCGGTAGTTATTACTTTCTTAATGGGGATCAATACCTCAAAAGAATATGCAGAACACGAATGGCCAATTGACATTATCATTTTAGTGATTTGGCTTGTTTTCGGGGTTAATATGTTCGCTACGATTATCAAAAGAAGAGTTCGTCACCTATATGTTGCCATTTGGTTTTACCTAGGAACATGGGTTGCGATTGCAATGCTTCATATTTTCAATAACTTAGAAGTTCCTTTATCATTTACAGGATGGAAATCTTATTCCGCTTATGCAGGAGTTAAAGATGCCTTGGTACAATGGTGGTATGGTCACAATGCAGTAGCATTTGTACTAACAACGCCGGTATTAGGATTAATGTATTACTTCTTACCTAAAGCAGCAGACAGACCTATTTTCTCTTATAAACTATCGATTATTCACTTCTGGTCATTGATCTTCGTTTATATCTGGGCTGGTCCTCACCACTTGCAGTATACTGCAATCCCAGGTTGGGCACAAGCTTTAGCAACAGGATTCTCAATTATGTTGATTGCACCATCTTGGGGAGGAATGCTGAATGGTTTATTAACCCTTCGTGGAGCATGGGATAAAGTGAGGGAAAACCCGATTCTTAAATTCTTTGTTGTTGCAATTACTTGTTATGGTATGGCAACTTTCGAAGGTCCAATTTTAGCTACAAAAACTTTAAATAAAATTGGTCACTATACCGATTGGGTTATTGGTCACGTTCATATTGGAGCACTAGGATGGAATGGTTTCATGACTTTCGGAATGATTTATTATCTAATCCCAATCATGTGGAGAACCAAAATCTGGTCTGTAAAATTAGCAAACTGGCACTTCTGGCTAGGAACTTTAGGAATTATTTTCTACGCGGTTCCTTTATACATTGCTGGATTTACGCAAGGATTAATGTGGAAACAATTTAATCCAGACGGAACATTATTATACAAAAACTGGTTAGATACGGTAACAGCAATTATTCCTTATTACGAAATGAGATTCGTAGGTGGATTATTCTATATCTCCGGAGCTATCTTAATGTGTGTAAACGTTATTGCAACAGTTAGAAGCGGATCATTCCAAAAGAATGTACCTGCAGAAGCTCCTGCATTAGCAAAAATCTCCAACCAAAGAAAAGAAGGAGAAGGACTTCACCTTTGGATCGAGCGTATGCCGACACTTCTTACCGTATTATCTTTTGTTGCAGTAGCAATTGGAGGTTTTGTAGAGATTGTACCGACTTTATTAATTAAAGAAAATGTACCAACTATTGCAGCGGTGAAACCATATTCACCATTAGAATTAGAAGGTAGAGATTTATATATCAGAGAAGGTTGTAACGCTTGTCACACGCAGATGATCAGACCTTTCCGTGATGAAGTTGTACGATTCAACGGTAAAAACGGTCAATATTCAAAAGCTGGTGAATTTATCTACGACAGACCGTTCCTTTGGGGCTCGAAAAGAACCGGACCGGATTTACATAGAGAAGGTGGTAAAAACCCAAGTTCTTGGCACTACAAACATATGTTGAACCCAAGAGTAACTTCAGCCGGATCAATTATGCCACGTTACCCATGGTTAATCGCAAGAGATCTTGACAGAAGCCAAATGGTTGCAAAAATTGAGTTGATGAAGAATACATTTGATGTACCTTACACTAAAGCTCAAGTTGATTCTGCAGATTCATGGGCTGATAACCAGGCAGCAGCTATTGTAAAAGATATCTTCTCAGAAGCAGCTGACGTGAAAGAAGCATATGCGGCTAAGAAAAAAGCAGACGGTGCGAACTTTGTTCCATTAGAGAAGAAAGAGATTATCGCCCTGATTGCTTATTTGCAAAGACTTGGAACCGATATCAAAACAACTGAAATTCAAACCGCCAGTACAAAATAATTCATTTAAAAAGGAGCTCAAATGATACCTCAAAGCGTAAAAGACATTTTATCAAACGGCGAGAATGTTGGTTTCTACCAGACATTATCAATGATATTATTTTTAATTTTCTTTGTGGGTATTATCTTTTATGTTTTTTCAAGGCCGAAAAAGCATTACGATAAAGAAGCAAATGCACCTTTAGATGATGATATTGAAGATAAAGATCTTTAATTTAAAAAATTAAACTATTATGAGACAAAGAACCCCCGTCTATGTAAACATCGCTGTAATACTTGTGATTTTACTGGTTGTATATTTCATGTTTATACAAGAAACAACATTCCTATCTTCTCCCTATTTTTGGGGTACGGTAGTGATCAGTATCATTCTTGCTATGATTCATCATGCAATTGGAGACTTGATTGAAAACGATCAATTCAAAAAATTGACTGACGTAGAAAGAAGTGAATATATAGAATCTAAGAAAGTACCATACTTCAAAGCGCTATATTTAAGTGCGTTTAAAAAACAAAGTTCAACCGAAGAGAAAGATATTCTTATCGACCACGGTTTCGATGGAATTATGGAATTAGATAATCAATTACCAAAATGGTGGTTGGGTCTATTCTATTTCGGAGTTGCATACTGTGTCGTTTATATGATTTCATATTTCACTACAGATTTTGCACATCAATATGTAGAGTATGATGCAGAATATAAAGCGCAGACAGCAAGTATCGCGGAGTATGTTAAAAACACTCCACCTCCAACAATAGATAATGCAGTTTATTCTCCGGATAATATTGCAGCAGGTGAAGAAGTATTCAAAACAAACTGTGTATCTTGTCACAATGCAGGAGGTAGAGGTGGAATTGGTCCAAACTTAACTGATAACACTTGGATTAACCAACCGGAAAAAACATTATTTAAAAATGTATTCCACATTGTAGAAAACGGAGTTGCCGGAACTGCAATGCAAGCTTGGGGAAAGAATGGTGTATTAACTGGTTTCGACATTCAGAATGTTGCAGCTTATGTTTACCATATCAACCAAGAACAACCACCAATTACAGTGGCAGAAGGTGGGGCAGCTCCGCAAGGAACACCTGCTAACTGGGAAAAATAAGAACTAAAAAAAAATTACTATGAAAACATAATTCGTTATCTTTAATCAAATAAAGGTAACGGATTATGTTTTTTTTAATTTAAAAAAGAAATGTCAGAAGATCAAAATTATAGAGGCGGACAAGGTCAGGTAGTCGAAGCAGAAACTTTTAGAGATTCCGTGGGAACCATGGAACAGTCTGGTAAGCGGAGGTGGGTTTTTCCTAAGAAGCCTTCTGGTAAATTCACCAATTACAGAACGATAGTAAGTGTTTTCCTACTTGCTTTATTCTTTGCTATTCCGTTTATTAAGATTAATGGAAATCCATTTCTACTCATCAATATTCTTGACCGACAGTTTTTCATTCTGGGTCAGCCGTTCTTCCCACAAGATTTCTTTATTCTTGCTTTAGGCGCAATTACTTCGATAATATTCATCATTCTCTTTACGGTCGTTTTCGGTAGAATATTTTGTGGCTGGATTTGCCCGCAAACTATTTTCCTTGAAATGATATTTAGAAAAGTGGATTACTTAATCGAAGGTGACCGTAATAAGCAGATGAAATTAGAAAGACAAGAATGGGACGCAGAAAAAATCTGGAAGCGTGCTTTAAAATATTTCGTCTTCCTGATAATTTCATTAATTATTACCCACTGGATGTATATGTACATCGTTGGATATAAAGAAGTATTTCATATCATGGAGCAAGGTCCTTTCATGAACTTCTCAAGTTTCATGGTCATGATTATTTTTACGGCAGCGTTCTATTTTACCTTTGCTTGGTTTAGAGAACAGGTTTGTACATTGGTTTGTCCCTACGGAAGATTGCAGGGAGTTTTAATTGACAAACAAACGATCAATGTTTATTACGATTTTAAAAGAGGGGAAAACCGATCAAAATGGAGAAAAGGTGAAGATCGAACTGCAGAAGGAAAAGGGGATTGTATCGATTGTAACCAATGTGTAGTTGTTTGCCCAACTGGAATTGACATTAGAGATGGTCAACAATTAGAATGTGTGAACTGTACGGCTTGTATCGACGCTTGTGACGAAGTGATGGTAAAGGTTGGACTTCCAAAAGGTCTTATCCGATATGCGACTGAAGATGAGATTGAAAAAGAAATTCCTTTTAAATTTACAAACAGAATGAAAGCATATTCTGCTGTTTTGCTGTTAATGGTAGGATTCTTAGGATTCTTACTAAGCAACAGAGGTGTAGTAGAAGCGAAATTCATCAAACCGGCAGGATCTACTTATTTTGTAAGAGACGGTAATATCACCAATATTTACAACTATACTTTCCTAAATAAATCTACCAAAGATCAGCTGGTAACCATTAAAGTAATCGAGCCGCAACACGGTAAAATTAAATTAAGTGGTGAAGAAAAAATTATTCTTAAAAAAGATCAAATAACAAAAGGTACCGTCAACTTAAGTTTCCCGGAAAATGAAATAAAACTGTCGAAACAAAAAGTGAAAATCGGCGTTTATGATCCATCAGGTAAAATGCTCGACTCTTTCGAGACCAGTTTCGAAGGACCATTTAAAATTCAATTCTAATAAAAATTATGTTTAAAAAATTAACGTGGGCACACGGCGTAGTTATCGCATTAGGCTCATTTATCGCATTTATATTGTTTATGGTTTTTGGCTTTACTTATGGCCAGCAAACTTCAGAACTTGTTTCAAATGATTATTATGGTGACGAATTGGTTTACCAACAAGTCATCGATGCTAAGAGAAATGCAGAACAGCTAACTGAAATCCCAAAATATCAGGAACTTGCAGAAGGAATGAAAATTACTTTCCCAGCGGCAATCGCACCCGAAAATAAAAATGTAAAATTTGAACTTTTCCGTACCGATGATGCAAATCTTGACGTAAAAAAAGAAATCAATTTAGACGCAAACAATGAAATTCTTGTCCCAAAACAAGTAATCTCAAAAGGTCCTTACACACTTAAAATAAAATGGTCTCATGATAAAAAACCATATCAGGTAGATTATGATGTGTTATGGAAATAGCTTTAGTAATTTCTGCACTCGGATTAGGGTTTGCCTCTGGCTTTCACTGTATCGGGATGTGTGGTCCAATTGCATTATCATTAGGTTTAACTAAAAAGCAAGCGACCAATTATTACCTCCAAAATTTGACTTATCAATTTGGAAGGATTATAACCTACTCTATTTTAGGTGCTATTTTAGGAATCATTGGACAAGGTTTTCAGATGGTTGGATTTCAACAATACCTAACCATCGGCGTTGGAATTCTTTTAATAGTAATGGCTGTTTTTTCTTTCGGTGGCAAAGACTTCGCGTCGAAAATTCCTTTTTTAACTTCATCATTATTAAAGGTAAAATTAAACTTATCTAAACTGCTTCAAAAAGCAGATTACAGATCGAGATTTGCCACAGGATTGCTCAATGGTCTTCTACCCTGCGGAATGGTTTATATGGCATTAACCGCAAGTTTAGCTTCAGGTGGAATTTGGCAAAGTGCATTATTCATGGGAGTTTTTGGTTTAGGAACACTTCCATTTATGTTTATGGTAGTACTCGTAGGAAATTTAATGACCACTGCATTCCGTATTAAGATTCTGAAATTCGTGCCTGTCATGATGATCATTTTAGGCGGACTATTTATTCTCCGCGGACTGGAAGTTGGAATCCCTTATGTTTCTCCGAAAAAGGAAGCAATGCAAGTCATTCACAACGATTCTCCCGCTCATTTAAAAGGAAACCACGAAACTTGTCATTAAAACCAATTTTACTTTCCTTTTTTAAAACTTAATTAAAAGAATTAGATAACAAAATATCTTCAGTAAATTTTTCACTATTAAAAAAACCACCGAAATATCGGTGGTTTTCTATATTACAAAGCAATTACTTTTCTTAACTAATTAAATCAAATTTCGCATATTCTGCAACTTTCGCTGGAAGTTTAATTCCGTGCTCATTTTGATTGTTTTCTAAAAGCGCTGCCATAATTCTTGGTAAAGCCATTGCAGAACCATTTAAAGTATGAACCAATTGCGTCTTACCATCTTTCTTATATCTGCATTTCAAACGAGTTGCCTGGAAAGTTTCAAAATTAGAAACTGAAGAAACCTCTAACCACATTTCTTGTGCAGCACTCCACACTTCGAAATCATAAGTCATTGCTGCCGCAAAACCAGTGTCACCTCCACACAATCTTAGAATTCTAAAAGGCAATTCCAGATCTTCTAAAATAGATTTCACATGTTCTACCATTCCTTCTAAAGCTGCGTAAGAATTTTCTGGCTTCTCGATACGAACAATCTCTACTTTTTCGAATTGATGTAATCTATTCAAACCTCTTACATGAGCACCGTAACTTCCTGCTTCTCTTCTGTAGCATTGTGAAAAAGCAGTATTCATCACTGGCAATTCTTTTTCATCTAAAATAACATCACGATAAATATTCGTCACCGGAATTTCAGCGGTAGGAATCAGGTATAAATTATCTTCATTGATATAATACATCTGCCCTTCTTTATCCGGCAATTGCCCAGTTCCATAACCAGAAGCTTCATTCACCACGTGTGGAGGATTCACTTCCATATAACCAGCATCAACATTTTTATCTAAAAAATACTGAACTAAGGCACGTTGCAATCTTGCTCCTTTACCCAAATAAACAGGGAAACCAGCACCAGCAATTTTAACTCCTAATTCAAAGTCAATCAAATTATATTTTTTAGCCAATTCCCAATGCGGAATCGCTCCTTCGCCTAAACCTTCTACATCATGAGATTGATAAATAATTTCATTATCATCTGCTCCAATTCCAGCTACCACTTTCTCGTAAGGAATATTAGGAATTGAATATAATATTTCTAAAAGTCTGGCCTCTGCAACTTTTAATTTTTGTTGAAGATCTTGAGAATTTACTTTGAATTCTGCCGTTTTAGATTTTGCAGCTTCAGCTTCTTCCTTCTTCCCTTCCTTCATTAAAATTCCGATTTCTTTGGAAATTTTATTCATTCCCGCCAAATTCTCATCGAGGTCGAACTGCAATTTTTTTCTTTCATCATCAACAGAAACCGCCTCATCGACTAATTCTGTTTGTTTGAAATTTCTTTTATTTAAACCTTCTAAAACGCGTTCTTTATTTTCGCGCAAAAACTGAACTTGTAACATATTCTAATTAATGTGTATTTCTGTAAATTTCTTCGTAAAAGCTGAAGAATGAAGTGCAAATTTAGTGATTATTTCACGATTTTCACCGTATTCGGTTGACCTTCAACTTTAGTAAATTGAAGTACGCCATTATACCAAATTTTGGAAACCTGAAAAATTTCTGGTGTCGATAAATATTGAATCGTCATCGTATCATTAGTAATTCGGTTCGAATCATTCACTTTCTTTGTTAGCTTTAATGCAATTTTTGATTCGTAGGTTTTAGAACTACCTGAAGAATCAATTCCAATTCTTTTTGCACCAGCAAGATATTCAATATAGCTAATGGTGTCTGCATCTTTTTTAATTGAAACTGTTATTGGAGCATTATCTGTCAATCCGTAAACATCATTCATTGAGGAAGAAATATAAGATCCCGGCAATTTCACATTCAACATATCCTGACCCAAAGAATCGATATACAAATTGATAACCTGATCTATTTTCTGCACCGATTCTTCATCACCTCTACAAGCGAGGAAAGTAAGAAACGCCACCATTGTTAAAAAAAACAAATTTTTCATTGTTACAAAGATAAATTATTTTAAATCTTTCCAATAAAGATAGAACGAAAACAGCAGTAAAAATCCACTAATCGTTAAACTTAATGATAAGCTAATCGCCATTCCTTCAATCCCAAACTTCTTTACGAAGATGAACGCAAATGACACTAACATTATCAAATTCAACAAGGAAATAGCCGTATTCATTTTCATCATTCCTACGGCAGAAAGCAAATTCCCGTAAAGATTTCTTAAAAGCATATTAAAAGAAAATGTTGCTAAAAAAATCATGAAAATAGATTCATTTCCAGCATACTTTGAGCTAAAAAAGAATGACAAAATTTCAGTTTTAAATAAATAACCAATTACTACAATGACGCATGAGATCGGAATAAACAATTTATAATAATTAGCAATATAATTTTTCAAAAAAAGTTTACTCTTACTATTCTTGGCTAAAACCGTATAATCGCTTTGCATAAATGTAGAAGCCAAAAAAGTAATATTAATAGGTATTAAAAGACCAACCTTATAATTTGCAACCGCAGTTTCATTCATTAAAAAGCTTAACAGTAATACGTCTGCTGAGAAAAGGGCGTCAGAAAGAAGTGCAGTTCCTGCTGCATGGAGACCGAAACTCCATATTTCTTTTTTGGTAAAATTAATGGAATCAACGATTGCTACGAAATGGTATTTCTTATACCACAACAAGCACAAAAAGGGAGTTAAAGCGATAGCGAGAAGATAACCAATCAATCCAAAAAAATAAGATAAAAGTAATAACAATAGAACACCGCCTATATTAACAACATTACCAACTTTTGCAAAAGCTCTATTATTACCAAAAACCCTAAATTCTGCTTGAATATGATTTAAAAAATAATAGCCTACTAAGCGAACAGTAAAAAGAACGAAAATAAAAAAAACATCCTGATACTTGTTGATATAGAAAACACTAATAAGAAGAAAAGCCGCACTGATAAGCAGTTGATGTACAAATCCCTGTCTGAACAAATACTTAGAAAGAACCTTTTTTTCGCAATCATCTTGAATAATTGAACCGTAGCGCAATAAACTTTGATGACTACCGAAACCATTAAAAGACATGAAAATAAAAAATACAGAAGCAACAATACTTATCGTTCCAAATTCACTTTCAGGTAGAATTCTTATAATGAAAAGTGATCCCAGAAAACCACATATCTTAGCAATAAGCAATGAAAGAAAAACATGATGCCCTTTATTCTTAAAAAAATCGCTCACAAAAATATATAAACTTTTCACCTATTTTAAATAAATTATCTCTGATTTGCAGTTTTTATTTTAATCATATCTACTTTGACACAAAGAATTTCTGGTCGATTTTAAAAAATTGAAATTACGGAATTTTTTAAGAAATCTTCTTTTCTTAAGATAAAATCTGCTGATAAATTATATCAAATTTTTTCGAAATTATTTCAATCGAAAAATTTTCGTCTACAAATTGATGCAAATCATTAGAATCGGCAAACTCCACTTTTTTCTGTACAACTGCTTTTATGGCTAGATACAATTCCTCCTCAGAATTAGAGATAAGCACTCCATTTTTATCATTAATAATTTCTGGAATCCCTCCAACTTTAGTCGCTATTGCTGGCGTGCCGGTAGAAAGTGATTCTAATAATACACATGGAAAATTTTCATAATTACTAAACAAAATAAAGCAATCACTGCCACTCATTTTTTCAGCAACTTCATTTAAAGTCAACATTGAAAAGGTTTTAATGAAATTTTCTGCCTTATTCTCTTTGACTATTTTATTTAATTTTTCAACATCGCCATCACCGCCAATATGCAATTCGAAATTATCAAATTCGGTGCGCAACTTCAAAGCAGCAACAATAATCTTTTCTGGATTTTTGAGTTGAATTAAATTAGAGATATGTAAAAAAGTAAAAGATTTATTTTCCGATGTTGATTTTAATTTAAACAATTGGGTATCTACGACATTTCCAACAACATCAAACTTAGTTTTCCAATCTAATTCCATTAAATCATTTAAAAGATATTGACTGACGGGTAAAACAAATTCAGCATTATTCGCAATTATTTTAGCAACGAACATCTGAGATTTAGAAAGTTGATTATGATTCATTTTCAGAAAGCCAGACCAATGCTCGGTAATTACAAATGGAATTTTGAATTTTCTCTTTAGATAAACCGCAAATAACATCGAATTATGAAGAACGTTAGCATGAACTAAATCCGGCTTCTGCAATCTCGAAAAACCCATTTGATAAGCTTTTATTCGGCGAATAAAATTAAGAACTGGATTCTTGGAATTTTTATAATAAACAATTAATGTTCTGATTCCATTAATGATTTTATCATCGAAGAGATAAGTTTCTATTTGAGTAGCATCTCCAATGGAATGTAAAACTTCTACATCATGAAGACGAGAAACTGCTTCTGCATGTCGCTGTACGAAATTACCATTGGTCGGCTCCAATTTATTTGGAAACCAGGAGGAGATAAAAAGAATTTTGTAGCGCATCTATTAACTTAATAAACAAAAATACGGTTTTAATTAAGAGCAACAAAAAACCCTTTAAGTATAGACTCAAAGGGTTTCGAATATTTTAAAAAAACATTTTCAATCTACATAAATCCCAGCCCAACTTCTTCTTAAAGGCAAAAGGAAATCGCTTAGAAAAGCAACGTAGGTATTTTTAGAAAAGTCATAAACTTCAATTTCTTTTGAGATTTCACCCGATTTTAAACCGCTTCTGAAATCTTGCAATTTCATGGTTTTAACTTCACCATTTTCAACAAAAGTTGCTTTCATTCGATCGAATAAACCTAATTGGAATTCCTGATCGATTTCTCTCATTACACCTCCTAACGCATCGATTGAACAACCAGATGCTGCTTCTACATCTTCATCAACACATACGATGATAAATTGATTTTTTTCAATTTTAAAAGAAGATGAAAGAGGTTTTCCATGAGCAGCCCAAGTTGCCAAAAAATCATATAATTTCTCCGTAATTACTTTACTTTCTTTCGGTGTGAAAGTTCTTGAGGCTGGATAAATAATTACCCTATAATCGTTGGTTTCAACTATTGTTGATTCTTCAATTTTCATTTTTCTGCTTCTTTGTTAATTTCAAAATTCCGTAAACTACCATTAAGAGACTTGCTCCTGCACTAAAAAAATTTATTTTAGAACGATCAAAATCTGCTGACCAAAGGTTTAAGATTAATAACAGGAAACCTGCGATAATTAAAAAATACTCTAACTTTTTATTCATTATAAATCTTCGGCTTCAGCTAAAAGTTCTGCGATATCTTTTACAGAAACTTCAGTGTTATTGAAATGTTTAACGCCATCGGTCATCATAGTATTACAGAACGGACAACCTGTTGCGATAATATTTGGACTTTCGCTTAAAGCTTCTTCAGTTCGTTCAACGTTAATGTCTTTATTGCCTTTTTCAGGTTCTTTAAACATTTGTGCACCACCTGCTCCACAACATAAACCGTTGGATTTGCAACGTTTCATTTCAACCAATTCGGCGTCTAATTTTTGTAGAAGTTGTCTTGGCGCTTCATATTCTCCGTTTCCTCTACCTAAATAACATGGATCGTGGAAGATGATTTTCTTTCCTTTGAAAGTTCCGCCTTCAATTTTCAGACGACCTTCTTCCATTAATTTTCTAAGGAATTGAGTGTGGTGAAGAACTTCATAATTCCCACCTAATCCCGGATATTCATTTTTGATAATATTAAAACAATGTGGACAAGCGGTTACGATTTTCTTCACGCCATATCCATTCATAATTTCGATATTGGTATGCGCCATCATCTGGAAAATGAACTCGTTACCGGCACGCTTCGCAGGATCACCATTACAAGATTCTTCCTGACCTAATACCGCAAACTCTACCCCAACTTTATGTAAAATTTTACATAACGATTTGGTAACTTTTTTTGCACGATCATCAAAACTTCCCATACATCCTACAAAAAATAGAACCTCTGGCATTTTTCCTTCGGCAGCATATTCTGCCATTGTTTTTATAGTGAAATCCATTATTTAATTTATCGATATATCAATGTAACAGTTAACCAATTTTAGAATATTGTTACATTGTTAAATTTGTACTTTGTTAAATTATTCTTTTGCCCAATTCAAGCGATCGGCTTGATTATACTGCCAAGGCGCGGCATTATTTTCAATATTGGTCATCATCTGATTGAGTTCTTGTGGCGCTGCAGACTGCTCCATTACTAGGAATCTACGCATTTCAACAATAATAGAAAGCGGATCAATCAGAATAGGACAAGCTTCTACACAAGCATTACAAGTGGTACAAGCCCAAAGTTCTTCTCTTTGAATATGATCATCTAATAACTTTTTACCGTCATCTACGAATTTTCCATTTTTATTAATGTTCTTACCAACTTCTTCAATTCGGTCACGCGTATCCATCATGATTTTACGCGGAGACAATTTCTTACCAGTAATATTTGCCGGACAAACTGCGGTACAACGTCCACATTCCGTACAAGAATAAGCATTAAGTAATTGAACTTGCTTTAAATCAAAAATATCACTTGCTCCAAATTTTTCAGGAACGGCGTTTGGATCTGCGTCCGGCGCTGCTGCATAAGGATCAGCATTTGGATCCATCATTAACTTAATTTCTGCAGTAACAGAATCTAAATTATTGAATTTTCCTTTCGGTTCTAAATTAGCAAACCACGTATTTGGAAAAGCTAATATAATATGAAGATGTTTTGAATAATAAAGATAATTCATGAAGAATAGAATCCCCATAAAGTGAAACCACCACGCTCCTCTCTCAGTATAAATTAACGTCCCATCACCGAAGTTCTGAAATATTGGACCTAATAAATTGGAGGAAATTGGGAAACTGCCGTGAGCAGCCAGAACTTCTCTTTGTTGTAAAACCCAGTCTGAAGCATTCATGGTTAAGAACGCAACCATTAAAGCAAACTCAATAATTAAAATCCAGTTCGCATCATGTTTTGGCCAACCAAAAAGCTCTTTCATCGTTAAACGCTTAACTCCGTAGAAATTTCTTCTGATGAAGAAAACGACAACGGCAATAACAACAAGAATCGCTAAAACTTCTAAAGTTGCGGTGAAAGCTCCGTATAATGAATTTCCGAAAATGCTTGCTAAAAATCGGTGGGTTCCGAAAATCCCATCAACAATAATTTCGAGCAACTCGATATTGATAATAACAAATCCAACATAAACGATGACATGAAAAAATCCAGCAATAGGTCTCTTTCCCATTTTACTTTGACCAAGAGCGACTTTCGACATGGTTTCCCAGCGTTTTGCTTTTTGATCCGAGCGATTGCTTTCTTTACCGAGCTTTATGTTTCGGTGGATTTCCTTCAAGCTTTTAAAAAAAAGTCCGAACCCTACAACAAGGGCGATGAAGAAAATAATATTGTCAATATACTGCATATTGAATGGTTTTAGTCTTTGTTATTCTTTCCGAAAACTGAGAAATTTAAATATCTCTTAGGATTTGCTTTTAAATCTTCTACTAATTTATTCATATTTTCGGCAGTCTGATTTAGATTATCGTAAAGTTGCTCATCTTTTGTGAGTTTACCAAGACTTCCTTCACCGTTTTGTATGCCTGTAATAATACCGTTCAATTTATCTGCAGTAAGACTTAGCTTATCGATGGTATTATTCAATTTCTGTACATCAACTTCATCTGCAACTCTACCATATTTATCAATTGTAGATTTTGCACTTAAAGTCGCAAGATTAGCATTGTCTAACACTTTCTGAATACGCGGGTCATTATTGGCCAAAAGAGCATTCGTTTGTTTTGAAGTTCCTTCAAAAGCCGCAACCGTTTTATTTAAATTATTCAATAAAGCACGAATTTCTGCACGGTTTTGATCATCGAAAATTTTATTAGCATTATTCGTTAAAGAATCTACTCTTTTTAACACGGTCTGCAATTGATCTTTTACGGGACCCACTTGAGATGAAATGTTATTCATCATCGAAAGTTGGAAGCTACCGGAAAGTGTATCGCCATCTTTTGCCATTGGATTACCGTATTGTAGATTGAGTCGCATTTCTTTTCCAGACATCAATCCCGGTTCAAAAATCTCTAAAGTTGATTTTTTAGAAAACTGAAAATCATCATCAATAATTACCTTTACTACAAAATGTATTTGCCCATTTTTCTCAGTAACGGGAATGATTTTATCAACCTGTCCAACTTTTAAACCGTTTATGGATACGGGATTAGAAGCCGCCAACCCTTCAACATTATCAAACTTCGCATAAAAAATATTATCTGTAGTGAAGAGACTCTTTCCCTTCATAAACTGGAATAAAAATACGAATCCAATAATCGCTAAAATGGCTATAAGTCCTGCTTTTATTTCTTTTGTGAATTTCACTTTTCTTTAATTTTAGGGGACAAATATAATACATTTTAAATAAACCTCCGATAAAAGCACGGAAACCAGAAACAAAAAAAGCGACCCGTAAAAGGTCGCTTTTATCAATTATTTTATTTTAAAAATTATTGCTGTGAAGCTTTATTATAAAGTTCGATTCTATAATCTTTAATTTTTGCGTTGTCTTGTAAGCTTTTTAATAATGCTTGACCAAACTGTTGTGCGTTCTGTCCTGCAATCGCTTCAGTCATTTGCTTAAGGTCGCCAGGTTGTTTATTTGTTGTTTCAGATTTTTTCAAAACTACATAAACTCCAGTCATTCCTTCAACAGGATTTGATAATTTATTTTTAGCAACTCCAAATGCTGCTCCAGCAACTCTTGGCTCCATTGCGCCATTAACTTGTGGGTTCAACATATTTACTTGCGCAGATTGTTTCGTTACTCCAAATAGTTTAGCAATTTGATCTAAGTTCGTCGCTTTAGCTGCAGTGATTTTATCAGAAATCTGCTTAGCCATCAATTTGTTTTTCACCATCGGTTCGATTTGTTCTCTTACTGCTTCTGGATCTGCAGTTCCTGCATCTTGGATTCCATTAACGTAAGCAACAATTTTATCACCTGTTCCGTCTACTGTGAAAATATCAGTATCCCCTTTCTTTCTTTTCTTGTCAAAACTCCAAGCGATGATATCGTCATCTTTGTCAGTTCCTAAACCAGGAAGCTGTCCTTGGAATCTTCCAACCTCTGTTGGATTAGAGAAAATGTAATTATCTTTCTTCGCAATGTTTGCAAAGTCGTTGAAACTTTTTCCTTGAACTTGCTGAATAAACTTGGTCGCTTTCGTGTAGATTTCGTTTTCTGTTTTATCAGAAGCTTTAATCGCTTTCACTAAGTTCGCCACTTTATAAGTCATCGCTCCTGATTTCTTATCTTCAATATTAATGATATGATAACCGTACTGAGTTTCTACAACTGCTGTTGCTCCTTTTCCGTTAGTTGCCAAGAACTTTAAGTATTCTGGAACGAATGGTGTAGCAGGAGTAGTCCAACCCACACTTCCACCTTGTGCTGCAGAACCTGGATCAGATGAATACTTTAAGAATTCTGTGAATTTAGATGGATCTGCTTTTACAACAGCACCTATTGAATCTGCCAATTTTTTAGCTTGTTCTTTCGTTCTTGTTGCATCACCACCAGCTTGATTTCCTTTGTAAGAAACTAAAATGTGACGTGACAAAGTAGAATCAGACGCTTTTTTATCTAACACCTTAGAAACCACATAGAAGTTTTGTTCTTTATAAGGTCCGAAAGTTTCACCAATACTTGCGGTAGCCACCTTGTCTCTAATTGACATTGGCAACTGATCTTTTGAAAAATAGCTTGGGTTAAATGGTAAATCAGAATTCAATGCAATAAACATAGAATCGTTTTTTGTATTTTGAAAACTTTCATTTCCGCTTAAATCACTTCCTCCTTTAAATAATTTATTGATTTCTGCTTCAGAAGCTGTATCATCTTGCGCACTTGGAGCGGCAGGAAAATAAACAAGTCCTAAATTTCTACTTGCATCTCTTTTGAACAAGATTGCATGTTTATTAATATAATCAGATAAATCTGTAGTAGTTACTTTAACTGGATTTTTTTGAGCATACTGAGTATAGTCAACTTTTACAAAATCAATATCTGCAAGTTGATCTCTTTCTTTCATGATTTCCTCAGCTTCTTTTTTGCTTGCGGTAATCCCGGTAGTCACGTTGGCAAAAAGTTGTCTTGCCATCATTCTGTACTCGATCGATTTTCTTGTTTTCAACCAATTGTTATATGCTTCAACATTGGTTCCTTTCATTTGTTCTACTTGACTTTTAAGTTCCTGAACTTTGAAATTACCTTTCTCGTCAAACAACTCTTTATTCTGCGCAAACATAGGATCAAACTGCAATTGATTCCAGAACATGTCTTCTGTTAAAGTCAAACCCATTTTCTCAAACTGCTGTTTGATGAGTTTAGACTGCACTAACATTTGCCAAGTCTGCTCTTCCAATCCTTTTGTAGGTTGGCCTTGCTGTTGGGCTTGCTGCTGAAGCATGAAAAGTTGATCATCGAAATCTTCTTTAGAAATCTCTTCTCCGTTTACTTTACCGTAAACACCTGGCTCTGCGCCAAATAGCTTTTCAAGACTATCGGGATTCACCACGAAAGCCAACATTGCAACTGCAATAATCCCCATCAAAAGCCAAGGTCTGTTTCTTATTTGTCCTAAAATTGCCATTTTTTTGTATAATTTTATCAGTTTGCGAAAATACACATTTTTAACAGATTAGAAAAAAAATTGCACACTTATTTAAAACACGAGGCAGTTTGATGGTAATTTTGTCTAAATTTTCGCTTGGCATAGTGATTGTGAAATTACACTAACCTTATTAATATCCGTACTTAAACGACTAAATACGGCTAATCACCTTTAACAATCTATAAAAAATGACAATTTGTCATTCCACAATATTATGACAGAATTTGACGACCTAAACTTTGACGAAATGTTAGACGACGCTTTCGGTATTGTATCTGAAGAAATTAACATTTCTGATATATTGGATCACGATGAAAATAATGAACAAACTGTATTTCCAATCCTTCCGGTTAGGAATATGGTGATGTTTCCTAAAGTAATTATCCCAATTACCGCTGGTAGAGAGATGTCGATCAAACTTTTAGAGGAGGCACAACGGAATAATGAATACATCGGAATCATTACTCAAAACAATTCCAGCATTGAAAATCCAACGACTGGTGATTTATTTCAAGTTGGAACATTGGCGAAAATCCTCAAAATCATTAAACTTCCTGAAGGTAATATTACCGCAATCACAAGAGGTTTCCAAAGATTTAAAGTAAAAGAATTCACTGGGACAAAACCTTATTTCAAAGCAGAAATCACTAAACTTAAAGATACTTCTACCAAGAAAAAAGAAGAATACGAAGCGTTATTGGAAAACGTAAAAGATTTGGCGTTGAAGATCATTGACATTGATCCAAACATTCCGAATGCTGCAAACTTTGCCATTAAAAACATTTCTGACAATGAGGATTTATTAAACTTTGTTTGTTCAAACGCTAATTTTTCACCAAACGAAAAACAGAAATTACTGGAAGAAAAAAACCTAATGATTCGTGCTGAAAAATGCTACACTTTGATGCATGATGAATTTCGAAAATTAGAATTGAGAAGTCAGATTCACAATAAAACTTCGAAAGATCTCGATAAACAACAGCGCGAATATTTCCTTAATCAGCAGATCAGAACCATTCAAGATGAATTAGGCGGCGGTCCAGAATCTGATGTTGAGGAACTTTTAGAAAAAGCTAAAAAAGTAAAATGGAATGATGAAGTTGAGGAACATTTCAAAAAAGAAATCAACCGTCTCCAAAGACAAAATCCAAATTCCCCAGACTATAATGTTCAGCGAAACTACTTAGATTTCTTTACAGAATTACCTTGGGAGAAATATTCGAAAGACGTTTTTGATATTATTAAAGCCGAAAAAGTTTTGGATAAAGCCCATTACGGTTTAGAAGATATCAAGACAAGAATTTTAGAACACATGGCGGTTCTAAAGTTGAAAAACAATATGAAATCGCCGATTTTATGTTTAGTCGGTCCTCCGGGAGTTGGTAAAACTTCATTAGGAAAATCGATTGCAGATTCTTTGGGCAGAAAATACATCCGTGTTTCTTTAGGTGGACTTCACGATGAATCAGAAATCCGTGGTCACCGTAAAACCTATATTGGTGCGATGGCAGGACGAATTCTACAATCCATTAAAAAAGCAGGAACCTCAAATCCAGTAATTGTTTTAGATGAAATTGATAAAATTGCTACTGGCATTCACGGCGATCCAAGTTCTGCTTTATTAGAAGTTTTGGATCCTGAACAAAATAATTCTTTCTATGATAACTTTTTAGAAATGGGTTATGACTTATCGAAAGTGATGTTTATTGCAACTGCAAATTCACTTTCTACAGTTCAGAGACCACTTCTTGACCGAATGGAAATTATCGAAATTTCCGGTTATACTTTAGAAGAAAAGGTAGAAATCGCAAAACGTCATCTCATTAAAAAACAGCAGGAAGAAAATGGTTTAGATGCAAAATCGTTTAAACTCGGCAATGCTGAATTGAAACATATCATCGATGCGCATACTTCTGAAAGTGGAGTTCGTGGCTTGGAAAAACAAATCGCTTCCATTGCAAGATGGGTTGCGTTGCAAACTGCGATGGAAAAAGCATACGATCCAAAAATAACGGTGGACAAAGTCGATGAAATCTTGGGAGTTCCGCGCCCTAAAAGCTTATCTGAAATCACTGGAGTTCCGGGAGTTGTAACTGGTTTAGCCTGGACTCAAGTCGGAGGTGACATTCTCTTTATTGAGAGTATTTTGAGTGAAGGAAAAGGAAACTTAACCATGACTGGAAATCTCGGAAATGTGATGAAAGAATCCGCAACTATTGCTTTGGAATACATCAAAGCAAAACATGATGAGTTAGGAATTTCATCTGAGGACATTCAGAAAAATAACATTCACGTTCATGTTCCGGAAGGTGCAACACCGAAAGATGGACCTTCTGCAGGAATCGCGATGTTAACATCTATTGTTTCGAGCTTTAAAAATAAGAAAGTGAAATCTCACTTAGCGATGACCGGAGAAATTACCTTGCGTGGTAAAGTTCTTCCTGTCGGTGGAATTAAAGAGAAACTTCTCGCCGCAGCGAGAGCAGGAATCAAGGAAATCATTCTTTGTGAAGCCAACAGAAAAGATGTAGAAGAAATCAAAAAGGATTACCTTAAGAATTTGAAAATCAATTACGTGCAGCGAATGAGCGAAGTTATTGATTTGGCAATTGAAAAATAGAAAACTTAGAAACGCTTCAATTTATTTTGAAGCGTTTTTTATTTCAATAAAAGAAAAATTGTCGTTATTTTGTGTTATGAAAGATATTAAACTCCCTTTTGTTGCGAGATTAGCTTTGGTACTCATCAGTATTTTGGCTTTAGGATATTTGGCTAAAATCGGTAAAGGGGTTTTGGCTCCCTTATTTTTTTCTATTTTAATGGCACTTTTATTTCTCCCTTTTGCTAATTTCCTGGAGAGAAAACTGCGATTCTCACGAACACTTTCTACCTTCTCCTCTCTTTTTGTGATGCTGCTTTTTTTAACCGGATTAGTTTATTTCTTCTCGGTGCAGCTCAGTGATTTCGCAGATGATTTTCCCGTTTTAAAAGCACAAGTTTCAAGATCTTTTAATGAGTTACAAATTTGGGTTTCTCATACCTTCCATCTTAATTTTGCCAAACAAATGAGTTATTTTAATCAGCTATTAGAAAAACTACTTTCTTCTACCGGACTCATTTTAGGCTTTACCGTTTCGATGTTTTCATCAACGATGGCGTTCTTTATCTTCAGTGCTTTGTTTTTCATTTTCATATTAAATTATCGTCGGGTTTTATATCAATTCATTATTTCAATATTCCAAAATCAGCATTTTGCAAAAGTAAATGAAGCAATTGTAGAAATTCAAAAAATCATCAAGAGTTATATTACAGGATTATTTATTCAAATAATTATTGTCAGTAGTTTAACGAGTATTTTACTGTCAGTTTTAGGAGTGAAATATGCAATTCTCTTGGGCGTTTTGACTGGCTTAATGAATGTAATTCCTTATGTTGGAATTATATTTTCAAGTTTAATAGCTTGTTTAATTTCTTTTGCAACTGGCGGTAATCACACTCTTTTTGTCTTGCTTGGTTATTTGGCAATTCATGCAATTGATGGAAATATCACCCTTCCTTTGGTCGTAGGTTCAAAAGTAAAAATCAATGCCCTCTTCACTTTCATCGGACTTTTAATCGGTGAAGAATTATGGGGAATCTCCGGGATGTTTTTGAGTATTCCCTTTTTAGCAATTCTAAAAATTATATTTGAAAGAGTTGAAGGTTTAGAACCTTGGGGAAGAGTTTTAGGTGAAGAAACGAAACTGAAAAAACCCCGTAAAAAATACAAAATCACTAAAAACATCACTTTAGAAGAAAAGGAATAAATGATTAAAAAACTGTTTATCAATTAGTTATATTGCAAAATTGATTTTACAAGAAGTATAGAATTCATTTACAAACTTTACAAATGATTCAGGCGGAAATTTGATTCAATTAATCAATTAAAAATTCCGTTATGAAATCACCAACTTCCAACATCGTTCTTGGTTCCTTACTACTAACCATTATTTTTTCTTGTAATAAGACAGAAACTGGTGGTGCAAATCATCAAGCAACTGCTGAATATACTGCGACTTCAGAAATATCAGACAGCATTTCCTCAGCCGCCACTTTACAGGTTAAAGACAAACAATTTATCAAATCTGCTGATGTAAATATGGAGGTAAAAGATGTTTACGACGCGACCATTTCCATAGAAAAACAATTAAAAGATTTACGTGGATTTGTAACTTCAAGTCGATTGAACTCACAGATTATTTCCGAAGAAACCTTCAATACTTCTGATGAAAGCGCCACATTAGTTCGAAAATTTCAAACAGAAAATTCAATCCAAGTTCGAGTTCCCACCGAAAAGCTGGGAGAATTCCTAACTTTTATTAATGCTAAAAAATTATTTCTGAACACAAGAAATATTACTGCAGAAGATGTCACTGCCAATATTAAATTAGCAAATCTGGAAACGAAAAGAAATGCTAAAACTGAAGCGAATATTTCTCAACTAAAAACTCACAAGGACAAAGTCAATATGGCTGATGAAAATCAATCTGAAGCCAATTATCAGAAAGTAGCTGATTTTGAAATGACAGACCAGTTAAAATACAGCACTGTAGACATTTACCTAAAAGAACCGAAACTTCGCATTGCTGAAATCGCTATTACCAATACCAGAAACATTGATAATAAATACAAATTCAACTTTTTTTATGATGTGAAAAATGCTTTTGTTGAGGGCTTTTATATCATTCAAAAATTAATAATTGGGTTGGTAACAATCTGGCCAATTCTATTAATTGGCGCCGTTATTTTTTACATTATTAAAAAACGAAAACCTCTTTTTGAAAATTCAGAGTCTGAAAACATTTCAAAGTAAATTGAAACAAAACGCTCAACATTTTATTAGTTTTGCGAAAAAAAATTAATGAAAAGCATTTTTACAAGTTTGACTTTAAGCTCAATGATTCTATTAAGCTCATGCACAACAACTTTGGTTTCAAATAAGAAAAAAGAAATAGATTCTGCACTGCAAACAGGGAAGACTTATACTTTTGTTAAAAACAATGGGACACAAGAGAAATTCAGAATTTTAAAAATCGAGGAAGATAAAATCACTGGTAAAAATGACGACGAGAAAAACTTCGTTATAGAAAAAGCGGACATTTCAAAAATTAAGAAAAGCAACACGATAGGAACTGTTCTTATCGTTGTAGGAGCTTTAGCCGCTGCCGTGCTTATTCCCGCTTACGTAAGCAATAAACCTGTCGGTCAATAATCAACATTTATATATGCCAAACTTCAGCCTTCGGAATTTTTCGGAGGTTTTATTTTTCCGTAAATTTGTGACGATTTTAAAAATAAGAAAATTTAAAATCTGTAATTTAAAATTTCTAGAATGTTACCGAAAATAAATCCTACACAGACCACCGCGTGGAAAAATCTACATGAACATTTTGCTCAAAACGATTTCGACCTTCGAACGCTTTTTCAAAATAATCTTGAAAGATTTCAACAATTTTCGATTAAAAGAGAAGATTATCTTTTCGACTTTTCTAAAAATCTAATTGATCAAAAAACCTTTGATCTTTTACAAAATTTAGTAGAAGAATGTGATTTAAAATCCGCAATCAGTGCTATGTTTTCGGGCGACAAAATCAATGAGACAGAAGGAAGAGCTGTTTTGCATACCGCCTTAAGAGATTTTTCAGATAAAGAAATTTTGGTTGATGGTGAAAATATTAAACCTGCAATTAAAAGAGTTTTAGACCAAATGAAAACCTTCTCCGAGAAAATTATTTCCGGTGAACACAAAGGTTTCTCAGGGAAAGAAATTACCGATGTTGTGAATATTGGAATTGGCGGATCTGATTTAGGACCAGTAATGGTTTGTTCGGCTTTGAAACATTTTAAAACAAGGTTGAATGTGCATTTCGTTTCTAATGTTGATGGAAATCACATCGCGGAAGTTACCAAAGACTTAAATCCAGAAACGACACTTTTCATTATCGCTTCTAAAACTTTTACCACCCAGGAAACAATTACCAATGCAGAATCTGCAAAGGATTGGTTTTTGAAAGCCGGAAAACAAGAAGAGGTAGCCAAACATTTCGTGGCACTTTCTACAAATATAGAAGCCGTGAAAAATTTCGGAATTGCAGAAGAAAACATATTCGAATTCTGGGATTGGGTAGGTGGAAGATATTCACTTTGGAGCGCAATCGGTTTAAGCATCGTACTTTCTGTAGGTTATGAAAACTTTGAACAATTATTAAAAGGAGCCAATGAAACTGACACTCATTTTCAAACTGCTGCCTTTACAGAAAACGTTCCTGTAATCATGGCTCTTACTGGAATCTGGTATCGTAATTTCTTTGATGCTGGAACGTATGCAATTTTACCTTACTCGCAATATTTAGATCGCTTCGCAGCTTACCTTCAACAAGGTGATATGGAAAGCAATGGAAAATGTGTAGACAGAAATGGTGAATTCGTAGAATATGAAACGGGACCGATTATCTGGGGAGAACCTGGAACCAATGGTCAACACGCTTTCTATCAATTGATTCATCAGGGAACAGAATTAATTCCCGCAGATTTTATCGCATATGCAAAATCTTGCAACGTGGTTTCTGACCATCAGGAAATATTAATGGCGAACTTTTTTGCTCAAACAGAAGCATTAGCATTTGGAAAAACGGAGGAAGAAGTAAGAGCTGAATTAGCAAAATCCGGACTTTCAGAAGAGGAAATTGAAAGATTAGTTAACTATAAAGTCTTCCACGGAAACACACCAACTAACTCAATTATATTCAATGAATTAACTCCTTTTTCATTAGGACAACTGATTGCATTATATGAACATAAAATCTTTGTTCAAGGTATCATTTGGAACATATTCAGTTTCGATCAATTTGGAGTAGAATTAGGAAAAGTTTTAGCTGGGAAAATTTTGTCTGAATTAAAGAATACAGAACCTGTTATCTCTCATGACTCTTCTACGAATGGTTTGATTCAGTATTTTAAAGAGAAAAAGTAAATCTAAAATAAAAACGAAATGGCACAAATTCTCGATGGACTGAAAGTCTCCAAGGAAATTAAAAATGAAATCCGCATTGACGTTGACAAGATTGTTGAAAACCATAGACGACCACCACATTTGGTAGCGATTTTGGTTGGAAAAAACGGCGCGAGCATGACTTATGTGAATAATAAAATCAAAGACTGTAAAGAAGTTGGTTTTAAATCTTCATTGGTAGATTTTCCAAGTACGGTTTCTGAAGCAGAACTTTTGGAGAAAATCGACGAATTGAATAAATCGAAAGATGTTGATGGATTCATCGTTCAGTTGCCTTTACCAAAACAAATCGACCAGGAGAAAATTATCATGGCAATTGATCCAAGAAAAGATGTTGATGGTTTCCACCCTGAAAACTTTGGAAAAATGGCCTTGGAAATGGACACCTTTTTACCGGCAACTCCATTTGGAATTTTGACTTTATTAGAAAGATACGAGATTGATACTAAAGGAAAACACTGCGTTGTTATTGGAAGAAGTAGAATTGTAGGAAAACCAATGAGTATTTTAATGGGGAGAAAAGATTTCCCAGGAAATTCAACGGTAACTCTTACCCACTCTTATACTCCTCATATCGAAGAATTCACTAGAAATGCAGACATCATCATTACTGCTTTAGGCGATCCTAATTTCTTAAAAGCAGATATGATTAAACAAGGTGCAATAATCATTGACGTGGGAATTACCCGAGTTGAAGATGAATCTGAAAAAGGATACAAATTGGTCGGCGATGTCGATTTTGAAAGTTGTAAAGAAAAAGCAAGTTGGATTACTCCCGTTCCAGGTGGAGTTGGTCCTATGACAAGAGCCATGTTGATGAAAAACACGATTTTGGCCTATAAAACTTCAGTATATAATGATTAAAGAAGAAGAAAATATTTTATTAAAAGAAGGTAAAATGCTCCCAGTGATGGAGCATTTTTACACCATACAAGGTGAAGGTGCCCACACGGGGAAAGCCGCATATTTTATCAGACTAGGAGGCTGCGACGTCGGTTGCCATTGGTGTGATGTGAAAGAAAGTTGGGATCCGAATTTACATCCTTTGATGAATACAGAAGAAATTGCCGTAACTGCAGCAAGTTTTTGTAAAACCATCGTTTTAACTGGTGGTGAACCTTTGATGTGGAATCTGGAAATCTTAACGAATAAGTTAAAACAACTCGGTTGTGAAATTCATATTGAAACTTCGGGAGCGTATGAAATGTCTGGAACTTTAGATTGGATTACCCTTTCACCTAAAAAAACCGGTTTACCAAAACCCGCAATTTATGCGAAAGCGAATGAGTTGAAAATGATTATTTTTAATAATAACGATTTCAAATTTGCGGAAGAACAAGCAGCGAAAGTTTCAGGAAACTGTAAACTTTATCTTCAAAGTGAATGGAGCAAAAGAGAGGAGATGTATCCGAAAATCACTGACTTTATATTGGCAAATCCAAGATGGCAAGCTTCGGTGCAAACTCATAAATATTTGAATATTCCATAAATTATATTAGATTTACCTTCTAATTAAAATGCTATATGCAAAGAATTCGATATTCTCGATATTTCAAGACTGCTTTTATTCTCATCGATGTTGTTGTGATAGCAGCAGTTTTTGTATATTTTTTTCTTAGGAATAATGATCATCTTTTTTCGGAAGAAACATCAGAACAAAATATTCTTTCGATTACCTTACTTATATTTTACTGGATTTTACTCAGCAGTAGAACCAAGTTGTATTCCGTAGCCCGGAATATTACGTACACCATTTATTTGGAGCGATTGGTTACTCATATTTTAATTTTCATTTTTGGGGTTATTTTATTAGCGAAAGTAAGTAATAACGATTTTTTAAAACAAGACCGATTTCTGCTGGGATTAAGTCTATTCTTTCTACTATTCATCATTAAATCAACGCTTTTTTTTACTTTAAAATATATTAGAACTAAAGGACTCAACTATCGAAATGTGATGTTTCTATCATCCGACTCTTCATCAGAAATACTAAAAAATATTTTAAAAGAACGGAAAGATTATGGCTTCAAAATTTACGATTACCCAAATGAAAAACTTTTTAATTTTGAAAATCTAGTCAAGTACTGGAAAGGTAATGGAATACACACCATGTATATTTCTACTGAACCACAAAATTACAATAAGGAGCAGGAATCAGAAATCCATCGGTTGGCAGAGGTGCACAAAGTTCGTATCTCGTTAATTCCCAGTGTAATAATAAATAATTTCTTTGAGTATGAATTGGGATACATTGAAACTCAACCCATTTTAGTTCGGTCTAAATTCCCATTGGATTACTTAACAAACATTGTATTAAAGCGAACATTCGATCTGGTATTTTCTGTTTTTATATTGGTTTTTATCTGTACTTGGCTGTTTCCGATTATTGCCCTTTTAATTAAATTGGATGGTAAAGGACCCATCTTCTTTATTCAAAAAAGATATGGCTATCATGATGAAGTTTTTAATTGCATGAAATTCCGCACCATGCGTGTTAATGGCCACTCTGCAACCAAAACAACGGAAGAAAATGACCATCGGATAACAAAAATTGGTAAATTTCTTCGAAAGACAAGTTTAGATGAAATGCCACAATTTATGAATGTTTTAAAAGGTGACATGTCAGTTGTGGGACCAAGACCTCACATGCTTTTAGTTGATGATTTTTACAAACTAAAAATTGGCCGTTACTCGATAAGAAGTTTAGTGAGACCTGGTGTTACGGGCATGGCTCAGGTAAATGGATTGCGCGGTGACTCAGGGGATGTCGATCTCAAAATGCAAAAAAGAATTCTTGCCGATGCGTTTTATGTGAAAAACTGGACGTTAATGTTAGACTTAGTGATTATTGCCAAAACGATCTTTTTAGTAATCGGCGGTGATAAGAACGCTAATTAAAACTCCATTAAAAAATAAAAAACACTAATTTTGCAACATGTTAAAAAATCTGTTGAGCCAAGTTGGCGCATATTTCCTTCTCCTATCAAAAACCTTAAAAAAGCCTCAGAAGGCCTCCATATTCGGTAAATTGTTCATGCGTGAAATTTATGATTTGGGAGTTAATTCTTTCGGATTGGTTCTCTTTACGTCCACCTTCGTAGGAGCAGTTGTAGCGATTCAAATGTTTAATAACTTCAGCGCATCATCTTTTCCGATTCCAAACTCGTTTATTGGATATGCGACTAAAGTGGTTCTGATCTTAGAATTTGCACCTACCATTATATCAGTTGTTTTAGCTGGTAAAGTTGGATCCTATATTGCTTCGAGTATAGGAACGATGCGAGTTACCGAACAAATTGATGCTTTAGATATTATGGGAGTTAACTCTCCGAATTTTCTAATTTTACCAAAGATTTTAGCCAGCATAATTTTTAATCCTTTACTCATTGCAATTAGTATTGTGTTTGGAATCTGGGGAGGATATTTAGCTGGAACCTTGACCGGAAGTTGGAGTAAAGCAGATTATATCACCGGAATTCAAATGTATATGCCACAGCACTTTATCTGGTATGCCTTTTTCAAAACAGCGGTATTTGCTTTTTTAATTGCAACAATCCCTGCTTATTTTGGTTATAATGTAAAAGGTGGTTCACTGGAAGTTGGCCGCGCAAGTACACAAGCAGTAGTTTGGACGATTGTCGCCATTATTATTATGAACTTAATATTAACTCAAATGTTCCTAAGCTAATGATAGAAGTAAAAGATTTAAAGAAAAAATTTGATGAAGTCGAAGTCTTAAAAGGAATCTCAACCACTTTTGAAACCGGAAAAGTAAACCTAATCATTGGTCAAAGTGGATCAGGAAAAACCGTTTTTTTGAAAAGCTTGCTTAATGTTTATCAGCCAACTTCAGGGGAAATTCTTTTTGATGGCAAGGATATTAATAAAATGTCACGTGATCAAAAACAAAGTTTACGAGCTGAAATCGGAACGGTATTTCAAGGAAGTGCTCTTTTCGACTCGATGACGGTGGAAGAGAATATCACTTTCCCTTTAGACATGTTTACCAATCTAACTTTCAGAGAAAAGAAGAGACGTGCTTTTGAGGTTATTGGACGTGTTCATTTAGAAAAAGCCAACCGAAAATATCCTTCAGAAATTTCTGGTGGAATGCAGAAAAGAGTTGCGATTGCAAGAGCAATTGTAAACAATCCAAAATATCTTTTTTGTGATGAGCCGAATTCCGGACTGGATCCTTACACTTCTAATATTATTGATGATTTGCTTTTAGAAATTACGAAGGAATATAATACGACGACCATCATTAATTCACACGATATGAATTCTGTTATGACGATTGGCGAGAAAATTGTATATCTCCGACTTGGGATCAAGGAATGGGAAGGCGATAAAGACATCCTGATTAATGCAGGCAATAAAAACCTTATCGATTTCGTTTATTCCTCAGAATTGTTTAAAGAATTACGCGAGTACTTTATGAAAACAAATAAGACCTCCATCGACAATATTATAACAAAACCCCATAAAAATGAATAAAGTACTTAGCGTCATGCTAATTGGCGCAAGCGTCTTAGGATCTGCACAGATAAAATTTGCAGCAAAAGCAAACTTACTTTTCCCAACAGATAAACCATCTTGGGAAAGCATCAAAGGTTCAGCTGTAACCGCATATAACGAATCAGGAAAGAACAATACTGGTTTTAATGTTGGTCTTTCTGCGAAAGTAAATTTACCAGCTTCGTTATTTCTAATGCCCGAAATTTATTATACTACTTTCAAAACTGAATTTAATGTTCCAGAAACCAATACTACTTTAGAAGCGAAAAGCAACAGAGTTGATGTTCCAATTCTTTTAGGATATAAAATACTGGGAGATAACTTAGGGATTTTTGCAGGCCCTGTAGCTTCTTATAATCTTTCTACTGATAATCAATTTGCAGATTTTAAAGAAAATGCAACTAAGGATTTTACAGTAGGTTATCAATTTGGAGCGCAAGTTCAATTTCAAAAATTAATTGTAAATGCTAAATATGAAGGAGCATTTACAAAAGATCAAAGAGACTTCATTAACAATAACAACGGCACTAGCGAAACCATTCGTTATGACAGCAGACCAAGTTTATTTATGGTAGGTTTAGGTTATGAGTTTTAAGAAAAATCAATTTTAATTGACCATAAAAAATCCTCTGAATTAGTAATTCGGAGGATTTTTAGTTTCGTCTGTTCTTGTATAATTGACAGTTTGTTGTCTTGCCAATTCGGCGGCCTGCTTTTCGAGATCTTCTTTTTCTTTCCGAAGTTGAATTAATTCTCGTTTCTTCTCTTCTTGTTTTAGAGCAGTTCCTTTGCTGACGTATCCTACAATCCCGCCGATAATTAAACCGATTCCTATTCCGGCAAGAATACCCATTAAGTTGATTGGCTCAAAAAGTTTAACAAAAGAAAATTGCGGCAACATATAGTAAAGCAAAAATGCCAGACCAAGCAATAAAAGACCAATAAAAGATAAATTTTTCATAGTTATAGAATTAAAAAACCTTTCCAAATTTAAGAAAAATAAGGAAAGGTTACGTTATAAATTATTAGAAGTATTATACTTTACCGCCAGCAGCTCTGTAATATTCCAAAGCTTTTGACATGTGTTTTTCTAAATCTGCTCTTCTGGTATCAGGATTCGGGTGAGTTGAAAGAAATTCTGGAGGTCGGTTTCCTGTTGAGGCAACTTCCATTCTTTGCCAGAAAGGTTGTGCTTCTCTCGGATCATAACCCGCCATACTCATTAAATAAAGTCCCATTTCATCAGCTTCTAGCTCTTGACTTCTTCCGTATTTCAATAGTGCAACCTGAGCACCAATCGGATAAGCTTGTTGAAAAATTGCAGCTAATTGACCGTTTGAGATTGTACTTCCTAAAATAGCACCTCCATATTCGGCAATCATACCTTGCGAAATTCTCTCATTACCATGACCAGCAAGTGCGTGAGAAATCTCGTGGCCCAAAACCACTGCTAAACCTGCATCAGTTTTAGTGATTGGCAAAATACCGCTATAAACTGCAACTTTACCACCTGGCATACACCAAGCATTAATTTGTTTATCATCAAGTAAATTAAATTCCCACTGATAATTAACAAGATCTGCTTCTCTACCAATACCTCTGTAATAATTATTAGCAGCATTCTTAATTCTTAAACCAACATTCTGAACACTTTTTGCAGCAGTTGTCCCTTTGATAACCTTTGCCTCCGATAACGCTTGCTTATATTGCTGAAGAGCCATTGCCGTAATCTCTTGATTATTGGCCAATTGCAAAGATGACCGTCCAGTAATTGGATTAGTAGTACATGCAACCATCACAACTGAAAGTGCCGTGATTCCTAGAAATTTATTTAATTTATTCATTGTAGTTTATTTTAATATAATCTTCCTTTAAACAATTTTTATTCCAAATAAAAATTTGATGTACAATATTGCATAATTTTTGCATGATTACAAGAAAAATTATATGAAAAATTTATTCAAAATATGCGTTGCCGTTTTCGTACTCGCTTTAGCATTTTCTTGCAGTACCCAAAACAATGTTGCTCCAGCAAATATTACTTCTTTATTGCAGTCTAACGAATTTACTTTCATCGCTGAACGTGCAAATCCAAACAACATCGATGTCATCAATGTGATTAACTCTTTGCCTAATGGAAGTTCATCTAGAATGTTGGATTTAGATCCTGGTTACACGATTGAAATTAGAAAAGATAAATTAGACGTTACATTACCATATTTTGGAAGAATGTACACTCCTAATATTGACCCTAGTAAAAACTCTTACCGATTTACTTCTAAAGATTTTACCGTTAATAAAAAAGATGGTAAAAAAGGAAGTTCTATTTACACTATCATTGCAAACGATCAGCAAAACATTCGTACAATTACAATGCAAGTTTTCACAAATGGAAAAGCGTATGTATCCATTGATTCTAATGACAGACAACCTATTTCTTATGATGGGTATATCACTGATAATACAGCATTGAAGAATTAAATTATTTCTTCAATAATTTCTCAACAAAAATTTTTGCTTCTGTACTTGGATTTGATTTCAGGTCAGAAGCATTTTTTTATATTCTTAGTAAAACGTTTCAGTGGATTTGTCTGATTTTTTTATTTCAGACTAAAGATGTAGTTTAGTAAAACCCTACTATTAATAAAAAAAGCACCTACTATGAGAAATTTATCTTCAATAATCGCATATTTAGTATTTTTATCAATGACGACCTCCTGTAACGTTCAAAATAATGCAATTTCGAAAAAAGCAGTTTACCCATTACAAACAGAAAGTTTTACTTTTATTGCAACAGAGAGAGAACAAGATGGTTTCAATTACAACATAGAAGAAATAAAACAAAATGGAAACTCATGGAACAATCCTCCAAACTTTCGTGAACGCAAAGTCTTTGTTAGTCCTAAATCTGCACCCTTAGATTCTGGTTATAAGATTACTGTTACAAAAGATGAGTTGATGGTAACTCTTCCTGCATTTTATGGCTTAAAAGACACAAAGACAAGTCCATCAGGAACGATTCAAGATATGACTTGGGATTACAGATTGATTCACTTAACTTCTTCTGATTTTACGGTGGATAAAACAATCAATAAAAAAGGCAACACTGCTTTAACAATCATTGCGAAAGACAGCAATAATCCGATAACAATTAAAATGGAAGTTTTCAAAGACGGAAAGACTAACGTTGTATTTGAACCTGGTGATCAAAAATCAACTTCGTATGCTGGTTATGTAAGGAACAAAAATGTTATTGCAAAAAAATAAATTATTTCGTTAATAATTTCTCAACAAAAATTTTTGCTTCTGTACGTGGATTTGATTTCAGTTCAGAAGCATTTTTTTTATGCTCTTCGTAAAAGGTTTCTGTTGATTTATCTGATTTTGTTTTTTGTAAAATATATTCCTGAACCCAATAATCAAAGCGTTTCTCTGCCTGTTTTTTCCGGGTTTCTTCAAAAGAATGATTTGAAATTTTTAAAGTAATAAATTCTTCAATTTTGTCATAAACTTCCACTAAACCAGTATTATTTAAAGCAGAACCAAGCATAACCGGAACTTTCCAGTTTTTCTCTTTTGATGGCAAAAAGTGAAGCGCACGCATCAATTCAACTTTCGTATTCTTTGCTTTCAAGCGATTTTCTTCTTCGACTTTATTAATGAAAATAAGATCTACCATTTCCATAATGCCGCGTTTAATCCCTTGAAGTTCGTCACCACCACCAATAATCTTTAAGAATAAAAAAACATCGGTAATATCGGAAACCAAAACTTCACTTTGACCAACACCCACGGTTTCTATTAAAATAAAATCGTAACCTGCCGCTTCACAAATCAACATCGACTCAAATGTCGCGTTAGCAATTCCACCCAAAAATCCAGAAGTCGGACTTGGACGAATAAAGGCATTTTTTTCCTTCGACAATTCTTCCATTCTTGTTTTATCGCCCAGAATAGAACCTTTGTTTAAAGAGGAACTGGGGTCGATTGCTAAAACCGCCACTTTTTTCCCGTGCTGAATGGCCAACTTTCCAAAACTTTCGATGAAGGTTGATTTTCCTGCGCCCGGAACTCCGGTAATTCCAACTCTGATTGACTTTCCGGTAAAAGGTAAGATTTCTTTTAAAAGTTCTTCGGCTTGTTCGCGATGTTCGGCTTTTTTACTTTCCACCAATGTGATTGCTTTTCCGAGCAATCGTTTGTCGCCAGATTGAATTCCTTTTATCAGTTCTTGGTTAGAAGGGGTTTTCATTAATTCAAAAATACAATTCTTTTACGAAATGAAGTTATTAAGATTTCGGCGAAAGTTTTTTTTGAATGATGACGATGTGAATTCAAATAAATCTAAAAAGAAAATTGCTTATTTTTGAATCAATAATAAAAAATAAAGTCATGAAATTGAAACATCAAAAACAATCAACTCCCAGTTATACTTTTTTAATCGCTGCTTTAGGGGCGGTTGGATTTATGTTTTCTTGTACTCCAAGAACTGCAGTAGCAGGAACTAAAACTATTACAGCAGAACATCTTGCTAAAGGTCAAGTAGTTTTTGAGAATTCTTGTGGAAAATGTCATGACTTGCCAAATCCAACAGATCATAACGCACAGGATTGGGTAGGAATCATGAATTCGATGGCACCAAAAGCGAAGTTAAACGACGCTCAACATCAAATGGTTTATGATTATATTGTTTCAGCTAAAAATTAATAAATGATAAAGCCCGAGATCAGTTGGGATGTTTTCGAAAAACTCGATATCAGAAGCGGAACAATTATTTCGGCTTCTGATTTTCCACAAGCACGAAATCCTTCCTATCAATTAGAGATCGATTTCGGTGATTTAGGAATTAAAAAATCTTCTGCTCAGATTACTGAACTTTATTCAAAAGAAAATCTCATTGGAAAACAAATCATCGCTATCGTTAATTTTCCTAAAAAACAGATTGCCAACTTCTTAAGTGAATGTTTGATTTTGGGAGTTTACGGCGAAAATAAAGAGGTAACGATTCTTACGACAACTTTCCCCGTGAAAAACGGATTACCGATAGGGTAAAAACTTTCGATAAAAATTAAAATTATGATTCAAAATGTTCCTTTAGAAAAAGTATTATTTCTGGATATTGAAACAGTTCCACAATCTGGAAATTGGGAAGATTTAGCTGAAACAGATCAGTATCTCTGGGATAAAAAAACCAGATTTCAACGTAAAGAAGATTTTTCTGCTGAAGAATATTACCACGATCGAGGTGGGATTATGGCTGAATTCGGTAAAATAATTTGTATTTCTGTCGGAATATTGGAAAAAAACGGAAAGCTGATGATTAAAAGTTTTTCCGGTGACGATGAAAAAAAACTTTTGGAAGAATTTGGAGAAATCTTTAACAGACCGAAACTACGTGACGTCATCCTTTGCGCGCACAATGGAAAAGAGTTTGACTTTCCCTGGATTGCCCGACGATTTTTAATTAATGGCATGCAACCACCGCTTCCTTTCCAAATGTTCGGAAAGAAACCGTGGGAAATCGCACATCTCGACACCATGGAACTTTGGAAATTCGGTGATTACAAATCTTTTATCTCCTTAGAATTACTCGCTCATCTCTTCGGAATCCCAACTCCAAAAGATGATATCGATGGTTCAATGGTCGCATCAATCTATTATATAGAGAAAGACTTATTTAGAATCGTTCAATATTGTGAAAAAGATGTCTTAACTTTGGCAAATGTTTTTCGGCGCATGCGTCAGGAAGATTTATTAGAAAAAAGTGAAATTTAAAACGTTCCAAAGTAGAATGAAATATACAGACGAAAAAATTGCCGAAATCGGTGAAAATATCATTACAGCCCTAAAAACCGTTTATGATCCAGAGATTCCGGTTGATATTTATGAATTAGGATTAATCTATGATGTACAAATTTCGGACGAAGGTAAGGTGAAAGTGATTATGACTTTAACAACACCCAATTGCCCAGTTGCAGAAAGCTTACCCGCAGAAGTTCGGGAGCGCGTAACCGAAGTTGAAGATGTAAAAGAAGTCGATTTGGAACTCACCTTTGAACCTTCCTGGAACAAAGATATGATGAGTGAAGAAGCCCGTTTTGAATTGGGTATGTTCTAAAAATAAAATGCCGGAGATTTCCGGCATTCATTATTATACGAAGAATTTTTTTAATGCTTTTTTAACCACAAAAGACGCAAAAGTTTTATTTCAATTAAGCTATTCAAAAGTTAGCAAAAGAAGAACAGTTTATACATTTTCTTTTTTTCACAATCTTTTGAACAGCTTTTTCTCCTATTTATCTTCTCTCTTTTGCCGTTAAAAATAGAAAGCGATTAATCTTATCCTTCGAATTCGAACATCACTGTTTTCTGAACGCTCGGATGTATTGATAACGCAACAGGACAATGAAGTGCTGTTTCTTCTATAAATTTCTTTTGCTCATTTGTAAACTTTCCGGGAATTCTCACGATACAAAAAATTGTTCCAATTCTTTTCGGTTCTGGATAGGTTGATTTTTTTAATTCGCAGGTAGCACCTTTAATAAAAATCCCTCTTGGCTCGCCTAAAACGGCTACTGCCATTAACATTGATTGTCCGTATGAAATCCCAAACAAATCGGAAGGTGAAAATAATTCGGAAGTCCCGCCTTCTCTTAACGGTGCGCAAGTTGTAATAGTTGCTCCCGATTTTTCGTGTTGTGAAACGATTTTGAAGTCGCCTAAATAGGTAATTGTTGAAGTCATAGTTTTATGTTTATTTTACTATAAAGATAACGAATTCGTTTAACTTTTAAAACAAAACATCTGTCATGCTTCTAATATTATTAAAAATGGAAAATATCCTTCGCTTTATTATAAGCACTTTCGAAATTGAGTAAATTTAAAGAGTGTTCTATTTTTTCTACAGCCATAAAATTAATGACTTGCTCAGTCGGCATATTACCCACCAAATCATCTTTTGCCATTGGGCAACCGCCAATTCCTTTAATTGCAGAATCGAATCTTCGACAACCATTATCGTACGCAGCTTTTAATTTTTTGTAAGAATCTTCGTAACGGTTATGAAAATGTGCGCCGAAATCAATTTCAGGATATTTCGAAGGGATGGTTTTAAAGAGCAGTTCGATTTGTTCTAAAGTTCCGGTTCCTGTGGTATCTGAAAGTAAAACATTTTTAACACCAATATCATTAAATCGCTGCGCCCAGTAATCAACATCTGCTGCTTTCCACATTTCACCATAAGGATTTCCGAAAGCCATTGAAAAGTAAACGTTCAAAACACGACCATCCAATTCTAAAAGTTCGGTGATTTTTTTAATATCGTTAAAAGCTTCTTCTTGATTTTTATTGGTATTTCTAAATTGAAAAGTTTCAGAAATAGAAAAAGGAAATCCTACAATATCAACCGCTTGATGCTCCAACGCTTTTTGTGCTCCACGATAATTAGCAACGATCACAGAAAGTTTAGTATTAGAAACCCCTTTATCAATCTCATCGATTACGATTCCAGAATCGGCCATTTGAGGAATTGCTTTATGGGAAACAAAACTCCCGCAATCCAGCACATCAAAACCTACTTCCATTAACGAATTAATGTAGTCAATCTTCTTTTGCGTGGGAATAAATTCACCCCAACCTTGCATTGCATCTCGTGGACATTCGGTTAGAAACATTTCTATTTTTTGATTTTCTCAAATATACCAAAACTTTAAAAAACGTCTGAACAAATTTAAAACTATTTTAAAGCATTGATTAGTAAATATTTAAATAAAACTTAATTATAAATACAAGTGAAATAATTTCGACACATTTGCCATATCATCAACGTAAAATTTTAACTTTGTTAAAAATATGCAATTATGACGACCATAGATTTTAACCTTGACTGGAAACTGAAGCTACAGAACCGTTTCATTAATTATGTAAAAATATATTCGACCAGTGATCCTGAAAGTGAAGCGACGCCTTCTACTCCACAACAATGGGATATTGCAAAATATATTTTCGAAGAATTACAAACGCTTGGACTAAGTGATGTTTCAATGGACGAACACGGCTATATTTACGCTTATGTTCCTTCAAATTTAGAAAACGACGATGAACCAGTTGTAGGTTTTATATCGCATTATGATACTTCACCTGACTTTAATGGTGAAAATGTAAACCCGCAGATTTGGGATGATTACGACGGAGGCGATTTGCTTTTGAATAAAGAAACAGGATTTATCCTTTCTTCAACAAAATTTGAAACTTTAAAAGATTACGTCGGAAAAACTTTAATTACAACTGACGGAACTTCTTTACTTGGTGCTGATGACAAAGCAGGTGTGGCAGAAATCGTTACTGCTGCAGAATTTTTACTGGCACATCCAGAAATTAAACATGGTAGAATTGCTATTGGATTTACGCCTGATGAAGAAATCGGAAGAGGCGCGCATAAATTTGATGTAAAGAAATTCGGAGCAGAATGGGCTTACACAATGGACGGAAGTGAAGTTGGTGAGCTGGAATATGAAAATTTTAACGCGGCCGGAGCGGTTGTGAAAATTCACGGCTTGAGCGTGCATCCTGGTTATGCGATCGGTAAAATGGTGAACGCTTCTTTATTGGCAGCAGAGTTTATCAAAATGCTCCCTGAAAACGAAACACCTTCTACTACAAGAGGATTCGAAGGTTTCTATCATTTAACTGATTTAAAATCTGAAGTTTCTGAAGCGAAAATTCAATACATCATTCGTGATCACGATAATGATAAGTTTGAAGCAAGAAAAAAATTCATGACCGATGTTGTCGCAGAATTCAACAAAAAATTTGGTGCGGGAACTGCCGAAATTGAAATCAAAGAACAGTACCGCAACATGAAGCAACAGTTTGAAGGAAAAATGCATATTGTAGATATTGCAGAACAAGCGATGAAAGACGCGAACATTGAACCTAAAATAAAAGCCATACGAGGCGGCACAGACGGCGCACAGCTTTCTTATATGGGTTTACCTTGTCCAAATATTTTTGCGGGCGGAATTAACTTCCACGGACCTTATGAATATGTTTGCTTGGAATCTATGGAGAAAGCGGTGAAAGTAATTGTGAATATTGCGAAAGCGATGAAGAAGAAATAAACTGGAATTTTATTTTATTGAAACCATCATTTTAATTAATGGTGGTTTTTTGCATTTAAAAGGAATTCGATTAGATATTGCACCAATATTAAGTTATTTCACAGCTTTCTGTTTTTAATGTTTCCTTTAAAGATATTGTTTCTAAAAAACCTCCATTAATCATTTTCAAGCCAATTTATTCCTCTAAAAGGAAATAAAGTTAAACAAGCGATTGACTTTAAACAACTTATAATCCTTAAAAGCCTCTTCATCTTTAAAATTAAACGCAAAAAAAACATCATCCTTTAGTTCCTGAATGATGGTTTGACTTTTTTTCTAACGCCTCAATTTAAAGGGAAGAACTTCCGATCAATCACAAAGCTTACGAACGATAACGAACTGCGCTAAAACGCAACTAAATGACGCTTCTTGTTCTGGTAGCTCCTCAATAAGCTTTGATGTTTTTTGTTTCTCTCCAAATTTTTCAATTCTCACAGCATCAGCCTATATTCCATTAATTACAAAATAGGTCTTTAAAATCCCAAGTCTAAGTTTTTGAAGTGAAAGTAGTTTTGCCTGATTCACGGTATTTAGCACTGTATTGATGAACATTAGAATCATATTCAAAGCAGCAAATCAAGGGATCCTGCGGAAAAGAAAACTCAAATAAAATAACTTTTCATCTTATAAAATGCTGTTATTTTATTAATTCCCATTGTAAAAGAACAACATAGAAAAACATACAACAAATTTAAACACAAAAAAACCACCATCCCGAAGTTTCGGGATGATGGTTTTGCTCCTCTTCTTGGGCTCGAACCAAGGACCCTCTGATTAATTCCGAAGCTTCGGGACTCTAACCAACTGAGCTAATACACCAGAAAAAACAGTTTCTTCTTCAAGAAGCCTCTCAATAAACTTTGATGACTTTTGTTTCTTTATAAATTTTTCAATTCCTATCGCATTAGCCTCAGTGCCATTAACATCAAAATAGCCTTTTAGAACCCAAGGTCTATGTTTTGAGGTGAACGTATTTTTATCTGATTCATTATGCTCAGCAACACGTTTCTTAATATTAGAAGTATATCCAACGTAATAAATATGTAATTCGACGAATATAATATGTAAATAAAATATTTTTTCATTGTGAATAATCTTCTAAATTACTGACTTTCAAAAGTAAACAATTTAATATTCACAAGTATAAACACAAAAAAACCACCACATTTCTGTGATGGTTTTGCTCCTCTTCTTGGGCTCGAACCAAGGACCCTCTGATTAACAGTCAGATGCTCTAACCAACTGAGCTAAAGAGGAGTGTTGCTCTTTGCTTTAAGCGCCTGCAAATATAGAATTTTTTTTTTAATTACCCATGAATTTAAACAAAAAAGAACAACATTTCTATGATGGTTTTGCTCCTCTTCTTGGGCTCGAACCAAGAACCCTCTGATTAATCCCGAAGCTTCGGGACTCTAACCAACTGGGCTAATACATCAGAAAAAACAGTTTCTTCTTCAAGAAGCCTCTCAATAAACTTTGATGACTTTTGTTTCTTTATAAATTTTTCAATTCCTATCGCATTAGCCTCAGTGCCATTAACACCAAAATAGCCTTTTAGAACCCAAGGTCTATGTTTTGAGGTGAACGTATTTTTATCTGATTCATTATGCTCATCAACACGTTTCTTAACATTAGAATGTATATCCAACGTAATAAATATGTGAATTCGACGAATATAATATGTAAATAAAATATTTTTTCATTGTGAATAATGGATCAATCTCAAAACTTGGGGAGAAAGAATAAATTTGATAATTTTGTTAGATGCTAAACGAAACAGAAGTTCTCAAATTTTTACTACCTGAATTTTTAATTGATCATTTTGAAATTGTGAAATTTGAAGAAATAAATAAAGTTGTGCATCTTTATTTTGAAGAAAAAAATACGATTCCCAAAGAATTTACGTCCCTTACTTTGCAATCAAAGGGTTTTCTGCCCGAAATAACGGTAGATGATTTTCAGCTGCGTGGAAAGTCTGTAAAACTCCATATCAAACGCCGAAGATGGACAGATGTGAAATCGGGAGACATTATTCAAAGAGATTGGAATCTCATCGCTAAAGGAACTCGCATGACACAGGATTTTGCAGAGTTCTTAAAAAAAATCAGCCGATACTAAAGCACTTCCTTGTAAAACCATCGCAGAAATGTATGGCGTGAATGGAAGAAAATTTCAACGACAATATAAAAAAAGCATTAGCGACTTTAAAGATTAGGATCAGAAAGAACATGCTGCAGACTGGATCTTATATTCTGAAAACCTCTCTGACCAGCTTTCTTTAGATGAAGTCGCTCTTTCTGACGGGGAATTGTACACTGTTCTTACCTCCAAAAAAGCAAAGGGCAGAAAAGGAAGTATCGTAGCCATTATTAAAGGAACTCAGAGTGATAAAGTCATTGAACAAATTCTGAAAATCAGCAGAAAACTCCGACAGAAAGTTAAAGAGATCACACTCGATATGGCAGGTTCAATGAAACTCATTGCTAAAAGATGTTTCCCCAATGCCGTGCAGGTTATTGACCGCTTTCATGTTCAAAAGCTCGCCACAGAAGCATTGCAGAACCTCAGAATACAACATCGATGGGAAGCCATTGATTTGGAAAACACTTTACTAACCGAGGCAAAAGAGAGAAAGAAGAAGCCGGAAATTGAAGTTTTTGAAAATGGTGATACCAGAAAGCAACTCTTGGCAAGGAGCCGATATTTACTCTACAAAACCAAAGAAAAGTGGACACCAAGCCAAAACCAAAGAGCGGACATATTATTCTCGCACTATCCCGACTTAGAAAAATCCTATCATTTATCTGATGGGCTGAGAAAAATTTACAATCAAAATATTCAAAAGTCCGTCGCAATGCTCAAATTAGCACATTGGTTCAAAAAGGTAGAAGAATCGGGCTTTAAATCATTTTCAGTACTCATGAAAACCATTATGAATCATTACAATGATATTCTCAATTATTTTGATCAGAGAAGCACAAATGCTTCTGCAGAATCTTTTAATGCGAAAATAAAAAACTTCAGATTACAACTTCGAGGTGTAAAAGACAAAACATTTTTCTTGTTTAGATTATCTAAACTTTTTGCTTAGTCCCCAACTTTTGATACTGATCCTGAATAATCTTCTAAATTACTGACTTTCAAAAGTAAACAATTTAATATTCACAAGTATAAACACAAAAAAACCATCACATTTCTGTGATGGTTTTGCTCCTCTTCTTGGGCTCGAACCAAGGACCCTCTGATTAACAGTCAGATGCTCTAACCAACTGAGCTAAAGAGGAGTATCGCTCTTTGCTTTAAGCGTGTGCAAATATAGAAACTTTTTTTTACCTACCAAAAAAATTTAGAGAATATTTTAAAATTTTCCGGTAATCCATTTTAATATATCGTTTCCGAAGATGATAACCATCAATCCCATTAGGAAAATCACCCCAATCATTTGTGCGTTTTCTAAAACTTTCTGAGGAACCGGTTTTCCAGTAATCATTTCCCAAAGCGTGAAAACTACGTGACCACCATCTAATCCCGGAATAGGAATTAAATTAAGGAATGCCAACCAAATCGAGAACATCGCCGTAAAGCTCCAGAAAAACTCCCAGTTCACCTCTTTTGGCATTTGTTTGATAATTCCAATTGGTCCTGAAACTTTTTTATAACCTTGCGTTTTGGTGTTGAAAACAATTTTAAACTGTTTGATCTGCATGGTCAAAACATCAATCGTTCTTGTTAGACCTCTTGGAATTGCTCCCAAAACCGAATATTGTTTGGTAACCTGTGTTTTTTCAAATTCTTTCTGAGCAATTGATGAATCGATTGCAAAACCAAGCTTTCCGTCTTTATCAACTTTAACATTAATCTTTTCCGGAGTATTGTTTCTTTCAATGTCTAAAACGATATCTTGGTTTTTATGCTGAGAAAGCTCTGGTGCTAATTGATCGAAGAAATTAACCGATTTTCCATCAACTCCAACGATTCTATCGCCTTTTAATAACCCTCCAGCTTTAGCAGCACCATTTGGGAAAAGACTATCAAGTACAACAGGAGCACGTGGCCCGAAATACATTTTAGCTTCATTCTCTGCCAATACCTCAGCTACACCATCTTCATTTACTGGGAAAGTAACTTCTTTGCCGTCTCTTAAAACAGTTACATGATTAGCAAAAAGCATATTAATAGTAGAAGTTTCCATTCTTTCAGCAGGCTTACCATCGATTTTTAGAATTTTATCTCCATTCTTTAAACCCATTTTTTGACCAGCAGTCGAAACGGAAATTCCATTTTCAAACTTAGCATTATCGTGATACGTTTCCCCTTTAAAATAACTTAAAGAAGAATAGATGAACCAAGCTAGGAAAAAGTTAACGGTAACTCCACCCATCATAATGATTAGACGTTGCCAAGCTGGTTTACTACGAAATTCCCAAGGTTGAGCAGGTTGTTTTAACTGTTCAGTATCCATGCTTTCGTCAACCATTCCGGCGATTTTTACATAACCACCAAAAGGTAACCAACCGATTCCGTATTCGGTATCACCAATTTTTTTCTTGGCAATAGAAAACCACGGGTCAAAAAAAAGATAGAATTTTTCAACTCTAGCTTTAAAAAGTTTAGCGGGAATAAAATGTCCCAATTCATGAAGACCAACTAGAATTGAGATGCTCAATATAAATTGAAATAACTGTATTAATGTCATTGAATGTTTTTAAAAATTATTTTAAAGATTTGCGAAGATACAAATTCTCAAAAGTATGCCAAACAAAAAAGGTCCTCAAAATGAGAACCTTTTGTCTTATATGTCTGAATTTCTTACAAGTTGAAAGAAACACCAATTGCTCCGTTATTACCTGCTTCAAGGAAAACACCAACATTATTATTGAAGAAATATCTAACTCCTAAATGCGCTCCGAAGTACGTTCCGCTTTTACCTAAAAGTCCTAAATCAACACCTGGATAAATATCCCAGTTTGAAGGAAGTCCTAATGGTTCTTGTAAGTGAAAGTTTAATCTACCAAAAACTCCAAAATCGTCATTTCTATATTTATCGTTACTATGATCAAAAAAGAAATTTGCTCCAGCTCCAACAGAGATTAATTTAGATAAACCATAATCGTAAGTTGCAGTAATCCCAGTTCCATACCCCCAACCATTTAATCCTACTTGGATTTTTTGATCTCCTCTACCTTGCCAAGCTTGTGCAAATGCCATTTGTCCGATGAACAACATTGAGAATACTAAAAGATACTTTTTCATAATTTTAAAGTTTTAATGTTAATTTATAATAATACTTTTCTCCATTCAAAAATGAGACCACTTTATGATTTTCTTAACTTTTTTTAAGATAAAAATTGTACATTTCAGTTCCATTTATAAAACAACAATCATGAACGATTTAAGAGTTAGCGGTTTAAATTTAAATATCACCTGGAAAAACAAAAGTGAAAATTTCAACCAAATCGAATTCGCTTTCACAGAAATAGCAGCAGATTTATTTATTCTTCCAGAAATGTTCTCAACTGGCTTTTATATGAAGCCAGAAGAAATTGCCGATCGAAATGAAGAAACTTTAGAATGGATGAAAAAATTCGCAAAAGAAAAGAACACTGTCGTTTGCGGAAGCGCTTCTGTTTGTGAAGGTGAACATTTTCTCAATCGATTTTATTTTGTAGAACCTAATGGAGATTATTCTTTCTACGATAAAAGACATCTTTTTTCTTATTCTGGTGAAGATAAGAAATACAGCCCGGGGAAAGAAAGAGTGATTGTCAACTATAAAGGTTGGCGAATCTTACTGCAAGTTTGCTATGATTTACGTTTTCCAATTTTCTCCAGAAACAATGGAGATTATGATGCGATTTTATATGTTGCCAACTGGCCTAAAAGTAGAATTGACGCTTGGCAAACTTTATTAAAAGCCAGAGCCATTGAAAATCAAGCCTACGTTTTTGGTTTAAATAGAATCGGAATTGATGGTAATGATTTGGAATATCCTGAAAGCTCTTACTGTTATTTCGCTGATGGAACCGAAACCTCATCGACAAATAACAATATTGTTTCTGCTGTTTTTGAAGCCGAAAAGCTGGAGAAATTTAGAACGAAATTTCCTTTTCTTTCAGATCGTGATGAATTTGAATTAAAATAAATTTTAAAAACACAAATAACACAAATGAATTTCACCAATTGCACAAATAATTGGTCTCATAGTGAAAAAGTTTAGTGACATTCGTGTTAAAAAAAAACTTTGTGTTTTTTAAATAATTACGAAGCAAAACCTTTCAAAAGATTAGTCAATGTATTCACATCATGAACACCACTTTCCTTATAAAGCATTTCTCCTTTTTTGAAAACGGCTAAAGTGGGAACTCCACGAACGCCGTATTCTGATGCTATCGAAGGGAATTGATCAATATCAATTTTTACGATTCTGGCCATATCGCCGACATTCTCTTTCACAGTATTCAAAACAGAAGATTGCACTTTGCATGGTCCACACCAAGTTGCAAAAAAATCAATAAGTACTGGACGTTCTGAATCTATAAGTTCTTTAAATTTTTGTGACATTACTTTAAATTAAATAGTTCTTAATATTACTCAACTAAAACTTTAGTTTGAATGTTCTTCTTTCTTTTTTAAGGGAATTTGACAAGCACCACCAGCACAGCCAAATTTAAATATTGCCATCGCAATGAAATATAATCCAAACGGAATCATAAACCAAACGCGATCATTTGTTGCGATGAGTACAAAAAATATTCCAGCAGCCAAATAAAGAAATCTGTTTAACGTCCAGGTTTTAAATAAATTTTTCATTTGTTTAGTTTGCTTTGAAGCGAACTCCAACCGCCTCCATTATACACTTCGAACCCATTTTGCTGAAGAATCGATTTCGCAGAAGCACTTCTCATTCCACTGGCACAGCAGGTAATAATCGGTTTTTTCAAATCGAGTTTTTTCATCTCACTTTGAAGTTGCTGCAAAGGAATATTTTTGGATTGTTTGATATGACCGTTGCTAAATTCAGCGGGAGTTCTCACATCAATGATTTGCGCACCAGCGATGAACAATTCTTTAAAGTCAACTGATTTCGATCCGAATAATTTTTTAATAAAATCAAACATTTTCTGTTTTTGTTTTAGATTTTTGGAACATAGAAAACATCAAATACCCCATGACCATTCCATAAGCGGTTGAATTTAATGGTTTGGAGGTGATTGCACAAGTTCCGGTTGTACAGCCGATAAAGTGGTAATAAGCGGAACCTAAAAGTCCGCCGACTATAATTCCAACTATTTTTAATTGATGTTTCTTTAAAAATTCTAACATATTCAAGTTACTTTTTTTTTGCAGGTATTAATTCCTAAGAACGTATAAAGCGGACAAAATCCAATAAAACTTGTCAGCGCGAAAACTACAGCCAATACCACCAAAACAATTCCCAAGGTTCCGGAAATATAATGAACATAGTAAAGATATCCGATGATTGCAGCGATTAAGACTCTGATGATCCTATCAAAACTGCCCATGTTTGTTTTCATTTTGAATTTTTTTAAGGTTAATAAAAATTTCACTTCCTTTTCTTGGCTGAATACTGTTATAGCATTCTTCCATTTTTTCTATTTCAAAATATTTTTCAAAAATCAACTGATATTCAGCAATACTTCCACCAAAAGGCGGTCCAACTTTCTCGAAGGTTCTGTTGAACATTACACCGATAATTCTACCATTTTCATTTAATAATTCTGAAGCTTTTTCTGCATATTTATTTCTAAGTGATGGAGCAATCGCACAAAAGAAAGTCTGCTCAATCATGAGGTCATATTTCCCCTGATGTTCAAAGAAATTTCCACAAATTACGGAGACACCTTTCTTGTCTTTAAATTTCTCTTTTAAAATCTCAACCGCCGAAGGTGCAATATCTAAAACGGTTATATTTCTAAATCCGAGATTCCATAAAAATTCTGCTTCATAAGCATTTCCACAACCGGGAATCAAAATTTTCGATTCTTTGTTTTGGTGCTGCAAAATATATTTTTCAATTGCGGGCGAGACAAAACCAATGTCCCAACCAGTTTCCTTTTTATCCCATCTACTTTCCCAAAATTCTTTATCGGGATTGTTTTGGTCAGGAACTTTGTTGCAAGAGAAATCGTTTTCCATTATAATTATTGAGTGAGTGAAAAAAGAGGTTCTTTCGCAAGAACTACTTTATTTTTCATTTTTCTCTTTGTTAATTGCCGTTACATTTTGAAGTGTTTTGGCATCATAAACATTTTTAATTCCGTTCTTTTTTAGAATTTCAACTGCCTGAGCGGCCTGTTTTCCACTATTACAGAAAATCACGATTTGCTTTTGCTTTCTGAAGAAATCAAGATTATCTTCTATTTTAGCTAAAGGAATATTAACTGCACCTGGAGCTGTTTTTTCAGAAAACTGTTCTGGAATCCGAACATCAACCAAAGTGGTTTCCGGACTGATTACCATTTCTTTCACTTCTGCGCGAGATACTGCTGAAACTGGACTTGCCGTTTTACAAGACCATAATCCTATTGAAATCGCACCTATAATAAAAATACTTTTTAATCTCATTAGTTTAAAGTTTTACTTTGACACACAAAATTACTTTTGGGAACATTGGTTTGTTTAATTGCGTTAAAACCACCTTCGATTTCAGAGAAGTTTCTAATTCCTCTTGAATTTAAAATACTTGCGGCAATCATACTTCTGTAACCACCTGCACAATGCAAGAAGAAATGCTCGTCTTTATCCAAAGTCGCTGCCCATTCATTAATATCAACTAAAGGCCTGCTGTAGGCTTCATCTACGTGTTCTGCGGCATATTCAGTTTCATTTCTTACATCAATGATTTTCGCATCTTTTTTAAATTCATCTGAAAAAGTTTGAGCAGAAATTCTGTTAACATGATCGATTTCTTTTCCTGAGTTTTTCCAAGATTCGAAACCACCATCTAAATAACCGATTACATTATCGAAACCGACTCTTGCCAAACGAGTAATTGCCTCTTCTTCAAGTCCTAAATCAGTTACCAATAAAAGCGGTTGTTTAACATCATAAATCATGGCTCCAACCCAAGGTGCAAAATCTCCCTGCAAGCCAATATTAATGGAATTAGGAACGAATCCTTTCTGGAAATCTGCAGCATTTCTGGTATCTAAAATCAATGCTCCGCTATCTTCTGCAACTGCTTCAAAATCCTGAGCAGAAACAGGATGCGATCCTTTTTTAAGAATGACATCGAAATCTTCGTAACCACCTTTATTCAAAGCGACATTCATTCCGAAATACTTTGGAGGTGCAGACAAACCATCCAGAACTTCTTTTACGAAAGATTCTTTGTTGGGTTGATTTAACGCGTAATTGGTTTTCTTTTGATTTCCTAAAGTATCAACGGTTTCTTTCTGCATGTTTTTACCACAGGCAGAACCAGCGCCGTGTGCCGGATAAACAGTAATATCATCAGCCAAAGGCATGATTTTATTCTGCAAACTGTCGTATAAAATCCCAGCCAATTCTTCCTGAGTCATGCTGGCTGCTTTTTGCGCCAAGTCTGGTCTTCCAACATCGCCTAAGAATAAAGTGTCTCCACTGAAAATCGCAGTTTCTTTTCCGTTTTCATCAATCAAAAGATAGGTTGAACTTTCCATCGTGTGACCTGGAGTATGCAACACTTTAATCTTTATTTTTCCGATTTCAAAAACTTGTCCGTCTTCTGCAATGATTGCTTCAAAATCAGGATTTGCCGTTGGTCCGTAAACAATTGGTGCTCCCGTTTTCTTCGATAAATCTACATGTCCAGAAACAAAATCTGCATGGAAATGAGTTTCAAAAATATATTTTAATTTAACCTCATCTTTTTCTAACCGATCGGTATAAGGTTTAGTTTCTCTTAGTGGATCGATAATCGCTGCCTCATTTTCTGAAACGATATAGTACGCTCCTTGCGCGAGACATCCTGTATAAATTTGTTCTACTGTCATTGTATTTCAATTTTTTACACTTTAAAAACTCATTAAAAAAATAAGATTTAAAGTAATTTCATCTTAATAATTAAGAAATAAACTTTACTTACTTTTTTCGATTTCCCGATACTGGGTTACGTTACCTTGCCCATCAGTAATTTTCCCGCCTGCTCCAAGAGCACCTTCCCACATCATTTTTTCATTAGCAAAAACAGGTTCACCTTTGGTATTTATTTTTTTAGCAATTAGAATTTCTTCTGGTTTACCTTCTTGCTCTAATTTCACCGCAATATTATCACCTTGCGCAAAATAAGTTACTGCCATCACTTCTCCCTTTTCATTTTCCAACTTGGTGGTTTCCTGAACTAAACTAACCGCGTTCGGATCCTTAGAAACCTCGGTAGAGTTAGTCGTGTTTTCTTGTTCTTTTTTACATGCTGTCAATAAAAACAGGCCTAAGGTAAAAATCAATAACTTCTTCATATTGCTAATTGTTGTTTAATAAATATTTCTTTAATAATGATAAATAATCCCATTAACAGGACGACCCATCCGAATGCGGGCTTTAATTTTCGACCATCTATTTTCTTCGCTAATACTATTCCTATAAAAATTCCAATTACGGATAATGAGGAAAAGATGATAAGAAAAGTCCAGTCGTGTGCAACCATTTGCATGGTGCTGAGGAAACCAAGAATCGAATTCATGGCAATAATAAAAAGTGAAGTTGCAACTGCTCTTTTCATCGGCAATCCAATCAACATCACTAAGGCAGGAACGATTAAAAATCCACCGCCCGCACCGATTAAACCTGTAATAATTCCAACTAAAAGTCCTTGCGATATTAAAATGGTGTAATTGTTTTCGTTTTGTTTTCTTCCTGACGGTCTTTCGGTTTTTCTAATCATTTTTACCGAAGCAATCAACATTAAAATAGAAAATAACAAAAGCAGAAACATGTCTTTGGTTAAAGTAATTCCCCAACGATTAATGATATATTCTGGCAAATAAGGCAAGACCAGTCTTCTTGAAAACAGCACGCCCAAAACCGACGGAATCCCGAAGATTAAAGCGGTTCGAAAATCAATCATTTTTTCTTTCACAAATCCCGCCGATCCTACCAAACTCGTAACACCTACCACAAATAGCGAAAGTGTTGTCGCAGTTACGGGATCAAAACCGAAAATATAAACGAAAATAGGAACGCTTAAAATACTTCCGCCACCACCGATTAATCCCATCACCAGACCAATAACGATTGCAGAAAAATATCCTAATAACTCCATCTAAATAATTTTAGCAAAAATACTCTTTAATTTTTGCATAAACAGTGACCAAAGTTACAGAAGCCGAATATGTCATTTAACTAAAATCAATAATTTGAAGCGCTTTTGAACCAACCTCAGCAGTATCACCTTTATTTTTCCCTTTAATATTTTGGAAAACCGGCGCATGGTCAGAAAAGGCAATCACTTCTTTATTCTCAAATTTGAAAGGAGGAACAGAAATGCCGACGAATAAAAAATTCTGATCGGTTTCTATAAGGGTTCCCTTTTCAATTTTATCGTGTTTTAATTTAAGTTCGCTTTCTAAAAAGGCCAAACTTCTTTCCGCCTCTTTCAGTGTTTTTTCAAAGCGAAGTTGCATGTCTTTCGCTTGGGTTTGGTTCGAAAAATCTTCGGGATCATGAGTACTTTCTTCATCTACATCTGACGCCATTTTATAATGATCTACAGATTGCTTCAAACTTTCGATAACTACTTTTTGTTCTTCAATAATGATGGTGATGATATCTGCTCTTTTCATGTTTTTTCGATTTTGTTGTCTAACAAATTTACAGAAAATTTCTGTGAAGATTTTTTTAAAGCAACCAACATTTAGCAGGTTTAAATCTTATTTTCTAAAAACTAAAATTCAGATTAATAAAGAAATTACGACCTGGTTGCGGGATTTTATTCCAATCAGAATAAGTGGTAAAGTTTCGGTCAAAAATATTTTCTACGCCAATTTTCGTATACAATTTAGTTTGTCCGAGCGGAAATAAATATCCGAAATTCGCATTAACAATTGCATAAGCCGGAGTTTCAGATTCACCATATTGTGGTGCGAAATCCTGGTATTTTGTATTTCCAAAAACGGCTGCTTCGGCAGAGAATTTATTCTTGTCATATCGCAAAGAAGTTTGGTAACTGAACGGACTCATGAAAGGCAAGTTCCCGTTCTGATTATCTTTTCCACGGGTGTAAACGAATTGGGTGGACCATTTCAATGGATCAGCAATTTGCAATTCTGTGGATAAACTAATATTAAATAAAGTCGCATAATCTAAGGCCGTATAACCTTTAACACCATTAGCACCAATTGTCATCGGAATAAGATGATCTAAAATTTTTCCAACGATATAATCCGAAATATGAAAATAAGAAGACGAAACTTTTGCGCTGTATTTTTCTTTTTTCAAACCTACAAAAGCATTTGCTTCTAATGACGATTCATTTTTAAGATTGGGATTGCCGATATAATCATATTTCTCAAAACTGTTAAATAAATAAAACCCGTAACCTTCAGAAACAGAAGGCGCACGATCACCATATCCTAAACCAAAACCTGCTTGAAATCCATTTTTATCAAACTGATAATTGGCAGCGAAACTTTTTAAAACTCTGGTTTTCTCCGCATTCATTTCAGGATAAAAAATCTGCAAACTGTTTAAACCAAATTCACTTTCCACTTTATTTTGATGCATCGTTACCGAAGCAGATAATCTTAAACTTGAATTTTGATTAAAATTAATTTGATCTTCCAAGTAAAGTGCCTGAGCAAGCGTTCTCACATCCGGCCAAGTCAACATGAACATTAATTTTTCACTTTTATCTGCTGGATACATCGTCATTTCTGCGCGCGACTTATTGTAAAACCCATTGATATTTAATAATAAATGATGATTATTAAAAACCGATTTCAAATGAGAATAATATCCATAGGTTTTACTCCAACCCGGCATATCCATGTGGATCGGAACGTTTGGTCTTTTGGTGTCATCCATTCTGTGCATGATGGTGTTGAAATAAATTTTGGTTTCCCAACTTTTCAAGAAATCACTTTCTGGCAACATTTGAAATTTCAAAGAAGTAATCAAAGCTTCTGCAACTGAAACATCCATTGGCAATGCAGGATAACCAACATCATTGGCTTTGTCGTAAATAACAGAGGCTTCTAATAATTTGTTTTCACCCAACTTCACTCCTGAAATTCCAGAAACATTTATTTTTTGAAACTGAGAATAAGGAACTTCGATATTACCACCAGCCTTGTAATTCTCGGCATCACGCGTCATAAAATTAATATCGGTATAGAATTTCTCTGTTTTAAAGTTCGTACCTGCGCCGAAAATCTTTTGCTGATTGACCGATTCATAACCGCTGTTGATATTAAAGTTCCATTTCTTTTGACCAAACATCATTTTGTTTCTTTTCAAATCGATAGAACCGCCGATGGTATTTCCGTGGCAAGAACCTTCCTGACCGGAACTGATGCTGGCTTCCATTAAATTAGAAACTTCGATATAAGAAGTAATCGGATCCATTTTATCGGTACACGCACCAAAAATTCGCATTCCGTCGATAGTAACCAAAGTTCTTTCGGTCGGTAAACCATTGATGAGCGGTTCCCAGGCATAAGCACCCCGTTTTACCATATCTACTTTCGCAGATTTTTGAAGGTATTCATCAATTGAACCTAAGGGCTTATTTTCTTTGCTGGAAATCTTGGTCGTTCCAATGACAATAACTTCCTGAATATGGTGTGATTTGGTAGAATCTGAGGAATATTGTTGCGCAAAACTATTGGTAAATAGAAGAACGAAAATATTCACAAGTAGGATTCGTTTCATGATAAAGCGTTTTAATTAATACGATACCTTTAAACCTTTATTACAAAGATTTAGCATCTAAAAAAATAGAGAAAAGTCAAGACTAATTCTTACTATTTCAAACAATTAGTCTTGATGATTTTTGTAATGAATGATTAGAATTCGATTTCGAAAAAGAGCGTGCTCGCAGGATTGGCGTCTGTGATTTCTTGTCCGGCCAACACCGTCCCATCTCCTTTTGCCAATTGTAAATTGATTTTCCAGTAACCGGTCATTGTTAAAGAAAGTTTTCCGTTATACAATTTTCCGGCAGCAGTTTGTGTTGCGTGAACATTATTCGGTGAACTGTGATTTCCCATTCCCGGCATTCTTGGATCAACTTTCACAGTATAACCATCTACCACAGGGAAAGTCATCATATCCTGCATTTTCCAAACCCCAAGGACCATATCATTAATAGCAACTTTTGGAGATTTCGGTTCGATATACGCCACGACATATTTCACATTATCAGACCCCAGAAAAGAACTAACCGTTTGTTTAGTCGCAACAGGAACATCAACTACTGTTGTTGCCGTGTAATTATTGGTACCAATTGTATAATCAATTTTCAAATCCCAATACTCTGTAGCATTTCCAGGCATTTGGAAAACGATATAACCTGAATATAAAGAACCGTCAGAGGTTACTTTTTGTACCGCAGAGTTCGGGCAAGAATGCGACATCATGGTCATGTGCATTAATGGAGTCCATTTAACAGTTGCGCTTTTTTCGTATTGATTGGTCGATTTATTTTTAATACGAAGCTTAATATCGTTATACCCTAAAGTGGTTGCTCCAGATTTCGAATACAATTCGATAACATGAGTGTCGTTGGTAATTTCTTTAATTTTTAATAAGCCTTCGATTTCGGTGTTTGGATTTACTGGATCGATTGGATCGTTATCAGAAGTACGACAAGAGATTACAAGGAATGCCATTGCTAATACGGCAAATATAGTTTTGAATGAAAATTTCATTTTTTTGAATTTTAGTGATAATTTGATTGAATGTTTTTTCCCTTTAAAAGAGACGGTCAAACCGCTTCAGTTTCAGTTGAAAAAGAAGAAGTTAATAGAATGCATCAAATTATACTTGCGGAGGATGCGGTAGAATACTGAGCGAGATTTCTGAAAGGAACAATTCTCTGTAAATAAAATCTGCAGATTCAGTCTGAGCGAAATTTGGTTTTTTAACAAAGTAATCAACTGGCGCAGTCGGTAAAATATTAAACTCAAACGAGTATTTTACCAGATTAAAAGGATTCGTGCTTTTCTCACTTTCCTTTTGCATTTGACATTTACCGTGACAAGCCAGGCTCGGCTTATCTTTATTGATACAATGAATTTCGTAGAAATCCTGATTAATCTTATAATCAATCATAAACAGCGAATTCTGGAAACTTGCCCCAAAAATGATGAATGATAATATGATTGTAATTATGGATTTCATGACGGGTCAAAATTAAGACTTTTTTATCTTAATTGAAAATGATATTCATCAGCTAAATTATGGAATATTTAGGCGAACATATTTCTTAATCTCTATTATTTTTTATCTTTATCCTTTCAAACAAACATAAGATGGCAGACAAAGCAAAATTCATCCAGGAACTTACTTCAAGATACGCCCCGAAAGGCGAATTCATCACTTTAGGAAAAGCAATGCTCGACGGTGAAGTTGTAACCGAAGTCGATGTAACTATTCCGTTGAAAACAATTAATCGCCACGGATTAATCGCCGGCGCAACCGGAACCGGGAAAACTAAAACAGTTCAAGTTTTCGCTGAACAACTTTCCCATGCTGGAATTCCCTCTTTGGTTTTAGATATCAAAGGAGACTTTTCTGGTATTGCAGAACCTGGAACAGAAAACGCCATCATTACCGAACGATACGCAAAAACAAAACTGCCTTATCAAGCGCAATCTTTTCCGGTGGAACTTATGTCGATTTCTGGCGAAAAAGGCGTAAAACTTCGTGCGACCGTCACGGAATTTGGACCTTTGCTTTTAAGTAAAATTTTAAATTTGAATGATACGCAAAGCAGTATCATATCTATTGTTTTTAAATATTCGGATGATAAAGGTTTGCCTTTAATTGACCTCGCAGATTTGAAAAAACTACTACAATACCTAACGGATAACGATCAGGGAAAAGCGGATTTAAAAGGCAGTTACGGTTCTATTTCACCGGCTTCTTTAGGTGCAATTTTACGTTCAATCGTTGCTTTGGAGCAGCAAGGTGCAACCGAGTTTTTTGGCGAACCAAGTTTTGACGTAAATGATTTATTACAAACCCGCGACGGAAAAGGAGTTGTAAATATTTTACGAGTTCAAAATATCCAAAGTCAACCCCAACTTTTTTCCACATTTATGTTGTCGCTTTTTGCAGAGATCTATATGACCTTCCCGGAAGAAGGCGATACGGGAAAACCAAAATTTGTCCTGTTTATCGATGAAGCCCATCTTATTTTTAATGAAGCAAGCAAAACTTTATTGGCACAAATTGAAACGATGGTAAAACTCATCCGTTCAAAAGGAGTTGGAATTTATTTTATTACCCAAATCCCAGGTGACGTACCGGAAAATGTATTGTCGCAGTTAGGGTTAAAAATTCAACATGCATTACGTGGTTTCACAGCGAAAGACCGAAAAGAAATTTCGAAAGCGGTAGAAAACTATCCGCTTACCGAATATTATGATGCCGGACAACTCATTCAAAATCTGGGAATTGGTGAAGCATTCATCACTGCTTTAGACGAAAAAGGAATTCCAACGCCTTTGGTTCATACTTTTTTAATTTCCCCTGAAAGTAGAATGGATGTACTGAGCGATTCGGAAGTTGCTACTTTAACTGGCAAATCTGCATTAGTACAAAAATATGAGCAAACCGTCAATAAAGATTCTGCCTACGAAATGTTAACCACCAGACTGGAACAAGCCTCACAGGATGCTGCACCTATTATAAAAAAATCTGTAACAAAAGAGCAACCAAATGTTTTTCAAGAAGTGATTGGCAGTAGAGCAGGAAAAACTTTTATCAATACCTTTGCCCGAGAACTTGGTAAGTTTGCTTTAGGAATGATCACAGGAAAAAGACGATAATTTAATCACAAGAATTTGTATTCAGTAATTGATATAGAAAGTAACGGTGCACCTTTCCGTAAAGAAAGCATCATCGAAATCGCCGTATATAAATATGACGGACACCGGATTATAGACCAATTTATTTCTTTGGTCAACCCGGAAAGTGACATCACACCATTTGTACAGAAATTAACCAATATCTCGCCGAAAATGGTGAAAACAGCGCCAAAATTTCATGAAATCGCAAAAAGAGTTGTAGAAATTACCGAAAACACCACTTTGGTCGGACACAATATCGAATTCGATTACAGAATGCTTCGGCAGGAATTCAAAAGATTAGGTTATGACTTCAAAATCAATACGATAGACACGATTCCTTTAGCCAAGAAACTAACTCCACAAGCAGAAAGTTATAGTTTAGGCAAGTTGGTAAAATCACTGGGAATTCCTTTGGTTGACCAGCATCGTGCTTCTGGAGATGCTAAAGCAACTTTAGAATTATTCAAATTATTAATGATTAAAGACAAAGATTCCGAAATCATTCAGCAACATCATGATGAGGTTAATGCCAAATCTTATTTGAATAAAATCCGTGATCTAACGCAAGATTTACCTGCAGAAAAAGGAATTCTTTATTTTCAAAATAAGGATGGAACAATTATTTTCTCCGATTTTGTTGATGATCTCAATAAGTTTTCTAAAAATATTTTTAACTCTAAATCAAAAAGGTGGATTACCGTCCAGGAAGAAGTTGAACAAATTCAATACGAATTAACCGGCAACGATATTCTGGCAAAATTGATGATGAGAACCAAAGGTTTGAAAAAATCTGAATCATTGCCCTTTGGTCTTTACCATCAAAACGAAAAGTATTTCGTTGACAAAATCAATAATCAGAAAGCAGAAAAACCTTTACTGAAATTCAAATCATTTACCCAAGGAATAAAAGCGGTGAGCTTTATTAATAAAAGAGAAGAGTTAAAAGAATTAAAAAACCTTAAACAATTAATTACAAGGAGTAAAACCGATGAATTATGGTTGTCGACGGGAAGAGTTTTAGGCGAGAAATCATTCTTAGTATTTGAAAAAGGCAAATTAAGTGCGTATGGTTTTTATGAATTATATACTCAAATCGAATCATTGCAAAAATTATCAAGTTTAAAAATTGACATTGATTTCCCAACTGCAGATTTAGAAAATGATTTAAAAATGGGACTTTTACGTGGCGATTTTGAAAAAGTTGCAACTCCTTTAAAATAAATAGCGCAGAATTAAATTAAAAATTTTAATTTTGACCGGAATTTAACGAAACAAAATAATGACTGTTCAAAAATCTATAAAAAAGGGTACTTCTAAGGGGAAAAAGTTTTTCTCTAAAGAAAACTCCGTGGATTAAGGGCAGATATTTTAATAATATTAGAAAGCAGGCTCTTTGGGTCTGCTTTTTTTAATTTAACAAACCAACATTTTATGACTGATCAAGATTTAATGAAAATCGCCCAGGAATTCGGAACACCAACCTATGTTTATGACGCAGAAAGCATCAAGAATCATTACGAAAAACTGACTTCCTCTTTTCACAAAAGCACTCGCTTTTTCTATGCTGCAAAGGCTTTGACCAATATTAATATTTTAAAATATATAAAAAATTTAGGAGCAGGTTTAGATTGCGTTTCAATTAATGAGGTGAAATTAGGTTTGAAAGCAGGATTCACAAACAATAAAATTCTTTTTACTCCAAACTGTGTAGATTTATTGGAAATCGAGGAAGCGATGAAATTAAAGGTTCATATCAACATCGATAATATCTCGATTCTGGAACAGTTTGGGACCAAATTCGGAAATTCATATCCGATTTTTGTGAGAATCAATCCACATATTTACGCTGGTGGAAATCACAAAATTTCTACAGGTCACATCGATTCGAAATTCGGGATTTCTATTCATCAACTTCGTCATATTACCAGAGTCATGAAATCTACGAATCTTTTAATAGAAGGTCTTCACATGCACACTGGAAGTGAGATTAAAGATCCGGAAGTTTTTCTGCAAGGACTTGAAATTATGTTTGAATTAGCAGAACATTTCCCGGATTTAAAATACATCGATATGGGAAGCGGCTTCAAAGTTCCTTATCAAGAAGGCGACATGGAAACCGACGTGAAAACTTTAGGGAAAAAAGTAGAAAAAGCCTTAACGGAATATCATAAAGAAAGTGGTAGAAAATTCGAATTATGGTTTGAACCAGGAAAATACCTGGTGAGCACAAGTGGCCATTTCTTAGTCAAATCAAACGTCATCAAACAAACCACTGCAACCGTTTTCGTAGGAATTAATTCTGGGTTCAATCATTTAATTCGCCCAATGTTCTACGATTCTCACCACATCATCGATAATTTGTCGAATCCAAAAGGTGCCGAAAGAATTTACACCGTTGTCGGAAATATCTGTGAAACAGACACTTTCGCTTGGGACAGAAAATTAAATGAAGTTCGCGAAAATGATATTTTAGTTTTCAGAAATGCCGGCGCTTATGGTTTTGAAATGAGTTCTAATTTTAATTCCCGTTTAAAACCTGCCGAAGTTTTATTTTTAGATGGCAAATCACATTTAATTAGAAGACGAGAAGAATTCGAAGATTTACTGAAAAATCAGATTGAGGTATTATAAATGTCATGTTCTAATTCTTTTTTATCACAGGGTTTTTCGTAAATTTACTTATTAAATTAAAGTTTATGAAACGACTATTATTCCTTTTTATTTTTGCTTCCACTTTTTCTTTCGCTCAAGAGATCGAAGATTTACAGGAAGGTTATTTTTTCTCTGAAACCAGTAAAAACTTCTTCAGAGTTGATATTAAAAAACCTTATGATTATTATAAAGTAACGTCTTGTTCTGATAACTCCCAATTTATAAGAGCGCAATTTGAAGGTGGTGATGCGGCTTTTAACAGAGAATTGTTCAGGTATATTTCAGCCTATGTAGACAAAGAAATTTATGTAGTGAATGGAACTTTCTTTCTTCATATGGATATCGACAAAGATGGAAAAGTAACCAATCTCGACGTCACTCCGAAAGTTGAAAACAGTGAAGGCTTTTTGCGCGACTTAAAATTTGCCGTTAAAAAAATCAAAAAGAACTGGACGCCATCGAAATGCGATAATGTACCGGTGGATTCAAGAATTCGAATTAAATTAAATTTCGTCACCGAAAGTGTTGATATTTAAGGAGAAATTAAACCTATTTTTAAAAACTTTGTGAGTATTCGCAAAGTTTTTCTATTTTTATTGAAAATTCAAATAATGAAGAAATTTCTATTTATTATATTTTCTTTCACTACTATTCTATACTATTCTCAACAAAATCCAACAGAACAATCTCCGAAGGATTTGGATAAAAATGCTTCTTATAAACTTGGCAAAGCAAAGTTGGACAAAGACTTTAAACGAGCCTTAACTTATGCGGTTTCTGAAAATTATGTAATAAATGGAATTGTTACATTTTCACTTTATATTAATGACGCTGGTTTGGCAAAAATAGTTGATATGAAACCTAAAGTCAAAAATTATCAATTACTGCTCGATGATTTAAATTATGTTCTAAGAAAAACTCACAAGAATTGGGAAGCTGCCGAGAAAAACAATAAGAAAGTAAGTTCTATTTACCATTATGAAATCAGCTTCAATACTGAGGTTTATGACCATGATTAATCTTTATTAAATTTATGCGAATATTTACTTTTTTATTTTTAATAGCATCTGCATTTTTAAATGCTCAAATTTTAGAGCATTATCCCCGAAATCAAGTTCCCTACATTGGCGGCTACGAATCTTACTACAAAGATTTTCATGATATTATCATTGATCGAAATCTACAGCCTTGTGGCGACAAAGGTGAGTTTTATCAATTAAACTTACTCGTTAATCCAGACCGGACCATTAGTTTCATAAAAGATTATAATGAGAAAAATATTGCTAAAAATAAATGCGCTTACGATCTTGCCAGAGAAATCGCAAAATATCAAACCAATTGGAATTCAGCGACAGTAGATGGAATTTCAAAATCAGCAGTAGCAACTTTTTATATTTTTCCTGATGATTTATTTGATCATTTTCAAAAAGGATATTATCCCGCAATTAATTTCCCAGCGTACGGGAATTACGAAAACAACGGTATTGAAGAATTTAGAAAAGGAATCATCAACAGAATTGACGTTCGCGGTTTTGACTGGAATGACCGATTCAATGTCATTGTGGAATTCATCATTACCAAAGAAGCAAAAATTGAAAATATTGTAATGATTAAATCTTCATCTAATACCGAGTTTGACAAACGTATTGCCAATGGGATCCTCAGCACGAAAAAGAAATGGAAACCTGCAAGCATCAACGGTAAGCCAGTTGATTACAGATATCGATTGACTTTAAATGCAGTTACTGATCCTTCGTAAAGACCAACGTTTTCATAATGAAACCGATAAAACTTACAAACTTCTGATTTTTAAATCAACTAAATCGGGAACAATTACTATAATTACTTAACAAAACAGAATCTCTAATTTCTGTTTACTACAAAATACTAATCTCTAATTTAGCTCAATACTCTGCCATTCTGTCATAGAAATTTGTATCTTTGCATCCTCATTTTGAATTTAAAATCTAAAACTCGAAATGTGAAACATTCACGAAATCATTTATAAAATGATATTCTTGAGTAAATCTAAAACTTTATCAAGGTGCAAGAAAAATATATAGACGAAACCAAACAAGGCGAAGCTTTTGCCATCGCAGAAAAACCACAAAATTCTAAGAAATTATTTCTGGAAAGTTACGGATGTCAGATGAATTTCTCTGATTCGGAAATCGTTGCTTCGATTTTGAACGAGCAAGGTTACAACACTACTCTATTTCCCGAAGAAGCAGATTTAATTTTATTAAATACGTGTTCAATCCGTGAAAAAGCAGAACAAACTGTTAGAATGCGACTTTCTCAATTCAAAAATTTGAAGAAAGAAAAACCAAACTTAACAGTTGGAGTTTTGGGTTGTATGGCTGAACGTTTGAAAACCAAGTTTTTGGAAGAAGAACATTTGGTCGATTTAGTTGTTGGACCTGATGCATACAGAGACTTACCAAATCTATTAAAAGAAACAGAAGGCGGCCGAGATGCCATCAATGTTATTTTATCAAAAGAAGAAACTTATGCTGATATAAGTCCAGTTCGTTTAGGCGGAAACGGCGTGACGGCTGTCGTGACAATCACTCGTGGTTGCGATAACATGTGTACTTTTTGCGTTGTTCCTTTTACGCGAGGTCGTGAGCGCAGCCGTGATCCACATTCAATTATCGAAGAATGCAAAGAGTTGTGGAACAACGGATATAAAGAAATCACCCTTCTCGGACAAAACGTAGATTCTTACCTCTGGTTCGGTGGTGGCGCCAAAAAAGATTTTAAAAAAGCCAGTGAAATTCAGCAATTGACCGCGATTAATTTTGCTCAGTTAATGGAGATGGTAGCGATTGCAGTGCCGAAAATGAGACTCAGATTCTCGACTTCTAATCCGCACGATATGAGTACAGAGGTTTTCAAAGTGATGGCGAAGTACGATAATATCTGCAAATATGTTCACCTTCCCGTTCAAAGTGGAAGCGACAGAATGTTGGAAAAAATGAACCGTCAACATACTCGTGCAGAATATTTAGCTTTAATCAATACAGCCAAAGAGTTGCTGCCTGGCGTTTCATTTTCACAAGATATGATTATCGGATTCTGTGGGGAAACCGAAGAAGACCACCAAATGACTTTAAGTCTAATGCGCGAAGTAGAATATGATTACGGCTATATGTTCTCTTATTCTGAACGTCCTGGAACTCCTGCAGAAAAGAAGATGGAAGATGATATTCCAGCCGATGTTAAACAAAGAAGATTAGCAGAAGTAATCGCATTACAAGGCGAACTTTCTAGAAAAAGAATGCAAGGTTACGTCGGTAGAAACCACGAAATTTTAATTGAAGGAACTTCCAGAAAAAACGAAAATCAATGGAAAGGAAGAAATTCCCAAAATGCAGTTTGCGTTTTCGATAAATTAGAAGGTCAGAAACTAGGCGACATTGTGACTGTTTTCGTTCATGGAAACACACAGGGAACACTTTTGGGGAGAACGGTTTAAAATTTATTTGGGCAGACATTTCCGCCTTCCACTCCCGCTTTTTCACACTCCGCTTTGCTTCATGTAAAAAGAGCTCCGTTCAAGTCGGGCTGCAATGGGAGCAAAAAAAGAGGTTTTAAACCAGGAAGACTGTAAGATTTGCGCTTTTAATTCAATAGATTATTGTTCAAAAAGAATGAAGGATTTACAAAACACACTACTCATCAATAACATTTCCGAACTGCTAGAAAATGCTCGGAAGGAAGTTGTTGTAGCTGTAAATCAAACCATTGTTCTCACTTATTTCGAAATCGGCAGAATGATTTTCGAAGACAAGCAAAATGGAGAAAACCGCGCAGAATACGGAAAAAATTTATTGAATGATTTATCCATTCATTTAACCGAAAAGTTTGGGAGAGGATTTTCTGCTTCAAATCTTCAACAAATGAAGCAATTTTATTTGACCTATTCAAATTCACAGACACTGTCTATGAATTTGCAAAAACGAATTTCACAGACAGTGTCTACGAAATCACAAAACACAGATAATCAATCACCTACATCAACTAAAACCCCAAAATCTTTCACTCTAAGTTGGTCGCACTATCTCAAATTAATGAGAATCAAAGACCTCAATGAAAGAAAATTTCATGAAATCGAAAGCTCTAAAAACAACTGGAGTTTAAGAGAACTTCAGCGACAATATGATTCGGGACTTTACACCCGATTGTCATTAAGTAAAAGTCCACATGAAATTTTAAAACTGGCGGAACAAGGTCAAGTTATAGAAAACCCAAAAGATGCTATCAAAGACCCTTATATTTTAGAATTCTTAGGGCTTCAAGAAAACTCAAATTATTCTGAAAGCGATTTAGAGCAAATTTTAATTGATAAATTAGAACACTTCCTCTTAGAATTAGGAACGGGATTTACCTTTGTTTCTAGACAACAAAGGATTAGTTTTGATGAAAAACATTTTAGAATTGATCTCGTTTTTTATAATCGAATTCTTAAAAGTTTTGTTTTAATTGATTTAAAAATAGGCGAATTAAAACATCAGGATATCGGACAAATGCAGATGTACGTAAACTATTACGACCGAGAAATAAAATTAGATAACGAAAACAAAACTGTAGGAATTATTCTTTGTCAAGACAAAAGTGAATCCTTGGTAAAATACACTCTGCCTGAAAACAATGAGCAGATATTTGCGAGTAAATACTTAACCGTTTTACCAAGCAAAGAAGATTTTATAAAAATCTTAGAAAATAATTAAATAACACATTGTAATTTTTACAATGTACATTATTCAAAGAAAAAAATGACAGACTTACAATCTATAAAAACCCGTTTTGGTATCATCGGAAATTATCCGGCGTTAAACCGTGCTTTGCAAAAAGCAATTCAGGTTGCGCCGACTGACATTTCTGTTTTGGTAATGGGAGAAAGCGGTGTAGGAAAAGAATTTATTCCTAAAATCATCCACGGAGAATCACGCCGAAAACACCAACCTTATATCGTTGTAAACTGTGGTGCAATACCAGAAGGAACAATTGATTCCGAATTATTTGGACACGAAAAAGGAGCCTTCACCGGAGCAACTTCTACCCGAAAAGGATATTTCGAAGTGGCAGATGGTGGAACTATTTTCCTGGATGAAGTTGGTGAATTACCGGTTCAGACCCAGGTTCGTTTACTTCGAGTTTTAGAAAGTGGTGAGTTTATGAAAGTGGGTTCTTCTCAAGTTCAAAAAACCAATGTGAGAATTGTAGCGGCAACGAACGTTAATATGCTGAACGCTATTCATAATGGAAGATTCCGTGAGGATTTATATTACCGGTTAAACACCGTTCAGATCGACATGCCGCCATTAAGAGAACGAAAAGGAGATGTTCATTTGCTCTTTAGAAAATTCGCGATTGATTTCGCCGAAAAATATAGAATGCCGGAACTGGTTTTAACCGATGATGCGGTAAATTATTTAGAAAACTACGCCTTTCCCGGAAATATTCGCCAGCTGAGAAATCTGGTCGAACAAATGACTGTAGTGGAACAGGAAAGATCAGTAAATTCTGTGAAGTTAGCAGAATATATTCCGATGCAGACGCAGCTTCCAGCAGTTATTCAAAAAGGAAGTGGTATATCTTCTAATGAATTTAATTCAGAAAGAGAGATCATGTACAAGATCCTTTTTGACATGAGAAATGACCTTAATGATTTAAAATCCTTAACTTCGGAATTGATAAAAAACCGCGAAAACGGAGATTTTAGCCATCAGGAAAAAAATCTGATCAACCGGGTTTTCACACCGGAAACTCAAGTGCAGAATCCAAATTCGATGCTGTATTTTGAAAACCAAAATCAATATCAGAATCCAGTACTTTCCAAAGCAGATGAAAATTATGAAGATGTAGAAGATATTGAAATCGAAGAAACAAAAGCAGATTCTTTATCACTTCAAAACAATGAAAGAGAGCTTATTGTCAAAGCACTAGAAAAGCACAAAGGCCGCAGAAATAAAGCCGCAGACGAATTGGGAATTTCTCAAAGAACGCTTTATAGAAAAATCAAACAATATAATTTAGAAGACTAATGAAAAGATTTCAAATTGCAGAATTTAGATTACAGACCAAACAAACCCGCTTTTTTTGGCTGTTTTTCCTTGGCTCTTTTTCCCTAGCTCTTTTAACTTCTTGTTACAGTTTCACCGGATCATCATTGAGTCCCGAAACGAAGACGATTGAAATACGTGACTTTCCTAATAACGCTCCACTAATGAACGCCAGTTTATCGCAAGAATTTTCAACCGCGATACAGAATAGATTTTTACAGCGTACGACTTTAAAAGGAACTAAAGAAAAACCAGATATTTTAATTGAAGGAGAAATCACAGATTACTCAATTACGCCAACTACAATTTCAAGCTCGGTGAATGCACCAGGCGGAAATATTCAGGCAGCTCAAAATAAACTAACGATTACGGTAAAAGTGCATTATGAAAACCACGTTCCTAATGAGGAAAGTAAAAGTTTCGACAGAGTTTACTCTGATGAAGCAGTTTTCAGCAGTGATTTAGATATTAATACCATCGAAACGTCCCAAGTTAAAGTGGTGAACGAGAGAATCATCAATAAAATTTTTAATGATATTGTAGCCAACTGGTAAGATGAACGGAAGAATTTTAGAATTAGCAAAAAACCCAGAATTATTTCAGATCAAAGATTTGGAATTGCTGAATAGTGAGATTAATAAACATCCTTATATTCAAAGTCTACGAGCGTTACACCTTTTAGGAACGCATCGTTTGAAGCCCGAAAATTACACAAACGAACTTTCAATAACTGCAGCTTATACAACTGATAAAAAGATTCTTTATCAATTAATTAATTCTGTTGAAGAACCAAAACCGTCAGTTGAAGTCGCTACAAAAACAATTGTTGAAAAGCCGATAACAACAGAAGAAACTAAAAATAAATTCACTGAAATTAAATCAAAAGTTACTGAAACTCCGAAAGCAGTTTTTGTCAATGGAGAATTAAACAGGATTTTATTTGAAGGTGAAGAAGATTTGTTAGAAAGAGAAACCGAAAAAATCGATTTTGAATCTACAATAGAAGCTGGCCAGATTATAACTCATAAAGTTGAGTTTCCAATTCCTCCAACCGAAAAGGTAGAATTCGCTGAAGCTAAAGATGCCGAGACTTTTAGCAAGGAAACTATTATTAAAGAGGAAATTATTTCCGAAGAGAAGGAATTAATTGAGAATCCTTCCGAATTGAGTTTTCATGAAACAGCAGAATTTTTACCAGAAGTGAAAGTCGATGCTCCAATAGAAAATTCGAAATCAAAAGAAGTTCAAGAATTTGCTGAAACCGAAGATGCTGAAAACTTTAGCACAGAAACCATTGTTAATGAAGATATTATTATTGAAGAAAAAGCATTATTTGAGAATCCTTCCGAACTTAGTTTTCATGAAACAGCAGAATTTTCACCTGAGGTAAAAGTTGATGCTCCAATAGAAAATTCAGAAACACAAGAAGTTCAGGAATTTACCGAAACTCAAGATGCTGAAACCTTTAGCAAAGAAACTGTTTTTAAAGAAAATATTATTGCTGAAGAAGAACCAATTATTGAAGATTCAAGTGAATTAAGTTTTCATGCTACTGCTGAATTTTTACCCGACGTAAAAATCGGTTCAGTTCCAGCGAAAGTAGAAGTTCAAGAAATTGTAAAACCTACTTTGAATAAACATGAAGAGGAAATGAAGCGTTTGATCGCAGAAGTTGAGGCAAAGATGAAAGCGTCGAAAAAGCCGAAAGCAATAAAAGCAGAAGAAACTTCTAAAAGTGCGGAAGTCAATTTCTCTGAAACTCAAAGTTTTGACCTTTCAAAATCAGACGAGAAAGAATCCGAAATTGCAGAAAAAGAAGCGATTACCGAAAAAGAAACTGTTGTAAATGAAGAACCTTTCGTTGAAGAAAAAGCAGAAGTTCAACCTACTGAAATCATACAACAACCAATTGAAATAAAAGTGGACACTGTTCAAGAAAAGAAACCGGAATGGAAACCAATGTCTTTCTCTACCAATACCCCAGATGCTTTAATTTCTAAAAAGGCCGAAGAAACGCCAGTTAAAACTGAAGAAATTAAAGAAGAGAAAATTTCTATTGAAAAAGAAGAAAAGATGGATTCAGTAAAAGAGGAAACTCCATCTGCTGAAAGACCGGTTTTCAATGTATCTTTCTTTACCCAAAATGTTTCGGCACTCGAAAAGGAAAATAAAAAAGAGGAAATTATCCCTGTAACTGAAGAGGAAAAATCCGCTGAAATTGTAGAAGACAGCAATGTTCCCAGCTTCATCAACACTTGGCAAAGTTGGTTAAAAATCGATAGAACCAAGCAAGATGCACAAGGAAAAATAGAAATTTCAATTACTGAAATTAAAAATAAAGTCATTGAAAACTTCATTGAAAAAGAGCCGAGAATTTCGAAATTAAAAGAAGAATCTGATTTCGTGATTAAGGAAAGGAATGATGATATTTCACATTTGATGACGGAAACTTTGGCCAACCTTTACACTGAACAAAAACTCTATGCGAAAGCAATTAAAGCCTTTGGCATTCTCTCAGAAAAGCACCCTGAAAAGAAACCTCATTTCGATGATAAAATAAAGCAAATCAAAGAATTACGCCAAAACAAATAAACAAATAACCCACTAAATTTAGTGGGTTATTTTCATTCTATATTTTTTCGATTGACCGCTTCAACGTTGATGACCTTAGAAGTTCGGTCTGTTTTAAAGTTTCGAAATTTCTTCAAAAGTTTTCTACCTAAAACCAACACCACTACGATTAAAATAACTGTAGCGATAAAAGCAATTATCGGTGCTGCCATCGCTAAAATTGACATCACTCCCGCTCCAGCAGTTTCAGTAGTTGCGACCACAGAATTCCCCAAACCACCTGTAGTTGCCGTCGACGCTGCACGAGTTCCTGCAAATCCTGAACTTATTGCAGCAGCAGTTCCACCGCCAGCAATTAATGCTAAAGCCCATTGTGGAAAAGTTCCCATATCAGCGAATTGACTCGCAAACATCACAGAACCCGCAATCGTTGCCAATGGAATTGACATGGTATCTAAAAGGTGATCTACAAAAGGAATATAATACGCAAGAATCTCAACAACAGTAGCAATTCCGGTGGTGATTAAAACGGGTAAACCAGCGAGCCAATGGAAACTTTCATTCATCGGAATCCAGCCCATGTAAGAAGCAAGACTTACGGCAAACATTGGTAAGAAAACTCTGAAGCCAGTTGCCGCAGCTAAACCAATGCCCATGAAAGCACTTAGAACATACGGTAAATAAGGAATGTTATCAAGCATCTTGTGAAGTTTTTAGTTTATTCTCAAATTTACAAAAAACGTGCTATGCTTTAGAATTTACTTTATTGATTCACAAAGTTTTAAAAAATTTTCTTCTACAGTTTTAAAATGCTTCGGCTCTTCTTTAGAAATCCAAAAAACCATTGATAACGAATTCGTTCCAAATTTCTCAATAAAAAGATCTTTGTTTAAACGGTAACATTCTCGCAATAATCTTTTAATTCTATTTCGATCGTGTGCTCTTTTAAAATATTTTTTAGAAACAGAAACTCCAACTTTTTGATTATTAAAAGAAAAATCTTCCTGTGGTTTTTTATCGAGATTCAGCGTGATGATTCTCAAATTATCGCACGTTTTCCACTTCCCTTTTTCGAAAAGTAAACCGATTTCTTTTTTATGCTTCAATTTTTCCTCTTTCGGAAGTTTGAAATCACTCATCTTTTTTTATTAAATAATTAATGACTTCCGCCGCAGCGTAAAGTCCAAAAATAGCAGGAATATAACTGATCGTTCCGTAGAAAGATCTTTTATAATTGGTTCCATCGGTCATCTTTAAACTTTCTTCATCCTGAATTTCAGTAGAGAAAACACATCTAATTCCTTTATCAATATTTTCTTTTTTCAAACGTTTTCGAACCTGTTTCGCAAGATGACAACTTTGGGTTTTATGAATGTCGCGAACCAAAACTTTTGACGGATCTATTTTTCCACCTGCGCCCATACAACTTACGATTTTCACTTTTCGACGTCGGGCATTTAAAATTAAAGTAACCTTTGGTGAAACGCTATCAATACAATCTAAAACATAATCATACTGCTGATTATCAAAGATGGTATCCATATCTTCCGGATTTAAAAACTGGTTTAATTGTGTCAATTCTAAATCCGGATTAATGTCTAAAAGTCGCTCGCCCACGACTTCAACTTTTGGTTTCCCAATGGTAGAAGTTAAGGCTGGGAGTTGCCGGTTAATATTCGTTAAATCAACAGTATCCCCATCAACAATCGTCATTTTCCCAACGCCGGCTCTCGCCAAAAACTCTGCCGCAAACGAACCAACTCCACCTAAACCAATCACTAATAGATTCGCTTTTCGCAGTTTTTCTAAACCGTTTTCTTTAATTAGCAATTCTGTTCTTTCGAGCCAGTCTTTTTTCATTTTAAATGGGGGATATTAAATGTTTTCAGATTTTCTTCGATTTGTAATAGGAGATTTTCTATTTTCAAATTTTTCAAATCGGCGACTTTTTGATAAAGTAATTCGAGATCAAAATCTTCAGCATCAGTTTCCAGAAAAATTTTTTCAATCGGGAAATCTTTTACAAATTCCTGCAAATTTACATTTTGCAACACAGATTTTCCAAAACTTAAATAAAAATCGTGTTTTTGTAAATCTTTACCAATCGTTTTTCTTTTATTAAAACCGTGAATAATCATCGGAACCTTAGCATTTTTCTGAAAATGGATTAGTTTTGAAAACCTTCTGACACAATGAATAATTAAAGGTTTCTTACGTCGATTCGCTAATTCAATCTGGCGTTCAAATAGTTCTTCCTGAATATGATCATCAATGTTAATCAATCCATCTAAACCACATTCGCCAATTGCAACACAATTCTTATATTTTGAAACTTCCTCTAACCAAACAAACTGCTCTTCAGTAACTTCCAAACTTAAATTAGGATGAATTCCGGCAGAGAAAAAACCATTTGGCGGAGATTCTTCAACGCTCAGATTATAAATTCCAAAGCGTTTTTGTAAATGATGGTGATGGAAATCAAAAAAAGTCATTTTCAAAAATAACTAAAAAGTGACCATCTGCGATTAAACATTTGTTTTAAATTATGTTATATTTTATTTAACTTTACTAAAAACTACAACACCGATGAAAAAAAAATTTACCGAAAAACAAATCCATATTTTAAATGTCGCCGAAAAACTCATTGCCAAGAAAGGCTTTGAGGGAACTTCTGTACGTGATATTTCTACCAATGCCAATATTAATGTAGCGATGATTTCCTACTATTTTGGTTCAAAAGAAAAAATGATGTCTTATCTCTACCGTTATCGCGTACAGAAAACAAGAGAGAGTTTTGCAGAATTTGCAGAAATCATCAGAGAAGGCAAACCGGAAATGCAGATGAAAGAATTGATTAAATATGTGGTTAGTCAATTATTTAAGTTCAATTATTTTCATGGTTTTGTTACCCAAGAACTTCGTCATACCGAACATTTAAAAGAAGATTTATTAGAATTCTATACTACTTTCACTTCCAAAATTGATGATGTTATTAAAAAAGGAGTTGCATCTGGAGTCTTTACCAATGCACCAAAACCGGAAGATATCTTGACGCTGATTGTTGGTTCCTCGCTATTCGTTATTCGAAATAAAAACTTTTATGAATTGTATGTTTCCGGAAAAGAAGAAAATTACTTCGAAGAAGCGGAGAAAAAAGTGATGGCGAACCTTTTAGTGACTGTTTTTTCACTTTTAGGCTATCATCCGGATTAAATTATTAGTTAAAATATCATAAAAAAAAATCTATTGATAAAAAAGTTATATTTTTGCACCCTAAACCGCGGAAATTATAATTAAAATAAAGTTCTGCTATATTATATTTATGAAAAAGTATTTGATTATTACACTTGCATTCTTTGCATTATCTGCCTGCAACAGGCAACAGGATTTAGCATTGAAAAGTGCAGATAAAGATTATATCTTAAAGGTAGCCAACGAAAAATTCGAAAAGAAAAATTGGAGAGACGCTTTAGCGTTATATGAAAGACTTTCGAACCTGGTAGCAGGAACCGATGACGCACCAAACGTAGTTTATAATTCAGCATATGCGAACTATTACGATAAAAACTACAAGTTAGCAGGACACCAATTCAAGAATTTCTCGGTAACATTCCCGCAAGACAAACGTGCAGAAGATGCGGCGTATATGTCGGCACTTTGTTATTACGAAGGAAGTATGGACTATAACTTAGATCAAACGAGTACGGATTTAGCAATTAATGAAATGCAGAATTTCCTTAATAACTATCCTAATTCTGAAAAATCTAAAAACATCGATCAATTGATTGATGAATTGACTTATAAATTAGAGTTTAAAGCATACGAAAACGCTAAGCAATATTACAAGATGGCTGATTATAAAGCCGCGAGTACAGCTTTTGAAAATGTATTAGATGATTTCCCGAGTACGAAATTACGTTCTAAAATCTACGACTACATGTTGAAGTCAAAATATGAATTGGCTACTAATTCAATTTACAGTTTAAAGAAAGACCGTATTGAAAGTGCTTTGGCCTTCACAAAACAAATTGAAAGAGAAGTTCCGGGAACTGATAATGCAAAAACAGCTGCTGATCTTCAGAGCAAATTATTAAAAGAAAAAGAAGTTTTTGCTGAACTTGAGAAAAAAGTAGAAGCAAGAAATAAAGAACTTAAAGACAAACAACAAGGAGACGAAGCAAAGCTTAACTTGGAGAAAGATCTGCGTAATGCTCAAAAGCAAGCTGACCAAACGCGAAGAGACAGCGCTGTCTTGGCAACTCCTGCACCAGCAGCAACTTTCAAAATCAAAAAGTAATCCGTACATTTGCAAACTCCAATTATAACAACCAACTGAAAATGAGCGTAAAAGATTCTAAAGCCGAATTAAGTACAATAACTTACGATAGAGATAAAATCGAAGAAAACGTAGGTTCTATCTACGAAGCAATCGTAGTGATGGGTAAAAGAGCAGAGCAGATCAATGCAGAAATTCGCTCTGAATTACACAATAAATTAGATGAATTCGCAGTGCACAATTCAACTCTTGAAGAAGTTTTTGAAAATAAAGAACAAATCGAGATTTCTAAGCATTACGAAAAACTTCCAAAACCAACTTCAATTGCAATTCAAGAATGGTTAGACGACGAAATCTATTACAGAAAAACTGAAGAAAGAAACTAATTATTTCTTTAATTATTTTAAAAGTCACAGAACATCTTGTTTTTGTGACTTTTATATTTAATATCGTTTGTGATATTGAAATCTGTTTGTAAAAATTTAAGTAAATTCGTTTAACTTTTAAATTCTAATTAATGAAACTTCAAGGTAAGAAAATCCTCATCTGTATTTCCGGCGGAATCGCTGCATACAAAATCAATTACCTCATCAGAGATTTCATAAAAAAGGGTGCGGAAGTTCAAGTTTTAATGACACCTTCTGCAGAACATTTTGTTTCGAAACTCACGCTTTCTACGCTTTCTAAAAATCCAGTTTACAGTGATTTCTATTCTGAAAATGGCACTTGGAATAACCATGTAGAATTGGCACTTTGGGCCGATGTTATTTTAATGGCTCCCTGCACCGCGAATACTTTATCAAAGATGGTTCACGGAATGTGCGATAACCTAGTTTTGGCAACTTATATGTCGGCGAAATGTCCGGTATTTATTGCGCCAGCGATGGATTTGGATATGTATCAACATCCTTCAACAAAACAGAATTTAGAATTGGCTGAAGATTTCGGACATCATATTATTCCTGCTGAAGATGGTGAATTAGCCAGCGGATTAATTGGACAGGGAAGAATGGCAGAACCGGAAAGCATTTCTCAAATCATTGAAGACTTTTTTAATTCAAATAAAAATTTAGAAGGAAAAACCGTTCTTATTACGGCAGGACCAACTTATGAAGCAATTGATCCCGTTCGATTTATTGGAAATCACTCTTCCGGAAAAATGGGTTTTTCAATTGCAGAAGAAGCCGCCAACCGAGGCGCGAAAGTAATTCTTATTTCTGGACCGAGTTCTGAAAAATCCAATCATCAAAACATAGAACTTCACCGAGTTACTTCGGCTAAGGAAATGTTTGCTAAAGTTTTTGAATATTACGAAAATACAGATATTGCAATTGCAAGCGCTGCCGTGGCAGATTACGCTCCGAAAGAAATTGCCCAAGAAAAAATCAAAAAAAATGATGATTCTTTAACGATTGAATTAGTGAAAAATCCAGATATTTTGAAAACCATGGGCGAACGAAAAACCAAACAATTTTTAGTTGGTTTTGCTTTGGAAACTCAAAATGAAGAAGAAAATGCGAAAGGAAAACTTCAGAAAAAAAATCTCGATATGATTGTTCTTAATTCTCTTCGTGATGAAGGAGCTGGTTTTAAAGGAGCCACCAATAAAATTAAAATAATTACTGAATCTTCTCTTACCGAATTCGCATTAAAATCTAAAGAAGACGTTGCCAAAGATCTTTTAAATTTTATCGAAGAGCAGATTTCGAAATAATATCCTTAAATTTCCGTTTTCAAACTTTAATTTAATAATGAAGCAACTTTTTACGATATTCATCATTCTATTTTCCTTTAACTTGAGTTTTTCTCAAGAACTTTTGGCAAATGTACAGGTCAACACCCAGCAAGTAAGTGGCAGTAATATGCAGGCTTATAAAACTTTAGAAAAAAACCTACGGGATTTCATCAATAACACGAGTTGGACTGGAAAGAAATTACAAAACTTTGAAAAGATCAAATGTAATTTCGCAATTGTTATCAATGAAAAATCTGGGAGTAGCAATTACAAAGCAAGCATTGTTGTACAGGCGGTTCGTCCGGTTTTTAACACCACTTATGAAACGCCACTTTTGAATATTAATGACACCAATTTTAGTTTCGATTATACCGAAAATGAAAACCTTGTTTTCAACGAAAGACAATTTTCGGGAAAGAACTTAATTGATGTTATCAGTTTTTATGTTTATACGATTTTAGGTTACGATGGCGACAGCTACAAAGTTAGAGGCGGACAACAATGGTTTGAGAAAGCACAGAAAATTTCTAATAATGCGCAGAATCAAAAATTCGCTGGCTGGTCTTTAATGGAAGGAACGAGAACGCGCGCGGCTTTAATTGACAATATGCTGAAACCCGACCAAAACACGCTTAGGAACGTTTACTATACTTATCACCGTGCTGGTTTAGATAATCTCGGAAAACAGGATCAGTCTTCTGGTAAAAAAATTATCGCAGATGCTTTGATGCAATTGAAAGTCTATGAAAATAATTTCCAGATGAATTATCCCGTGAACATTTTCATCGATACGAAAAAGCAGGAAATCTTCGATATCTTTTATAATGGAAATAACGCTAATGTGAATATGGCAGATTTAAAAGCACTTTTCAGCATTTTCTCTCCGAAAGACATTGACAGCAAATGGAATAAGTGGAAATAATTTCTAACAATATTTTCATCATTATTCAAAAATAATTTTCAAAATTTACTTTGTTAAAAAACCATTAAAATCAGTGTTTTAGGTTCAACTGATTAGCTATTGTATTTCATAATCTCTTTTAAAGTCTTAAATTTACAGCCCGAAGTTTGTTTTAAAACTTCGTAATTGATTTTTCAAAATATGCTTTCAAGAATATTCATTCAAAACTTCGCCCTTATAGATTCGCTCGAAATCACTTTAAACAAAGGTTTACAGGTAATTACGGGAGAAACTGGTGCGGGTAAATCAATTATTTTAGGAGCATTACGTTTAATTTTGGGCGAAAGAGCTGATGTAAAATCAATCCAAAGTTCTGAAACTAAAAGTATCGTTGAAGCCGAATTCATTGTTAATGAAAACTTCAAAACCTTCTTTGACGAAAATGATTTAGACTTTGAAATCCATACCGTTATTCGGAGAGAGATTTTGCCAACTGGAAAATCACGAGCATTTGTCAATGATGTTCCTGTTACTTTAGAAATTCTAAAAAAACTTTCCGAAAAACTAATTGATATTCATTCGCAATTTGAAACTTCAAATTTGTTTGATGAAGAATATCAGTTCCGAATGATTGACGGGCTTTCGAAAAACAAAACGTTGATTGTCAATTACCAACAAGACTTTTCCGAATATAAAAAATTGGTCAAAGAGCTTGAGAATTATAAAACTCAACTTTCTGAAGGCAATAAAGAAAGCGATTACAAAGTGTTTTTATTAGAAGAATTGCTGGAAGTTAATTTGGATCTTTTTGATTTAGAAGAAGCTCAAAATCAGTTAAGCAAACAGGAAAACGCAGAAACGATTATCGAAAATCTTTCTTTGATTTTTAATAAAATGGATGCAGAGGAAGTCGGTGTTCTTGATTCTTTGCTTGATGTTAAAACGAAATTAGCAAAAGTCGCTTCTTTGTCTCACGAATATTCCCTATTGAGTCAAAGGTTTGAAGAACAATTTGTGGAGTTTAAAGATTTCCTTTTCGATCTTCAAAACGAAGCTGACAAAATGGAAACCAGTCCAGAAGATCTTGCTAATTTGTCTGAGCAACTTAATAAAATCAATTCTTTATTTCTAAAACATAAAGTCAACACTGTTGAAGGTCTGAAAGAAATTCGTGATCAGATTCAAAACGAACAAACTGGTTTTGCAGAATTAGAATTTTTAATTGAGCAAACTGAGAAGAAAATAGAACTCGCTGCTGAAGGTTTAGAAAAAACCTCAACTGAATTATCACAGAATCGTAAAAAATCGATTCCAAATTTCATTAAAAAAACGGAGAAATTACTGAATCAATTAGGTTTAGAAAAATCGAAGATTGAAGTTCAATTATCAGATCTAAAAAATTTCACTTCATTCGGAAAAGAAAATATTCAATTGTTATTCCAGGCGAACGCAGGTTTTCCTTTAAAACCAATTCAAACTGCAATTTCCGGCGGTGAACGTTCACGAGTAATGCTTTCTATTAAAAAATTGATGGCAGAAAACTCAGAACTTCCAACTTTAATTCTGGACGAAATCGATACAGGAGTTTCTGGAAAAGTCGCTGAAGAGATTGGAAATGTGATGAAAGAAATGTCGGAGAATATGCAGTTGATCGTCATCAGTCACCTTGCACAAGTCGCTGCGAAAGGAAATGACAATTACAAGGTTGTCAAAAGAGAAGTTTCCGGGAAAACACAATCCACCATTATCTCTTTGAACCACGACGAAAAACTTCAGGAAATCGCTCAACTTCTTTCAGGTAGCAAAATTACCGATGCGGCAATTTTGCAGGCGAAAGAGTTGATGAAATAAAAACATAAAATTTATAGTAATGAAAAATATTTTGGTTATCATCGTCATGTTAATCTGCAATTTTGTGTCTGCACAAGCTGGCTACAAGATTGTTGTCGAAACCGAAAACATCGATAATGACATGCTTTATTTGAAGATTTACAATGGAACTTACAGCAGTAGTTCTATTATAGATTCTCAACAATAGATTCTAAAAATAAAATTGCAATTTTTAATCAACCGAAAAAAACTATTGGTGCTATTTTTAGATTAGAGTTAAAATCTGATCCAAAGACGAAAATGGATCTCCTGGTTGAAAACGGCAGTCAAACCACTTTTAGATTGCCTGGAAATAATTTATCAGCATTGTCCACAGAAAGCCAGCCAAACAAAGGCTTTCTTTCTTACCAAAGACTGCAGGGAAATCCAGAAGCGAAATTAGAGGCTTTGAAATCTCTTCAAAAAGAATTCCCGACCCCTACTCTGAATTTATTTACCGCTTTGGAAGAAAAGAGATTACTGAAAATTCCAGAAGATCTTTCAGCTAAAACCGCAGCAAGAAATCAATTTTTTAGTGGTATAAATCTGAACGAAAAAGGGATTAAGTTGATGCCCAATATGTATCAGGTTCTTTATAAATACACGACTATTCTACCTATCAACAATGAAAATTATAAAGCCAATGCAGATGTTTTATTAAAAGGTCAAAATTGTGATTCTGAAAATTTCATTTTTTATATTAACTGGATTTTTAAAAACCTGGAGTATTACAGTCAAAATAATCTGAACGCGAGTTTTAAGTATGTTTTTAATAAATATTTGAATGATGAAAAATGTATAAAAGCGAATAAAACATTCTATGATCAAAGTGTAATTAAATTAAATTCTTTAGAAGCCGTCCCAATCGGCACTGTAATGCCGGAATTGGAAATGCAGGATTTCAATAATAAAACTTTTACACTTTCCGAGATTTATGCAAAATCAAAATATACATTTCTAATGTTTTTTAATCCAGACTGCATTCACTGTCAACAACAAGCTCCGAAAGTAGCTGAGTATTTTAACACTTTGAAAAAGAACGGAGTAAATATACAGACCATTACTTTCTTAAATACTGATAATCAAACTGATTGGAGAAAATTTACAGATCAGTATTTCAAAAATGGTTGGCTTAATTTAAAAAGTAAAGACAACAATTTAGACTATCTAGATCAATTGCAGAGTTATAGTAATCCTAATTTTTTCCTTCTGGATCAAAAAGGAAAGGTATTGTTGAAAAGTTTTAGCGAACAACAAATCAATAAGTTGATTTTGGAAAATTCTGTGAAATAAAAAATTGTAGAAGCTTCAATGTCGCGATAAAAAGAGTTGATGAAGTAAAACTTTATAATTATGGATTTTCTTTATGCTGGAATATTAGTTCTCTTTGCCGCATTTATACTTATTGCACTACTTAACACTAGAACAATAGTTAGAAAAGCTTCAAAATATCATGTTCCAGATCCATCAGATTTGGGAAGATTATTTCAATACTATTTAATTCTAACGATTACTATCAGTTTTACCATCTATTTCATCTTTCGCTAAATTATCTGTAACATTTTTCTTATTTTTAGACTTATCTTTAAAAGTAAGGCGATGTACAGCAGACTCATTCAATTCGAATTCAAAAATTTTATACGGAATCCGCAATTCGGCGCCAACCTGGGAATGAAAATTCTGATGTTCTTCGGAATGGCTTATTTCAGTTTTGCATTTGCAGCAATGCCTTTCCTGCTCTACTTTTTCGCTACAGACCAATTACATACAGATCCCATTCTGCTTTTCAGTAAATATTTTATTTACTACTGGGCTTTCGATTTGCTGATTCGTTATTTTATGCAGCAAATGCCGACTCAGAATATCAAACCATTTCTGACTTTAGGAATTACGAAGAAAAAACTGGTCAATTATACCATATTGAAAATCCTTTTTAACTTCTTCAATTGGGGAAACTTGTTGTTCCTTCTTCCCTTTGCCGGCCTGCTTATTTTCGATGGTGGCTACTCCATCATTCACGTACTTATGTTTACGATCGGAATTTTTGCCGTCTTCTATTTTAATAATTTCCTGAATATTTTATTGAATGGAAAAGATATCATTGTGATTTCAGTTTTTGGATTAATGGCCATTTTCGGAGGATTAGAATATTTTAAGATCATTGAACTTTCAAAATACTCACAGATTATCTTCTATAGTTTTTACGAATATATCGGCGCCTTTTTAATCCCGGTTATTCTGGCAATCGCCGTGGCTTATCTTGCTTACCAGGAAATTTATAAAAACTTCTATTTAGATAAAGGACTTGAATTAAAAGTTGCGGAAGGGAAAACTGAAAATATCGCATTTTTAAATAAATACGGTGTCATGGGAACTTTCATCAATAATGATATTCGTTTGTTGAAAAGAAGTAAAGCGGCAAAATCTGCTTTAACGATGAGCATCTTCTTTCTATTTTACGGTTTATTGACTTTCACAAAAGGGTACGAAAACAGTTTTATGCAACTCTTCACCGGGATTTTTATCACGGGCGGATTTATGTTGATGTTCGGGCAAAGAGTTCCAAGTTGGGACAGTTCGTATTATCCGTTGATGATGACTTCCAATGTTCCGTATAAAGAATATTTGAAAGGAAAATGGTCACTGATTGTGATCGGAATTTTCATTTCTATCATTTTATCTTCCGCTTATCTTTTAGTGAGTTGGGAATTTTACCTCACCGTTCTTGCGGCAGGATTATATAATTTGGGCGTCAACTCTTATATCACGCTTTTGGCTGGAGCTTTTAATAAAAAACCAATTGATCTGAATTCGAAAAGCAAATCTTTCGGTGGCGGCGGAAATAATTTCAATATGAAAATTATGCTGTTAATGCTTCCTCAAATGATTTTACCAATGGGCGTTTTTGCCGTTGCTAAATATTTTTTCGGAATTTATCCGGCGGTTGGGAGTTTAGCCATTTTGGGAATTATCGGCTTTTTGATTAGAGATAAAATCTTCGACATCATTGTTAAAGTCTATAAAACCCAGAAATATTCCACACTTGAATCCTTTAAAAAAGCCTAAGTAAAATATAAATCAACATTATTTAACCGCAAAAGAGACAAAAGAAAAATGAAATAAAAAAGACTTTCAAAAGAATGCAAAATGATGAAACCACTTTATATAGTGCTTTTGCAAACTTTTAATAAGCTTTCATTAAAATAAAATTTTTGCATCTTTTGCGGTAAAAATAATTACTCTAATTAATTTCCTAAAACCCAATCAAATGATTTCAATTCAAAATATATCTAAAATTTACGGAACCAAAAAAGTTCTTCATATCGAAAACCTTGTCATTCCAAAAGGCGAAAGTTTCGGTTTGGTCGGAAATAACGGCGCCGGGAAAACAACGCTTTTCAGTCTTTTATTAGATTTGATAGAACCTACAACGGGCTTTATCGAAATCGATGGCAATAAAGTCAACGAAAATGAAAACTGGAAAAAGAAAGTTTCGGCTTTTATTGACGATACTTTTTTAATTGGATATTTAACACCGGAAGAATATTTCTATTTCTTGGGTGAACTTCGCGGACAAAACGAAGCCAACGTTGATGAATTTCTAAAACAATTCGCTGATTTTTTTAATGGTGAAATTTTAAATGCTAAAAAATACGTTCGCGATTTATCGAAAGGAAATCAGAAAAAAGTCGGAATTGTCGGCGCTTTAATTGGAACTCCGGAAATCATTGTTTTAGATGAACCGTTTGCCAACCTCGATCCTTCGACTCAAATTAAATTGAAGAAATTAATTAAAGACTGGACGAAAAATGAACAGGTGACTTTCCTAATATCAAGTCACGATCTTGCGCATACGACCGAAGTCAGCAACAGAATCGTTTTGCTGGACAAAGGTGAAATGGTAAAAGATATTATCACTACACCAGAAACCTTACAGGAACTGGAAGATTTCTTCACCACTTCGGTTGAAGTTTTAATATAAATTTCATTTTCAAAATCCATTTTCACCAACAAGAAAATGGATTTTTTTTAATTCATTATCAAGTACTTACAGTTTTAATATTTAAAATATATTATTATCTGTAACCTTTTTAAAATTTTGTTGTCTTTAAAGTAGAAATAGAATAAGTATGAAAATTTTGTTCAATAATAAAAAAGATGATTTGCTAAGTCGCCTGAAAAAACAGGAACCGGCTGCGCAGAAAATCTTCTATGAACAAAATGTAAAGCGATTCTTAAGTGTGAGCAAAAGTTATGTCAGCGATATTTATCAGGCTGAAGATTGCGTGATCAAAGCGTTTTGTAAGATTTTTAAAAGTATCGAAACTTTTCGCAGCGAAGGAAATCTTGAAGGTTGGGCCAGAAGAATCGTGGTTAACGAATGTCTGAATTTTATTAAAAGCCACAAAACGGTTTTTTATATTGATGATATTAATCCGGCTTTCCTGGAAGAGTTTCATGACGAAATTACAGACTTTGATTTTAATGCACAGGAACTTTTAGACCAACTTCCGGATGCTTACCGAATGGTTTTCAACCTTTATGTCATCGAAGGTTGCTCACATCAGGAAATTTCTGAAACGCTTGACATTTCTTTATCCGTAAGTAAAACACAACTGTTTCGGGCCAAAGAGAAATTAAGAAAAATCTATTTTCAGCAACAAAAAAATTTGAAAAATGAATACTCAGAAATATAATATCGAACAGCAGATTAAAAAAGAAATCGACGAGCGGGAAATTACTCCGACGAGAGATTTGTGGGCTGAGATTGAAAGTCAAACTCCAACTCCGACTTCTTCAAAGTCAAAACTCAACTGGTTTTTAGTGGCGGCATGTTTGGCTTTGCTTTTTAGTTTAGGGATTATTTTAATCAATAATAATGATGAAGTTCCTCAACAACAAATAGTAGAAACAAAAGTTCACCAGGAGATTTCTGATGCAGGAAATAATATTGAAAAAGAAGCGACACCGTTTTTAGTTGAAAAAAATGAACCTACTTTAATAAAAAATAGTCCAATTATTAAATCTCAAGAAGCAAAGATTTCTGATCATGAAGTAGTTGTTGTAAAGAACGAAATTCCTTCAATTAAACCAAAGCAGATTATTCCTGAAATATCGCAAAATCAACTTTCAACCAGTATTGCAACGATAGATTCTGCAAAAGTTCCGGTCAAGAGGAAAAGATTCGTCGATCCTTCAACCTTACTTTTTTCAGTCGAACACAAAGATGTTATTGAGAAATCCAAAGACGGAAGTAATGTTGCGACAATCGACCTCAACTCGAAATAATTCAATTCTAAACTTTTAAAAATTAATAATATGATCAATAAAATTATCATGATGGGCTTGGTATGTCTTTTCACCTCCTCTTCAATTTACGCACAAAAAACATTAACAATTAATCTACCTTCTAAAAAAGAAACCGAGATAAGTCCGGTGGTCAAAGAGAAAGTAGAAGAGTATGCGACAAAAATCAATACGATTATTCAGGAAGAAAAAACATTAATGGAAGCCGAGCTCAAAATTCTTCAAACTAAAAACTTAGACAAAGCTGACTTTGATCAACAAAAAACAGAAATATCTAATCGGTATGCAGAAAAAATCGATCAGAAAATTGAAGATTTAGGATTTGATCTTGATGCCGTTATTCAAAAACAGGTAAGATATTCTTTACTAAATACGGATGTTACGTCGGAGGCGGATTTAAGAGCGAGTTTGCTGAAGAAATTTCGCGCTACCAGCAACTTCTCAGGATATTTCACTTACGGTATTATGATGCTTAACAATAATTTAGCTGACAATGATTTGGATAAAAACATTGGTTACAACAGCAATCTGGAAGTTGGTTTAAAATTTAATCATCAGTTTAGCAGAACGAGTCCGTGGGGTTTAATTTCGGGTGTAGGATTTTCCTGGAGAACCGTTCGTCTGGACAATAATATGATTTTCGCGAAAGACGGTAATGGAAACGTTTCTATAGAAAACTATGGCGGTAATACTGCTAAAAGTAAATTGAGAACGGGTTATCTAATGGTTCCGTTAGGTTTACAATACAATTTTTCTAAACTGAAAAATGTCGGAATGGATATCCAATACAGAAGTTATTCTGACGGATTTAGAATTGCTGCCAATATGTACGGCGGTGTTCAAATGTCGACCAATAATATTGTACGGGGAAACGGTGATGATTTCAGAAACAGATCAAATTATCAGGTTAATCCTTTTATTTACGGAGGTCAAGTTACTTTCTCTTATAATAGTCTTAGTCTTTTCGTTAAGAAAGATCTTAGCAATTATTTTAAAGATGGTCATTTCCCGAATGATAAAGCTTTGGTAATTGGTTTGGGTCTTGGGTTATAATATTTTCATTCATATTCATATCAACAAGAAATTCCGGGTGATTACTCGGAATTTCTATTTTAAAAAATTGGTTATTCTTTGTAAATAAGTTGGAATAAATTTCAATTATATAAAAAGGTTGCTCCATTAATGCACCGGAATAAATTCCTATACTCAAACATGGGCCGTTCATTGAGAAATCTCTTCACGAATTTATTAAAAAATAAAAAACTCTGGAAAATTTTCCAGAGTTTTTTGCATTTAAAAGCCTATCATCTATAAGTCTATTATCTAAAAGTCTAGTCTAAACCATATCCTCCGGTTTCACCCATTCATCAAATTGTTCCGCAGTTAGCAATCCTAAATTCACAGCTTCTTCTTTCAAAGTCGTTCCATTCTTGTGAGCAGTTTTTGCAATTTTTGCCGCATTTTCATAACCGATATGCGTATTCAAAGCCGTTACTAGCATTAATGATTTTTCAACGAGTTCTTTAATTCTTGGTTCGTTCGGTTCAATTCCGATCGCACAATGATCATTAAATGAAATACAAGCGTCACCTAATAATTGAGCAGATTGTAAAAAATTATAAGCCATCACAGGTTTGAAAACATTGAGTTCAAAATTCCCTTGAGTTCCAGCAAATGAAATAGTGGTATCATTTCCTAGAACTTGTGCACAAACCATGGTCATTGCTTCATTCTGAGTTGGATTCACTTTCCCTGGCATAATGGAAGAACCTGGCTCGTTTTCCGGAATATGAATTTCGCCAATTCCACTTCTCGGTCCCGAAGCCAGGAATCGAATATCCTGAGCTATTTTATAAAGAGAAACCGCGAGTTGTTTTAACGCACCGTGACTTTCAACAATTGCGTCGTGAGCAGCTAAAGCTTCAAATTTATTCGGAGCTGTCTCAAATGGAAGTCCCGTAAATTCTGAAATATATTTTGCCACCAAAACATCGTAACCTTTTGGCGTATTCAATCCTGTTCCGACTGCAGTTCCGCCCAAAGCGATTTCCTGCAAATGTTCGAAAGTATTTGTAATAGCTTTCATCGCATAATCCAATTGTGCTACATAACCGGAAAATTCCTGACCTAAAGTTAAAGGCGTTGCATCCATCAAATGTGTTCGTCCGATTTTCACGACCGTTTTAAAACTTTCTGCTTTTTCGTGCAAAGTATCGCGTAACCTTTCTACGGCCGGTAAAGTATGTTCAACCACTTTTTTATAGGCCGCAATATGCATTGCAGTGGGGAAAGTATCATTTGAACTTTGCGATTTATTCACATCATCATTAGGGTGAACTTCTGACTTTTCGCCTAAAGTTCCACCATTATTGACGTGTGCTTTATTCGAAACAACCTCGTTCATATTCATGTTCGATTGTGTCCCGGAACCTGTTTGCCAAATCACGAGCGGAAACTGATCATTCAATTTTCCTTCTAAAATTTCATCGCAGACCTTCGCAATCATGTCTCTTTTCTCGTTGGAAAGCACACCCAATTCGGCATTTGTAAATGCGGCGGCTTTTTTCAAATAAGCAAAAGCTTCTATAATTTCGTGTGGCATCGAAGCTTCCGGTCCAATCTTAAAATTATTTCTGGAACGTTCCGTTTGCGCACCCCAATATTTGTCTGCAGGAACCTGCACATCGCCCATGGTGTCTTTTTCTATTCTGTAATTCATTATTTTAAATTTATCTTTTAAAATTAGGGAAATTAATAAGGACAGACAAAGAATATCCATGATAAATATCCATTATTAATAATGGTAAAGTTGATGATAAAACATTTAAAATAACTACTTTTATGCTATAAATACAATGTAATGTCCGAAAAGTCAAAACGATTAATGATGATTTACAGTCGTCTGAAATCTAGCCCCGTAACAATCGAAATGCTGTCTAGTTGGGCCAAGAAAAATGACGTCCAGATTTCGTCGCGTACCTTCTACAGAGATTTATATGATTTGGAAAACTCTGTTATTCTACCCAATGAAAAACTGGTAGTCGCGGTGGGTGAAAAAAATAGAAAAACCTGGAAGATTGAATATATCAACCAGGAAGAACCACTTACAGAATTTGATATTAATTCTTATATCCTTTTTCAAAAGTTTCTACCTTTATCAATTGTTTCGTCTAGAAAAGACTCTCACGAAAAATTCGCCAGCCTCTTTTATAAGAAATACAGTAAAAGCCAGTTTGAAAACTTTGTAGATGTTGCAAAATCACAGATAAAAGCAACTCATTTCTTCGAAGGATCAGTTTTTACAGATTATCATAAAATACTGGATGACTGTATTTGGAGCATTCAGAATAAAAGAGGAATGGAATTGCTTTTGGTCAATTACGATTATACTTCTATTTCTTCTCATCTAAAATTTCCACAAGTTTTTTTACCGATACAAATTCTTTATCACCGTGGCGTCGTTCATGTATCTGGCTTTTTAAAAGCAAATAACCAACTTCTGATATTAGGCTTGGAACAAATTGAAAAATATAAACTCACTAATGACCCATTTGACAACAGCGCCTATTTGCAGCATTTAGAGACGGAACTTTCAAGACGATTTGGAATTACTCAAAACATCAATGACGAAATTTATGATATTGAAATAGAATTCACTCACCGTACCGGAACTTTTGTACACAAACAATTTTGGACTGAAACACAAAATTTTGAACAACTGGAAAACGGAAATTTCATCATGAACATGAATTGCGGAATTAATCGCGAACTTATCGGTTGGATTTTTCAATGGATGTCTAATGTAAAAGTGATAAAACCAAATATTCTTAAAAAGTTGGTTACCGAGAAATACAAAGAAATGGTTCAGATTTACGAAGACGATACTGTACTGGTTTCCAACAATTCTTATCGGCCCTTGTAGGTGGTTGACATAAATTGACAATGCTATTGATTAAATTTGTAAACACAAATGATGAAAGAGAAGAGAAACATTTCCTTCCTTTCAAAAATTAAGGTGAAGCTCAGTCTTCATCTTTTTCTATTCAATAAATATTAGTTTAATAGTACACGCATAATTTATAATTTGCTTATTTTTGTGAATTCAAAAATTTACTATTACTATGGACTTCCATTATCAGGAACCTTTTCCCATTCTAAAAGACGAAACCCAATACAAAAAACTGACTTCTGAATATGTAAAAACAGAACAGTTGGGCGATCGCGAAATCTTAACCGTTGATCCAAAAGGCTTAGAACTTCTTGCAGAGAATGCTTTAGCAGATGTTTCATTTATGCTTCGTTCTTCGCATTTGGCAAAACTTAAAAAAATCATCGACGATCCTGAAGCAACAGATAACGATCGTTTTGTAGCCTACAACCTTTTACAAAATGCGGCCGTTGCGATTGAAGGAGCTTTACCTTCTTGTCAAGATACCGGAACTGCAATATGCGTCGCCAAAAAAGGGGAAAATGTTTACACAGGAGTTGAAGATGCTGCCTGGATTTCCAAAGGAATCTACAATACGTATCAGGAAAGAAACTTAAGATATTCCCAAATTGTTCCTTTAACAATGTTTGAAGAAAAGAATTCCGGTTCTAACCTTCCAGCCCAAATCGATATTTATGCCGAAACAGGAAACGAATATAAATTCTTATTCATTGCAAAAGGTGGAGGTTCAGCCAACAAAACTTTCCTTTATCAAAAAACGAAGTCTTTATTAAACGATAGTTCTTTAGAGGCGTTCGTGAAAGAAAGAATTATGGATCTGGGAACTGCGGCTTGTCCGCCTTACCACTTGGCAATTGTTATCGGTGGAACTTCTGCTGAATCCAATTTAGCCGCGGTGAAAAAAGCGAGCGCTGGTTATTATGACCATCTTCCAACAGAAGGAAATATGGGCGGTCAAGCTTTCCGTGATTTGGAATGGGAACAGCGAGTTCAGAAAATTTGCCAGGAAAGTTCTATCGGAGCTCAGTTTGGTGGAAAATATCTAACCCACGATGTTCGCGTTATTCGTCTTCCACGTCATGCCGCTTCTTGTCCAGTTGGAATGGGAGTTTCCTGTTCTGCAGATAGAAATATTAAAGGAAAAATCACCAAAGACGGAATCTTTTTAGAGCAACTTGAAGTTAATCCAAAACAGTTCTTGCCTTTAACACCTCCACATTTAGAAGAAGCCGTTTCAATTGACTTGAATCAACCAATGTCTGAAATTTTGGCAGAACTTTCAAAACATCCGATTAAAACAAGATTGAAACTTAATGGAACTTTAATCGTTGCCCGAGATATCGCTCACGCAAAAATCAAAGAACTATTAGACAGCGGGAAACCAATGCCTGACTATTTCAAGAATCACCCAATCTATTACGCAGGTCCCGCAAAAACTCCAGTTGGAATGGCTTCCGGAAGTTTCGGCCCAACCACCGCAGGAAGAATGGATGTTTATGTCGATGAATTCCAGGCCAACGGCGGAAGTATGATTATGCTTGCAAAAGGAAACCGAAGCAAAGACGTTACGAATGCGTGCAACAAATACGGCGGATTTTACCTCGGATCAATTGGTGGTCCAGCGGCGATTCTTGCCAAAGAAAACATCACTTCCGTAGAAGTTGTTGATTTTGAAGAACTAGGCATGGAAGCCGTTCGTAAAATTGAGATCAAAGATTTCCCAGCTTTCATCATAACCGATGACAAAGGAAACGACTTCTTTGAATCAATTTCCCATTAAAAATATTGCAAAGAGCAAAATCTTATAACCGGAAAAGACACAAAAGGTTTAGTAATAAGTAAGTCAAGAGCTTTTAAAATAATGATTCATAGCGATTTTACATTTTGAACTCTCTTGAAAATCTTAAAGTTTTATAATTATCTTTTGCCCCTTTTGCGGTTTAAAAAAAATTAGAAATACTACAAGTAAATTTATAATCAATTAAAATAACAAAAATCAGGAGCAAATCTTTTGTCCTCATCAAAATTTATCCTATTTTTGCCTAAAATCTATTACAATGATGATGTTATCAGCATTTTTTCCTTTCTACCAGTTCCTTTGGACCGTTTATTTCGTATGCATGTTCCTCGTAGGATTCTGGTGTATTTTCATGTTCTTCGGATATGTAATCCCAATTTGGCTTACGGCTGGATTAGCTGAATATTTCGGAAAGACAAAACCTTTCGATCCAGAAGAAGTAAGAAGAAAAATAATGACCGAGCAAGAAGGCGTAGAACTTCTTTACAGCAACCCAAAAGGGCGTGGTCCATTTCTTCACACCGACGGTCATCACTAGTTGATGTCATTGCTTTCCCACTTTAATTCCGGGAAAAGCAATCGCAAAGCAAAACCATATATAATAATCAGTTTCTATTTTTAGGAACTGATTTTTTTGTTGAGGAGCGTCACTATTTTCGTTTCTTTTCAATCTCTCACCCGCTTTCCACTATATCTTTTTTTCGTCCTTCCTCCTCAAAAAAGGATGCCGTTGCAATCGGGGCTGGAATAATATTTCGGTCTTCTTTCCTTAGCCAAATTGATTCTTTTAACTTGGCTCATTTTTCTTTATCTTTGCAAACTACAAAAAATCAGAAATGTCAAAGTCACTTATACCGAAACTCGAAGCCATTAAACAACGCTACAACGAAGTTGCAGATCTTATTATTCAACCGGATATTATTTCTGATCAAAAGAAATATTCTACCCTGAATAAAGAATACAGCGACTTAGGGAAAATTGTGGCTGTATTCGATCAGTATATGCAAGCTCTAAATACCATTGAAGAATCCGACGAAATTATCGCCGATGGTTCTGACAAAGAGTTTGTCGAAATGGCAAAACTGGAAAAATATGAAATGCTTGACAAAATTCCAGGCTTAGAAGAACAACTAAAAGTTCTTTTAATTCCGAAAGATCCAACAGACGATAAAAACGTAATCGTTGAACTTCGTGCCGGAACAGGTGGAGATGAAGCTGCAATTTTTGTGGAAGATGTGTACAGAGCTTACGCAATGTACTTCAAATCAAAAGGTTGGAAACACGAAATCACCGATTCCAGTGAAGCTTCAAAAGGATACAAAGAATTGATTTTAAGAGTGGAAGGAAATGATGGTGTTTACGGAATCATGAAATTCGAATCCGGCGTTCACCGCGTACAACGTGTGCCTGAAACAGAATCTCAAGGTAGAGTCCATACGTCAGCAATTACCGTAGCAGTTTTACCCGAAGCCGAAGAAGTAGATTTTGAATTAAATCCTGCCGACATCGAAATGCAAACTTCAAGATCCGGAGGTGCAGGTGGACAAAACGTAAATAAAGTAGAAACGAAAGTTCAGTTAACACACAAACCTTCAGGAATGGTGGTTGTTTGTCAACAAGCACGTTCACAGTTGGCCAACCGTGAATTAGCAATGGAAATGCTACGTACCAAATTATACGATATTGAATTGCAAAAAGCAGTTGGTGATGTCGCCGCTCAAAGAAAATCAATGGTTTCCACTGGTGACCGTTCGGCAAAAATTAAAACCTACAATTATTCTCAAGGAAGAGTTACCGATCACAGAATCAACAAATCAATGTACAACCTTGATGCGTATATGAACGGTGATATCCAGGAAATGATCGACGCTGTAATTATGGCGGAGAATGCTGAGAAAATGAAAGGTGAAGAAGATAATTATTAAACCTTGAAGGTTTATTTTATTTCCTTTAACTTATTACGAAATTTTACTAATCAACCCTTTCAGCCTTTAAAAGGCTGAAAGGGTTTTTTAATTGATAAAACTTTTCAAAAATTCGTAACTTTACTTTTTCTAAAGCCAACAAAAAATGCGTCAAAAAATCCAAAATACAAATCCTGATTTTTCCTTAAAATCGGAAGCAACTCTTCCCTACTTTTTTGAAAAAGACGGTTTGGAAATGAAATCCTCTTACACCGAAAACGATTCAAAAACACTCACAGAAAAACAATATTCTGCAGGAGTTGCACCGTATTTACGTGGACCTTATTCAACAATGTATGTTCAAAAACCTTGGACGATTCGTCAGTACGCTGGATTTTCTACGGCGGAAGAATCTAATGCTTTTTACAGACGAAATTTAGCAGCTGGACAAAAAGGTTTGTCAGTTGCATTTGATTTGGCAACGCACCGAGGTTACGATTCCGATCATCCACGAGTTGAAGGAGACGTTGGAAAAGCTGGAGTTGCAATTGATTCTGTGGAAGACATGAAGATTTTATTTAATGAAATTCCCTTGGATGAAATATCGGTTTCAATGACAATGAACGGTGCCGTTTTGCCAGTTTTGGCCTTTTATATTGTAGCGGCAGAAGAGCAAGGAGTTTCGCAGGATAAACTTTCGGGCACGATTCAAAATGATATTTTGAAAGAATTTATGGTACGGAATACTTATATTTATCCACCGACTCCTTCCATGAAAATTATTGCGGATATTTTTGAATATGCTTCTAAAAATATTCCGAAATTTAATTCGATTTCGATTTCTGGATACCACATGCAGGAAGCTGGAGCGACACCAGTTTTAGAGATGGCTTACACTTTGGCAGATGGTTTAGAATATGTAAGAACAGGAATGAAGGCAGGAATGAAAATCGATGATTTTGCACCACGCTTATCTTTTTTCTGGGCCATCGGAATGAATCATTTTATGGAAATTGCGAAAATGCGTGCAGCAAGATATATTTGGGCAAATCTTTTAACACAATTTAATCCTCAAAATCAAAAATCATTAGCTTTAAGAACGCATTCTCAAACTTCTGGTTGGAGTTTAACAGAACAGGAACCATTTAATAATATTACGAGAACTACGATTGAAGCATTATCTTCAGCTTTGGGTGGAACGCAATCTTTACATACCAATGCTTTAGATGAAGCGATTGCTTTACCAACAGATTATTCCGCAAAAATTGCCAGAAATACGCAGATTATTTTACAGCAGGAAAGTGGAATCTGCGATGTCGTAGATCCAATGGGAGGAAGTCATTTGGTAGAAAGTCTGACGCAACAAATGATTGATGAAGCCATGAAATTCATTGATGAAGTTGAATTGGAAGGCGGAATGACCAAAGCAATCGAAGCCGGAATTCCAAAAATGAGAATTGAAGAAGCTGCGGCAAAAAAGCAAGCGAAAATAGATAGTGGCGAAGAATTCATCATTGGCGTTAATTCTTTCAAATCGACTCAAAAACAAATGGAGTTGGATATCTTAGATATCGATAATTCTGAAGTTCGTCGTAAACAAATCGAAAGATTGCATCAAATTAAAACCGATCGAAATGCCGAAGCGGTTACAGAGATCTTAGAAACATTGAAAGAATCCGCAAAATCCGGAGAAGGAAATCTTTTAGAAATTTGCATCGAAGCTGCTCGAAGAAGAGTGACACTCGGAGAAATGAGCGATGCGATGGAAGAAAGTTTCGGACGATATAAAGCCAATATCAGAACCATACAAGGAGTTTACGCCATGAATGCAAGCAAGAATGAATATTTCCCGAAAGCACTCGCCTTAACTGAAAAGTTTGAAGAGCACGAAGGAAGAAGACCTAGAATCATGGTCGTTAAAATGGGACAGGACGGACACGATCGTGGCGCCAAAGTAGTAGCAACCGCCTTCGCAGATATGGGATTTGATGTTGACGTTGCTCCATTATTTCAAACACCGGAAGAAGTAGCGAAACAAGCCGTAGAAAATGACATTCATATTTTGGGCGTTTCTTCTTTAGCAGCTGGACATAAATTTCTTGTTCCGCAAGTTGTGGCAGAATTAAAAAAACTCGGCGCAGATGATATTACAATCGTTGTTGGAGGCGTAATTCCAAAACAGGATTATGAATTTCTTTATAAAAATGGCGCTGATTATATTTTCGGACCTGGAACAAATCTACCGAAATCTGCATGTGAGATTTTGGAAGGATTTCTGAGCTAATTGTTTTAGGTTAAAATGTGGTAAAAAATCTTTTAATTTTAATTTTAGCATTTCTACTTTTTTCCTGTAAGAAGGAGGATGAGAATTTTCATTTAAAATATGAAGTTTTAAATCAACTCATTGCCGCAGATATTTCCGAAAATAAAGCGTCAGGATACACTGAAGAATATTTGTATAAAATTTCAAAGCCAATCGATTTAAAATTTAGAGAAAAATTATCCGAAAAAAAGAACGAAATAATAGAACCAACTCCACCAAGTTCACACGGAATTATTTACTTACCTGAAAACGGCACTTTTACAAAAGATGACTTGGCGTATATCAAAATTCAAATAAAAACGAATTCGAATTTTGTTTTAGATACAGCTAAAATCACCTCCAAAGTTGAATTCATTGATACAGAAAAATTTAAGAAATTTCAGAAGTCACAAGAAAAATATTTATCTGTAAAAGACTATTGGAAAAAGTTCAGAGAAGAATTTGGAGATAAATGTTTGAGAAATTATTCGATTCCTTATTTCAATAAAGAGAAGAATATCTGCATTGTAATTAATTCGATTTCTTGCGGACCACTTTGGGGCGGAGGTGAAACTTCTGTCTATAAAAAAATAAATGGAAAATGGAAAGTCATTAAAACTTTCAATCATTGGGTAAGTTAAAGAGCACTAATTAATTTCTCAACTTCAATTTTCTGATCTAAATATTTTTTCTGCAAATCAGAATTCTCTCCCATTCTTTTATAATATTCCAAAGCTTTTTCTGCGAAGAATTTTTTATGAAAATCTGAAACATCTGGAACGAGTGGAAATTCTTTATGGAAAAGCATTTCGTAATAAGCCTGAAACTCTCTTTCGTTTTTGTCTTCCAATAATGTTTCCGGGGCTTTTTGTCGAACATGTAACATTTCGTGCGCAACCATGTTTGCAACTAAATTCAAATCAAAGTCGAAAAGGTTTCGGGGAATCATGACCATTTGTTTTTCACCGAGAACGCCTTCTGTGGTCAATAACATTTTGTTTGGCTCTAATTCTAGGCGAAAACCTAAGCCAGCAAAATTTTCGCTTTCCAAACCAAAAGATTCAATAAGAAAATGGGCTGCTTCAAAGATTTGATCGTGTTCTTTGTAGGCGTTGAGATGATCTTTGATATGTTCTAGATTCATATTTTAAAGTTTTTTTTTCACGCAATGGCGCAAAGGAGAACGCAAAGAAATAAAAAATCACAATGATAAAAAATTCAAAATTTTAGTGAAATAGTTTTAGCTCAAGCCTTTCTTTGCTTCAAATAAAAAAACGGGCTAAAGCCCGTTTCTATTGATTGTTTTGTTTTTAGAAACAAATTTCATTTTTCATTCCCAGTTGCGACCCGACTTGAGTGGAGCTCTTTTTTATTGTTGGCTGAGCGAAGACGAAGCTAAGAATAAAAAAAGCGGGAATCCTTCGACAAGCTCAGGATAAACTCAGGCGGAAATTTGTCGCCCTAAAAAATATCTTCAAACTCCATATCTACTTCTAATTTCTCTGCCAAAAGTTTGGAGATTTTCACTCGAAGTGGTTCGATATCGATGTTTTCCATGGCGTCATTTGCGAAGGCGAACAATAACATTGCCTGCGCTTCTTTCTTGGAAATTCCACGGGCACGAAGGTAAAACAAAGCATCTTCATTCAATTGACCGACCGTACACCCATGTGAACATTTCACATCATCTGCGAAAATTTCGAGTTGTGGCTTACTGTCAATCGATGCTCCTTCGTCGAGCAAAATATTGTTATTTTGTTGATAAGCATTGGTTTTCTGAGCGATTTTATCTACATAAACTTTACCGTTGAAAACCCCGTGAGATTTGCCTTTGTAAATTCCTTTGTAGTTTTGGTAACTCTCGCAATTTGGCGTTTTGTGGTGAACTGCGGTATGATGATCGACCAACTGTTCGTCGTCGATAATCGTTATTCCGTTCATGAACGAGTTGATATTCTCGCCGTTATGAATAAAATCTAAGTTGTTACGCACCAATTTTCCACCGAACGAAAACGTGTTGACCGTCGTTAAACTGTCACGTTCCTGTTTTGCAAAAGTGTGATCCATCATATAAGATGTGTTACTGTCATTCTGCAATTTATGCCAATCTGCTTTTGCATTTTGGTAAGTGAAAATTTCAGTAACAGAATTGGTGAACACGTAAGTTTCATCAAAATTATGGTGACTTTCAATCACTTCAATTTTAGCACCTTCTTCTGCAATCAGTAGATTACGAGTATTATAGAATGTGTTTTCGTCTTGATTTTGAGAGATGTAGAAAACGTGAATTGGTTTTTCAATCACGACATTCTTTGGAACTTTCAAGAAAAACCCTTGCTTGCAATAAGCGGTATTCAAATTCGTGAACGCTAAATTTTGATCAGCAATCGTATTGAAATAATGATCAAAAACATCTTTATGTTTCGGATCATTTAGAGCATAATTAAAAGAAAGAAGTTCTACATTTTCAATTGAAATTTTTGATAATTCTTTGTGCAGTTTACCATTAATAAATACGATCCAGTCGAAGTTTTCTTCGCCTAAATGCAGTTCAGCAATCTGTTCTTTCGAAATGGTATGCGCTTCTTTCGGGAAGAAATTATAATTCTTCTCGGTGATTTCTCTTAAGTTCGTGTATTTATATTCCTCGTCTTTTTTAGTTGGAAAGCCTAAATGAAAGAATTTTTTCAAGGCAGCATTTCGAGTCTCATCCAGAAAACGGTGTTGAAGCGTGTCTAAAAAAGCAGCGTGGTTGTTTTGTATATTTTCTAATAGAGCCATTGTATTGATTTGAAATTCGACATTTTAAAAGGAAATTTGTGTTTTACAAATCCCAAATTAATTCAAAAGCCAATCGTATCCTTTTTCTTCTAATTCTAAAGCAAGCGATTTATCACCGGTCTTGATGATTTTTCCGTCGGCTAAAACGTGTACAAAATCTGGCTCGATATAATCTAAAAGTCTTTGATAGTGAGTAATTAACAAAACAGCGTTTCCTTCTTTTCTGAAAGAATTAACTCCGTCTGCAACAATTCTCAAAGCGTCAATATCTAATCCTGAATCGGTTTCATCGAGAATCGCCAATTTCGGATCCAACATCATCATTTGGAAAATTTCATTTCTCTTTTTCTCACCTCCTGAAAATCCTTGGTTCAATGAACGCATCAAGAAATCTCTCTTGATATTTAATTTCTCAGAATTTGCTTTTACCAAAGCCAACATTTCTTTTGCCGGCATATTTTCTAAACCTTTTGCTTTTCGGTTTTCGTTAATGGCAGCTTTGATAAAGTTGGTTACGGTAACTCCCGGAATTTCTACCGGATATTGGAAAGAAAGGAAAATTCCTTCATGTGCTCTTTCTTCCGGAGCGTCTTCGATGATATTTTTTCCTTCGAAAAGAATCTCACCGTCTGTTACTTCGTATTCTTCTTTTCCTGCAATAACAGAAGCTAAAGTAGATTTTCCAGCTCCGTTTGGTCCCATGATGGCGTGAACTTCACCTGGATTTATTTGTAGATTGATTCCTTTTAAGATTTCTGCTCCGTCTTGGATTTTTGCGTGTAAGTTGTTAATTTTTAACATAATATGAAATGAGGTAATTAGATAATTTAAAAGTTAATTACTTCCTGTTTTTTTACTGTTATGATATATAAATTCTTTAAAAAAATAAGTTTTGAAATGATCGTTCAAATGGAACAATTAATTTTTATCCAACACTTCCTTCTAAAGATATTTCTAATAATTTCTGTGCTTCGATGGCGAATTCCATTGGTAATTTATTCAATACTTCTTTTCCGAAACCGTTAACAATTAAAGCAATTGCTTTTTCGGTACTGATTCCTCTTTGGTTGCAATAGAAGATTTGATCTTCACCAATTTTAGAAGTAGTTGCTTCGTGCTCCAATTGTGCCGTCGGATTTTTAACTTCGATATACGGGAAAGTGTGTGCACCACATTCATTACCCATTAATAAAGAATCACATTGTGAAAAGTTACGCGCTCCTTTTGCGGAAGGCATCATTTTCACTAATCCTCTATAAGAGTTGTTTGATTTTCCAGCGGAGATTCCTTTAGAAATAATCGTTGATTTTGTATTTTTCCCGATGTGAATCATCTTGGTTCCTGTATCAGCATATTGATGATGATTGGTAACTGCAATGGAATAAAATTCTCCAACTGAGTTATCACCTTTCAAAATACAACTTGGATATTTCCAGGTTACAGCTGAACCTGTTTCAACTTGTGTCCAAGAAATTTTTGCATTTTTCTCACAAATTCCTCGTTTTGTTACGAAATTGAAAACTCCACCCTTACCTTCTGAATCTCCAGGATACCAGTTTTGTACAGTTGAGTATTTAATTTCAGCATCATCCATAGCAAATAATTCTACCACAGCGGCGTGCAATTGATTTTCATCTCTCGCAGGTGCAGTACAACCTTCTAAGTATGACACGTAACTTCCTTCATCTGCAATTAACAAAGTTCTTTCGAACTGTCCACTCCCTGATTTGTTTATTCTAAAGTAAGTTGAAAGTTCCATCGGGCATTTAACGCCTTTTGGAATATAGCAGAAACTTCCGTCTGAAAATACGGCAGAGTTTAATGCGGCGTAGTAGTTATCTCCTCTAGGAACAACCTTTCCAATATATTTACGGACCAATTCCGGATAATCTCGGATTGCTTCAGAAATTGCACAGAAAATAATTCCTTTATCTTTTAAAGTTTTCTGAAAAGTGGTTTTTACAGAAACTGAATCAATCACAATATCCATCGCAACCCCTGAAAGTCTTTTTTGCTCCTCGATATTGATACCCAATTTAGCAAAGGTCTTCAATAATTCCGGATCAACTTCATCTAAACTTGCTAGTTCCGGTTTTACGGTTGGTGCTGAATAATACCGAATTGATTGAAAGTCTGGCTTTTCATAAGTCACATTTGCCCAATCAGGCTCCTCCATTTTCAACCACATTCTGTACGATTCCAATCGCCATTCGGTCATCCATTCCGGTTCTTCTTTTTTCGCCGAAATCATTCTCACAATTTCTTCTGATAAACCAGTCGGAAAGTCGTCATATTCGATATCCGTGGTAAAACCGTATTCATATTTCTGATTTTCAAGATCGACCCTAAGATCGTCTTCTGTATATTTTGTTGCCATTTTTTTTGTAAAAATTAAATGTTTTACAGTGAGAAACTCTCACCGCAACCGCAAGTCCTATTTGCATTCGGATTATTGAATACAAAACCTTTCCCATTCAACCCTGCTGAAAACTCTAGTATTGTTCCTGCTAAATAAAGTACTGATTTTTTATCGACAATAATTTTGATACCATTATCTTCAAAAACCTGATCTGAATCTGTTTTTACATTATCAAATTTCAGAACATATTCTAAACCGGAACAACCGCCGCTTTTTACACCGACTCTTATATAATCTTCAAAAGGCTTAAAGCCATCTTCAGTCATTAACTGAATGGCTTTTTCTCTTGCTAGATCGCTAACTTTTATCATTGTTTTTATTTAGACTTATTTTAGATTGCAAAATTACTAATAATATAATGAATATCAAATTTGCTTCGGTATATTTGTCTATCAATCTCATAGACGTATATATTTAACTTTTACAATCATTTATTATCAAAAAAACAAATTATTAAAGAATGAAAAAAATTGCTATTCTAGTTTTGGGCATCTGTTCCCAAATTGTTTTTTCACAAGCGAATCGTTTTGTGTATCAGGTAACTATGAAACCAGATTCTACGGACAGGAATGTTATCAAAACAGAAACTGCTAATCTTGATATTTCAGGAGCGAATTCTATTTTCTACGCTGAAAACAGAATGAAGAGAGATTCTATACTATCGAGAGCCAGACAGACTGGAAGTTTTAATTTCGATAGAAGTCAGATGCAAGGTTTAAGATCAAACCTGGATTTCATAATTGAAAAAGATTACAAAACCGGAAAAAAAATATATAAAGCAGGAATTCTACGTGATCAATATGCTTACGAAGAAGATCGACCAATGGATTGGAAAATTCTGCCAGAAACGGCGACAATTGGTGAATACAAAACTCAAAAAGCAGAAACGAAATTTGCAGGAAGAACTTGGTACGCTTGGTTTACGACTGAAGTTCCTTTTCAAGATGGTCCTTATAAATTTTCAGGACTTCCTGGTTTAATTGTAAAAGTTGAAGATGCTAAAGGCGATTATAGTTTCGATTTAAAAGAAGCTAAAAAAATTGATGCGATTGCCAGTTTCGATCAAAGAGGTTCAATAATTACTGTTAAAAGAGCCGCCTTTGAAAAGCAGCAGGAGCAATTTAGAAAAGATCCAATGGCAGCGATGGCATCAATGTCTAGCGGAGGTGGTCGAGGTGGATTTAGAATTCAGATGGATCCTAATCAGCGAAAACGAATGGAAGATCGCCAAAAAGAGGAATTCAAGAAAAACAATAATCCTATTGAATTAAAATAAATCAAATAAAAATCCCGGTTAGCAATTGTTAACCGGGATTTTTATTTGATAGTGGACTAGATATTTTCTTCTGACTTCAACCATTTCGAACTGGAGAGATATTGATTGTCGGGATAATAAATAAAAAGACAATTCTTTCCTTTAATGGTATTGATAATCGGTTCAGCCAATGCTCTGGGAACGGCCGGGCAACCCCAACTTCTACCAAGACGTTTTTGACTTTTAATGAAACCTTCGCTCACATAATCGGCGCCGTGCATCACGATTGCTCTTTTGAACGCAGCATCGTTGTAGCCAGAATCCATTCCCATGAGTTTCAACGAATAACCGTTAGAGCCATTGTAAGTTGTTTCTGTAATATAAAAACCAAGACTGCTTTGCAAAGAACTTTCCGTGTTAGAAAATTTCTGAGCGAATTCTTCACCCGTATTCTTTCCGTGTGCGACTAAAGAATTATACAATACTTTCTTTTCATTCAAATCAATAACCCAAAGCCTCTTCTCCGCAGATGACAGCGAAAAGTCACAAATTGTCAATAGATGAGCATCTTCATCAAGCTTTCCTTCTTTTTTAAGATTGGTAAATCCTAAAAAGGCTTTGAAAAAAACGTCGGATTTGAGTTGGTTGATATTGTCGAAACCGATGGAGTTATAAATTTCTTCCGCGTAGGTTGCAGTTGACTTCGGTTCGGCTTTTAGAATTAAATTTTCTGGTTGTATCTTTAAAGGAGTTTCTGTTGGATTTTTCTTTACGTCTTCTAAGGTATAGAAAGAGGTGGCGAAAAATAAAACAGTTATTAAGGGTAAAAGGACCTTCTTCATTTTATATTATGTTAAATGATTTTCAGCTGGCAAAATTACAATTAATTAGCTATCAAGCAATTGAATGATGATTTTTTAACTTTATTTAAGAAGATTTAACGATAATCAGGTTAGGTCAATTATATTTATTAATTTTGCAAAAGCATGTCAAGAACTTTGAAAATATTTTTTATTGTTTTGGGATTGAGTATTTTTATTCTTCCCAAGCAGATGATTTATGCTCAAACGACTTTAGAATGTTGCGATCAGAAATCGATTAAAGACGATTGCTGCAAGACAGAAAAGACAAAATCTTGTCATACTGATCAATCAAAAAACAAATCCGAAAAAACGAATTGTGGAGATGACTGTAATAACTGTCATTCTTGCACGGTTCATTTTGTAATGAATTATCTTACTCCGGAATTTAATTCAACTTTACAAAGACATTTCTTTATTCAGGAGATCAACTTTGAGTACGGAAACTCTTATTTTTCTTCTAATATTCAAAACATTTGGCAACCGCCTAAAATAGGTTAATACATTAGATTATAGCCAAAAGAACGTTCTTTTGGCAACCTTATTCTATTAATTAACTTATTTTAAAAATGAAAACTTTGTTAAAAAGTCTTTGCCTATTTTCCCTATTATTCACTTCTCTTTTATACGCTCAAACTATAACTAAATCAACTTTTTTAGTTAAAGGAGATTGCGCAATGTGCAAAGAAAGAATCGAAACTACCGCAAAAAAAACAGGTGCAAAAACCGCCAACTGGAATGCCGATTCCCAAAAACTTGAAATTGAATTTGATTCAACCAAAACTTCCGCTGATACCATTTTAAAGAAAATTGCAGAGGTTGGACATGACAATGAAAAATACAGAGCATCAGATGATGTGTACGAAAAATTGGCTTCTTGTTGTCATTATGAAAGAGAACCTTCTTTTCTACAAAAAGAAATTTCTGCACAACCTTCAAAAGGAGATAATCAATTTTTTGTCCGTGGAAACTGTGGTTCATGTAAAGCGAGAATCGAAAAAGCTGCTACAAGTGCTGGCGCAGATTCAGCGACTTGGGATGCAGAAACTCAAATTGTAACATTAAATTTTAATCCTTCTAAAACTTCATCAGATTTAATTTTACAAAAAATCGCAGAGGTTGGTCATGACAATGAAAAGTACACGGCAAGAGCTGATATTTACGACAAACTTCCCGGATGTTGTTTGTATGACCGAGAATTACCTTTAGGAGTGAAAAGTGATTTAGTTCATCATGATGAAGCACCTGCTCCGGCACCGAAAAAAGATTTTTCTCAACATGCTGATCATTTCGATAAATCAATCGAAGAAGTTCGATTAATTAAATTGGCTGATGCTACCGCCTTAAGTAAGAAAGAAGCGAGCCTAACCTTTAATATCGGAACCAAAGAATTATTGAAAGCCGCATGTTGTAATTTGTCTGAAAGTTTTGAAACTAATGCAACGGTAGACGTTTCATTTACCAATGCGGTAACCGGAACGAAACAATTGAAAATGCTAGGCCTTGATCAAAAATACACGGCATTAACAAAAGAAAACTTGCCTTCTATTCGCGGTTTGGCAGCACCTTATGGTTTAAATTTAATTCCAGGAAGATGGATTGGCGGAATTCAATTGACTAAAGGAGGAAGCACGGTAGTCAACGGTTACGAAAGTATTACCGGACAAATTAACACCGAACTTTTGAAAGCCGCTGAAAACCCGGAAACAGGTGTAAATATTTTTGCAGATGCTTATGGTAGAGTTGAAACGAATATTACCTCTACCTCAAATCTCAACGAACATTGGAACCAATCGGTTTTACTTCATGGAAATGCCACGTTAGGAAAAACAGATTCTAATCATGATGGATTTTTAGACCAACCAACTGGAAATCAAATCAATGCTACCTATCTTTTAAATTATAATGATTTAGAACATTCTGGTTTAGGAACACATTTCGGGATTAGCTTTGTGAAAGACCAGCGATTTGGTGGACAAACCGCTTTTGATAAAATGATCGACCGTTCACAACAAAGTGCTTACGGAGTTGGAATTGATCTTTCAAGATTTGAAATCTGGAATAAAACCGGTTATATGTTCAAAGACAAACCTTATCAAAGTATCGGTTGGATGAATCAGTTTACGACACATCAACAAAATAGTTTTTTTGGTCAGAGAAATTATTGGGGAAATCAAAATACGTTTTACTCCAATTTGGTTTTTGAAAGTATTATCGGAAATACGAATAATAAATTCAAAACTGGAGCGAGTTTTTTATACGATCAATATGACGAAGATTATCTGACGCACAATTATAAAAGAACAGAAACCGTTCCGGGAGTATTTTTCGAATATACTTTGACAGGATTGAAATATACTTTGGTTGCAGGAGCCAGAACGGATTTTCATAATCTAGCAGGAACGCAATTTACCCCAAGAGTGAACTTTAAATACGACGTCACTGATAAGACCATTCTTCGACTTTCAGCTGGAAGAGGTTTTAGAACGGCCAATATCTTTGCGGAAAGTCAGCAATATTTCGGATCAAACAGACAAATCGAAATTTTAGGAAATGGTGGAAAAATCTATGATTTACAGCCAGAAATCGCCTGGAATTACGGAGCAAGTGTTCAGCAGGAATTTAAATTATTCAACAGAAAAGCAAGTTTAGTTGCAGACTTCTTCAGAACAGATTTCCAAAATCAAGTGTTGACCGATTTAGATCTTTCACCACAGAAAATCGTATTCTACAATCTTGAAGGAAAATCTTTTGCCAACAGTTTTCAAACTCAATTGGATTTTACACCAGCGAAAAATTTAGAAATGAGACTGGCGTATAAATATTATGATGTGCAGGCAGACTTCCTGGGAGGACAAAGAGAAATTCCATTTATGGCAAAAAACAGAGGATTCTTTAACGCGTCTTACTCCACGGATAAAACGGATGAAGGTGCTTTCTGGAACCTCGATGCAACATTTCAGTTAATCGGACAACAGAAACTTCCAAACTTAAATTCGAATCCTTTGGAATACAGATTGCCTGAATATTCAAAAAGTTATTCAACGCTTAATGCACAGATTTCAAGAAACTTTAATAAAAGCATTCGTGCTTATGTTGGTGGCGAAAACTTACTAGGTTATACGCAGAGTAATCCTATTATAGATGCTCAGAATCCTTTCGGAAATTACTTTGATGCGGGAATGGTTTACGCGCCGATTATGGGAGCAAATGTGTATTTCGGCTTAGACTTTAAGTTCTAATTAAATTTCCTATTTTTGAAAAAAAAAGAAAACATGAGAATATTACCATTATTAATAGCAAGTGCTGCAATTTTTTATTCATGTGATAAAAAAGAAGAGGTTCAATCAGATACTGAAAATGTAACTAACGCAAAAAAAGATTCCGTTAACAAAGTTGGGTCTATTACATACACCTCTGATATAGAAGAAGTTGCTGCCGCAGTTGCTGCAAATAATCAAAGTGAGAAGCCTACATTGAATCCCGAACATGGTCAACCTTATCACCGTTGCGAAATTCCTGTTGGAGCACCGATTGATAGCGCGCCACCTCAAAATGCAGCACCTCAGGTAATGCAACAGCAAAATCTTTCAAGTAATAATTTTAATACGAATCCGATTTCACCATCGGCTGCTCCATCTCCAGAGCAAGCACAGGCGACTGGTCCGAAACCGGCAAATAATCCGGCGCACGGTGAACCTCATCATCGATGTGATCTGGAAGTTGGCGCACCATTAACTTAAAAATTAGGAAGAAGAAATTAGTAAACGTAAATCCGTTTCTCTTTTTGAAATTTGACAATCAACTAAAACCTCGGCTATGTCGGGGTTTTTACTTTAGATAAACCAATTCACCTTTGAAGTCGTCATCCAGGCTTTTCAGAACTTTCGCAGTTTTGGTTTTATCAAGCAATCCTTTAACGAAGAAACTCGTTTCAAAAAACTGGCGATGAACTCCAGGAAGTAGCTCCATAAAATAATTCATTCCAACTTGGTTATTATGTAAATCCATTTTGGTTTCCAAGGGTTTATTAGGGAAAAGTTCTTCATGTAAATCGGTCATTTTCTTGCAATATTCCAAGGCCTTTTGGGGCGAAGAAATTTTGCAACAGTACATCATGATCAGGCAAGTCCAAAGCGAATGGCGAAATGCATTTCCTTCTCCGTTATTGGAATGTGTTTTTGGGAAATGTTTTTGTGCTAAAGTGAAACTTCTTAAAGTCGCATAAAATCCCATTATAGAAAATAGCGGATGCGGAAGTGTCAATCGCAAAAGTTTTATAATCTTGGTGAAACTTAAGGATCTTAAAGCATTAAATATGATTTGGATGTTCTTCATAAAAAGAAATCCCACCTCAAGTGAGGTGAGATTTTATCAATTAGTTAAACTATTTTAAGCGTGGCTTAAAAGCTTCACTGTTTTGGAAACTTTATCTTTGATTTCAGTTCTTTTAACAATGAAATCTACGAAACCTTTTTCTTGCAAGAATTCCGAGGTCTGGAACCCTTCTGGTAAATCTTTACCAATGGTTTCACGAATCACACGTGGCCCAGCAAAACCGATTAAAGCTCCTGGCTCAGCCATGATAATATCAGCAGTCATTGCGAAAGAAGCAGTAATTCCACCAAAAGTAGGATCACATAAATACGCGATGTACAATAAACCAGCTTCTGAGAGCTGCGCTAACTTCGCCTGAACTTTTGCCAACTGCATCAATGAATACGTTGCTTCCTGCATTCTCGCTCCACCAGATTGACAGATGATCATGTACGGAAGTTTGTGTTCGATGCAATAATCAACTGCTCTACGGATTTTCTCGCCCATCACAGATCCTAAAGATCCACCGATAAAACTAAAGTCCATACAAGAAATTACCATTTTTTCTCCATTCACAGTTCCAACTGCATTTCTGATAGAATCTGTTAATTTCGTTTTGGCTTTTACTTCTTTCAACCGGTCTGTGTAAGACTTGGTGTCTTTGAAACCCAACATATCTACACTTTCAACGTTTGCGTCGAGTTCAGTAAATTTGTTTTCATCAAAAAGAATCGAAAAGAATTCTCTACTACCAATTCTCACGTGGAAACCATCTTCTGGAGACACGTAATTATTTTTTTTCAATTCTTCGTGTTCGATAATTTTTCCTGTCAGAGTTTGGTGCCAAAGCCCTTTAGGAACGTCTTTTTTATCTTCCGTAGAAGTTGTAATATTTTGTGCTTTTCTTTTAAACCAGTCGAATGCCATTGAGTTTAATTTTATATTATAAATTTCAGAGTGCAAATAAAAACAAAATGCTTTTAAAAACAATATCTAAAATAATTTAATTACAAAGTATTAATATTGTTCAGGTCTTCAAATGCCTGCTCTAATCTTTTGCTAAAGGTGTCTTCCCCTTTTCTAACCCAACCTCTTGGATCATAATATTTTTTGTTCGGCAAGTCAGCTCCATCTGGATTCCCAACTTGTGTTCTTAGATATTCAATTTTATCAACCATGAAATCTCTGATTCCTTCGGTATACGCGAATTGTAAATCAGTATCGATATTCATTTTGATTACTCCATAATCAATCGCTTCTCTGATTTCTTCTAAAGAAGAACCTGATCCACCATGGAAAACGAAATTAATTGGTTTTGCTCCTAAACCGTATTTCTCTTCCACAAATTTCTGAGAATTATCAAGAATTTTCGGAGTTAATTTTACGTTACCCGGTTTATAAACACCGTGAACGTTTCCAAAAGCAGCAGCAATCGTGAAGTTTGGAGAAATTGCATTTAGTCTTTCATAAGCGTAAGCAACTTCATCTGGCTGCGTATATAATTTTGAAGAATCTACGCCAGAATTATCGACACCATCTTCTTCACCACCTGTAATTCCAAGTTCGATTTCTAAAGTCATTCCCATTTTTGCCATTCTCTCGAAATATTTACAAGAGATGTCCAGGTTTTCTTCGATTGATTCTTCAGATAAATCAAGCATGTGAGAAGAATAAAGAGATTTTCCGGTTTGTGCAAAAAACTCTTCGTTCGCATCCATCAATCCATCAATCCAAGGCAATAATTTTTTAGCACAGTGGTCGGTATGTAAAATAACCGTTGCTCCGTAAGCTTCTGCTAAAGTATGAATATGCTTTGCTCCAGCGATTCCACCTAAGATTGCAGCTTTTTGCCCTTCATTACTTAATCCTTTTCCTGCGTTAAAAGCAGCACCACCATTAGAAAACTGAATAATTACGGGTGAATTAAGTTTTGCGGCAGTTTCAATCGTTGCATTTACGTTACTTGACCCAATCACATTCACTGCAGGAAGTGCAAATTTGTTTTCCTTTGCGAATTGAAAAATGTCTGTAACCATTTGTCCAGTGGCAACTCCTGCCGGAAATTTCTTGCTCATAATTGATATTTTTATAGATTTATTATTTGCTGTTTTTGGAACAGTAAAGTTAAGGATTTAAAGTCAAATATTTAGTTTCTTTTATCATTACCCCAAAGCAGTTTCTGACGGATTGTTTCGTAGAAACTTAGGTTGGTAGGATGAATCAACAGTATTTTGAAATGTGCTTTTCGCAAGATGATTTCGACATCGGTTTCCATGTGGAATAATCGAGAATCGAGTGATAGTGAATATTGTGGAACGCGGCTTTTTACCTTTAAACGAATTTCGACATTATCATTAACAATTAATGGACGAACATTCAAATTATGAGGCGCAATTGGCGTGATAACAAAGGTATCGTTGTTCGGAGTAATAATCGGTCCACCACAACTTAATGAATAGGCGGTAGAACCTGTTGGCGTAGAAATAATAATTCCATCGCCCCAAAAAGTATTAAGGAATTCTCCATTAATATAAGATTCCACTGTAATCATTGCAGTAGTTTCTTTTCGGGAAATCGTTAAATCGTTTAAGGCGAAAGGAAAAAACATCGAATTATTCGGCGAGATGATTTCAATCACGGAACGCTCGCTGATTTTCATGTCTCCTTTAATGATTCCATCAAGTTCCAAAAAAACTTCTTCTTTTGTAAAACTTGCCAGGAAACCAAGTCTTCCCGTATTCACTCCGACCACAGGAATTTCTAAATCCTGAACAAAAAGAAGTGAGTTAACAATCGTTCCATCTCCACCGAAAGTAAAAAACAAATCGACTTTTTTCTGCTTCAAATCTTCTTTTCCAGCAAAAGTTTCAAAGATTTTAGAAAATTGCATTGCATTTGCCATTTCCTCATAAAGTATTGCCTGAACGCCTCTTTTATCGAGTTCAGATACAAATTTGCTCAAATACAAAAACGTATCAAGATCATTTTTCTGAGAATAAATAGCTGCTTTCATCTGCTTAATCTTCTTTTTTCATCGGTCAGATGCAACACCAACAGATTGTTATTTCTTTTGAATAAACGGTTATCGTGTTTCATCTGTTTTAAAATTCCATATATTTTTGAAAAAATCCGAAACGGTCTTTCAACAGCTCTTCCTTTTCGTCATCGTAATATTTATGAACTACATTGTATCCATACCGTTCAAAAGTTTCGTCTATCGAACTTAAATTTTCGCTGCTGATCTTTACGGTAATCTGTACATCGTCGTCCTCGTAGGCACTGATGTAACAGCCATAAATTCTACCATTATTCGATTCTACAATTTTACAGACATCAGTCATTGAATAACTTCTTTTGTTAATTTGTACAACGAGCAAGGCTCCGTTCTCAGAGAATAAAGGATATTTCGCAAACTCACAGAACACATCGTCACAAGAAAGATATCCTTGATATTTCTCTAATTTATTAATAATCGGAACGACGTTGCTGTTGAAAGTATGAAAAAGTTTAATTGAATCTAAGACATTCCCATCATCAAGCAAAGCGAATTTTTCATAATGCTGTTCTAATGTGGCCAATGTTCCTTCGGCACTTTCCTCCAAAAATTGCTGACTGAGCGCTCCTTGGTAAAAACCTTTCTTCTTGATAAAGACGTGGGAATAGCCAAATTCTTTAGCGACTTCATTTGCCTCTTCAATCGAATCACTGGTATTGAACGCAGGATAATCTTTAGAAATGTAATCTTTGATAAACATTAGCCAAATTTAGCAAAATATTAAAAAAGAAAGGGCCTTTTTGAAATAATTTAAAATTTACAAAAAAAGATTTGGACCCTATAATATTAATTATATATCTTTGTCGCCTTTCATTTTTACTTTTTATTAGATTTATTTAAAACCGCAGCGCTTTCGAGTCTTGCGGTTTTTCTTTTTTAGCAACTTTCGCTCTTAAGAAAATCAGTCCCGCAAGAATAATAAAGGCTCCTACAAACTGCATCGGTGTTAGTTTCTCACCGTCCAGCATTCCCCATATTACCGCAACTACTGGCATTAACAATGTCACTGTCGACGCAAATAAAGGCGTTGAAATACTAAGTAAACGATAATTCAACATCATCGCTAATCCAGTTCCGAAGATGGATAATAAACTTACAAAGCCCAATCCAACGAACAAATCTTTGTTAGGATGAAGATCATTAAAGAATCCGGCAAACACCAATGCAATAAGCGACGGAACAATTAACACGAAAGAAAAGACGAACGCCGATAGAATTTTCGCTGGAATTTCGTGCAGTTTAGATTTCACGGTCGTCATTGAAATCGCATATCCTAAAGTCGCAACCAAAAGCAAAACAATGGGAATTAATTTCAGTTCTCCGCCTTCACCACCAGAAAGTGCTAAAATACACGCACCGGAAAAACTAATCGCTACTCCAACCAATTGTCTTTTCGTGGTAGAAAATTTCCAAAATAGAAATCCGACAATAATGACAAAAATCGGCATCATTGAATTTACAATTCCCGCAATACTACTGCTGACAGCAGTTTCGGCAATCGGAAATAAAAACATGGGAATAAAATTTCCAGTTAAAGCGGCAAGGATGAGCCACTTTAAATGTTTTCTGGGGAATTTTTTAATATTGCTAATTGCGAGTGGAAGTAAAAGAATTCCAGCAATTAAAACGCGTAAAGCACCGACTTCATACGGATTGAAGTGCTCCAGTGATTTTTTAATAAGTATAAATGAAGAACCCCAAATAATGGAGAGTACTATCAGCAAAACCCATTTTTCTTTGTCAGGATTCATCGTTATTATTTTTTAGAATGTTTAAATAGTCCTTTTTTGAAATCATGGTTGCACCCAAACTTTCCAGATGTTCAGAATGAATTTGACAATCAATTAACTCTAAGTTATCTTTTTGACTTTGGATAAAATGAATAAATCCCGCTTTTGAAGCGTTGCTCACTTTTGCAAACATACTTTCGCCACAGAAAACTTTTCCGATTTGAACGCCATAGAATCCACCGACTAATTGCTCGTCTTGCCAGACTTCGATACTTTTTGCAATTCCATTTTTCTGAAGGATGACAAATGAATTGATGAGTTCGTCGGAAATCCAGGTTCCATCCTGGTCTTTTCTAAAAGTATTTTTACATTCTTCCATGACTTCACGAAAACATTTATTTTCGGTAAAAGTAAAAACCGCATCGCGGAGTATCTTTCTCATCGATTTAGAAACTTTCAAATCTTTCGGAAAAAGCACAAATCTTGGATCGGGACACCACCAAAGAATTTCTTCACCTGGATTATACCACGGAAATAATCCAAGTTGATAGGCGAAATATAATCTTTCAGGAGACAAATCTCCACCCATTGCCATGACACCAGATTCTGATTCCAACAATGCGGGATCAGGAAAGGAGATTTCAGTGGGGTCCAGGAGAATCATGTGAAAATCAAATCCCGCCGTAAAAGCAGGATTTATTTTTTAAATTTCAATATTAGAAAGGTAAATCGTCTTCGTCTTCTTCAAAAACGCCTTTTCCTTCTGCTGGTTTAGTTGCAGATGGAGTCGCTTGAGTTGGTTCAAAACCGCCAGCAGATTCTACATTTTCAACTTTCCAACCAGTGATTGAGTTGAAATATTTCACTTCTCCTTGTGGTGAAGTCCATTCTCTACCTCTAATATTGATAGAAACTTTCACTTTATCACCTTCTTTTAGTTGATTAAGCAAATCTCCTTTCTCTTGCAGAAATTCGATATTAATTGGTTGTGGATACTGTTCTTCGGTTGTTAAAACCATTTCTCTTTTCTGAAATCCGCTCGCAAATGTCTGAACTTCAGTTATTTTCTTTACTGTTCCTTGTAATTCCATTGTATAATTCGTTAAAGGTGTAAAAGTAATAAAAAGGAAGTTAAAAAGAAAGTTCTGAGTCTATTTTCGAAAAAATTAAAATATTTAAAAAAAAGTTTGGATTGTTCAAAAAAAATCTTTTATATTTGCACTCACAAAAAAAAGAACAGTGTTCATTTAGCGGATGTGATGTAATTGGTAGCCATGCCAGACTTAGGATCTGGTGCTGTGAGGCGTGGGGGTTCGAGTCCCTTCATCCGCACGAAAATTTCTGAGGATTTTTTCAAGAAATTGCGAAAATAGCTCAGCTGGTAGAGCACGACCTTGCCAAGGTCGGGGTCGCGGGTTCGAATCCCGTTTTTCGCTCATCCACATGCCTTGGTGGTGGAATTGGTAGACACGCAGGACTTAAAATCCTGTGTCCGTAAGGATGTACGGGTTCAAGTCCCGTCCGAGGTACTCTAGACGCTGTTAATCATTGATTAGCAGCGTTTTTTTTGTTTAAAACTCCCGACTTCTATTTATTTCATATTCAATATCAATTAAGCATCAAGTGTAAAACTTGGTGACTTAGCAAAAATCTGGGTTAATCTGAAAAGGAAAAATTTTTGATCTGTTACCTCTTTGAAGGTATGAATTGATTAAAGTGATTTTTGCATCCGTGAACGTATATTGATTTTCCTGTGATAAGAAGAAACGCCTGAAGTTATAGCCCAGATGGCAGCGGCATCCCTCCCGTTTCCGATTGCTCGGAACGGGAGGATATAGCGGACAGCGGGACTGGATTTGTAAGAAGCGAAAATTTTGTTGCTCCTTATTAAGCATTCACTTATTCGATTTCTTCTAAAATTATCGGTTTATAATTTTTTTCAAGATTTGGGACTGATCAAATTACTACCCCTCTATTTTGGTTTTATTTGAAATCAATTCATGGTACTTTTTTTGTAACTTTAGTTTACCAAATACTATATCATGGCAAATCACAATTTAAAAACACTTTCTGAAGTTCTTAATACGCTAATTAAACGCGGAATTACGAAGGAAATCTCGATGAACGAAAAACATCAAATGGTTTTAGGTAAAGATGAAAAAATCTATCAACCTGAGGATTTATGCATTGTAAAGTCCTATCGCTTCGAAGGAGACAGCAGCGCGGATGACAATGCCGTTCTTTACTTAATACAAGATACGCAAGGAGAACTTTGTACCTTACTGGATTCCTATGGCAGCGAGAGTAATTACAGCGGAGAGGAGTTTGCAAATTTCCTGCGCAAGCTTCCCGTGAAAGAAACAGATGAACATAATATCGATTAAAATAAAATCCGGCCCGCAATTAAAGCGAGTCGGATTTTTTCTTAAACAGGTTTTTAAGCGTTTTCTTTTCCTTTGTCCGTTCTTTCTTTTCCTGAACCTTCTCTTTTACGCTTTCAATTTTTCCTTTTACTTCAGCTTTTGTTTGTTGCAGTTCAATCTTATTTTGCTCAAGAGCAGTTTTGGTATTATCGACTGTATTTTTAATTGACTTTTCTGTTTTGGGCGCATTCTTACCGATTAAGGTTTTCTTTAAACCTTGCTCAATTCCGCGCCAGAATAAATTAAAAAAGGATTTTGTTTTATCTCGCTCCACTTCTTCTACCTCTACAGATTCAGGATAATTCCCAGAATCAGTTTTCACAAACATATTGGCAACTGCCGAAAGAACTTTATCTTTCTCTCCCGTTTGTTTGAGAATAGCAATCTTTAAATTTTGATGCACCATTTTCAAAGTTCCATTGATTCCATGCTGAGTTCCTTTAAAGTTAAAAATCAAATCTGAAATTAATCCCGTTGCCTGAATTTTCAAATAGGGTTCGATAAAAGGATTAATTCTGGAAGCTGGTAAATCGGCAATATTCCCCGAAATCGAAAAAGCATCATTCATATTTGCGGTATCGAAACTCCACCTCAAGTTCATCGGTGAAGCATTCATAAACCTGCAATTAACTGAAATCGGAACAAGAGTTGGCCTGCCTTTCATCTTACCGGAATTCAGGTTTTTCACGTTCATATTAAAATCATTGAAGGTCAGCTTTCCAGGACCATCACTTTTCTTGGTATCTTCTTCATAAACTAAAAGTGAATTTTTCAAGTCTAAATTCTGTACAAAAACCGGAAACTTAATCGACCTTAATAATTGAGAATACATGGGCTTAACCGTTTCATCATCTTTCGGAATTTTACTTCTGAACACATTAGCATCCATATTATTTACAGTAATGTTTTCAATATCCAGAAACTTGCTTTCAGATACCAAGTCCCATTTCCCATTAGCCGTTACTTGATTTATTTTCAAATCATACAGATCCTTTTCAGCCGGAATCATTCTGACATATTGTGCTCTTGAAACCGTCGGCTTCATCGCAAAGTTAGAAATCTGAATCATACTTTTATTAAGTTTTAAAAGCGACGCCGAGAGATTGTAGAATTTGGTTTTATAATTAAAGTTCTTTGTATTTAAACTGTAATTGCCTGTCTTAAAAGGAATCGCATCTTTAATCGTTTCAGCATTCATTTCCACATTCTGAATATTGGCATTCAAATCTTTAAAAACCAAAGGCTGATTCTTACTGTCAATTTCTAAGTTCGAATTCTTCAAAACCACATTTTTCACCGTTAAAGGAAACTGAATTCCCGCAAAAGTTGGTTTCTTTTTCTGAGGATTATTGGCGGTTTTTATGGTTCCATTTAATTGATTGACCAAAATATTCTGAACATCCAGTTTCAGTCTATTATTAATAAACTCCCAATTATTTAGTTTTAGTTGAAGACTTTGTGTTGTTAAATCTAAACTCGTTTTATTAGGGTTAATGGCTGTTGGCTTCACGGAGACATTGCGTAAATCTGCAGATTTCGGTTGTATGTTTAGAGTAGCAACTTTTACATTTTCATTATCCGAAACATAATTGATGTTCTTTCCTTTAATATCAAAACTCGCATATTCAAAAGGAAGAGTTCCTTTCGCAGTTTCGTCATTCATTACAAGCTGACTAATCTGCATTGTTAAATTTTCTGCCACAAACAAAGGAGTTCCTGTAGGTTTTAAAATATCAATCTTCGCATTATTCAGCAATACATTTTCCAGATTAACATCGTACGTGAAACTCTTTTTTTTCTGATCGGATTTCACGTTGGTCGTAAACATCTTTACCTGTGGACCTTCAAATTTCACATCACTTAATGACAATCGATTATTTTTAATAATGAAATCTTTGAAACTCATTTCAGTTGCCTTTAAATCAAAGAGATTTCGTTTTTGAGGATAATATTTGAGGAAATTCTGATACGATAAAAGAGGAATCATGGCGAAATCTTTCACCTTCATTTGTCCATCTGTTGTTGAAATAGATCTAGCCGTAAAAGCGTAAACATTATCCGGACGGAAAAAGAAGTTTTTCCCTTTAAGATGATATTTTTCAAAAGCAATAGGCAATTCATTTTCAACAGACTTTTCTGTCATTTGAAGATTTTGGACCATTAAATCCAGTTCGCGTACGGAAAGAAATTTTTGTCTTGTATGTCGAAACACCTGAATATTTCCATTACTAATATTAATGTTTTTAAAATCGACAGGATTTCTTTCCTTCCCTTTTTTATCAATGATCGGTTTAGCGAGAATAATATTGAGGTTTGGGTTTTTTAATGTTAAATCATTGGTCGAAATGCTTTTATGAAAAAGCAAGTCGTAAATCCCCATCCTTGAAACAGAGAGCGTATCTACCGTTCCCTGCAAACCTACTTTATCCGTACGATCTGGATTTTGATTATTGATGGTAATTCCTGTGGCAAAAATATTTCCGCTTCCTACTTCAACATTCAGTGTTTTGTAAGTAATAATATAGTCAGAATTTTTCTTGATATAACCGGGTAAGTTATGTTTGAGCCAAAAGTTCAGCCCAAAATTGATGATGAGAAGAAGCAATAGCAAAATCCCCAAAATTATTGAAAATAAGCGGATATATTTTTTCTTCATCTATTGTAATTGAATAATTATTTAATCGGTTTCGGTGGAGGCAATGGCTCTTCTACTCGATCATGTACAACCTTTGGCAGTTGACTATTTTCGATTACTGATTTTTTACTTAGACCTGATTTTAAAACCTTTCCTTTAGCATCAATCTGAAAATAAGAACTTCCTTTTCTTGCATAAATCCTTGGCTCCTTTTCAGAGTATCCATAAAAATCACTAGCGTTCGGATAAATTTCATCGTAAGTAAAATCACATAGTATTTTTCTCTGTTCAGTAATGATTCCCGCTTTGCCATTTTTCTTAGCGAATATTAAGCCATTCAAATATTTGAACTGATCATAAATCGGTGGAATCGTTACCTTAAAAGATTCATGGTCAATCAATCCAGTTTTCCCATTCTTAACAATAAACTTAGAATGTTTCGGGCCATATTCTGTCCAGTTTGAAATTTCATCGTATTCTAAGGGAAGAATAATCTTATTTTTTAAATCTACAATTCCGAATTTTTTATTTTTTTGAACAACGAATTTTAATGGTTCGTTAAAGATTGATTGAATAGATTCATACCCCGAAAGTATAATCTTGTTTTGTAAATTGATTACAAAATCTCCATTTTTATTTTAAACCACAAACAAAGGAATATTTTCATCTGCATCTATTTGAGAAATCTCATTGTAATTAAAAGGAATAAGTTCTTGATTATTGATGTCTATAATTCCAAATCGATTATTCTTCTTCGCAATTGAAAAATCATTTCTATCGAAATATAAATCTGCATCATAGACAAATGGAATTTTCTCATTTCCTTCTTCATCAATTAAACCATACTTCCCATTAAAATTTTCAAACGAAATATAATTGCCTTGAAGTGAGAATGAACTGGAATAATCGTCTTTTTTAGATTCTGCTATTTTCTTTAAATTCTTATTAAACAATCCTTGGATATTTCCTTTTTCGAAACGATAAAATCGCGGATTAGGATTTCCATTAGAATTGAAATTTTCGACCAAATCATATTGAAGCGGAACCGCAATTTTACCATTATCTTTTACAATTACAAATTTCCCTTTGTTCATTACAATAGCGTTTCTGTTGGAATCAAAAGAGGTTGCAGAATCAAAAAGCATATTTGAAAAAGCAGGTTTTAAGTTTTTGTTGATGAAGGAATATTTCCCATTTTGTTTTACGGAAGCGGGACCATTTTCGAAAAAAGTAGTTCGATCATTTTTCCAGGCTCGTTGAACATCTGTGTATAGAAAGTCTGATAATTGTTTTCCTTCATTATTAAAAAATGCCCATTTATAATTTTTACGAACGATGACGAGATTATCCAGTTGCTCGCTTTTTACCATTTCATAAATAACAGGGATAACCTCTTGACCTTGCCTATTAATGAAACCATATTTTTTATTGAGAGAAACCTCGGCTAAACCATTTTTAGTAAAATATTCTCCCGAATCGTATTTCAATGGAATCACCAAACTTCCCGCTTTATCCACATAGCCAAATTTTCCATTTTCTCTAACAGCCATTAAGCCAAAGCTATAAATTCTTCTATTACTATTATCGAATTGATACTGAAATGGTACAACTATCTCGTTATTTGAATTTATAAATCCATACTTACCATTTTTCAGCGCATAAGAAACATTTGATTCTGTAAACGGAAAAAGATCATCATATTCAACTGGAATTTTTATTAAATTTTCATTATCGATAAATCCCCATTTTTGAGTTTTCTTTGATTGAATTAAATTCCAACTCGTAACAGAATCATACCTTTTATAGATAATATCATGTTCATTAAATTTTTGCGAATTTCCTGAACATGAAACGATAATTAATAAAATCAGCAGTTTATACATATTTACTTGTTCACTTCCATCTCAATCACATAACCTTCATGTCCTCTCATATTAATAAAATCGCCGCCTTCGAAAGAAAGATACTGCCCTTTAATTCCTTTTAAAACTCCCTCGAATTCCGGTTTTTTATCTAAAGTGAAAGAAGAGATTTTTTCTGGAGCTTCATAAGGATAATCTAATCTGGTAACTTCAGCATCTCCCCAATAAAAGTTTTTGAAATCTTCCGGAAAGTGATGTTTTACCTGCTCGCGGAAATCAGCTAAATCCAAATCGTCTTCATAATCATCTTCCAACATTTTGCGCCAATTGGTTTTATCGTTAAGATGCTCTTTCATGGCAACCTCAATCATTCCCGCTTCATAGCGGTTTTCTGTTTTGGCAATCTGAAGGGCGAAAGTTGCTCCCTGATCAATCCATCTTGTTGGGATTTGAGACTCTCTTGTCACTCCCACTTTTACATCGCCGGTATAAGCCAGATAAACAATATGTGGTTTTAACTGAATTGATTCCTCTACGGCTAAATCCCGCTCACCAATTCCTAAATGGGCAGTGGACAATTCTGGACGAATAATCGAGTCGCTTGCAAATGGACTTTCGAAAAAACATTTTTTACAGAAACCCATTCGATAAATTTTCTCATCGTTGCTGCAACTTACACATTCGTAACCAATATGTTTCAATTTAATATTCTTACCAATCAACTGATTCATATTAATTAAATCATTGGATAGATTAAGAAAATATTGAATTGGCTGGCCGTTTTGCGTTGCCATTTTAAGAATTTGTCCGGAGAATTTCATGCGTAAATATTTGTAGCCAAATATAAAAAAAACATCCTGGATTAGGATGTTTTACGTTTATAAAAGAGAAAAACTACTTTTCGTGTTGTTCGTCTTTTTTTAATTTTTCTGCATCTGCTTTCTCATCGTTGATTGCATTTTGCTCTTCGTCCTTTACATCAACCGCTGTTTTCACAGTGGCAGAATCATAACCCAAATTGGTAGAATCACTGTGCACCAATGAATCTGAAATTGGCATTACCACTTCGGGATTGGCAACCTCGGTAGTTGCGGTTTCTTTTTTATTACATGACGTAACAATTAGAAATGCAGCTACAATCGCTAGCGAATACTTAATAATCATTTGTTTCATAATATTGGTTTAATCCTAACAAAATTACAAAAAACTCCAGCAATAAACTATGCGTTAAATCATAGAAAATGAACTCTTTACTTCATTTTTACTCGAGATGAAAAACTTGAATTTAAAACTTCAAAAAAATCATTGAAGACTCTGTTATTAAAGGTTTAGATTTTTTATTTAATCCATATCTTAGCGTTTTAAAAACACATCATGAATTATATCGTTACAGGCGGCTCCGGTTTTATAGGTTCTCATTTAGTAGAACACTTATTAAAAAATGGACATTCTGTCATTAATATTGACAACTTTGATGATTTTTATGATTATAAGATTAAAATCAAAAACACGCTGGAATCTGTTGGCGAAACACTGGAGTTTTCTTTTCACGAAAAAGAATTAGATATTAAAAAGTTAATTTTTGAAACCTCTTCAAAAAATTATCAACTTTATTATCAGGACATTAGAGATAAGAAAGGTTTGAAAAATATTTTTCAAAAACATCAAATTGATATGGTCATTCATCTCGCTGCTTTAGCGGGAGTTCGTCCTTCAATTGAAAAGCCTTTGGAATATGAAGAAGTGAATATCAAAGGAACAATGAACCTTTGGGAATTGTGTAAAGAATTTCAAATTAAAAAATTCATCAACGCTTCAAGTTCGAGTGTTTACGGCAATAATGAAAAAACGCCTTTTTCAGAAGAGGACGCCGTTGAGAATCCGATCTCACCGTATGCTGCCACGAAGAAGTGTGGTGAAATTCTCGGACATGTTTATCATCATTTGTACGGCATTGATATGATTCATTTACGCTTTTTCACAGTTTACGGACCACGACAAAGACCTGATCTTGCGATTCATAAATTCACAAAATTAATTTCAGAAGGTCAAGAAATCCCTTTCTATGGTGATGGTTCTACGGCTAGAGATTATACTTTCATCGATGATGTCATAGAAGGAATTCACAAATCAATGATGCATATTGAAACCCATGACAAGGTTTATGAAATCATTAATCTGGGTGAAAGTGAAGTCATTAATTTAAATGAAATGGTTGAAACCATTGAAAATGAATTAGAGAAAAAATCGCTGAAAAAAAATCTGCCACTGCAACCGGGCGACGTAGAAAAAACGAATGCGAATATACAGAAAGCCAAAACTTTAATTGGTTATCAGCCAAGAACTCATTTCCAAAATGGCATAAAAAAGTTTGTGGAATGGTTTTTGAGAAATGGTTCTTGAAAAAAAAATAAATATTAATCAAAGTTTGTTGAAAATCAGAGGCAAAAACATTTTTTATGTCGTTGATTTTTATATTTTTGCAAAAATTATATTATATGTATTGGACATTAGAATTAGCTTCTTATTTAAGCGACGCACCTTGGCCTATGACTAAGGCAGAACTTATTGATTATGCAATTAGAACAGGTGCACCAATGGAGGTGGTAGAAAACCTTCAAGCGATCGAGGATGAAGGAGAGATTTACGAGTCTATCGAAGAGGTTTGGAGCGATTATCCAACCGACGACGATTTCCTCTGGAATGAAGATGAATATTAAAAAACACAGTCGATGGTCGTCTTCGGCAATCGACTTTTATATTTTAGAAAAATTCTAAAAATTAAAATTTTTAAAATGGCCGCGTGTTCCCACGCATTGAGCCGAAAGCAAATACTATGGGATTTATAGACAATGTTCTTAAAGGTTTTCTTGGTGACAAAAATGTTACTGACCTCAAGGAAGTAAAAAAAGTTTTAAATAAAATAAAAGCAGTAGAACCAAAAATTGGAGAATTATCCGATGATGGATTACGTGCAAAAACTGCTGAGTTTAAAGAGAAATTAAAAACTGCCACTGCTGGTATTACGACGCAGATTGAGGAGACCAAAGAACAAATCAAGAATTCTACTAACGTTGATGAGAAAGAAGCACTCTTTTCTAAGATCGAAACTTTGAAAAAAGACTCTTATCAAATCGAGGAAAAAGTTCTTAACGAAATTCTTCCTGAAGCTTTCGCTCTTGTAAAAGAAACTGCTCGCAGATTGGCGCAGAACGGAGAAATTCGTGTTACTGCAACTGATTTAGACAGAGAGTTTGCTGCTACAAAAGATTTTATTGAACTAGACGGCGATACCGCAGTTTGGAAAAACAAGTGGGACGCAGCTGGTACACCAATCGTTTGGGACATGGTTCATTACGATGTACAGTTCATCGGTGGAGTTGTATTGCACAGCGGTAAAATTGCGGAGATGGCAACTGGTGAAGGTAAAACTTTAGTAGGAACATTACCAATTTACCTTAATGCTCTTCCAGGAAGAGGTGTTCACGTGGTAACGGTAAATGATTACCTAGCAAAACGTGACTCCCTTTGGATGGGACCGATTTATCAATTCCATGGGATGACCATCGATTGTATTGATAACCACCAACCCAACTCTGACGCAAGAAGAAAAGCATACCAATCAAGCATTACTTACGGAACCAATAACGAATTCGGTTTTGACTATTTGAGAGATAACATGGTAACTTCGCCTTCTGAATTAGTTCAGGGTGAATTAAACTTTGCAATCGTTGATGAGGTAGATTCAGTTTTAGTTGATGATGCCAGAACACCGTTGATTATTTCTGGTCCAGTTCCACAAGGAGACAGACAGGAATTTGATACTTTGAAACCATCTGCTGACCGAATCGTAGAAATTCAGAAAAAGACCGTAAGCGCCATCTTCCATGAAGCGAAAAAACTAATCGCTAACGGAAATACAAAAGAAGGAGGATTTAAACTTCTTCAAGCATATAGAGGTTTGCCTAAAAACAGACAGTTGATTAAATATCTTTCTGAAAGTGGTCACAAGTCACTTCTTCAAAAAGTGGAAGGACAATATATGCAGGATAATAACAAAGATATGCCTATCGTTGATAAGGATTTGTACTTTGTTATTGATGAAAAAAACAATCAGATTGATCTTACCGATAAAGGGGTAGAATATATGTCTGCCGGAAATGAGGATAAAGACTTCTTCGTTTTAAATGATATCGGAACAGAAATCGCAGAAATTGAAGCGAAGAACTTAACAAAAGAGGAAGAGTTTGAAGCGAAAGAAAAAGTATTCGGTGAGTTTGCGGTAAAATCTGAAAGAGTTCATACTTTAAGTCAATTGCTAAAAGCATATACTTTATTTGAAAAAGATGATGAGTATGTAGTAATCGATGGTGAGGTGAAAATCGTAGATGAGCAAACTGGTCGTATTATGGAAGGAAGACGTTATTCTGACGGACTTCACCAAGCGATCGAAGCGAAAGAAAATGTAAAAATTGAAGCCGCTACACAAACCTTCGCAACAGTTACTCTTCAGAACTATTTCCGTATGTACAATAAACTGGCAGGAATGACAGGTACAGCAGAAACTGAAGCAGGTGAACTTTGGGAAATTTATAAGTTGGATGTAGTAGTAATTCCTACCAACAGACCAATTCAAAGAGATGACAGACAAGATTTAGTTTACAAAACGAATCGCGAAAAATATAACGCAGTTATTGAGGAAGTTGAAAGATTAACCTCTGCAGGAAGACCAGTTTTGGTTGGAACAACTTCAGTTGAGATTTCTCAATTATTATCGAAAGCGTTACAGTTGAGAAAAATTCAGCATAATGTTTTGAATGCGAAACTTCACGCTAGAGAAGCAGAAATCGTTGCAATGGCTGGAGGTCCGGGAGTTGTAACAATTGCAACGAACATGGCAGGTCGTGGTACGGATATTAAATTGCAAGGCGAGGTTAAGAAAAACGGTGGTTTGGCAATTGTCGGCACTGAAAGACATGACTCGAGACGTGTTGACAGACAGTTAAGAGGTCGTGCTGGAAGACAGGGTGATCCAGGAAGCTCTCAGTTCTATGTTTCTTTGGAAGATAATTTAATGCGTCTTTTCGGATCTGAAAGAATTGCGAAAATGATGGACAGAATGGGTCATAAAGAAGGTGAAGTAATTCAGCACGGAATGATTTCTAAATCTATCGAAAGAGCACAGAAAAAAGTAGAAGAAAATAACTTCGGGATTAGAAAAAAACTTTTGGAATATGACGACGTTATGAACAAACAACGTGACGTTATTTACAAGAGAAGAAAGAACGCATTGTTCGGTGATCACTTGAAATATGATATTTCGAATATGATCTATGATGTATCACAATCGATTGTTACCAAAGGAAAACTAGAAGGCGATTATAAAGAATTCGAATACGAAATCATTAAGTATTTCACGATGGAAGCTCCGGTTACCGAAAGTGAATTCAAAACGAAACAAGTTCCAGAATTAACTGAGATTCTGTTCAAAGCTGCGAGTGAAGACTATAAAATGAAATTGAACTTGCTGAAAGAAAAATCATTCCCAATTATCGAGAATGTATTCCAGAATCAAGGTTCAATGTTCAAAATGATTCAGGTTCCTTTTACGGATGGAATTAAAACAATGACCATTGTTACTGATCTTAAAGAAGCTCACGACACTCAATGTGATTCATTAATCAATGATTTCGAGAAAAATATTTCACTTGCAATTATCGATGAAAACTGGAAATTACACTTAAGAGAAATGGATGATTTAAGACGTTCTTCTCAAGGTGCTGTTTACGAACAGAAAGATCCGTTGGTTATTTACAAACAAGAATCTTTTTATCTTTTCACCGAAATGGTAGAAAGAGTAAACAAAGAAATCGTTTCATTCTTATACAAAGGAGAAATCCCTGCGTAAGTAGATTTTCAAATAATAGAAGAGCCTCCAAAATTTTTGGAGGCTTTTTTTGTTGAACGATATTCGGACCTAAAATTCAGAATTTTTCAGGTTCAAACGAAAAAACAAATCCTATATGATTTAGAAAGTTGTACGAAAACGGCGATATTTCAACAATTAAGATTTATAACATAAAAGGTTTTCTGCTGAAAACGATCAAGGGAATTCAAAATCTTGACACTTCTGAATTAAAATCTGGTTATTATATTATCGTATTTTTATTATTAAACGACAAAATCAAAATACAATTCATTAAAATGTAGATATTTTAATGAATTGTTGAAAACGAAAGCTTCTTCAAACTTATTGGAGAAGCTTTTTTAAAACCAATCGTATTTTTTTGTAATTTTATTGCATAAATCTAACCATTAATGGCATTAATAGACCTATCCAAGCAAGTAGCACTCGGCGTTGATATTGGTGGAACCAATACTAAATACGGACTCGTCAATCACCGTGGAGAAATTTTAGAAAAAGGAAGCCTCAAAACTGATGACTTCCCAATTGTTGAAGATTTTATAAATGCCTTATATGATAAGGTCGCTCCGTTAATATTGAAACATTGTGGCCAGAGACAATTCGACGGAATCGGAGTTGGCGCTCCCAATGCCAATTATTATACAGGAACCATCGAACAAGCACCCAATCTTCATTGGAAAGGAATTGTACCTTTTGCAAAGTTAATGACGGAGAAATTTGAAGTTCCTTGTAAAATGACCAATGATGCCAATGCAGCGGCGCTCGGCGAAATGATGTTTGGTGCAGCCAGAGGAATGAAGGATTTCATCATGATGACTTTAGGTACCGGCGTAGGAAGTGGAATTATTACGAATGGACAACTCATTTACGGACACGATGGTTTTGCCGGAGAATTGGGGCATACGATTGTAAAACCTGGCGGCAGAAAACACTGGAGCACAGGATCAGAAGGTTCTTTGGAAGCTTACGCATCTGCAACTGGAATCACCATTACGGCTAAGAAAATGCGTGCAGAGTTTCCAAGTTCTATGCTTAATGATTTTCCTGAAGAGCAAGTAAATTCGAAAATTGTTTACGAATGTGCAGTCAAAGAAGATCCAATTGCAATTGAAGTCTTTCGTTATACTGGACAGAAATTAGGAGAAGCTTTGGCCAATTTTGTGATGTTCTCTTCACCAGAAGCAATTTTACTTTTTGGTGGCGTCATCAAAGCAGGCGACTTTATTATGAAACCTACCAAACTTCACATGGAAAGAAACCTTTTACCTATTTTTAGAAATAAAGTGAAATTAGTTTTCAGTGAACTCGATGAAGCTGATGCAGCAATTCTAGGTGCAAGTGCTTTGGTTTGGGAAAAATAAATGAAACTCTTTTCTAAAATACATCGACTTCGATTATCATTTTAAATAATATTTACTTTAATTAAATTTTATCATCAGTGCTTTTTAATTTCTTACACTTTAAAAAGTTTTAACAAATAACATAAAAATGGAAAAACAGAATTTAGAATATATGACTTTTGGCGGCGGATGTTTTTGGTGCGTTGACAGCGTACTTGATTTACTAAAAGGCGTAGAATCCACCACTTCAGGATACGCAGGTGGACATAAAGCAAATCCCACTTACGAGGAAGTTTGCACAGGAGAAACAGGCCATGCAGAAGTAGTACAACTTACTTATGACCCAGGGATTATTTCTTATGATCAGTTGATGGATGTTTTCTTTTTCCTACATGATCCTACTCAATTAAATAGACAGGGCGAAGATATCGGAACTCAATACCGTTCTGCCATTTTCTACAAAGACGAGGCTGAAAAACAAAAAGCGGAAGAAGCAATGAAACTTTCTGAAGCTTCTGGAAAATACTGTGGAAAATATGTTACTGAAATTACAAAACTTGAAAAATTCTGGCCGGCTGAAGAATACCATCAAGGATATTACGAGGCGAATCCTACGCAACCTTTCTGCAGCGCAGTCGTTGGACCGAAGATTGCAAAATTCAAAAAACATTTTGGCGAATTGGGAATGCTAAGACCCGAAGTTAACTAATATAAAAAGCGAAGAAATTATTCTTCGCTTTTGTTTTTCCTAAAAATATAATAACCCGCTTCCGACGGATGATCCTGAACATAGTCTTCACGATTTTCTTTTCTGATGAGTAAATAAATCATTAAATCGCCTGCTGCAGCTGCTGAGAAAAAAATTCCAAAAATTAAGAAAAACCCATTTCCGCCTATTAAGCCAAAGACTGAAGGAATGACACCTAAAATTAGTAAAGGAGCAAGTAAGGCAATGATGTAATGTTTAATTTTCAAAGGTTCTTTGCAATGACAATATGGAGTTAACGTCTTCCAAAGAATGCCGAACGTAATTGATTTAATGCCTTTAGAAGCGTACAGAGCGAAGAATATTCCATGGATAAGTTCGTGTGCTACAATTCCGAGAAGTAGTATGATTAATGGAGTTAAAGCCTTTAATATTAAATACTCTGAATTTAATTTTGGTAATTCGAAACCCCAAATAAAATAAAACGGAACAGCAAAAACCACCACAAACAAAACGAGATATTTTAATGCTTCACCGTTTGCTTTTTGTAAATCTATTATTTTTTTCTCTTTAACCAAATTATTAAAATCCATAGTTATACTTTAAAAATTATTATTAAAAATAAGTCATTCTAAAAAGGATAAATTCCCGTTAATAACGACAAAAAAAAGACCGCTGAAAACTTCAGCGGCCTTTAAAAATTCTAAATTGAATTATTTTACCAAAGTCAACTCACTGATTAAGTGACCTGCTTGTCCGTATTTTTCAATAGTCCAAAGAACCATTCTGATATCAACGTTAATGGTTTTTTGCCATTTTTTGTCAAAGATAATATCACCACTTAACGCTTCACTGTTTCCGTCAAACGCTAAACCTAGTAAATTACCTTCACCATCAAGAACTGGAGATCCAGAGTTTCCTCCTGTGATGTCATTGTCTGTCAAGAAATTTACCGGCATGAAGCCTTTCTTGTCTTTATATTGACCGAAATCTTTTTTCTTAACTAAATCCAAGAATCTTTGAGGTAAATCAAATTCCTCATCTCCTTTTTTATATTTAGCCACCATTCCTCTGATATCAGTATAATAGTTATCTTTTGGTTTGATTCCTTCATAGTTTCTATCAGCTCTTTCAGGAAGAGTTGTCACCTTACCTGTTGTCAATCTCATGGTAGAGTTAGCATCTGGATAGAACATTGTTTCTGGTTGAGATTTTCTAAGACCATCTAAAAAGATTCGGCTATTTTTAGCGAAAGCATCATCTACTTTAGCAAATTTTTCACCGTTTAATTTTTGATCAGTAATAAAACCGTTAGACAATTTCAACAAAGGATCAGCATCGATTCTCAAACGATCTGGATTATTTACAAAATCCATAGCAGATTCTTTCGTTGCAAAAATTGAAGAGAAAGCTATCGTCGAAAGGTTTTTCGCATCAGCTGCAAATAACGTTGGTGAACCAACTTCTTTATTGACTCTTTGTTGGTAAAGATTAACCATAGAGTTCAACATTTCACCTTCCAGTTTAATGTTTACGCCATCATATAATCTATCTATTGCATCAGTCACTTTGGTTTTCATTGCAGCTTTTCCTGCAGCATCTTGATCAGCATACGTTCTCAAAAGTGAACCTAACTGATAAGAAATCGTGATATACTTTGCATTTCTTTGTAATTGAGAAGAGAAGTTTCTTTCTACATTACGATTAGACATTTGAGCATAGTTTGATTTAATATCTTGTAAAACACTACCATACATTTCGATGTTTTCTGGCATCAAAGCCCAAGTCTGGAATTTTTGTTCTAAAGCTTGTTTCTCTGCAATCGTACCATTTTTGATCACCGCGTCGATTGTTCCTTGTCTGTTTTTCCAGTAATTGGCTACAGAAGCATATTGGGAAGCGTAATCAAGTTTGGTCGCCTGATCTTTGTCCATGTAAATTTTCATTACATCCATTGCAACTTTAGAAGCTTCTACCCAAGCCGGATAATCTTTACTAACCATTTGCTCAATACCGAAAGAAGTTAAAAATCTATTTGTTCTTCCTGGATATCCCAAAATCATAGCAAAATCTCCTGGCTTATACCCTCTCATTGAAATAGGAAGAGCATGTTTTGGTTTCATTGGAACGTTGCTTGGAGAATACTCAGCAGGATTTCCGTTAGCATCTGCATAAACTCTGAACACAGAGAAATCTACAGTATGTCTTGGCCATTCCCAGTTATCAGTATCACCACCGAATTTCCCTAAGGCATTTGGAGGAGTTCCTACCAATCTAACATCTTTAAAATCCTGATAAACAAAATAATAGAATTCATTTCCGTTATAGAAATCTTTTACTACAACCGTATATTTTCCGTTTTCTGAATTTTCAGCTTGAATTAATTTATACTCTGCATTGATGATATTATTTCTTTCTTCAGCAGACATATTATTATTAAGTTTGGCGTTGATTCTTTTAGAAACATCATCCATTCTCACCATAAATCTTACAGAAAGACCTTTTGAAGGAAGTTCTTCGCTTTTTTTCATTGCCCAGAAACCATTGGTTAAATGGTCATTTTCAGGAGTTGAAAGTGCTGCAATATTTCCGTAACCACAGTGGTGATTGGTAAATAGCAAACCTTCTTTAGAAACCATCTCTGCAGTACAACCTCCACCGAACTGTACGATAGCGTCTTTTAAACTAGAATTGTTTACGGAGTAGATTTCATCGGGAGTTAATTTTAAACCGTCTTTTTTAAGATCGACTCCATTCAGTCTTTTGATCATGCTCAAAAGCCACATTCCCTCATCTGCTTTCAATTGCAGGAAACTCAACATAAATGTGAGTAATAAAAAAATTCTTTTCATTTAATAATTTATTTAAGGTGCTAATTTAAGAAATTCATTTTACTTGATAGGTAACAAAAAAAATGGATGAGAAAATTCTCATCCATTTAATAAAAATAATATGAAGATTATTTTTTCATTAATTTAGTCGTTTCAACTGAACCTCCACCGTAATATACTTGTAGAAGGTAAGTTCCTTTTGCTAAAGAAGATACATTAATTTGTTCTGCTCCTTTAAAAGATTTTACTTTTTTACCAGAAAGATCAAAAATATTAATTGTTTCAATTGATTTTTTAGCAGACACAGTAACTACATCTGTTGCAGGATTTGGATACACTTGTAATGCTGATTTAACTGCATTATCTGCAACAGCTAAACTAAGATTACCATTAAGCTTCAAGATCCCTTTGGTACCAGCAGGACCATCACTGAACTGACCAGCCCAACCTGTTGTACTATTCAACATTGCTAAAGTTCCTCTTTGTTCTCCACTGTCAATAGCAGTCCAGTTTAAACCACCATCGGTAGAATACGAAGATCCCATAAAATCTTCACTACTAGAATTAACACCAGTTGAAATATAAGTATTTGCTGTTCCAGGAACGTAAGAAATATCACCAAAATACCAAGGACCATTAGGAGTTACAGGATCCCACCCTGCTCCACCATTAGATGTGGAATATAAAAATGCAGAATCATTTCCATCTATCGCAAGCAGAAGTCCTTTGTTTGCATCTTTAAATGCAAAACTACCTGAAGATCCACTAGTAATTACACCTCCGAAATCTAAAACTGGAGATGAGCTTACTGCCCAAGTAGCACCACGGTCAGCAGATCGCATAATTCTTCCTGTACTTGTACCAACCCACATATTATCACCAACCACCTTTCTTAAACCTACATAAGTAAATTCATCAGCACTTTCCGGTGCAAGAGCTCCCGCAACAGAAGTCCAAGTTGTTCCACCATTATTGGTTTTAAACATTTCGAATTTTCCATTTAATGGATCCCCACTTGACCAACCGTTATTAGCATCCCAGAAATAAATATGGTTTGCAAATGAGCCTGATGTATAACCTGATGGCTGTAAAGTCCAGTTAGCTCCACCATTAACTGTTTTCCAAATTTTATTAGCATTTGCTCCTGTACCAGATGGCGCTGTCACAATCCATGCTGTATTACCATCGATCGCAGTAATATCAGAAATTAACGCGTTCCCACCGAGTCCTGTAATAGGTGTCGCAGTCCATGAAGCACCTCCATTAGTTGTTTTAGTTGTGGTTTTTGGGTAAGTTCCGCCACCTGCACCGTCATAAGCCGTTGCCCAAACTGTATTGGCATTTACAATTACAATCTCCTTGATACCGTTATTTACAGGTAATTTGGTCGCTTGAGGCACCCATGAAATTTGAGCCTGAGCCATTAAGGCAACTAGTGCAAAACCAGTCAGTAAAATTTTCTTCATAATATTAAAAGTTAATTGATTTTTTGTAAATGTATATGTTTTACAAATGAAAAACAAAATTATTTGACACTTTTTTAACATTACGACAAAAACATTGAGAATGTAGCATTTTCAATGTTTGAGTATTTATTAGAAAAAATAATAATTAAATAATGGACTACGATTAGGTTTTCAGCATTTCAGAATGCGGAATATCATCTTCTAAATAATTTTTACCAGTAGAAAAAAAACCAAGCTCTTTATAAAAAGTAAGAAGGTAATCTTGTGCTGAAATTCGAATAGAACTTTTCGGATATCTTGCTTCAATAGTATTTATTGCAAACCTCATCAGCGTTCTTCCCAAATTCATCTTTCGATATTTTTGATTCGTTAAAACTCGACCTATAGAAGTTTCGGGATGTTTTATTCCTGGCTCAAAAATTCTGCAATAGGCAACAACTTCACCCTTGCTTTCTGCCCAAAGATGAATCGCTTGTGGATCATAACCGTCAACATCAGGATACGGACAATTTTGTTCAACAACAAAAACATCGATTCTTGCTTTCAATATAGAATATAATTCTTTCGTTGAAAGTTCATCGAAGGCTTTAATGGTCCAAGTAAAATTTTCCATCTATATAATAGGAGAAATCCGTCAGTTAGAATTTAACATGATTATGCATTAGGAATTCGTTTGTTTTTGTAATAAAATCAAGTATTCCTTCACCGCCGGTTTTTTTCTCAGCCGAGGTGACGTAGATTTCGGGAAGATCTTCCCAAGTTTTTAAAAGTTCTGATTTATAATGCTCAACATTTTTAGCAATTACGGTAGGCTTCAACTTATCTGCCTTGGTGAAGACAATTGAAAAAGGAATTCCGTTTTCGCCACACCATTCAATAAATTCAATATCGATTGCTTGAGGAGTATGTCGGGAATCAATTAAAATAAAAAGATTGACTAAATTTTTTCGATTCAGAATATAATTGGTAATCAGTTTCTCAAAATCTTTACGCATACTTTTTGAAACTCTGGCATAACCATAACCTGGCAAATCGGTAAGAGACCAACTTTCATTAATAACAAAATTATTTATAAGCTGAGTTTTTCCTGGAGTACCAGAAGTTTTTGCCAAATACTTATGGTTCATCAGCGCATTGATCAACGATGATTTCCCAACATTCGATCTTCCTATAAATGCGTATTCAGGCATGGTCGGCTCAGGACAATCCTGCCATCTATCACTACTTTTTACAAATTCTGCTGTCTTGATAACCATAACGTGTGTTCTTTTAAAAATATAATTAAATGAAAAATGGAAGAATAAACTTCCATTCAACTATTTTTTGTGTTTCTGTAACCAGGAATATAATAGGTTATTAAATTCATTTGGCTTTTCCATCATTGCGGCATGTCCACATTTTTCAATCCAAAATAACTCGGAGTTGGGTAATGATTTATGCATTTCTATTGCAACTTCTGGTGGTGTCACATGATCTTGCTTACCCCAAATTAAACACACAGGTATTTTAATTTTCGGCAGATCATTCAACATATTATGTTTGATGGCACTTCTAGCCAACATCACTGTTTTTATTCCTTTCATTCTGTCGTTTACAACAGAGAAAACTTCTTCTACCAATTCATCGGTAGCAACCTTTGGATCAAAAAACACTTCTTCAGTTTTCTTTCTGATATAATCTTTATCACTTTTTCTAGGAAAACTATCTCCGAAAGATTTTTCATATAAGCCAGAGCTACCAGTAAGAACTAGATTTTCAACCAAATCAGGTCTTGCCAACGTAAGTATTAAACCTACATGACCACCCATTGAATTTCCCACTATCGTTGCAGCTCCTCCAACTTTTTCTTCAATAAACTTTGCAACATATTTTGCAATCGTGGTAAGATTAGTATTAAGAACTGGCAGATCATATATAGGAAGGACAGGAACAAAAACCTTATATCCTTTCTCTGCAAAATAATTTACGGTATCATCGAAATTACTTAAACCACCCATTAGACCATGTAATAAGATTACAGGGTCACCTTCTCCAGCTTCTATAAAAGCGAACTTCTTGTCCTTTTTAGTTTTAAATATCATAAATGTTACGCTATAAGCGTTTGCAAAAATACAAATTAAACGCCAAAATCAATTTATTTAGCATTATTTATATATTAAATTTAAGTTTTTTTCACCGAACTACCAAGTTCTACGAAAAATAATTAAAGTGACTTATTAACTTCTTTTTAATCAACACTTTAATTAAAAAGTCAAAACTTATTAACATTAAGTCGAAAAGTGGGAAAAAGTGGGAGCTTTTGGAAATTTTTATATAAATTTGTCCCAAATGAAGAATTTCATCGGAACATATGAATGCAGAATAGACGATAAAGGTCGTCTGAAACTCCCTTCATCGCTGGTAAAACAGATGGGGGATTTTGGCGATGATTCCTTTGTCATCAAACGTGCTGTATTTCAACCATGTTTGGAGGTTTACCCAATGCAAGGTTGGGAACAACTGATGAGTAAACTCAATAAACTCAACCGTTTCATTAAGAAAAATGCAGATTTTATCCGAATGTTTACGGCCGGAGTAAAAATTGTGGAACCCGATAATGCGGGTCGTTTACAAATTTCGAAAGACCTTACGCACTTTGCGAACCTTCGAAAGGAAATTGTAATTACCAGTGCAGGTGAACTTTTTGAAATTTGGGATAAAGAGGCGTATGAAAAAGTAATTACTACTTCAGAAGAAGATTTTGCAAAATTAGCTGAAGACGTAATGGGAACGATCAGTTTCGACGAAGAAGAACAATAAGACGTTCGAAGAAATTTAAATTAAAAACACTTAGAAGAAAAAAAATGTATCACAATCCTGTTTTGCTGAAGAAAAGTGTCGATGATTTGGTAACAAATCCTGACGGTATTTACGTGGACTGTACTTTTGGCGGCGGCGGTCACTCGCGCGAAATTCTGAGCAGACTTTCTGAAAAAGGAAAACTGTACGGTTTCGACCAAGATTTAGATGCACTCAAAAATACGATCGACGATCCAAGATTTACATTGATCAATCAAAATTTCAGGTTTTTAGAAAATGCGTTGATGATGTACGGTGTTTCTAAAGTGGATGGAATCTTAGCAGATTTCGGTGTTTCTTCTCATCAGTTCGATGAAGCAGAAAGAGGATTCTCCACAAGAAGTAATGCGCCACTGGACATGAGAATGAATGTAATGCAACTTCTGGATGCCAAGAAAGTGATTAATGAATATGAAGAAGAGCATCTCGCAGATATCTTCTATCAATACGGAGAGATTCGGGAATCAAGAAAGTTAGCAAGAGAAATTGTTAACCACAGAAAACTGAAACCAATTGAAACGACAGAGGATTTAAAAAAACTCTTCAGTTATATTCCACAGTTTAAGCAAAATAAAGTTTACGCACAGATATTCCAGGCAATCAGAATTGAAGTTAATCAAGAATTGGAAGTCATAAAAGAACTTTTGGGTCAGGCACATCGAATGCTGAAACCTGGCGGAAGATTAGTGGCGATTTCTTATCATTCGTTAGAAGATCGTTTAGTTAAAAGATTTTTAAAAAACGGAATGTTCGAAGGTGAACCCGCCAGAGATATTTACGGAAATTTTTCTAAAACATTTGATCTTTTACAAACAAAAGCAGTCGTTCCGGATGATGAAGAAATTAAAGAAAACTCGCGAGCGAGAAGTGCAAAATTAAGAACAGGTATAAAGTTATAAGTAATTGGTAATTAGCAATCAGTAATATAACTGCCCATTGCTAATTACTTATTACTCCTTAAAAATATATGGCAAAAAAACCGACAAATCGCCCACAAAAAAGACTCACTTTTATTGATATTATAAAAGGGAATTTTTTGAACCGTGATGAAGTGACCATTCATTACCGGTATTTCGTGTTGGTGTTTTTTTTATTAATGATTATGATTTACAGCAATCATTTGGTTAGTAAAAAGATTGAACATGTTAATGTTTTGAAAGAACAGACCGAAGAGTTTAAATCGAGAAATGCGTTTGCACAAAGCAGACTCATTAAAGTTAAATTAGAATCAGAATTAGGAAAAGAAATGGTGCAGGACTCCTTGTTATCATTAGAAAATCATCCTCATAAAATATTGATAAAATTAGATAGTCTAGATGGCAGTGCAAAATGAATTTGAAAAAAAACGCTCAAAAACATTGAGATGGGGCTACCTTTTTACAGGGTTTGCCTTCGTTTTGTTTGTGGTGTTTCTTGGGAGAATTCTGTTTTTACAAAATACCAATGTTCAGGAAATCAAAGATGATTACATCAATAAAAATTATCGCGAAGCAACTTTAAAAGCAGCCCGCGGAAACCTTTACGCTTCAGATGGTTCTATCCTTGCGACCACTGTAATGCGTTATGATGTTTATGTTGATTTTAAAATTATTAAAGACACCGTTTATTCTAACAACATTGGTGCTTTAACGGATTCATTATCAAAAATGTTTGGGAAACCAAGAAGCTATTTCAGAGACCGATTTGATCAACAGAAAAAAGCGAAGAATCAATACTACTCTTTAATTAAAGGACTTGATTTTGATGATTACGACCGTATTCGTCAGTTTCCGATTTTTAAGAAAGGTAAAAACAGAGGTGGATTTATCGTTGACAGAAATTACAAAAGAGAATTGGCAACTACTCAAATCGGAGCAGGAACTATCGGGATGGATAATGCAATTGGAAAATCCGGATTAGAAGGAGCTTTTTCTAAATTCCTGACAGGAACAGATGGAACCCGTCTTGAACAAAGAGTTAATTCCAGCCAGTGGAAACCTATAGATTATTGGAAAGTTAATGAACCAATCGATGGTCAGGATGTTTACACCACAATTGATATTCGAATTCAAGATATTGTTCATTCTGCTTTAGAAAAACAATTGGTGAAATTTGATGGTGAACACGGTACCGTTTTAGTAATGGAAGTTGCCACCGGAAAAATTAAAGCCATGGTGAATCTTCGCAGAACAGAACCGGGAATTTACGTTGACGCCTACAATTATGCGATAAAAGATAATATCGAACCGGGATCTACCTTCAAAACAATTTCATTGTTAGCAGCGATGGATGATGGTTTCATTGATGAAAAAACAACAGTAAACGTTGGAAACGGTGTTTGGACTTATGCTAAACAGAGAATTTCTGATGATCACGGCGGAGGCGCTTATGAGATTTCTGATGTCTTGGCAAAATCAAGCAACGTAGGAACGGCGAAGTTGATTACCCAATTTTATGCGGATAAACCTCAAGTATTCTTAGATCATCTTCGAAGATGGAAACTGTTTGATAAAATGGATATTGAACTTCCTGGGATTACAAGACCAAGAATTTTAACACCCAAAAGTAAAACTTGGAATGCAGCAACTTTAGCTTCAATATCTTATGGATATGCAACCAATATTAACCTTTTACAATTGACCACTTTTTATAATGGTATCGCAAATAAAGGCAAAATGCTGGAACCTCTTTTTATTGAAAGAATCTCGAAAGACGGTAGAACACTTTATGACGCAAAGCCGAAAGTAATGGTTAATAAAATGGCCTCAGAAAAAGCCATTACCATGATGACTAATGCTTTAACCCAAGCAGTAGAAAAAGGAACAGCAAAAAGTATTTTTACACCTAATTTAAAAATGGCCGGGAAAACTGGAACTGCAAGATTTGAATACTGGAAACCAGGACCAAGGAAATACAGAGCATCATTTGCAGGGTTTTACCCAGCAGATAATCCAAAATACACTTGCTATGTAATGATTAGCGAGCCTGATAATTCTAAGAGTTTTTATGGATCAACAGTTGCTGCACCTGTATTTAAAGAGATTGCAGGAAAAACATTCTTGAAAACGCCTCAAAATATTGAGAAAGAAATGTTGGTAGATAATAAAGTGGATCTCAGTAAAATGATTCCACAAAATGTAAAAGTGGCAGTTACCAATAGAATGATGCCTAAAGTAACTGGTTTAATAGGAAAAAATATTATTCCGCAATTAGAAAACCAAGGTTATAGAGTTGACTATAAAGGTGTCGGAAAAATAAAAGAACAGTTCCCATTAGAAGGAACCATCATCAACAAAGACCAAAGAATTTACCTGCAATTGCAGAATTAAAATAAACACAAAGTTCCAAAGGGACGATTTAACAAAGGATAGGAAAAACTCCTATCGAATTTATAAGATGAAATTAGAAGAAGTATTACACAGAATCCCAGTCCTGGAAATCATCGGAAATAAAGACCGAGATATTTCAGAATTAATTTTCGACAGCCGAAAAGCAGTTGAGAATGCCATGTATATGGCAATTAAAGGAACTGTTTCTGATGGTCATGATTTCATCGATTCTTCTATTGAAAAGGGAGCAACCGTAATTGTTTGCGAGAATCTTCCAACTGAAATTAAAGAGGAAATTACTTATGTTAAAGTAAAAGATGCCGCCATAACTTTGGGACATCTTGCTTCTAATTTTTATGGAAACCCTTCTTCGAAACTGAACCTCATCGGAATTACCGGAACAAACGGTAAGACTTCTACCACTACTCTTCTGTTTGACATTTTTAAAATATTAGGTTTTAAATCTGCTTTAATTTCCACCGTAGAATATAGAATTGGTGAGGAGATTATTCCTTCAACACATACGACTCCGGATATTATTCGTTTGAATCAAATTTTAGCTAAAGCCGTAGAAGAAGGTTGCGAATATGCGTTCATGGAAGTTTCATCTCACGGAATTCATCAGCACAGAACAGAAGGTTTGCAATTTAAAATCGCAGGATTTACCAATATTACGCACGATCATTTAGATTATCATAAAACCTTTGAAGAATATCTTAAAACCAAAAAGAAATTCTTTGATGAGTTAAGTTCAGATGCAATTGCCATTACCAATGTTGATGACAAAAACGGAAACGTAATGTTGCAAAATACCAAAGCGAAAAAGAAAACTTACGCTTTGAAAACGATGGCTGATTTCCATGGTAAAATCACAGAAATTGATTTTAATGGAATGCTTTTAAACTTTAATGGAAAAGAATTCTGGACGACTTTGACCGGAAAATTCAACGCTTACAATTTGCTTCTTGCTTATGCAGTGGCGATTGAATGTGGTTTTCATGAAGATGATATTTTACCAGCCATTTCACAATTAAAAAGAGTGACAGGAAGATTTGAAACTTTAAAATCTGACGGCGGAATTTTCTTCGTTGTCGATTATGCGCATACTCCAGATGCATTAGAAAATGTATTGGATTCTATAAATGAAATCCGTACTAAAAACGAAAGATTGATCACAGTATTTGGTTGTGGCGGAGACAGAGATCATACGAAACGTCCTGAAATGGGAAAGATCGCGACTCGAAAATCTACGTTAGCCATTATCACTTCTGATAATCCAAGAACGGAAGATCCGGCAGAAATCATTAAAGAAATTGAAGCCGGTGTAGAGCCTCAAAACTTCAGCAAATACACTTCAATTCCTGACCGAAGAGAAGCGATTAAAATGGCAATTAAATTTGCAGAACCGAAGGATATTGTCGTAGTAGCCGGCAAAGGACACGAAACTTATCAGGAAATCAATGGCGTTAAAAACCATTTTGATGATAAGGAAACCATTATTGAGTTAGCGAGACTTATGTCGAAATAATTATAAACTGAAAGATTAAATAAAACGCTATGTTATATTACCTTTTCGAATATTTGAACAGCCACGGAATTCACGTTCCTGGTATGGGTATGTTTAAATTCATCTCTTTCCGTGCAGGAATGGCCGTATTGCTCTCCCTTCTAATTGCTTTGGTTTTTGGTAAAAAGATCATCAACTATCTGCGAAATAAACAGATGGGCGAATTGGTGCGCGATTTAGGTTTAGAAGGTCAAAAGCAAAAAGAAGGAACGCCTACAATGGGTGGTTTAATTATCATTATGGCCACTTTAATTCCGGTTTTACTTTTCACCAGAGTTCTGAACGTGTATATTGTTTTACTAATTGTATCTGTAGTTTGGATGGGTGCGATAGGATTCATCGACGATTATTTAAAGAAAATCAAAAAAAACAAAGACGGTCTTAGCGGGAAATTCAAAGTAATTGGACAAGTTGGTTTAGGATTAATTGTTGGAGTTACCATGTATTTTCATCCAGACATTACGGTAAAAAGAAAGTATGCCGACGCCAAAGAAATTAACCGAAATAACGTAGAAGCGAACTTTATGAAAACGGAGAAATCTACAGTTTCCACCGTTCCATTTGTAAAAAATAACGAATTTGATTACAGCGGTATTCTATTTTGGATGACTCCAGAAAAAGCGCATGAATGGGCTTGGATTGTTTTTATTCCAATTGTAATTTTCATCGTTACTGCAGTTTCCAATGGAGCCAATATTGCCGATGGAATCGATGGTCTTGCCGCGGGAACGAGTGTCGTCATTCTGTTAACGTTATCACTCTTTGCCTACCTTTCGGGGAATATAATTTTCGCCGATTATCTCAATATTATGTTCCTGCCAAATATGGGAGAAACCACCATTTTCGCCCTCGCTTTAGTTGGTGCGGTAATCGGGTTCTTCTGGTACAATACTTATCCTGCTCAAGTATTCATGGGCGATACAGGAAGTTTAATGTTAGGTGGAGTAATCGCAGTTCTAGCAATTATCCTTAGAAAAGAATTATTAATTCCTGTACTCTGTGGAATTTTCCTAATAGAAAATCTTTCCGTAGTACTACAAGTAGGAGTTTTTAAATATAGAAAAAGAAAATACGGATTGGAGTATGCTCAGAACAACAGACTGTTCAAAATGTCTCCTCTTCATCACCATTATCAGAAAGAAGGATATCACGAAAGCAAAATCGTCAACCGAATGATCATTATCGGGGTTTTGTTTGCCATTATTTGTTTAATTACTTTAAAAGTCAGATAAAAAGAGAGTTCCAAAAGGAACGAACGAGCTTTACAATAGGATTCATTCCTATTAAATTAAAAAACAGAATATGAAAATAGTTGTTTTAGGTGGCGGAGAAAGTGGCGTTGGTGCTGCATATTTGGCGAAGAAGAAAGGCATGAATGTTTTTCTTTCGGATAAAGGCGCGATAAAAGACGAGTATAAAAAACAGTTGATTGATGCTGAAATTGAGTTCGAAGAAGGTCAACATGACGAAGCTAGAATTCTTGAAGCTGACTGGGTGATAAAATCTCCTGGCATTCCAAAGAAAGCGGATATCATTTATAAGATTAATAAAAAGGGAATTCGTCTTTCTTCAGAAATTGAATTTGCGGCGGAATTTACCCAAGCGAAAATTATAGCAATTACCGGAAGTAACGGAAAAACCACTACGACTTCTTTGATCTATCATATTTTAAAGAATGATCATCTGAAAGTTGGTTTAGCGGGTAACATCGGAAAAAGTTTTGCGAGACAAGTAGCCGACGAAGATTTCGATTATTATGTTTTGGAAGTAAGTTCTTTCCAATTAGATGATATTCAAAATTTCCGACCGTTTATTTCCTTGTTATTGAACTTGAGTCAGGATCATCTTGACCAGTACAATTACAATTACGAAGATTATGCTTTGGCAAAATTCAGAATTGCAGAAAATCAGGAGAACGATAATTTCTTCATCTATAATAAAGATGATGAAATGAGTATGAATCTGTTGGAAAAATTAGCCATCAGAGCGAAAAAAATTCCTTTTTCTACCAAAGAGAAATTAGGAGAAGGTGGTTTTATTAACAATGATAAAATCACAGTAAAAATCGAAGATGAGTTTTCAATGAAAATTGCAGAGCTCTCTCTAGTTGGAAATCATAATATCGCCAACAGTTTAGCCGCTTCAATTGCCAGTAAAATATTAAAGATTAGCAATGAAAGTATTCGTAATTCATTGATGACATTTCAGGCAGTTGAACACCGTCTAGAGCAAGTTGCACAAATTCATGGAGTCACTTTTATTAATGACAGCAAAGCGACAAATGTAAATGCAACTTACTTCGCTTTAGAAAGTATGAACCAACCAACCATTTGGATTGTAGGTGGTGTTGACAAAGGAAATGACTATACCGAAATAGAAAATTTAGTTAAAAGAAAAGTAAAAGCGATTGTTTGTTTAGGACTTGATAATCAAAAAATTATCGACTTCTTTAAAGATAAAAAAGATGCGATCTACAGCACATCAAGTATGATAGAAGCCGTAAGAGTTTCGAAATCTTTGGCAGAGGAAGGCAATACGGTTTTGCTTTCGCCATGTTGTGCAAGTTTCGATTTATTCGATAATTATGAAGACCGCGGACATCAATTTAAAAATCAAGTATTAAAAAAAGCAATCGACTAATCGTAGATTAAAATGCAGGAAAGAGACACCAAATTTGAATTATTAAAAGGCGACAAAGTGCTGTGGAGCGTAATCTTATTGATTTCGTTCTTCTCGGTATTCCCTGTTTATTCTGCCAGTTCTAATTTGGAATATATTGTGAATAGTGGAACTACAACTTCTCACCTTATCAAGCACACCTTTTTCGTAGTACTTGGTTTAGGAGTTATGCGTCTTGTTGGTTGGGTTAAATATGAATACCTCGGAAAACTGAGCAGTATTTTTTTAGGATTAACGGTAGTATTACTATGTTTAACAATGGTTACCGGACAAACAATTGATGGAGCTTCTGCTTCACGTTGGTTGAAAATCCCGGGAACGCCGATTTCTTTTCAGCCCTCTTCTTTTGCTTATTTAATGTTGACCATTTATCTCTGCAGATATTTAACAAAGACAATTAAAAGAGAACGGCTTCCGATTGAAAACATGTTTTACATTTTCGGCCCTGTTTTACTGGTCTTTGGTTTAGTTGCAAAAGACAATGGTTCAACGGCTTTAATGATATTAATGGTTTCCTTAATCGTGATGTTTATTGGTCAATTAGACAAAAAATACATCTTTGGATTCGTGGGACTTTCATCAGTTCTGATTGGGATTTTCATGTTTGTAGCTTTAAAGACCAACCTCATCGAAAACAACCGGGTTCACACTTGGATGAGCCGTGTAGAAACCTTTACCAAAAAAGACAGTCAGGTTGAAGACGAAGCAGATAAAGCAAAAAACTATCAGGTGATGCAAGCCAAAGCTGCCATCGTTCACGGTGGAATTGCTGGAATGGGGCCTGGTAAAAGTGCTTTAAAACAAATGCTTCCACAATCGGCATCGGATTTTATTTTCGCCATCATTGTTGAAGAATATGGATTTATTGGAGCCACCGTTTTAATTGCGCTCTATTTAATAATGATAATACGGATTGTAATGATTGCCAGTAAGATGCCCGCCTTCTTTGGGAGTTTACTGGTGCTGAGTCTCGGGACCATGATTTTTGTGCAACTCGCCGTGAATATTGCGGTCGCCATTAATCTGATTCCTGTTACCGGACAACCATTACCATTAATAAGTTATGGAGGAACATCGATGTTAGTGACCTATATTCAGTTAGGAATTATCTTAAATGTAAGTTCCAGAATTCAGGTTTATGATGAAGAAGGAATGGGTAAAAAACAGAGTATCGAAGAAATAAATGATATCGCATAAAATGTAGAGACGTAATAAATCACGTCTAATATAAATATGGAAAAGAAAATAAAAATTCTAATGAGCGGCGGCGGAACCGGAGGACATATCTTCCCGGCGATTGCGATTGCGCAGGAAATTCAAAAGAGATTTCCTGAAGCAGAATTTTTATTCATCGGTGCGAATGGAAAAATGGAAATGGAAAAAGTTCCGCAATCAGGATTCAAAATTATCGGTTTAAATATCGCAGGATTCGATCGTGGAAATTTATTGAAAAATTTCCGTTTGCCATTTAAATTGCTTTCGAGTATCACAAAAGCGAGAAAAACCATTAAAGAATTTCAACCGGATTTCGCTATCGGAACTGGAGGATTTGCAAGTGGGCCTGCACTTTATATGGCGGCTAATTTAGATGTTCCTATTTTCGTTCAGGAACAAAATTCTCTACCAGGAAAAACAAATACATTCCTGTCTAGAAAAGCGAAAGCCGTTTTTACAGCATATCCGAATATGGGTCATTTCTTTCCGAAGACGAAAACGTTGTTTTTAGGAAATCCAATCCGAAAAAATATCATTACGGATTTGGTTGAAAATGATTCGGCAAAAGAACAATTAGGTTTAGATAAAAATAAATTGACCATTCTTTCTGTTGGTGGATCTTTAGGTTCACGAACCTTAAATAATGGTTGGAAAGAAAATATAGAAAAGTTAATAGAAAAGGATTTCCAATTAATCTGGCAAACCGGAAAACTGGATTATAAAAGTTTGAATGAAGATTCTAAAATATCAAATCAATCTCAAATTCAGTTAAAGGAATTTATCGCCGATATGGCTTTGGCTTATTCCGCGGCAGATGTTATTGTTTCCCGAGCTGGCGCAATTGCGATCTCGGAATTGGCAATGGCGCAGAAACCCGTGCTTTTGGTTCCATTTCCTTTTGCAGCAGAAGATCATCAAACTAAAAACGCGATGACTTTAGTTGATAAAAACGCAGCCAGAATGGTAAAAGACACCGAAATGTCAGAAAAATTCTGGACGACTTTAATGGAAATTTGTGAAAATGAGAATCTAAGAAAAGAGATGAGCGAAAATTTAAAATTCTTCGCAAAACCTTCAGCGACTGAACAAATTGTAGATGAAATTTTAAAAACAGTAAACATCAGATCTTAAAAAAAATAATTCAGCCAAGAAGTGGTGAAATCATCAACAAAGGGTGAAGCCTTTTGACAAAAGAAAAACAATAATAGAAAGCCCTGAAAGGGCGCAATCAATAAAACGAAAATGAAACCTTTAGCAACATATCAGAACTTCTACTTTGTAGGAATCGGCGGCATCGGAATGAGTGCCCTGGCGCGCTATTTCAATGCGTCTGGGAAAACCGTTTTGGGGTATGATAAAATGCACACCAAGCTCACAAAAGCATTGGTTGAAGAAGGAATTGATATCGAATTTGAAGATATCATTAATGATAAAATTAAAAATTTAACACCGGAAAACACTTTGGTGATTTTTACGCCGGCAATTAAAAAACTGGATATTCTTAATTATTTTAATGACAATAAATTCGATGTTTTAAAAAGAGCGAAAGTTCTCGGAATGATTACCGAAAACACAGATTGTATAGCGATTGCAGGAACTCATGGAAAAACGACGACCTCCTCTTTGGTGGCTCATTTGTGTGAAGAAGCGAATCTTCCTTTCTCTTGTTTTTTAGGTGGAATTGCCGAAAACTTTAAATCGAATTTCCATTTTAATGGAAGTGATATTTCCGTAGTTGAAGCTGATGAATATGACAGAAGTTTCTTAACCCTTTCTCCGGATTGGGCGGTGATTACTTCAACAGATGCTGATCATTTGGATATTTACGGAGACAATGCCACCATTCAAAAAGGATTTCAGGATTTTGCGGATTTGGTGCCAGAAGGTCAACAACTTTTTGTACGAAAAGGAATCCAGATCGGACGGGAAACGAAAACTTATGCAGTTAATGAAGAAGCCGATTATTACTCAGATAATATCAGAGAAATTGGCGACAAAATACATTTTGATTTTCACACTCCGACAGAAGAGTTTGATGATTTCGTTTGGGAAATTCCGGGAATTCATAATGTTGAAAATGCTACAGCAGCTATTGCATTATTAAATAATTTCGGTGTCGATTTTGAAACTTTGAAAAAAGGAATTGCCAGCTTTAAAGGAATTAAAAGACGTTACACGAAACATAATTTCGAAAGCGGAAAAATTTATATCGATGATTACGCACATCATCCAACGGAATTAAATGCAGTGATTGGTTCGATTAAAACTTTCTATCCGCACAAAAAATTGTTGGTAGTTTTTCAACCGCATCTTTTCAGCAGAACAAAAGATTTCGCTGATGGATTTGCAGAAAGTTTAGATAAAGCTGACGAATTAATCTTGCTTGATATTTATCCCGCTCGAGAATTACAAGAAAACTTTGAAGGAATAACTTCAGAGTGGTTATTAGAAAAAGTAAAATTAGAAAAAAAGGAAGTTTCCACTTTGGATGACGCCTTTAATAAAATAAAAGAAAAAGACTTCGATGTACTGTTAACAGTTGGTGCAGGAAACATCGATACTTTATACGACGGAATTGTAGAATGGCTTTCAAATAAGAAATGAAAAACAAATTCAGAATATTAAAAATTTTAGTTACAGTAATTCTATTTGGATTTCTGCTGAGTTTTTCATTGAAAAGATTCAACGGGAAACCCATGGAAAAAGTAACCGTGAAATTAACTCAGAGCAAAGACCCAGTTTATTTCATCGATGAAAAAGACGTAAAGGAATTGGTGAAAAAATCGAATCCGACTAAAAAAATTGGAGACATTAATATTCCAGAATTAGAGAAAAAATTAAATCAACTTCCGGCGGTTGATAGCGCCAATGTTTATTTAAACTTAAACGGGAATTTGAATTTAGATATTAAGCAAAGAGTTCCGGCTTTTCGTTTAACCAAAGATGATAAAAGTTTTTATGTCGATGAAAAAGGAGTTGAATTTCCGATTTCCAGCAACTACTCTTACCCTTGCATGTTGGTGACCGGTAATGTAAAACAATCGGAATATGTAAAGTTGGCAGAACTTATCGCAAAAATTAACCGTGATGAATTCAGCAAGAAGTATTTCATTGGTATTTCTAAAAAGAAAGATAATTACGAATTACTAACCAGTGAAGGATATTTTAAAGTTGAACTCGGTGATTTAGAAAAGATAGATTTAAAAGTAAAAGGATTTAAAGCTTTCGTTGAAAAATATCTGATTCATCAGGATCCGGAAAAATACACCAAGGTTTCAGTAAAATATGACAACCAGATTGTAACAACGTTGAATCCTTACTTTAAAGAAAACGACAGCATCATTGCGGTTGGTAAAAAGGAATTGGCAAAGTTGCCGATTATTAATCAGAAAAAAGCTGAAGCCGAAAATAAAACAAAGACAAATTAAGAGATAGAAAAGTGACAAAGTGACAACTTAGCGAAGGACATAATTCTTCGAGATCTAATGAAGTAAAGGAGGTAATCTTTGATGATTACAAAAATAAAAACATAGGATATAATCCTTTGAAAATGATAAAAAATCAAATCGACATATAATGGAAAATCACGAGTATTCAGTAGGCCTCGACATCGGTACCACCAAGATTGTGGCCATTGTCGGACGGCGAAACACCCACGGAAAAATTGAAGTTCTCGGCGTTGGAACAGCGAAGAGTTTAGGAGTTCACAAAGGCATTGTGAACAACATTTCCCAAACGATTCAATCAATCAAAGCAGCCGTAGCACAAGCACAGTCAAGTGCCGGTGTACCAATTCAAAAAGTAACCGTCGGAATTGCTGGGAAACATATTCGTTCGCTGCAACATTCAGATTATATTATGCGGGAAAATCCGGATCAATATATTACTGATGATGACATCGAAAAATTAAAAGATCAGGTAAAACAGTTGGTGATGTTGCCTGGTGAAGAAATCATTCACGTTCTTCCACAAGAATACAAAGTAGATTCTCAGGGAGAAATCCAGGAACCAGTTGGAATGCACGGAACCCGTTTAGAAGCGAACTTCCACGTGGTCGTTGGTCAAATGGGAAGCATTAGAAATATTGCAAGATGTGTTCGTGAAGCTGGTTTAGAAATGGAAGCCTTAACACTGGAACCTTTGGCGTCTTCTGAAGCTGTTTTAACTAAAGAAGAAAAAGAAGCTGGAGTTGCAATCGTTGACATCGGAGGTGGAACTACGGATATTGCCATTTTTAAAGATAATATTATTCGTCACACTTGCGTAATTCCTTACGGTGGCGGGATTATTACTGATGATATTAAAGAAGGTTGTTCTATTATTGAAAAACATGCAGAAAAACTAAAAGTAAATTTCGGATCTGCAGTTCCTGAACTGGAAAAAGATACTACTTTCGTTACCATTCCAGGGTTACATGGAAGACCGGATAAAGAAATTTCATTAAAAACTTTAGCGCAAATCGTGAGTGCAAGAGTTGAAGAAATTTTAGAAATGGTGAATACAGAATTGAAAGCTTATGGCGCTTTTGAACAAAAGAAAAAATTAATTGCGGGAATCGTTTTAACTGGTGGTGGTTCGAACCTTCGTCATCTAAGACAACTGGCAAATTATACAACTGGTTTCGACAGCAGAATCGGTTTTGCTAATGAATATGTGACTAATGATAAAAGCCAGCATTTAAAAGGCCCGGAATATGCAACTGCCATTGGTTTGTTAATGGAAAGTTTAAAAATCCGTGACAAGAAAAATGCTCCTGAACATGTAGAAGAAGAAAAAGCTGAAGTTGCAACGAAACCGAACGCTGTAATGACGGTAGAAGAAATCTTAGTGCAAGACGAAACTATTATTAAAGAAGCTTTAGTAGAACAAGCTGCAGAAAAAAGACGGAACAAACTCACCATCGGACAAAAAATAATGGAAAGCGTAAAAAAATTCTTTGAAGAAGTTGAATAACTAAAAAAAACAAGACTATGGAAAATATAAACACCCCTGGATTTTCATTTGATTTACCAAAAGGAAATTCGTCAATAATTAAAGTAATCGGAGTAGGTGGCGGTGGAAACAACGCATTGAAACACATGTACGAACGTGGAATCTATGGTGTAGATTTCGTGATTTGTAATACTGATTCACAAACGTTAGATAATAATCCTGTAGCGAACAAAGTTCAATTGGGATTAACAATCACTGAAGGACTTGGCGCCGGAGCTGATCCTGAAGTTGGAGAAAAAGCAGCGATCGAAAGTATCGAAGATATTAAAGCGGCGATGGGACAAAATACCAAAATGGTTTTCATCACGGCTGGAATGGGCGGTGGTACAGGAACTGGTGCTGCTCCTGTGATTGCAAAAGTGGCTAAAGATATGGGAATCCTTACGGTAGGAATCGTTACCGTACCTTTTAGTTTTGAAGGAAAAAGAAGATTGGATCAAGCTGAATTAGGTTTGGACAAATTAAGAAATAATGTTGACTCACTAATTGTCATTAATAATGATAAATTACGTCAGCAATACGGGAATCTTGGTTTTAAATCAGGTTTCTCAAAAGCGGATGAAGTGTTGACCAACGCTGCCAAAGGAATGGCAGAAGTTATTACCGGATATTTCGACGTGAATATTGACTTCCGTGATGCGAAATCTGTCTTGGCAAATTCTGGAACGGCATTGATGTCTAACGGAGTTGCATCAGGTGAAAATAAAGCCGAAGAAGCTGTGAAAAAAGCATTGGATTCTCCATTGTTAAATGACAACAAAATCACCGGAGCGAAAAATGTACTATTGCTTATCAGAAGTGGTAATGAAGAAGTTACCATGGACGAGATCGGAGTGATCATGGATCATATCCAGCAAGAAGCAGGAAATACTGCAGATATTATTTTCGGGGTTGGAACTGACGAAGAATTAGGAGATGCAGTAAGCGTATTGGTTATTGCAACTGGTTTCTCTAAAGATTATCAAAAATCTTCAGGCGTAACAGAAAAGGTAAAGTTCACTTTGGCTGATTCTATGGAACCAGCTAAGAAAAGAGAAGTAGCTTTTAAATCTAATACTGAAACTCAGCAAGCACCATCAGGATATCCAACTCCTAAAAATCTATTTATTTTAGATGACGAAGATGATTTCCCGAGCAATGAATTTCAGGTAAAAACCGTAGAACAAAGTAGAGTTATTGAAAGAGAAATTCCAACTGAGGTTAATCGTTTTGTTGAGGAAAATAATTTCCCGCAAAGTTTCCACCAGGAAGAAGAGACACCGGAATTTGATCTTTTCACTTACGATGACGACATCAGCGACGAGCCACTTTCACAATCTTTCAGTTTTGAAACAGAAGATAAAAAGCCGGAAAAACCATTTGAAAGAACAAATCCTTTTACGGAAGAAAAACCAATGGACTTTAGTTTTTTCGTAAACGAACCGATTGAGGAGCCGAAAGTTGAAACACCGCAACCAAAAGCAATCATCAAGGAAGAACCGGTTCAAAGATCAGAACCTAAGGTGGTAGAAAAAGTTGAAGAAAAAGTAATCGAGAAAGTAGCAGAGAAAACGATTTTCGAAGTTGAAGAGGATTTTACTTTTATTACTAAAACGACGAACAGCGATAAAGTTTTAGAAAGAAGAAATAAGTTGAAAGAATTTAATTCAAGATACCAAAACTTCGAGCCAGAAAATGAGTTTGAAACTATTCCTGCTTTCCGTAGAAAAAACATTTCTATCGGACATGAAAATGCTTCCGAGCAAAAAATCAATAATTTCCTGACCGAAAGCGATGGGAGAATGCAGGTTAGAGAAAACCGTTTTTTAAATAAAGACGTAGATTAATAATTTAATGGAACGATGCTCTAGTTTACCAATATGGAAAATAGTCCTACAAATTGGTAAATTGATACATTGTTTTATTGTTACACTAAAAAAATATGAGTTTAGAAATCATCATCAGCGACGCGATTAAAGACGCGATGCGAGCAAAAGATAAAGTTGCCTTAGACGCTTTGCGTGCAGTAAAATCTCAAATCCTACTGTTGAAAACAGAAGCAAAAGGAGCAGAGGTTTCTGCTGAGCAGGAAATTGCAATTTTACAAAGAATGATTAAACAGCGAAAAGATTCTTATGACCAGTTTGTGGCTCAAAACAGAGGCGATCTTGCCGAAGTTGAAGAAGCACAGAGCAAAGTCATTGAAAAGTATTTACCGCAGCAAATGACCAGTGAAGAACTGGAAGCAGCGATGAAAGACATCATCGCAGAAACGGGCGCAACCAGCGCTAAAGATTTAGGAAAAGTAATGGGAATGGCAGGTAAAGCACTTGCCGGAAAGAGCGACGGAAAAAGTATTTCCGACATGGCGAAAAAATTACTTTCTTAAGATGAGTTAGGATATACAACCTTTGCATATCGATTTGATTGAAACCCGGAGCATTTATGTTTCGGGTTTTTTGTGGACAAAAAGTCGTACTTTAGAAGATGGAATGGTTTTGATGAAAATACAATTGAAGTAGTCTGATTAATAATACTTAAATTTGCAAATCAGAATCGTTCTAAATAAAAGTTCAATTTTTAAAAACATACAATATGTATCCAGATGACTTAGTAATGCCAATGAAGCATGAACTAACCGATAAAGGGTTTCAAGACTTAACCTCTGCTGAAGCAGTAAACCAAGCGCTTAAAAAAGAAGGTACCACATTATTAATGATCAACTCAGTTTGTGGTTGTGCAGCAGGTGCAGCAAGACCAGGTGCAGTTTTCTCTCTTACAGGAGATAAAAAACCAGCGAATCTTGTAACTGTTTTTGCAGGTTATGATAAAGAAGCGGTTGACGAAGCGCGTAAATTTTTGGCACCATTCCCACCAAGTTCTCCATGTATCGCTCTTTTCAAAGATGGTGAATTGGTTCACATGCTAGAAAGACACCATATCGAAGGAAATCCTGCCGGAGCAATTGCTGCTAACTTGCAAGGTGCTTACGAAGAATATTGCTAAAACTAAACCTTTAGTTAAAATAGAAATTCCGCTTTTTAAAAAGCGGAATTTTTTTTGTGGGAAGAATCCCTCTATATAAATTTGTGTGTTTCTAAGATTTTGAAATAGCTTTTTGCTCTTATGTGTTAGGAAATAATTAAAAGCTGTTCTCTGTTTACCGTTTGCAAATGTGGTCATTTTAATAATACCAATAAAGTACAAGTTTGTACAAATTTAAATTTATGCTGAATAATTGATATTGATTTTTATAATACACTCTATTTCAAGAAATAGCAGACCATTTAACGAAAAAAATACTCATTAATAAAGTGTTACACCAAAACTATTTAATTATAAGTTATTCAATAAATAATAACCTAGCTCCCTTTTAGCAGAAAAATATTATATTTGTCTATATGGCAACGAAAGCACTTTTCAATACGGTGGTTAATTGGTTTATTCGACAACGGATTGACCAGATTCAGAATTTTATGGACCGTCCGATTGAAACCCAAAACGGGGTGCTCTTTTCTCAACTCTACTACGCCGAAAATACCGATTACGGAAAAATTTACGGATTCAGCTCGATTTCGAGTTATGAAGATTTTACCAAGAATGTTCCCATTGTTACTTATGAAGATTTCGAACCTTTTATTGAAAAAGCAAGACAAGGTCAGCGAGATGTTTTCTGGCCAGGTTTAGTGAAAAACTTTGCTAAATCATCTGGAACAACAAATGCTAAAAGCAAGTTCATTCCAATCACCGATGAAAGTTTAGAATTATGCCACATGAAGGCAGGTAAAGATTTGGTATCTATTTACGCCAACAATCATCCTGACAATCAGCTTTTCATCAATAAGAATTTAAGATTAGGCGGAAGCGCTGATTTCTATGAAAACTTCAATACCAAATTTGGAGATCTTTCTGCCATCTTAATTGATAATCTCCCTTTCTGGGTAGAGATTACAACCACTCCAAGCAAAAAAGTTTCGTTGATGTCAGAATGGGAAACAAAATTAAATGCAATTGTTTCTGAAGTCACCAATGAAGAAGTTGGCAGTTTAACCGGCGTACCAAGTTGGATGATGGTTTTACTCCAAAGAATTTTAATAGAAAAAGGCCATGAAAACATTTCAGAATTATGGCCAAATCTGGAAGTCTTTTTCCACGGTGGAATTAGTTTTAAACCTTATCGCGAGCAATACAAAAAACTGATCGGAAAAGATATTAATTACTACGAAATTTATAATGCTTCTGAAGGCTTCTTTGCAATTCAGGATCAGTACGGAAGTGACGAAATGTTGCTGATGTTAGATTACGGGATTTTCTATGAGTTTATCCCAATGGATCAATTTGACCTAGATAATTTAGTGGCAATTCCTTTGCAAGAAGTTGAAATCGGTAAAAATTACGCGATGGTAATTACTACGAATAGCGGACTTTGGAGATATTTAATTGGCGATACTGTTCGATTTACCTCGTTGCAACCTTTCAGAATTAAAGTGTCTGGAAGAACGAAACATTATATCAATGCTTTCGGCGAAGAACTCATGATCGATAATGTAGAAACGGCACTTTCAAAAGCATGCGAAGCAACAGATTCCTCGATTTTGGATTTCACTGGCGCACCGGTTTTTATGCAGCAAGGCGAAAGTGGAGCGCATGAATGGATTTTCGAATTCACTCAACATCCGGCTGATTTAGAGAGATTTGCCGACGTTTTCGACAATCATTTAAAATCTGTAAATTCAGATTACGAAGCGAAAAGATACAATGATATTACCTTAAAAAAACCGATTATTCATGTTGCAAAACCTCATCTCTTCTATAATTGGATGTCTGAAAGAGGTAAACTTGGTGGTCAAAATAAAGTACCTAGATTAAGCAATGATCGTGAATATATCGAACCATTATTAAAGATGAATCAATAAAAAAATCTGCTGAATTACAGCAGATTTTGAACTATTTTTTCTTTAAATCTTCTTTTATTTTCTCCGCTCCTTTTTCCACTTTTTCAGCTCCTTTGGCAGCAGCAGCTTTTACATCTTCGCCAGCTCGTTTTAATGTATGGCCAGCATCATCAACGGCCGTATCTATTTTATTTCCAGCTTCGTCCAGTTTTACTTTTGCCTGATCAACGGTGGCATTAATCTTTGCAGAATCTACGGTGGTAGTATGTTCTTTTTCAGTTGTTGTAGTCGTTACCGTTCCATTTGGATTCTCTGTCGTTTCAACTCTTACTTCTGATTTTTTACAGCTCATTAATCCCAAAGAAATAACTGCTGCTAATAAAAAATGTTTTTTCATAATAAATTGTATTTAAGCTTATTTCAAATTTAAATAAAATTATTGATTTATTGGCAGGTCCGTTTTAGGACTTGCAGACGAAGCTTTCGCTTTATCAAGATCTGTCTTAACTTTATTTTCCGCAGCCAATTTCTCTTCTTTGGCTTTTTTGAGTAACTGTTCTTCTTCGTTTTTAAGTTTCACTTGTTTTAAAGAATCCTGATATTTCAAAGACGACATTTTAATCTTTCTGGCGATATCAACAGAAATAGCACCTTGAGAAAATGAATCAATAGCGATGGTGTCATAAGGCGCAACAGAATTGTTTTCCTCCGCAGTAAAAGCTTGTTTGTCTGCGTTCTTCCCACAAGAAATAAGGAATAAAAGAATTAATATAACAGATGTACTTTTCATTTTAATCAATTTTAAATTCAGCAATCACCGGAAAGTGATCTGAAAGTTTTACCGAACGGTCGACGCGATAACTAATGGGTTTAATTTCTTTTGAAGTAAAGATATAATCAATTCTAATCGGAAATTTGTAATCATGAAAACTGGTTGAACTCCCTCGTCCAACTTCTACAAAAGCATCAGTCAAACCTTTCCCCAAATGATAATACTCGTAAGAATTAGGAACAGAATTAAAGTCGCCCGCCAAAATTACAGGATACGGAGAATTGTCAATCGCTTTTCGAATATCTACAATTTCTTTCTGATGAATTTTAAAAGTTGGAACTAACTTTCTTATAATATCTTTTACTTTGGTTTTGTTTTCCTGTAAATCTTCAACAGGCTTTACCATCTGTTTATCGAAAGAAAATGGATTCAGATAAAGATTGACGACTCTGATGATTTTTCCATTAAATTTAATGTCGGCATAGAAAGCATTACCATTACTAAAGGTCGCGAGCTTTTCTTGTTTGATGATTTCTGTCTTCGAATTTAGAGCGACAATTTCTAAATTATTTACTCTATAGTCGTAGCCCGGAACATCAAAACCTTGCCTGCACTCTTGTGTCAAAATAATATCTGCATTAGTTTTCTTCAGGTATTCATCTATTTCATCCTTTCCAAAAGTACTGAATTTCACATTCATCGTCACCATCTTCAGATTCGGCTTTTCAGAAACTTTAGAGGTCCAATTCACCCACCTTCGAATAGGCATTATCATCATTAATGTAATTGCAATGAAAAAAAACGCTCGCTTCTTCCATAATACAATCCATAAAAGACAAAAGATGATATTCAAAATCATTAAGGGCGCAAATGCCAAAGAAAGCAGATTTAAGTAGGGAAATACTACAGGAGCAACGTAATCATTTAGTACCGTTCCGCCTAGCAAAACAATGATGCACAAATGAATGAGAACTAAACCAAATCTGAAAATTTTCACAAAGATGTTTCTTAATTAATTCGATATTGATCGTTCTTCCATTTTCTCGCTAATAAATATCCTACCAACGCGCCACCAATATGGGCAAAATGGGCGATATCTCCCATCGATCCACTGAAACCTAAATACAATGAAATCACGATAATTGCCGGTAATAAATACTTGGCTTTAATCCCAAATGGAATAAACATAAAGTACAGTTTTGAATCTGGGAACATGGTAGAAAACGCTGCTACAACACCGAAAATAGCACCTGAAGCACCCAGCATCGGCGTTGAATAAATTTGCATCACATTAGCACCTTGCAAAATCTCAACATAATTCCAACCGCAGTTTAGAAAATAAGCACCAATTCCGCTGGCAAAATATAAAATGATATATTTTCGATCGCCTACAACCTGTTCTAAAACTGGCCCAAAACTCATCAGTGTCAACATATTAAAAAGAATGTGAGTTAATCCAATTCCTTGTCCTAAGGGCGCGTGCATGAACATATGTGTGATGATTTGCCAAACCTTAAAGTTAGGGGAAGCAATGTAATACACTGAAAACATTTCATACAGTTTTGGAAACATAATGAAATTGGACGCCAAATAAAAGATGACATTCAGAATGATGATATTTTTCGTAATCGGTGTTAGTCTTGGAAACATAATTTTAAAATTTATTTTTTAAGTCATCTAAAGGAATGTCGATAAAACATCTTTTCCCCGATGGTAAGAATTCTGGAAAACCTAATAAAGTGAAATCTTTAATCACCTGCTCAGCATCCATTTTATATAAGAAATCAAAACGCGATTTGCTTTGAATTTTATTCCATTGACCATTATAAAAGTCGAGAAATTCATCTTCAGTGCGATACTCTAATATTTCAAAAAGATTTTCGAGGAACTTCATGACCTGAGTTTCTTTTAAACCTTGTGGCACCGCATCGATTCTCAAAACATTATCATTCGCAATAATCATTTCAAAACCTAATTCTGGCAAATATTTTTTAATGGATCGGAACTTGTTTTTCTCGATTTCATTCATGTGATATTCCAGCGAAAAAAGAAGCGTATGCTTTTCATTAGTTCGTTTTTTCTTGGCATTTCTTTCACTAACAATCAAGCGATGCATTCTGCCTAAGTCGAGCATTAATGTTTTTCCGTTTTTATTAAAAAGCCAATATCCATTGGGAAGACGCATTAAATCCTCATCGAAATCTTCATCTTCAAACAAGTTAATTTTCGAAGGTTCTGCCTGAATATTTTGTTGATACATTTCTGCCATCGCAATCTTTTCACCAGGCGAGACGGTTTCTTCACGGAAAGGATTATAATCACGATCGACTACAATTTCAGGAACTTTAAAACTACCGCTCGTGCTTTTTGTCTGATTTAAAAAAGCATCCATTCCAGAATCACGTTCAAAATCTAAACTCGGGGAAACATTGTAAATGCCCAAAGATCTTTTAATCGTCGAACGAACCAACGCAAAAATTAAATTATCATCTTCAAATTTAACTTCCGTTTTTTGTGGATGAATATTCACATCGACTTTCGCCGGATCCAATTCTAAAAATAAGAAAAAGGTCGGAATATATCCTGGCAAAAGCAAGCCATCAAAAGCTTCCTGAACTGCTTTATTAAAATAAGGACTTCTGAAATATCTACCGTTAACAAAGAAAAACTGTTCGCCTCTGGTCTTTTTTGCGCCTTCTGGTTTTGCAACAAATCCATTGAGTTGAATCCAACCTAAATCTTCTTTAATAGGAATAAGAAGTGGCTGCAACTTTCGTCCGAAAACATCTACGATTCTTTGTAGCAAACTGCCTTTCCGTAATCTGAAAACAATATCATCATTATGGAAAAGTTCAAAATCAAGATTTTCGTGCGCCAAAGCAACGCGTTGAAATTCATCAATAATATGACGAAATTCTATATTATTATTCTTTAAAAATTTTCTTCTCGCTGGAACATTATAAAACAAATTCTTCACGGAAAAGTTTGAACCTTCCGTTGTTTGAATCGGTTCTTGAAATTGAAATCCACCGCCTTCAATATAAATATTGGTCCCAATTTTAGCATCTGCCGTTTTGGTTTTCAATTCTACTTCTGCCACTGCCGCGATGGAAGCCAAAGCTTCACCACGAAATCCTTTGGTAGAAATTCTGAAAATATCATCCGTCGTACTAATTTTGGAAGTTGCGTGTCTTTCGAACGCTAATCTTGCGTCGGTTTCACTCATGCCACTTCCATTATCCACGACCTGAATCAAGTTTCTTCCGGCGTCGCGAATAATCAGTTCAATTTTTGTAGCACCAGCATCGATGGAGTTTTCCACTAATTCTTTTACGATAGAAGCAGGTCGCTGCACCACTTCACCAGCGGCGATTTGGTTGGCAACATGATCTGGCAAAAGTTTTATAATATCCGACATTTAATAAAAGGGTCTAATCTGTTTTTTAGCAATTCTTCATTTTAATTGCGTCAATTTCATCTAATGAATATCTGAGAAAGCCCGATGTTAAAAGGAATACATTCTCATTTTTTCAACTGGTAAAAATAGTGATTTATTTCTTGCTACAAATGAAAATAACCTCCAGAAATTCCAGAGGTTTTATTGTGAATATCGTATAATTACGGTTTATTGGTTAAGAAATAATCAGCTTCTCCTTTTCCCCAATTTGGATCTAATGAAGTTTTCGGTTGATAAACTTTAAACTGATCTTCTGATTTTTGAAATAATTCTAATCCTTTTGTTTTACTACCGCCAAATTGTTCCGGCGTATAATAAGTGTCTTCCGCTTTGAGTAAAGTAATTCTTGGATTTTCAGGATCTAATTTTTCCGCTTTTGAAAGGGCGTCCGCGCCCAACATTCCTTCACTCATAAATCTGGATTGAGGGTCAACCATCATTTTCAAATTATGAATCATTTTCTGTAAAATCAAGATTTCGGCAGTGTCTTTAATTAAGGCAGAAGCTTTATCTAAGGAAGTTTGCGCTTCATTTGCAATAGCATCCAGTTGATCAAGTTTTCCCGTACGCATTAAATTTCTGCCTTTTTCAATCGACGCCTGAGCTGCGTAATAGTAAGGAAGCCATTGTGTTTTTTCTTTATCTCCGATTCTTACAAAATCATTCGACAACGCGGTAAAATCTTCCGACGTTTTTGACTGTTCCAGTTTTGCGATTTTTTCAGTCATTACTTTTTCAAAAGTAGTTTGGGCGAAAATGCTTGCTGAAATCAGTAGAAGCATTGTTAAAAATAATTTTTTCATGGTGTCAATTTTTAATTTTATTCTGTTTTGATAGGTCAAAGGTAATTCAGGAAAATACTCTTTGAAATTTTTTGTTACTGAAAGGTCAATTCTATTTTCTGAACCGTATTAAAGATTATTATTAATAGCATCCTGCGTTCTGTCAATACCAAAATTGATGAAGCAACCAATAAAAACAAAAGTACTCGCAGAAGGTAAAACAGGTCGGCTTCGTAAACCATCATTAGAAAATTGATAACCATAAATATTCTTTTGTCCTAAAATATTATTGACCGATAAAACGAGTATGGTAAATGCTTTAGCCTCTTTTTTACCCAGATTTGGAAGATAATTTAAACTAAAATTAAGCGCATTAAAATCTTTCAATTTCCCTTGATTATTCAAATGATAATCACCGTTGTTATCCGTTTGAAAATTATAAAACGGTCTCCCGGAAGCGTAAGTATAAGAAAGATTAAATCCGGTTTTCCAATCGGTTACAAATTTTTTAGCAACGACAGAAAGCGTGTGTTTTGCAGCAAAACTTGGGAATAAACTTTGGTCATAATTCTGAAAATCACGTTTGGAATCTAAATAAGAATAGGAAACCCAATAATCAATATTTTTGATCGACTTTTTATCTCGCCAGAAAACTTCAAAGCCTTTTGCAAAACCATCTCCGTTATTATTAATGGCAACCGGACGATAATCTAAAACTTTAGTTTTAATTAAATCGGAATAATTTTTATAAAAAGCTTCGAGACGAAAACTTCTTCCTTCTTCTGATTTTTGAACTTGCAAAATGTAATGTTCAGCTTTTTGATAATTCAAGGGATTGCTGCCGAAATACTTCTGTTCCGGGTTTTGATAGAAAATTCCGTACGCCAAAGATGTGGTCCAGTTTTTTGAAATCCGATAAGCCATTGCTAATCTTGGTGCGAGATTCCATCGATTAATTTTAGAAGAATATTCAGATCTTAATCCAACTTTGGCGGATAGATTATTGCTGAATCCTAGATCAGTTTCCGCGAAAAGTGAGGTAATCTGATCATTTGAAACGAAAGGAGACGGTGAAAGCGCAACATCGGTTTTTTCTTTAGCTTGATTAAATTCAATTCCAGCTCTGATTGCCGAAATTCTATTAATTTTTCTTTCTAAGGTTCCTTTAGCATTGAAATAATTCCCTTTAATCTCAATCGAATTTGGATTAATATCTGAGTTTTGAAAAGTATTAGAAAGGTCGATAAAATTAGAATTAAACGTATACGAACTTCCTAAATTCAAAAGATATTCGCCAAATTTCTGCCTAAACGATAAGTTATGAAAGGTGTTTTTTCCTTTTAAAGAAGTATTGTCAAAATCGATATTCGGTTCTAAACTTTCTGATTGTAGTGCAATTTTATTGGTATCAAAACTGCCGTAATATTTCAGGATTCCGCCTTTGTTATTTTTAATTCTGAAGTTAAAGTTTGTTCCGAAACTTTCCGGAGCTTTGGTAAAATCATTATTAAATTTAATTAATTTCGTCATCAAACCTAGATTCGAATAAGATCCAAAAATTCCGAATGATCTGGTTTTCTCTTCATTGACATTTTGAAAACCTCCGGTAATAAATAATGGTGACATTCCTAAATCTACAGAATTCCTTTCGGGAAAATCGATGCTTTCTAAAACCAAAACCGAAGATAAAGCTTGTCCATAAGCTGCAGAATATCCGCCACTTGAAAATACATTTCCTTTAAATAAAGAAGTATTTAACCGATCCATCGACTTTATTCCCGGAATAGAATTTCCGAAAAAATTGTTGACTAAATTTCCATCCATGAAGAATTTAGTCTCTTCTCCAGTTCCACCGCGAACAAATAAACCTTCAGTTTCGCCGATTTTCTGAACTCCGGGAAGCGTTTCCAAAGCAGAGGAAATCTGTCCATTTGCTCCGGCAGTTGTATAAATATCAATCGGCGTTAAAAGCGTAGTTGCTCTTTTTTTATCACTCGCTTCAATGGAACCGGCAGAAATAACCACCGCATCGATTTCGGAGATCTGTTCTTTCAAATCAGAATTTACAGTAAGATTGTCATTTCCTATCATAATCGTTTTCTCAACTTCCACAAATTTCGAATTTGAAAACACCAAAATCTGCTTGCCTTTTTCAGAGGTTTCAAAAGAATAATTTCCATTTACATCGGTTGTTGCTCCGTCGTAAGTGTCTTTTAAAGTAACCGAAATATCTTTTACTCCTTTATTTTTAAAACTCACTTTTCCCGAAACAGTGATCTGAGCACTGGAAAAAATTCCCATCAGAAAAAATACAAGAAGTAATACTTTAGTAATGATGAATGTTTGCATGGTTATAAGTTTATACTACAAATGTATTACGGAACGGGATTTGCTGAAAATTTAATCGACTGAATGGTTAAATTTGTAAACCGAATGGTAACTTATCGCCTACTTTCTTTATTCAAAACCATTGAAAATTACATTAATCTAAAAATAATATTATGAAAATCGCTACACTTTCGATGTTGGTATGCAGCGCACTTTTTGCCGTATCATGCACAACAACAAAATCTTATGTCATCAATTCCAAAAGCGGAACCGAAACCCAGGGAACCGCAAAATTCTCCCAAAAAGGTGGGGAAGTTGAAATGGATTTAAATGTTTACAAACTGACGCCTGGAATTCATGCAATTCATATCCACGAAAAAGGAGATTGTTCGGCGGCTGACGGAAGTTCTGCCGGTGGACACTGGAATCCGACTGCAGAGAAACACGGAAAATGGGAACATGGCGAATTTCACATGGGTGATATCGGAAATTTAGTTGCTGACAAAGACGGAACAGCGAAATTGGTTTTCAAAACTGATAACTGGTGTTTGGGATGTAAAGATGACACCAAAAACATCATCGGAAAATCAATTATCATTCACGCTGCTGAAGATGATTTTCACACTCAACCAACTGGGAATGCTGGTGGTAGAGTTGGTTGTATTGAAATTAAGTAAGCTTAATCTTCTTTAAATAAAACAAAAATCCGTCTCGTCAAATAATGACGAGACGGATTTTTTATAAGTCTTTTCGAAAGCTTATTTTATACTTGCTTTCTTTTTAACAGGTTCTCCTTCTAAACCGTCTTTGGCTTCATTTAGTTTTAACACTACCGTTCCACCTTCGGTCAATACTTTGTTTACTAACATTTCTGCCAATAAATCTTCAATGTATTTTTGGATCGCACGTTTCAGAGGTCTCGCTCCGAAATCTTTGTCCCAACCTTTTTCAGCGATGAATTCTTTCGCATCGTCAGTTAGTTCAACTTTGTAGTTTAATTTTTCCAGACGGCTGTATAATTTCGCTAATTCCAAATCGATGATTTTAGAAATATCTTCTTTTTCTAAATTATTAAAGATTACTATATCATCAATTCTGTTCAGGAATTCCGGTGCAAAAGCTTTCTTCAAAGCATTTTCAATCGTACTTCTTGCTCTCGCATCCGTATTCGATTTCTTCGCATTAGTGCCGAATCCTACTCCATCACCGAAATCTTTTAAATCTCTCGTTCCAATATTGGAAGTTAAAATAATGATCGTATTTCTAAAATCGATTTTACGACCTAAAGAATCAGTTACAAAACCTTCATCTAAAATTTGTAATAAAATATTAAACACATCTGGATGCGCTTTTTCAATTTCATCTAAAAGCACTACTGCATAAGGTTTTCTACGAACCGCTTCGGTCAATTGACCACCTTCTTCATAACCCACATATCCCGGAGGCGCCCCTACTAATCGGGAAACTGCGAATTTTTCCATGTACTCACTCATGTCGATTCTGATCAAAGCTTCGTCTGAGTCAAAAAGTTCACGAGCCATTACTTTTGCCAATTCTGTTTTACCAACACCTGTTGTTCCTAAGAAAATAAATGTTCCAATTGGACGGTTCGGATCTTTCAATCCTGCTCTGTTTCTTTGGATGGCTTTCACCACTTTTTTAACGGCATCTGCCTGTCCAATTACTTTTCCGTTAAGCAAGGTTTCCATTTGAGCCAGTTTGTCGAGCTCATTTTTACCTACTTTGGTAACTGGAATTCCGCTCATCATCGAAACTACTTCGGCTACACTTTCTTCGCTTACGATTTCTTTTTTCTCTTTAACATCTTTGTCCCATTGCTCCTGCGCTGCATTTAATTCCATTTGCAAGCGCTCTTCCTCATCTTTTAATTTACGGGCTTCAAGATAATCTTGCTTTTTAACTGCGGCCTGTTTCAGTTCCTTAATTTCTTCGATGCTTTTTTCATGCTCGATGATCTCCGTCGGAACTTTCATATTTTTAATATACACTCTTGAACCCGCTTCATCCATCGCATCAATAGCTTTGTCTGGTAAGAATCGGTCGGTGATATATCTTGCTGTTAAATTTACACAAGCCAAAATCGCCTCATCCGTATAAGTCACATTGTGGTGATCTTCGTACTTGTCTTTAATTTGATTTAAAATCTGCACGGTTTCTTCAACAGTTGTTGGCTCTACCATTACCTTTTGGAAACGTCTTTCTAACGCTCCATCTTTCTCGATATACTGTCTGTATTCGTCAAGGGTCGTTGCACCAATACATTGAATTTCACCTCTAGCTAAAGCTGGTTTAAACATATTTGAGGCGTCCAAACTACCAGTCGAACTTCCTGCTCCAACAATGGTATGCAATTCATCAATGAACAAAATCACATCTCGGTTTTTCTCCAGTTCTGTCATGATGGCTTTCATTCGCTCTTCGAACTGACCACGGTATTTTGTGCCAGCAACTAAACTCGCAAGATCCAAAGTAATCACTCGTTTTCCGTAAAGAACACGAGATACTTTTTTCTGTTGAATTCTTAAAGCCAAACCTTCTGCAATCGCTGATTTACCAACACCTGGCTCACCAATCAAAAGAGGATTGTTCTTTTTTCTTCTCGATAAAATTTGCGAAACTCTTTCGATTTCTTTTTCACGACCGATAACTGGATCCAGTTTTCCTTCACGAGCAAGTGTCGTTAAATCACGTCCAAAATTATCTAAAGTCGGCGTTTTGCTTTTACCAGTACCAATATTTCCAGTTGGCTTTCTCATTTGTCCAAAATCCTCACGCTCTTCATCATCGTCATAGGCACTCATTTTTGGATTTTGTCCTGAGTTTTTTAACATCGTTTGATATTCCTTGGTCACTCTTTCATAATCGATATCGTACGAACTCAAAATACTGGTTGTAGGATCTTCTGATTTATAGAGAATACCTAGCAATAAATGAACGGTATTAACTTCTGAACTTTGATATTGTCTGCATTCTAATTCAGATCTTTTGATAGCTTGGTCAGCCATTTTAGTAAAAGATATCTTTTCACTTTCTACAGAAAATGGATTTAAACTAGCTACTGACATCGTCTCGATTTTTCTTTTGATTTGGGTTAAATCGGCTCCCAAATTATGCATGATCTCCTTGGCAGAGTTGTCTGTTTTAATCATTCCCAAAAGGAAATGTTCTGTATTTAGAAACTCGCTGTGCAAGCGTCTTGCTTCGTCTTTACTGTGTTTGAAAACTAAGTCCAAACCGTTTGAAAATTGACTATCCATATTGTTGTTTCTCGTCTGTTTATTAAAGATAGATAAAAATCTCTAAATTCTTTATGAAAGTTACAAATTCTTTACCAAAATCAATTCAGGACTATATGGCAGTAAATATTTTCTTATCTCATTGAAAATGATTACATTTATTTTCTAAAAATCACATCATGGATCCTGTAATCACCAACTATATTGGTTATGCTGCATCTTTCTTTATCGTTTTAAGTTTTGCATTAAAAGACATAAGGAAAATTAGGATTATCAACTTCATCGGTTGTGCTTTATTTGTAATCTATGGGATTTTCAGTAACTATCTTTGGCCAATTATTATTCCTAATGGTATTCTCTGTTTTATTCAGGTTTATCATCTCATCAAAAAAACGTAATTTTCTGCGGTGAAAGTAATCGTAAGTGTTTTCAATAATTTATATACAGACCAACGCGTAGAAAAGGTCTGCAAATCTTTAGCTGGAGACGGTTTTAAAATAGACCTTATTGGAAATAACTGGGGAGGTTTACCCAAAATGGAGAGAACCTATCCATTCTCCAGAATTATTTTAAAATCGAAAATCCTGCGGTATGGTTATATTGAATTTCAATGGAAATTATATAAAGAACTTATAAAGAAAGCCGACAAAAATTCTATTCTACTCTCCAATGATTTAGATTCTCTATTACCCAATTATCTGGTTTCAAAAAAACTTGGCATTCCATTGGTTTTTGACAGCCACGAAATTTTTACTGAAATGCCTGCTCTTCAAGGACGATTTACACAAAAAATTTGGCGAAGGTTGGAAAAAAGTGTTGTTCCAAAAATTAAATACATGATGACTGCAAGCGAAAGCTACGCAGATTGGTTTGCAAAAACATATGCAATCGAAAGACCTGTTACCGTTCAGAATTTTCCAGTTAAAATTGAAAATCTTCAGAACTATTTTGAAAGCAATCTTCCAAAAATCATATTGTACCAAGGCGTAATTAATCCTTCTCGTGGTTTAGATAAAATTATTCCAGCCATGTTAGCGATTGAAAATGCTGAACTTTGGATTGCAGGTGACGGACCGAAAAAATTAGAATACGAAGACTTAACGAAGACTTTAGGTTTAGAAAATAAAGTGAAATTTCTAGGGAAATTATTACCAAAAGACTTACGCGAAATCACCAAAAAAGCAGATTGCGGATTAAGTATCGAAGAAAATAATGGTCTCAGTTATTATTACTCAATGCCGAATAAAGTTTCCGATTACATCCAAGCCAGAATTCCTGTTATTGTTTCAGATTTTCCAGAAATGAGAAAGGTTATTGACCGATTTCAAACTGGAGAGAAAATTAGTAATCATTCTCAACTGGCCGAAAAAATAAATATTGTCCTTAAAAATGGAAAACTATTTTACGAAGACTATTTAAATAAAGCAGCCACAGAACTCTGCTGGGAGAAGGAAGAGCCAAAATTACTTCAGTTGTTTAAAAAGGTAAAGGCGGAAAATTTCTAAGACCTAATTTCTTATCTTTGCACAAATTGAATTGAGCAATGACCATCAAAGAAAAACAACAGGAAACCGTAGAAGCATTTGCCTTTATGGAAGATTGGGAACAGAAATATGAATACATTATCGACCTTGGAAAAGAACTGAAGGGAATATCTGATGACAAAAAAACCGATGATAATCTTATCAAAGGTTGCCAGTCAAAAGTATGGATTGACGCTGAATATAAAGATGGTAAACTTTACTTTAATGCTGATTCTGATGGCATCTTACCAAAAGGAATCATCTCGCTTTTAGTTTCCATTTACAGCGGTCATTCTACACAAGAAATTCTGGATTCAGATTTTAAATTCATTGAAGAAATTGGCTTACAAGAATTCCTTTCTCCGTCCAGAGCCAACGGCTTAATGGCGATGACCAAACAAATTAAATTTTACGCCGTAGCATTTCAATTAAAAGCGTGATCAAAATATTAGCATATCGTTTTTCAGCTTTTGGAGACGTCGCAATGACTGTTCCTGTTATTACCGAGTTTCTTCAGCAAAACCCTGATGTAGAAGTTGTAATGGTTTCTCGTGATAATTTCAAAGATTTATTTGAAGGAATACCAAATCTTACTTTTAGAGGAATTGATTTTGACGATTATAAAGGGATTTTCGGTCTAAGGAAATTAGGCAAATCTTTGTTAAAAGAATTTAAACCTAACTATATTGCTGATTTACATGATGTTATCCGAACCAAAACCCTCGATTTATTCTTTATTAAAAACGGTTTTAAAGTCTACAAAATCAAAAAAGGGAAAGAGGAAAAAGAACAGCTTACCGATGTTTGGAATTTAGATAAGAAAAAATTAAAGCCAAATACAGAGCGTTATGCCGATGTATTTCGTGCGATGAATTTCAAACTCGAACTTTCTCATCAATATCCACAAAACATTTCATTAAAAAAAGGAATTGGAATCGCACCTTTTGCCCAACATAAAGGAAAAATGCTTCCTTTAGAAAAAACCTTTGAAGTTGCAAAAATATTAGCTCAAAACCATAAAATCTATTTTTTTGGTGGAGGAAAAAATGAAGTTACCTTACTTAATGATTGGCAACAGCAAATTCCAAATACCGAAAACTTAGCAGGCAAACTCAATCTAAAACAAGAATTACAAAAGATTTCAGAACTTGAAGTGATGATTTCTATGGATTCTGCCAACATGCATTTGGCTAGTTTGATGGGAACTCGCTGTATTTCCATTTGGGGATCTACGCATCCTTATGCTGGTTTTTTAGGTTATGGACAAAGTGAAAATGATATCGTTCAAGTCAAAGATTTAACCTGCAGACCTTGTTCTGTTTTTGGTGATAAAGAATGTTATCGTGGAGACTGGGCATGCTTAGAAGAGCTTGATATACAGAAGATAATCGATTTAATTTAATTTTAAAAATAAAAAAATCCTTTCAAATTAATGAAAGGATTTCCTATTTTATTTAATTCTGTTTTTACAGAAATTTTTCTCCTTTTTTCAAAGTTTTCAAATCCTGTACATAATCTTTTATGAGTTGATCGTTTGCTCTTGGACAAATTAAAAGCGCTTTCTCAGTATCAACTATGATATAATTTTCTAAACCATCGATTACCACTGCTTTATTTTCGTTTTTCAATTTAATTAAATTACCTTTTGAATTATAAGTAACAATATGTTTCGTATTCACCGAGTTTTGATTTTCCCCCTTTTCGGCATTTTCATAAATGGAAGTCCACGTTCCTAGATCGCTCCAACCCAAATCTGCCGGAATAACGTAAACATTTTTCGCTTTTTCTAAAATCCCGTTATCAATCGAAATCTTATTTACTTTAGGATAAATTAAGTCAATACAGCGCTCTTCGGAACTTGAATTGTATTCACAGCTTTCAAAATTCTGTGACATTTCTGGTAAATAACCTTCAAAAGCAGAAAGAATAGATTTTACACTCCAAACAAAAATTCCGGCATTCCACAAGAAATCTCCGCTATCCAAGAATGTTTGAGCAATTTCTAAATCCGGTTTTTCGGTAAAAGTTTTCACTTTAAAGTATTCAGAATCATCTTTCTCCACAAACTGAATATAGCCGTAACCAGTATCCGGACGAGTTGGCGTAATTCCCAAAGTAATCAGATAATCATTTTTCTCAGCCAAATTAAAAGCAAGTTCTGCTTTCTTCAGAAAGGTTTCTTCTTTTAAAATTAAATGATCTGCCGGAAGCACAATGATGTTGGCATTAGCATTTTTATCAGCGATTTTTTTCGCCATATAAATATTACACGCCGCCGTGTTTTTCATCATCGGTTCACCAACAATATTCTCGGGGTTTATTTCCGGAAGTTGCTCTTCAGTAAGGGAAATATACTCCTTATTGGTAATAACATAGATGTTTTCTGCCGGTATTATTTTCCGAATTCTATCGTAGGTCTGCTGAATCATCGTTCGGCCAGTTCCTAAAATATCTTGAAATTGTTTTGGGTATTTTTGAGTGCTCATTGGCCAGAATCGACTTCCGATTCCTCCCGCCATGATAACACAGTAATTATTTGATAGTGACATATTTAACTTAATTTTTCTACTCGAGCTAGCGGTTTAAAAATATATTTTTTATCGGTATCGAGTTGTGTACAAAGATAGTTTTTTTTACGTTTTTCGTCAATGATATAAATCTGCTTTCTGTAAATGAATTGATCCTTAATTTCTAAATCTTCAATGTAGGAACTTTCATCTTCACAATCCTCAATGTGGAAGTATCTTACCAAATCTGGACTCGACATAAAATTAGCTTTCGGAGATTTTGAAAATTTTAAAATGATTGGTTTTAAATCATCATCATACACAGAAAAGCTTTCTAAAAGCATTATTCTGAAAGTGTTTTTCCATTCTATACCATGTGGCGAAATCCGATGTCCGTATTTTTCGAATGCAATTAAATGCGCTAATTCATGGGTAAGAACGAAAAAGAAAAGTGGTGGTTGTAAGGTAGAATTAATGGTAATCTGATGTGATTTGTCCGGCATTTTCCGATAATCACCGAGTTTGGAATTCCTTCCTCTCGTGATTTTTATATGAATAGGATAATCGCCAAACCATGTCTTTAGATAAGGCAAACAGTGGTTCGGTAAATATTTTTCTAACAGGGAAATCGACATTTTTTAATCTAACATTTAAGACTAAGAAATTCTCTTGACCACCATTTTTAAAGATGGCGAATTTCTTCCAAAATTTTTATAAAGATAAGGGAATTCCCGCATAGAAATTCAATAATTTCAAACTGAAAACATAATTGTATTTCGCTTGTGCCACACTTCCTTGAGCGTTGGCGTAATTATTTCTGGCGGTGTTTAAATCGTAAATAGTCGTTTTCCCGGCATTATAACTTTTCTCCGCAAAATCCAGCGCTAGTTTCGAACTTTTCTCGGCTTGTGAAGCTGCGTTATAAGATTCGTAATTGCTTTCTGCATCAAACTGAGCCTTTTGTACGTTTTGTAAAACTGTTTGTTTTTGCAACAGCAAAGTAGTTTTCGCGATATTTTCATTAATCTTCGACTGCTCAACGTTTAATCTTGTAATTCCTTTGTTGAAAATAGGAATGCTGGCTGACAAACCAACTTGTTGCCCAAAATTATTTTTATATTGGTCGAAGAAACTACTTTCTTTTATCGCAGTCTGAGTAACAGGATCGAAACCGACAATATTAGTACTTAGTAAATTATTATAAAAACTACCAACCCCAACATTTGCAGAAATTGTAGGCCAGAAAGCTGTTTTAGTAATTTCAGTTTGAGCTTCTGCAGATTTAATTCTTGTTTCTGCAGCTTTTATTTGTGGTTGATTTTCAAATGCCTTGTCAATAACTTGATCGGCCGAGAATAATGGGGCAGCAATTTGATCTTGAATATCTACATTTTGAACATCAAAGCTTTTATATTCAGGAAGTTGCAATAACATCGCCAATGCAAATAGACTTCTTTCGGTATTGATTTGCGCAGTTTTTACATTTTGTTTCTCTCTTGCCAAAGCAGCTTCTGCTTCAGCTAAAACAGTTTGTGCTGTAGTTCCAACTTCAGTAGTAATTTTGGCTCTTTTGTACAGTTTGTCTGCATTATCCAAAGCACTTTCCGAAATTTTAGTGATTTCTCGGTTTAATAAAATCGAAAGATATTGTTGTGCAATTTGCAGCGAAATATCGTTTTTTATTTGTTCTACATCAAACTCACTTGCTGCTACATCAAACTCGGTTTTTCGTATACTTTTTTCTAATCTGCCATTATTATAAACCAAAACATTTGCACCAACATTTGAGCTGTTACTGAAATTATCATTTCTAACACTGGTATTTACATATTGTGTTTGTCCAAAACTGGCTGTATTATTAATATTCCCTGAAACTGAAGGAAGATATTGTCTCTTTGCAATCGAGAGTGTATAATCCTGCAGCTTTTTATTATATGAATTCTGAATAACTTGTAGATTGTTTTCTACAGCGTAATTCACACATTCTTCGAGCGTCCATACTTTCTGTGAAAACATAAAAGTCGAAAGCAAACTCAGAAAAAAAACAGCAGATTTCTTCATTGATAATTTTAAAGAATAAGACGGACTTTTTGATGATTTGTTACAATTATTGAGTAAAATAGTTGAGATTTTCAATATTCAGATATAAAATGAACCGACAATTAGTTCTAAAGAGAAGTTTCTTTGATTATTTTTGCAACCTTAAACTTGAAATTATTCAAAAACTTAATCAATTATTTTAAACTTTCTCATCAAATAAATCGCATTCATACTTTTGGTGACGCCATTTTGAAGTTTATAATCCGTCTCCAGTTCGCCATCAATGTTTTGAAGTTCAAAACAATAATTTTTAATTTTTAAAGGAAATTTTTCTTCAATTTTTGTTAGATCTAAATCATGTGTTGCAATGAGACAAGAGAATCGCACTTTACTTTTCATTAATTTCTCTAAGAATAATTCAGAACCTGTGAGTTTATCCTGAGAATTAGTTCCTTTTAAAATTTCATCTAAAATAATAAATTGAGGTTCGCCTTTTTCTAAATTTTCAACTAATTTTCGAAGGCGAAGAATTTCAGCATTAAAATAAGAAGTTCCGTCGCTGAGAGAATCACTCGTGCTCATGGAGGTAAAAAGTTTCATCGGAATAAAACTGAATTCTTTTGCCGCAACCGGACAGCCCGTCATTGCCAAAACCAAATTGATTCCTACCGTTCGGAGAAAGGTACTTTTCCCGGTCATATTTGCGCCGGTAATAATTGAAATTTCGGTCTGCTGATCAATGGTGAAATTGTTAGAAACGACTTCCGTTTGAAACAATAAAGGATGAACGAGTTCTTCTGTTTTAATTTTAACACCATCTTCATTAATCTTGGGCAAAATATAATCTGGATTTTTAAATTTAAAAATCCCTAATGAAATTAATGCTTCAAATTCTGCAAAAGCCTCAAACCATTGCGGTAAATCCTCATCAATAGAGTTAAATTGCTTTTCAATTTTAAGCGTAAAATTAAGATTCCACAAGAAAAAGTTATTCAGGATTACGCCAATATTACTTTGTCCGCTTTCATAATTACGAAGCAAACGAGCCAACTTTTCTATTTCTTTGCGAGAAGATTTGCTTTTTCCTGATTTTAGTTTATTTTGAAGAGACTGATTTAATTTTTCCGTAAAATTTTCTTTTTCGATATGAGAAAAAACATTCAAGAACTGCTCATATTGATTCGAATCAAAGGAAATCAATTCTCCTAATTCCTGCATTTCCCGCCGATAAACATACAAGACAATTCTGGAAACGATTAATATTCCAACGAATAGTAAGCCAATTAATGCTCCCGATATCGGTGCAAATATGGCCAATAACAAAGTGGCTAAAGTCAAGACAGAAACCACAACTGTGGCCATTTTCGCCAGAACAGCATTTTTAAAAACTGAATTTGATTTGTTTGGATGTGAAATTTCTCCTTTGATTTCCATCGACTTTGCCAAAGTCAGAAAATGAATATTCCACGCCGTTTTTTCAGACAATTCTGAGATCGATTTTTGACGCAGAAGTATTTCCTCTTTTTTTACACTTAAATCTAAAAGAAAATCCCGGAGTTTATTTTTACCTAAACTGGTTTCACCGTAATTTAAATAACTGAAAAGCGAGTTTTTGCCCAGAATATCCAGATCTTTTGCAAAAGGATGTTGATCAATATTTTCCTCAAAATCTAAACCCGTTTCGAATTCTGTTTTGTTGATAATTTCCTCACCGATATGGAGATAATTTTTATAAAACTGTAATTCCTGTTTTACATTTAAAAGAAAATATCCTAAAAGGAAAAAGACAACAGTGGAAAAAATCGCTAAATACAAGTGACTTTTCAAACCATTTTCAAAGATGAAATATTGTAAAAAAAAGTAAGTAATAGCAAGGAATACAATAACTCGAACCCAACCTAAAATGGTTAGCTTTTTTTGTGATTTTTGAAGAGTTTCCTTTTTTTCAGAGAGTAGTAAACGTAATTCTTTCATTCAATTTTTAATCTTATTTTCCATTCAATTACAATTCGTCTATTTACTTTTAAATGAATTCGGCTGTTCAACCAAATCAGTTTTAAAGAAATTAGAAAAAGTATTGTAAGTGGATTCCAGAACAGAATTTTTCCAATAGTTATCGCTATAACTGCTTTTATTTCTATTCAATTTAATTTTATCGTTCTTCTTTTTATCCTTTAAATAATATACTTTTTCAGGATAAAAATTAGAATAACCTTTAAACGCATTATAGTTTTCTTCTGTTTTATGTTTTAAATTGATTTGATAAGTATGATTGAAATAATCTAAATTTCTAATCAAATCATAATTTTTAGTTTTTGAAAATGAAAACATTGAAACCGAAGAACCTTCTGTAAATAAGTATCCGAAAAGTTTTACAACTTTGTCTTGAAGCCTTAAAGAGGTATATTGTACATTGGTTTTATCGTTTTCTACATCAATATAAGTTTTAAAAACGACGTCTTTTTTGTCCTTTAATTTATCCAATTGAGTGATTTTTTCTAACTCCGGAATTCGAACCATCGTGTCAAATGAAAATGTAGAAACTTCCTTTCCTTCGTTGCTTTTTTCTTTTAAAACAAAAGTCCTGTATTCTATGATATTGCTGTTAATATATTCTTTAGTTTTGTAGTCAAAAGTGTATTCTACAATCCCATCAACGTAGCAATTTAATTTATTATTCAGGGTAATATAATTATTAAAATAACCACGAATTACCACATAATTTGGATTAGAAATCGTACTGATAATAACTTCTGGTATTTGAACAACACGGTTATTGAGAACAATCGTATCGTTTGTAAATTCTTTAGAATTAATGGCATCTTCATTAGCGTTTTCCTGCTTGAAAATATATGAACTCTGTAATGGCTCAATGCTTTTTTTATCAAAATTCCCTTCAATATCAGTCTTACTCAAAAGATTTCCATCTTTATCAAAAACCAGAACATTTGCTAATGGTTTGCTATTAGTATCAACAACTGTGATGTTCTGTGCATTGATAAAAAGCGCAAACAAAATGGTCAAAACACAATAAGTCTTGAGTAATTTTTTTTCCATCAGATAAAGTTTTTACATCTGCTTTAATTCATTAATCCGACTCACAATCGGCATTGAAAAAATACCGCTTGTTTGTAAATAATGCTCGTAGAACACTTTGGCTTTTGCGGCAAAATCAGGATTAGGGTTTTCTTTATTTTTAAAGTAGAACAAATTCCCCAACAATTCAAAGTACGGAATATGATGACTTTTTTCTTTGTCATTGATCAATTGAACTATTTCCTCGGTTGGCATTGCAGACAAGGTCTCAAAATTCATTTTAAACGTATCATTCATATTGGTATCGAAAACCCGTTGAAGTTCTATTTCGTCGCCACCGCTTTCTCCGCCTAAAATCATTTTAGACAGAAATTCTGAAAACTGTTTTACTATTCTGATAATGTAATCTTTGTCGTGAATCATATTTATTTATTTTGGTGCAAGTTTCAGGTTGCATGGTTTCAGGTTAAATGCGCCAATTATTTTTGACGTATTCTATATAATTATGGAGTTTCCCTCCTAAAAGTTTATATTTTTCAAGTATCTCATTAAACTCTGTAATATCAGGATATAGACGAGTAATCTTTAATATATGATTGGTGGTTTCATCACAACTGCTTGCATCATGAATCATGCACCCGTTTAAGCAAAGAAAATATACGCCAAAATCACCGAAGTAATCACTCCAACCAAATCTGCCAAAAGCATTGCTGTCACAGTATATCTTGTATTTTTAATTCCAACTGCTCCGAAATATATGGCAATGACGTAGAAAGTAGTATCAGAACTTCCCTGTAAAACCGCGGCTAATCTTCCCTGGAAACTGTCTGCTCCAAAAGTCTGCATGGTGTCAACCATCATTCCTCGTGCGCCAGAACCAGAAAGTGGTTTGATTAAAGCCGTTGGCAAACCATCAACAAATCTGGTATCAAATCCAACAACTTGTGCGACCCATTTCATCCCGTCAATCAAAACATCGAAAACCCCGGAAGTTCTTAATAGAGAAATGGCGATCAACATTCCGACTAAATAAGGAATAATTTTCACACAGGTCCAGAACCCTTCTTTTGCTCCATCGATAAAAGCATCGAACACATTGATTTTTTTATAAAGCGCCCCTAAAACAATGGCGAAGAAAATCAATAGAATAATTCCGTTGCTCAATAACATGCTGAAATTATCCAGACCTTCTTTGCTTAAACTCACTAAATAAACAACGAGTAAACCGATAATGGCAGAAATTCCACCAACGTAAGCGATTACGACAGGTTGCAATAAATTAATTTTTTGATAAAGAGAAACCACAATCATCGCGGCAAGAGTTGCGGCGAAAGTAGCAATCATACACGGCAGAAAAATATCGGTCGGCGTATGAGAACCCATCGATGCGCGAATTGCAATAATCGAAACCGGAATTAAAGTCAGTCCGCCAGCATGCAGACACAGAAACATAATTTGTGAATTACTCGCATTCTCTTTATCAGGATTTAAGGTTTGCAAACTTTCCATCGCCTTTAAACCAAATGGCGTTGCGGCATTATCCAGTCCCAAAAGATTGGCGGAAAAGTTCAATAACATATGTCCAAAAGACGGATGATTTTTGGGGATCTCCGGGAATAATTTCGAGAAAAAAGGTTGAATCATTCTGGACAACAAATTAATTCCACCAGCCTTTTCGGCGATACTCATAAAGCCCATAAAGAGCGTCATAATTCCTATTAAGCCCAAACAAATTTTCACAGCAGTTTCGGAAGTTCCAATAACGCCGTCAGTTGCCTGAACTCTGTAAACGGTAACTTGAGATTTTGCAGAATCGGTTTTATAATGAATACGGTGCTGTTCGAAATCCGGTTTTAATAATAAAGCGCTTTTAATTTCGGGATTTAGTTCATTGATATTTTGAGTTGCAATCTGAACGGTATCGCCACTTTTACCAACGACCATGTCATTATAAATCGCTTTGTAGGAATCCGAAAACATATATTTGATGCTTCCGACAATAATGGCGACAATAATAAAGGCGCTCCAAATCCTGCTTAAAACCATGAATTAAAAATTTGAGTAAAAGTAACTAAAAACTTTATTTTTAAAGAAATTAGGACGGCAAATTATCAGGTTCAGTAGTTTTTTCTACCAAAGTGAAAAGAAATATTTTGAAAAGCACTTCAAAATTGCGCATAAAAAAGTTCTGCTTTCATTGAAAACAGAACTTTTTATGCTTAAAATAAATTTTAACGAACAGCTAAAAACTCAACTCCTTCATTGGTGTCGTCTTTATGTTTCCTTTCAAAATGTCGATGGAAATCAGCATAATAATCATCATATGCTTTTCTCTTCTTTACTAAAAATTTTCTGACACCAAATAAAGTGAGGCCGATAATTACGCCTACACTTCCTGCTAATATAATTCCTGTTTCTTTTCTCATATCTTAAATTTATAATTCTAAAATTAAGCAAATTGTATTCCTTACAAGCAATCAATTGTTTTAAAGTTTGTTAAAATTCACAGCAGATCCATTAACAATTATTAACATTCACTATAAATTTAATAATTTTTTGATTGGTAAAAAATAGCTCTCAGAACTTCTTCCTCTCCTATTTCTTCTTTTTTTCTTCCACTAAAAAATCTTACTTTTGAGGGAAATCCTCAATTTATGAATGTTAAAACATTTGCTCTTGGTGCAGCCGGATTAATGCTTGCATCTTGCGCTCCGCAAAAAATGACCAAAAATTTGAATTATCCCGAAACCAAAAAAGTGGAACATACCGACGAGTATTTTGGGACCAAAGTACAGGACCCTTACCGCTGGTTAGAAGATGACCGTGCCGAAGACACCAAAGATTGGGTTCAAAGAGAAGTTGCTTTTACCAATGATTATTTGGCGAAAATTCCTTTCCGTGAAGAGATTCGTGCTGAGTTAAAAGATATTTGGAATTACGAGAAAATCGGTGCGCCATTTAAAGAAGGAGATTTTACTTATTTCTATAAAAATGACGGACTTCAGGCGCAATCTGTTTTATACAGAACCGATAAAAACGGGAAGACCGAAGTTTTTCTTGATCCCAATAAATTCTCAGAAAAAGGAACGACTTCTTTAGCAGGAGTTTCATTTAATAAAAAAGGAAACTTAGTTGCTTACTCAATTTCCGAAGGTGGAAGTGACTGGAATAAAATAATCATTATCAACGCTTTAACTAAAGAAAAGATTGATGAAACAATTGTTGATGTTAAGTTTTCCGGAGCCTCTTGGTTAGGTGATGAAGGTTTCTTTTATTCAAGTTATGACAAACCAAAAGGAAGTGAACTTTCTGCAAAAACAGATACTCACAAAGTCTATTTCCACAAATTAGGAACCAAGCAAAGTGCTGACAAACTCATTATTGGTGGCGATCAATTCAAAAGACGTTATATGAGCGTTGGCGTTTCTGATGATGAACGATATGAAATTTTAAGTGCTTCTGAAGCAACCAACGGCAACGAACTTTATATTAAAGATTTAAAAAACAAAACCGATTTCATTCCGATTCAAAAAGGATATGATGTGAACACCAATGTTGTTGATTCCAAAGGCGATTTCATTTATGCAATAACCGATAAAGATGCACCGAATATGCGTTTGGTGAAATTCAACATTAACCAGCCAGATGTTTGGACCGATGTGATTCCTCAGACAGAAAATGTATTAAGTGTTTCAACGGGCGGCGGCTATTTATTCGCAAAATATATGAAAGATGCGGTAACTTCGGTGAAGCAGTTTGATTATAACGGAAAATTAATCCGCACCATAGATTTACCTGGAATTGGTACTGCAGGCGGTTTTGGCGGAAAAGAAAAAGAGAAAGAATTGTATTTTTCTTTCACCAATTACATCACTCCTCCGACTATTTATAAATACAACGCAGATACCGGAAAATCTGAAGTTTATCAAAAACCAAACGTGAAATTTAATCCTGCAGATTACGTTTCAGAACAGGTTTTCTATACTTCGAAAGATGGAACGAAAATCCCGATGATGATCAACTATAAAAAAGGATTGAAACTGGACGGAAAAAACCCAACGATTCTTTATTCCTACGGTGGATTCAACATCAGTTTGCAGCCTGCTTTCTCAGTAGTCAATGCGATCTGGATGGAAAATGGTGGAATTTACGCCGTACCAAATATTCGTGGTGGTGGTGAATACGGAAAGAAATGGCATGATGCCGGAACCAAAATGCAGAAGAAAAATGTGTTTGAAGATTTCATCGCAGCTGGAGAATATTTACAGAATAAAGGATATACTTCCAAAGAATACATGGCGCTTTCCGGCCGTTCAAACGGTGGACTTTTAGTTGGAGCAACCATGACCATGAGACCTGATTTGGCGAAAGTTGCTTTCCCGGGAGTTGGTGTTTTGGATATGTTGCGTTATAACAAATTCACTGCTGGTGCAGGTTGGAGTTACGATTACGGAACTGCAGAAGACAACAAAGAAATGTTCGATTATCTAAAATCTTATTCACCGGTCCATAACGTGAAAAAAGGAGTTTGCTATCCTTCGACCATGATTATTACCAGTGATCACGACGACAGAGTTGTTCCGGCGCACTCGTTTAAATTCGGTGCGGAATTGCAGGAAAAGCAATCATGTGCAAACCCGGTTTTGGTAAGAATTGAAACCAATGCAGGTCACGGCGCAGGTAGAAGTACGGAACAGGTGATTGGCGAAAACGCTGATATCTTAAGTTTTGGACTTTATGAAATGGGCATTAAAACTTTGAAGAAATAATTGAATAACGAAATATATTTTAATTTGGGCAACTTAATCCGTCCTCCACTCCCAATCTTTTTTGCCAACGCCAAAGGCCACCGCTAAAAAAAGGATTTCCGTTCAGGCCGGGTTGCAGACCAGAATAAGTTGAACCATTTCGTTTCGAATTTTAAGTATCAAAAAAAGTCCAGTGAATGATTTCACTGGACTTTTTACTTTGCTGTTTTAGGCTTAACTGGTAATTGAAAATATCGGAGATTAAAAAAGTTTTTTCAACATTAAGTTGATATGAAGTGATTAAGAATATTAAGATTGTCGTCAACTATTGCACATTCTCTTCATGCTCTTTTATAAAGCCAGAAAATTATTAAGCTTTGTGACTTTGTGGTTAATAAAACTAAAGTCCAAACACAACGCCGACACTTGGTACAAATCCACTACCGAAAACCGATTTATCTTGTTTATACAAAACATTATACATTCCGCCGATCTGCATATAAGCACGCTCGCCAATTCTCTGCATATAACCGCCACCAAAGTAAAGTGCAGCTTCATCACCCGAGTATTTTAAGTTATTGATTTTATCTTTTTGATTAAAGAAATATTCCTGAAACATTCCGCTTAGATAAAAGTTTCTGGCGATATAATAATTAACAAAAGGCCCGACTCCAATCGTATTGCTGGAATAATATTTTGCGTTCGTCCACGTCAGATCGGAAACGATTCCGGCTTCGAAATTCTCGGTCAGTTTGTAGCCAATTCTGGGAGAAACGTAAATCGATGTTCCACCATTATTGTTGCCAAAACTTCCACCTAATCCGGCAGAACCACCGAAAGTCCAGTTGGAATCAGCACTGCCTAAATTTTTAGAGGTTCCGATTTGGGCGCTTACCGAAAAGCCAATAGAAATTATGAAAAGGAGAAGTCGTTTTTTCATCGCTGCTGCTTTTAAAGATTGAAATGTAAAATTAAGTCTTTTTTTGAAATCGAAAATTTCCTTAATCAATCTAAACTAAATTTTTTTTACCGCAAAAGAATAAACAAAAGTTTCATTCCATAAGAATTCAAAAGATTGCAAAATGTTTGTGAAAGAATTTGTTTCAACTGTTTGCAGTCCTTTGAAAAACTTCTTTTCAATATTGATCTTTTGCCTCTTTTGCGGTTAAAACTAAAAATAATAATCACGGATGAATTCACGAATTTCACAATTTAATTGCGGTCCTTTTTTGAAATCGAAAATTTCTATCATTTCAAATCTGCTATATTTTAGACGTGAAATATATTTGAAAAGAAGAAAGAATCTTCCCTCTAGCCCCGATGGCAGCGGTATCCTTTCTCTTTTCCTCAGAAAAGAGAAAGATTTAGCGGACAGCGGGACGGGTCGCCAAACAAAGCAACAATTTTGAAGCTCCTAAAAATCATTAATTAAGTCGTAAATTTGCAGCCTCAATAAAGAGTCTCCTTGAAAGACTTTATAAAATGAACATATGAAAATTGTAGTAGGACTTTCTGGAGGTGTAGATTCCAGTGTTGCAGCGTATTTGCTGCAGAAACAAGGTCATGAAGTGGTGGCGCTTTTTATGCGAAACTGGAATGATGCGTCGGTAACTTTGGAGGATGAATGTCCCTGGATTGAGGACAGTAATGATGCTTTGATGGTGGCGCAAAAACTCGGAATCCCTTATCAGGTCATCGATATGAGCGAACTGTACAAGGAGAAAATCGTGGATTATATGTTCGAGGAATATAAAAAAGGCCGAACGCCGAATCCGGATGTTTTGTGTAACCGTGAAGTGAAGTTTGACGTGTTCATGAAAACAGCCTTATCGCTTGGTGCTGAGAAAGTTGCAACGGGACATTACGCACAGGTGAACTCTACTTTTGATGAAAATGGAAAAGAGATTTTCCACCTTTTAGCGGGAGCAGATAACAATAAAGATCAGTCGTATTTTTTGTGTCAGTTGAATCAGGATCAGTTGTCGAAATCTTTGTTTCCGATTGGAGCATTGACGAAACCTGAAGTTCGGGAAATCGCCCGGGAAATGGGTTTGGTGACGGCAGATAAAAAAGATTCGCAAGGTTTATGTTTCATCGGGAAAGTGAGTTTACCAACTTTTCTGCAACAACAGTTGGAACCAAAAGAAGGTGAAATTGTAGAGATTTTTAAAGATTTCCCCGGTTTTCATCAAGAAACACCTCAGTTTTCTTCAAAATTAGAAGAATTGGAATTTCTGTCTCAGAAAATAAAATACGAAAAATCGGACGGAAAAGTAATTGGCAAACATCAGGGTGCGCATTATTTTACGGTTGGTCAAAGTAAAGGTTTGGGAATTGGCGGACATAAAGAATCCTGCTTTTTGATTTCCAGAGATATTGAAAAAAATATCGTTTTTGTCGGAGAAGGAAGAAATTTCCCGGGACTTTTCCGACGCGCTTTAAAAACAGAAAACTCAGAAGTTCATTGGGTTCGTGAAGATTTGCGTTTGCAAAATGGTGAATCGATGAAAGTAAAAGCCAGAATCCGGTACCGACAAACTTTGGAAGAAGCGACGCTTTACCAATTTGAAGAAGGTTTCTATATCGAGTTTGAAAACCCACAATCTGCGATTGCAGAAGGACAGTTTGCTGCCTGGTATCTGGAGGATGAGTTGGTGGGAAGTGGCGTGATTTCTTAAAATACTGATTTTTAATTAATAATATAATTCCTTTTGATTTTTCAAGAGGAATTTTTGGTATTTTAGCATAGAGATAATGTAGCATTATTATGGTACTTAAACGGCGAAATTTGATCTATTTTGTATGACTTTTCATACGGATAATGTATTTATCGGTCAGGCTAAAAGAAGACATCACACAAATAAAATGAGAACAGAACAATTAAAAATATTTGAAGAAAATTTATCAGAACTTAATGACTGTTATTCTCATTACATTTTTGTTTGGGAACAATTTATAATAGACCAAAAAGAGAATTTAAAAAATCATTCTCAAAAGTCAACAACTGAAATCTTTAGTAAAAACTTAAGCAGTAAACAATTTAATGTCTCGCTTGATTATCTTGACAAATCGCACAACGGAACTCAAAATTTAATTTTAAAAAGTATTTATCAACTTGCTTATGGATATTTTGAAAACTATTTAATTAGACTTCATCAATTCGGTCAAAAATTAAATCCTGAAATTTTAGATCTGCAACAAAAAATGGAATCTGAAGATATAGAAGACAAAAAAATATTTGATAAATTTTTAAACCGATTAGACATTAATGTAGAAAACTTATTTGAGCCTCTGGAGATTACAACTTTAGATTACATACGTTTAAGGCGAAATAGAATTACTCACCGATCAATCTCAGTTCAAGGTTTGCTTCTTGATATTATAAACAATCACGGAACTAAGCTTAATGATTTTTGGGACGAGAGTTTAAAAAATAAAAGGTACAAAGTTGACTTTAAAAGAAAAAATGTGGACGACTTTGATAAACTTGAACTGTTTGACTTTCTAAACATTTATAGAAAAATTGCCCTTAAAATTGATAATGAATTTATTAATAAAATAGGGTTAAATACTTTTATAAAATATTTTTTGGATAAATTTATGGAAGCAAATGAAAAAAGTATAAAGGGTTTTAAAGAAGAAAGAAAAAAAGCGAAATTCAAAATGTATTGTAAAGTTGACTTTGGTTTAGATATTTCTGATTACGAACTAAGGAATATAGCATTTTAGGTCGTATAGCTCAACAGGTAGAGCAAACCCTTGGAAAGAGATGAATTACACTGTCTTTTTCCAAGGTTTGATGAAGGTTCGAGTCCTTCTGCGACCACAATAACAAGAAGAAGCCCTAACCACTAACATCGGTTTGGCAATATGGTGGGTTTTGCGCTAAATGGAAGGTTTTTGCTTTCTATGAAGTTAAGTGATAGTAGAAAGTTTCGGATTCCTTATCCGCTACATCGCTAAGCCGAGAAACGTTAACAAACTTCGCATAAAACGATTTCATATGAAAATAAAAGATTTGCTAAATAAGGGCTATTTTTCTGAAGAACTTCCGCCTCCTTTTGTTTCCAGTAACTTTGGAAAAGAGTTCAATAAAGTAAATAAAATTATTAGTAAACTAACAAAGGCGGAAAAAAATCAAATTCCTAATTCCGATTTTGTAAAATATTCAATTCCGAAAGTTGGACTACATAGAAGACACAATGGTATTCCAAATCCTTACCACCAATTTATTCTTTCGAATGCGATATGCAAGAACTGGAATGAAATTCAACAAAAATATAACTCAAGCAAATTATCTGCAAGTACCCCAGAATTAGATTTAAACGGTAATAGAGCTATAAAACAATTTTCAAAATATAATGAATTCAAAGAAAAATCACTTAAAGCATCTTTCGATACATTTTTTGAGCTAAAATCTGATATTTCAAAATATTATCCATCATTATATACTCACTCAATTCCTTGGTCTGTTCATACAAAAGCTTTTGCTAAAAAAAATCAAGGCAACTCACATTTCGGAAACTTAATAGATGAATCAATAAGAAATACTCAAAATGGGCAAACAAATGGAATTGTTATTGGAACTGATACATCTCGAATCATTGCTGAACTTATAGGATGTCATATTGATGAAGAGTTTTTGAAAGTCCTTGATAAAGATAAAATATTTATTAAAGGTTATAGATTTGTTGATGACTGCCACTTCTTTTTTTATAATAAATCAGATGCTGAAAAAGCTTTAAAACATTTACAGCGAATTTTAGGAGATTTAAATTTAAACATAAATGAAGAAAAAACGCAAATTAATCAAGCGCCATTTCAATTTGAAAATACTTGGCAATTACAATTAACAAATTTAAGTATTCGCGAATATCCAAAAGTCCAAAGGAAAGATTTGACAAACTTTTATAATTTACTCATCGATTTGTCTAGAAAATTTCCAAAAGATTCTGTAATTAAATACGGTATTAAAATATTTAAACGTATAAAAATTAAAGAGGTCAACTGGGATATTTTTGAATCACTAACTTATTCACTAGCATTATCGGAAGGTGCAATTCTTCCAGATATATTACAAATACTTTTACAAAATAAAACCAAGGTAGATTTACAAAAACTAGAATCAACTTTAAAATCTTTATTAAATCAACATATTTATAAAGGACATCATTTTGAAGTTGTATGGAGTTTGTGGATAGCTCGCAGCTTCAGAATTAAAATTAGTAATCAAATAGCACAGCAAATTATTGATTCCTCTGACGTAATTTCCACATTAGTTATTCTCGATTTAAACAAAGAAAAATTAATCAGTGGGCGAATTAGAACTACTACTTTAAAATTGGATTTCGATAATAATGGTTTATTAAGTAACAAGTGGATACTTGTCTACGAGGCTACACACAAAAAGTGGATAAGATCAAACTGCTTAGAAACAATCAAATTCTTCGATGAAATTTCAAAGTTAGATATTAGTTTCTACGATTCAACACGACAAATTGAAATAGCTGAATCTAACATCGAAAAACAAAAAACATTTCTAATACAGAAACCAGAAGATAAAGAGCCAAAAACTGAAAAACAGAAATTAGCATTATACGCCCAAAAAAGTTACTTAGGCTAAAAAGGTTTCTACAATATTGCATAACGTTCTCAGCAAAGATTTTAGAAAGCAATTAAGTTTTTAGCGTGGAGAAAGTTTATTTCTAAATATTTTATTGTCAAAAATACCAAATGCTCAACAAAACAATAATCGAAGCCGGCGGAACCAAAAATCTTGAAAATTTATCTCCTCAATGAAAAAAGCAGTATTCAACTGGAGTGGCGGAAAAGATTCTGCTTTAGCACTTCAGAAAGTTCTGGAAGAAAAGGAATTTGAAGTCATTGCTTTACTGACCACGATGAACGAAGAAACCGCAAAATCTTCCATGCATTCTATTCCTTTGGAAATATTAGAAAGACAGGCAGAAAGTATTGGCATCCCTTTATACGCGGTCACATCTTCTACAATGTTGAAAAATTACGAGGAGAAAATGAGTGAAGCGGTTCAGCATTTTAAAGAACAAGGCGTGAAGCATTTTATTTTTGGTGACATCTTTTTGTCCGACGTAAAGGCATATCGGGAAAGCAAACTGAATCCTTTGGGAATTGAAGTTGTAGAACCGCTCTGGGAAAAAACCTCTCAGGAAGTTATCTATGATTTTTTAAGATCAGGAATTAAATCAAAAATCATTGTTACGCAAGCCGATCTATTAGATGAAACTTATATTGGAAAAGATTTAGACCAAAATTTAATCAACTCATTTCCTGAGAATATCGATGTTTGCGGAGAAAATGGTGAGTATCATACTTTATCTTACGCCGGCGGTTTATTTAAGAAAGAAGTTGAGTTTTCAATTTCGGAAACCATTAAAACTTCCTTTGATTTTACTTTAGATACGGGAGAACAAAAGACTTTTGAATATTGGCAGGCTGAAATTTCTCTGTAAAACGACTTTACGATTTTGGTTTACTTTTAAATTTTGTTTTTTAGAAAGAAAATATTTTCTAATTCTGTTGGCTATCCTAACGCAACAGGTAGATTTACCCGATTGAAAATCCTTAAACTATTATCAAAAACTGACCTGTTTTTTCATTAATTCAATATTGATTTACGTGTTTTTCATCTGAAAATTAGGAATTCCACAAAAAATTCCTTATATTCCAGTTCTTGCTTACATTAAAAATTCCCCCGGAAATTAATAAGTCAATTCTTTTTGTCATTAATTTCTCTTTAGAGTATTGAACTCTACCTCTGCTTTCTGCAGAAATTTTTACAAGCTATTATTAATGTAGAATGCTTTCTTATAAAGTGTTCCAATTTCAATTTTAAAAAAACAAATATTATGAGTAATAAAAATATTTTAAAAAATAAACGTGTTGGTATTATCGGTGCCGGACCAAGTGGTCTAGCGCAAATTCGTGCTTTTGAAGCCTTGAAATCTCAAGGTTTTGCGATGCCTGAAATCGTCTGTTTTGAAAAGCAGGATAACTGGGGCGGAATGTGGAATTATTCCTGGCGAACTGGTGTGGGAAAATATGGTGAACCATTGCACGGAAGTATGTATAAATACTTGTGGTCCAACGGTCCGAAAGAATGTTTAGAATTTGCTGACTATTCATTTGACGAACATTTTAAAAAGCCGATTTCTTCTTATCCGCCGCGTCCGGTTTTATTCGATTATATTCAGGGAAGGATTAAAAAAAGTAATGCCCGGGAGTACATCCGTTTCAATACCACGGCTCGATGGGTAAGTTTCGATGAGGAAACGAAAAAATTCACTGTCATTCTGGATGATTTAAAAATTGATAAAACTTATTCCGAAGAATTCGATTTCTTAGTGGTTGCTTCAGGACATTTTTCGACACCGAATATGCCTTACTTTAAAGGGATTGAAAATTTCCCGGGAACGGTAATGCACGCGCATGACTTTAGAGGAGCGGACCAATTTATCGACCGAAATGTTTTGCTTATCGGCAGCAGTTATTCTGCAGAAGATATTGGAGTTCAATGTTATAAACACGGTGCAAAATCGGTGACCTTAAGTTACAGAAGCAATCAAATCGGAATTGAATGGCCGGAGGGAATGAAGGAAGTTCCTTTGGTAACGCGATTTGAAGATGATACCGCTTTCTTTAAAGATGGAACAACCGAGAAGTTCGACGCCGTAATTATGTGTACCGGTTACCAACATAAATTCCCGTTCTTGCCGGATGAGATGCGTTTGAAAACCAAAAATAATTTATATCCGGATCACCTTTATAAGGGAGTTTTCTTTAATGACTTGCCTCAGTTAATTTATTTAGGAATGCAGGATCAGTATTATACCTTTAACATGTTTGATACGCAGGCTTGGGTTGCAAGAGATTATATGATGGGCAGATTAGAACTTCCAACGCCGGCCGAAAGACGACTTGATATCGATCAATGGTTAGAGAAAAATGAGCAGGCAGAAACGGGCGAAGAACATGTTGATTTTCAAACGGCTTATATTAAAGATTTGCTTTCACTTTCCGACTACCCGCATTTTAATGTAGATCAGGTAGCAGTGATGTTTAAAGAATGGCTGAAAGATAAAGAGGAATGTATCCTGACTTATCGCGACAAAACGTACCAAAGTGTTGTTACCGGAACCAAGGCAGCAGTGCATCATACGGAATGGATGGATGAACTGAATGATACCAAGGAACGCTATCTTTATGAAGTGACAGACGAAGAAGAATTGGTTGCAGAACGAATTTAAAATATTATTCCCTATCAATTTAAAAATACCTTTCAGGAATTCTGAAAGGTATTTTTTGTTTTAGAAAGAAAAAACTTCTACAACATCGGTGACATCAGTCGTGCTATTTTTTCGATGAGTTGGATATGTTTTGGACGATTGAGCCACGATTCAATATCAATCTGCTCAGAATCAAGAAGATCTTTTTCGAAATTATCTGTAAGTTCGCCCGCCAGTTCTTCATCATAAACGACGGCATTTACTTCAAAATTCAAATCAAAACTCCGGTAATCTAAATTGGCAGTCCCAACCATGGCCAGACATCGATCAGCAACCAAAGTTTTGGCATGAACGAATCCTTTTTGGTACAGATATATTTGAACGCCCGCTCTTAAAAGGATCGTATAATAGGATTTTGCGGCGGCATTAACCATAAACGAATCTGAAATTCCGGGAACTAATAGTTTAACATTTACACCGGAAAGTGACGCCATTTTCATCGCATCAATAATCGTTTCTCCCGGAATAAAATAAGGTGTCGTAAGGAAAATTTCTTTTTTTGCCGACTGTATCGCTTTTACGATCGCGTAATAAATCGAAGGTCGGTCAGAATCGGGACCGCTGGAAACGATCTGAACATTTTTGGTATGCTCCAAATTCTGCTCAGGTTTCGGAAAATACAATTCGTCAATGGTTAGTTTTTCATCGGAACAATAATTCCAGTCGCCAATAAAAATATGCTGTAGAATTGCATTTGCATCGCCTTCTAACTTCAAATGGGTGTCGCGCCAATACAATTTATTTCCTTTTGAAGCATTGCTGTATTTGTCGCTAATGTTGATTCCACCGATGAACGAAATGCGTCCGTCGATCACGATGATTTTTCGGTGATTTCTGTAATTTAGGCGGCTCGCCAACTTGATGAGTTTAATTCTGTAAAACGGAAACGCTTTCACGCCATTTTCCCGCAATCTTTTTGCCAATGTTTTCCGGATGGAAGCACTTCCGAAGTCATCATAAATAAAACGAACTTCTACTCCACTCCTGGCTTTTTCAATCAGAATCTGTTCAATAGCCCGTCCGATTTCATCATCTTCATAAATATAATATTCAATGTGAATATGATGTTTTGCATTTCTCAAAGCCTCTAAAACTGCGGGAAATTTTTCTTCGCCATTAATTAAAAGTTCTGCAGAATTATTCGTTGTTAAGGGACTTCGGTCTGTTTGATAAATCATCTTCATTAATCCCGCAAAATGATTATCTTCCTTAACCCCTTCCAGGTTTTTGAGATTATAGGATTCCAGTTTTGCCAGCACCTGATCCTCCTGTTGTTGATCTTGAACAATCTTTTTATTGTACAATTTGTTCTTCCGGTAATTGATGCCAAAAGAGAAATAAATAAAAATACCGATCAGTGGTACAAAAATGACCAAAAGCAAATAGGCAAGGGTTTTCGTGACCGTTTGGGTATCATAAATAATCCGAAGTAAAACCGCGATTATGATCATTACATAAACAATCTCAGCCAGTAAAATCCAGTTCATAAAAATAGTTTAGTTAGATAACCAGTCTTTGAAATCTTTCACACGATCGCGACTCACCGTAATTTCTTCTTCCGGTTGAAACTCCATTCCGACTTTGTAATAAGGTGAAGTATGAATGTTTTTAATAAAATTAGAATTAATGATAAACTGCCGGTTCACCCGGAAAAACTTTTTATCATCGAGAACTTCCTGCAGTTCGTCTAAAGTAAAATCGGTGGGATAATTTCTTTCTTTTGTTTGAAGATAAACGATTTTATTTTCGCTGTAAAAACATGAAACCTCATCGGTTTGAACAATCTTTAAATTGTACCCAATTTTAACTAAAATACGAGATAATTTTTGTTTCTCTTCTTTAATTAAAGATTTAATTTCCAAGGTGTTATAAGATGATTCAGAAGGTAAGAAACTTTTAAATTTATTGATTGCTTTTTGCAGATCTTCTTCCATAATTGGTTTCAAAAGATAGTCGATAGAATTCAGCTTAAAGGCCTTCAAAGTATACTGATCAAAAGCTGTGGTATAAATCATAAAACTCTTGGTCGGCACTTTTTCGAAAATGTCAAATGATAAGCCGTCGCCTAAGACTATATCAGAAAAAATTAAATCCGGATGTGGATTATTCTGAAACCAATCAATCCCTTCTTCTACGGAATGAATGACTGCAACTAATTCTAAATCACTGAATAAACTCAGTAATCGTTCGAGTTTACGGGCGGCCGGTTTTTCATCTTCAATGATGAGTGTTTTTATCATCTTCTAAAATTAATAAATAAATGGAATAAGTCTTTTGGTTTTCTTCATATAATCAGAATAATCTTGTCCAAACTGTTCTGTTAGAACCTGTTCTTCAATTTTAATTCGGTACAGAAACATTAGAAATACAGGAACAAAAACAATGACAGCCGAAATGTAATTGTTTAAAACAATCGCTAAACCAAGAAAAGTAAGCAACGAAAAAGCATAGGAAGGATGCCGCACATATTTATAAAAGCCGTCGGTTTTTAACTGATGATCCTTTTTAATGGTTACATCTACTGTGAAATATTTCCCCAGATTATTGATAACGATCAACCGTAAAATTACACCTAAGAACAAAAACACCAAACCGATCAATTGTATTAACTGACTTTGGTAAAAAGGAAAATAGGTAGACTTGGCAATAAAAATTCCGAAAAAAATACTGAAGCCGATCACCAGCCAAAGCCTGGAAAGCGACTTCTTATCTTTTCCTTTCGCATCAGCACTTCCGGATCTCATTTTTAAGAGAAGATAGATTTCTGAAAATCCCCAGAGAACCATGATTAAATTGGTGGCGGTATTCATGCTACTTATTTTTATCCATTAATTCCCGGATTTTTCGCTCTTCCCAATCTTTTCCCATAATCATATTCGGTAAAAAAACGCTGATACCATGACCCAAAAGTCCGACACCCCAAAAGATGGCAGTCCAGTAATTATCCATATTCGATAGTGAAGCACCAGACTTTACATTTTGTGCGACGATAAATAAGTTGACCAAAACGTAAACGACGGCGTGAATATAAAATCCTTTAAGTCTTTTTACCCGTTTTGCGGCTTCTAAATATTTGATATTATTTTGATTAAAATTTTCCATGACTTTATTTATTGAGTTCTTTATCCATCATTTTTCTTTCCCAGGTGGAATTAAGGAAGAATAGTTTCATTGCTTTTACAGCTAAAATTATTCCCCAAATCCAAAATATTCCGGAGAAATTATTGAAACTAAAAAATGTAATTTCACCTCTTAAATAATAATTTCTAAAGCTATAAATTGCTAACACGATGACAAAAACAGCCAAACTTGCATAGAATTTTCTTACTTGATTTACCCTTTCTTTTGCGAGAGAATAGTCAATCTCTGACTTAGTTAAATTTTCCATTTTTACGAATTTTTTGAGTGATCCCGGTCTAAAATTTTCTGAATCTGTTTCTCTTCCCAGTTTTTACCGATTCCATAAACTTTGAGAGCGTGCATCGATAAACCGAATCCCCAGCCTAACATCGGCCACACAAACCACAAATATTGAGGTGAAGTGTAGAGGTTTATAAAAGCTAAAAAAGGGATTACAAGGCAGTAAGAAATAAGATTACTATAGAAGCCTTTCAACTCTTCTACTCTTTTCGCGGCTCTTTGATAAGCCATTGATTCTTGTGATGGTTGTGTTGTCATTGCTGTTGTTTTTTGAGTTAACATTGGTATTTTCACTCTGAAAAATGTTGCTGATTTTTCGATAAAAACATTTTGTTTTGTTAATAAGGAATAGCGCTGAACGATATTTGCCAGGCCAATTCCGGCGCTCTCTTTGACCTGTTCTCTTTGCTGTAAATTATTCTCAATGAAGAGAACTCCATTTTCAGAATAGATTTTAACGTGCAACGGTTTTGATGACGTTGCGAAATTATGTTTGATGCAGTTTTCTAAAAGCAATTGTAAGGATAATGGAACAACATAACATTTCAAGTCTCTTTCATTAACATTAAAGTCAAAAGTTACGCTGTCTTCAAACCTTGTTTTCAATAAATCGCAGTAGGTTTTAGCGAAATTAATTTCTTCTTCTACGGTCACTAATTCTTTGTCTTTCTGCTCCAGAACATAACGGTAAATCTTCGACATTGAAGAAGTAAAACGTTGTGCCTGATTAGGATTCTCATCAATTAAAGAACTTAAAACATTTAAAGAGTTAAAAAGGAAATGTGGGTCGAGTTGGTTCTTTAAACTTTCAAACTGAGCATTTGCAGATTTAGCGATTAATTTCTGTTGAACAATTTCTTGTTTAGTTGAGCTTTTCCAGGCTTCTACAAAGCCTTTTGCATGTAGAATTGCGGAAATCAGCAACGCTACATTAATCGTGAGCCAATTGGATGTTCCCATCGCTCCGGAGAAGAAATCAGCACTATCTCGATGTTGAAAAATGATGAAATTCACATAATTACAAAAGAAGACTAAAACGACGTTCACTAACAACGTTCCTATAATTCCAAAAACTGTTCTTTTTCTGGTATTTTCTACCCAAGAATATTTCTTGTTTAGATAATCATTTACCACTCCGTTTCCAATCGCGATTGTAAAGCTGTAGAGGCCCGCAATAAAGATACTGATCAGATAGCTTTGAAATGTTTTTTCAGGCGTAAAGAACACAAAAATTGCCGTTCCGATAAAAAACGTAATCCAGGATATCGTGATAAAACTCTTTCTGTTCATGATCTAATTATTGGTACAAATGTATTCCTGATTAAAGGTAAATAAAATAATTTTTTACTGAACGGTTAATTTTACTCACTGAACGGCAAAAAAAACAACCATCGAATAACTCGATGGTTGCATTATGATTTATTGTGTCAATTATTTCATTTCTGAAATGACACTTATTGCTTCCTGAAGGTATAGATCTCTTTGAAGATTCTTAGTCCAGTTCTCCGTTTTTTTGGTGAAAGCTTCATCTGTTTTTTCACGTACCGCTTCATCTGGATTTAAGGTAAATTTCAAACCATTGTTGAATTTATCTAAACCTTTAAACTTCTTAATTTGAGCTTTTCTGGTTTTCATCACCTCATTAAATTTAGTCTGATTCAGAGAAATTGTTTCCTCTTTATCCAGATTTTCTTTCCATTGTGAAGATTCCTGAATCAATTGGTAAGTTCTATTATTTTTCAATCTTTCATCCACTAATTTCTGTAAAGGTGGAAGATCAAAATATTTTACTTTTTGATAATTTGCAGCTGGAATTTTGTCCCAAGCTAAAGCATAATCATCGTATCTCTCACCGATTTCTGCATAAGTGAAAAAGTCTTTCATTTGAATATCAGACACAATTCCTTTTCTTTGGTTAGATTCCCCTGAAATTCTATAGAATTTCTGAATGGTCAATTTTAATGAGCCGAAATCATCAGTGGTATTCAAAAATCTGTTCAGATCAACAAAAGTTTGTACCGTACCTTTTCCAAAAGATTGAGGTGATCCGATGATTAATCCACGACCGTAATCCTGCATTGCGCCAGCCAAAATCTCTGACGCTGAAGCTGAAAGTTCATTCTGCATAATCACTAGTGGACCCGTCCAAACCGGGGCATTCGTTTTATTGGTAAGCGTCTGAATTTTTCCGTTGCCATCTTTAACCTGCACATAAGCACCAGCGTTCATAAATAACCCCATTATATCGCCAACTTCAGTTAAACTTCCTCCACCATTATTTCTAAGGTCAAGAACAATTCCCTGCACATTCTGAGCTTTTAATTTAATCAGTTCATTTTTAATGTCATCAGAAGCATTTCTTCCTTTCGGATCTTCAAAATCTGCATTGAAACTTGGCAAATTGATAAAGCCGTATTTTTTACCATCTGGAGAATTTACTACAATACTTCTCGCAAAAGTATCTTCGATCGCTACTTCTTCACGAGTCATCGTTACCTCTTTGATCGATTTATCTTTCTTCTCAACAGTCAAGACAACTTTGGTTCCTTCTTTACCGCGAATCAATCTTACGGCTTCATCTACCAGCATTCCTACTACGCTTACGGCATCTTGATCAGGACTAGATCTTACTTTTAAGATTTTATCACCCGATGTAAGTTGTTTTGATTTCCAGGCAGGAGCTCCAATTGTTAACTCACCTAAATATAAATTCCCTTTTCTCTCCTGAATAACTGCACCAATTCCAATGATTTTTCCTTTGAATTGGGTATCAAAATCTTCTTTGTTTTTTGGCGAATAATAGTTGGTATGCGGATCGAAAACTTCAGTATAAGCATTCATATAAACCGTAAACCAATCCATTTTATTTCTTTTCTTGAATCTTCTGAAAGTATCTGTTACCAAATCTTTAACCTCTTCGGTCGCTTTAACTCTCTTCGCTTCCGGCGTTAGAATTTCAAGTTTAATGGTATCTTTCAAATTAAATTTCTGTACAGAATCTTTCTTCTCTTTCTGCATTTCTTCTTTCGCCGTTAGAGATTCCATTTCCTGCAGAATATTATACTTAATATATTTCTTCCACTCTAAAGCAAGTTCAGCTTGATTGGCAGGATTGTTCTTTTTCTTCGGCTCTAAAACAAGCGTTTCCTCTTCATCTAAATTGATTGGTTTGCTTAAAATATCCTGGGTTATTTTATCGATTTCATCAACTCTTTGATACAAACGATCAATGGTTAATTTGTAGAATCTTAAATCTCCCTGATTTAGATAATCATCAAGTTTATTGTAATGCTGCGCAAATTCTGCCATATCCGATTGCAGAAAATATCTTTTTGAATTATCCACCATTTCGAAATACTGCTTATAAACATCTCGCGAATAAGCATCATTAATAGGTTTGGGCGAATAGTGCAAATAACTGAGCGTGTTTTTTACGCTGACCATAATGGTCGACATTTTCTCGTCATCATTTTTTGGTGTGTTAAAACAGAACACCAAACTCGTTAGAGGAATGAAAAGCAGTAGTCTATTGAGGTTAAATTTTTTGAACATATAGTTGGTAAATAATGTAATATATAATTTGTTGAAACTAATCCTGAATTGTTACAAGATTTTTCAATGTATCAAAATTAATACCTTATTTAGAATTAAGTAAGATTTTTGAAACATTTTATTGTGTTCCTTCAAAGTTATAGCAAAAAAATTAGAAGATTACTCTAGAAATAATATTGAAAACCAAACTTAATTCCGAACTTTTTAGCCCCAGGATTCTCCAGATAATTTCCTCGCCAGTTGAAATCGACTCTTAAAATTCTTACGTTTCCAAAACCGATATTTTCAATCCCAAACCCATATTCATAATACGGTTTCTTTTCTGGCGCTGAAAGATTTTGATTTCCAACATTCATCGCTACAGAACGTTCCATCAAACTACCTAAAGCAGTTCTATAAAAACCGACTTCTCTTAATTTCAACTTTTTGATCAAAGGAATATAAGATAAAATCTTTCCGTTAAAATGATGTTCTGCCTGGAAAGTGACGTATTCATCCGCTACAAACTCATAGTAATTCAATAACGCAAAAGTATTCGGCATTAAATTATAAGACTGATTTCCCGGAATTATATTCTGCAAAGCCAGCGGCAGTTTATTAAAGTTTTTTCCAGCTTCTACATTCAGTAATAATCTTCCAAAGCTTTTTAAAAGGATCGGTTGAAAATAATACAGTTGCAGTTTGCTATAATTAAAATCTGATCCCAAAACGCCTTCTAATCCTTGCGTATATTTCAACATGATCGTTGGCGCTAAAGTACTGTGTTCATAACGGTCGACACCATATTGTGAGAAAACAGCTCCCGGTCTGGCAGTTACACTCATCACCAATTTCGAATCATTCAGTTCAGAAAAAATCTGACCGTTTTTATAAAAATCTAAAGAAAACTTATCTGGTAATGCTGACTTTGTAGTTTGATGAGTTGCATCTAATCTTACCGTGAAATTTTTAAATGGATCGATTGCCGCAAAACCACTCACCTGATTCACGGAACTTAAATAAAAATTATCACCTGAACTCAAAACACCCGAGGAGGCAAAAGAGCGCGTCATAATTCCTTCGTCTCCGGTAAGTTGTGCTCCCAATTGTAAAATATCCCTGCGCGTTCCAACTCCCAAAGTAAATCGATTGTCGCGGTTAAACATTTTTCTATACTCCAATCCGTATTTTAGCTGATGATCTTTAAATCCATAAGCAGTATAAAAAGCCGCACGCCAACTGTCATTCGCAGAAAAGTAAGTTCTTGCTCCAACTCTCAAACGAAAACCTTCTACATCATTAAAGCCTACAATTGAATAAATATCACCAAAATCGATGGCTTTAAAAGCATTGTAATATCCTGAGGAAACCACTTCGTATATCTTGACCGCTTTTTTAAACTGAGGAACATCATGCAGTTCATCCATCATCGTATAAACATTTGCTTCTGTTTTGGACAATTCTTCTTTCCTATTCTCTTTCCAATAAGCGTCATCTTTGATAAATTCTGAATCAGTTAAAGACGTGACTTTTTTATCAAAAACTTCATCGCTTAAATTTTGATCAAAAAGATAATCTGAAAAAATCACCGTTTTCTTCGCCACAATACTTTTCGATTTTTCCTTCTTACCAAAAATCGACATTTGAATTTCCTGATAATTTTTCTTTGGTAAAAAGATAGAATCACTCGGATTGTCAAACTCTAAATCGTAGTAAAAACCGTTTACAAAATTAACATTGATGCTTTTAGTCGATTTTAAAGTCGCGCGTACGACTGCGTAATTGTCCTTTGAAATATAAAGCACGCCGTACATCGACAGAACGTCTTTTCTTTTTGGTGCGTATTTAATTCGATAACAATCATTCCCATCAATGCTTTCTTCTCCTAAAAGTTCGTAATCATAGGCTGAGAAACCATCAGTAGCAATCGGGCTCGTAAATCCAATATTGAAAAAATTAAGGACGTTATCGTAGATATCGATTTCTTTATAAAGGTTCTTCGCCGTATTGGCCATCGCATCACTGCTCGTAAGACCCGAAGATTTATTCGCGATAATCTCGCGCTTTTCTTTTTTGGCAGGTCTGTTTCTGCCGAAGTTTTTATAAAGGGTTTCATTAAAATAAACAGGCAAAGACAGTTGATTGGGTTGATCCAGAGTATCTGCGTATTTAAAAATAAAGTCAACTTTGTTGAAGATCTTTTTCTTGGTAAAAGTAGAATCCAGATTAGAAAGATCTAGCTCTATCTTTTCGTATTCCTCAAACTGATAATCTTCAAATTGAGAAAGTCCATTGCTTTTTTTACGCTTCCAAACCTCCTGCAAAATCTTATAAGCAGGGTTATCTTTCTTTTTTAATTTCTTAGAGGCGCTAATTTGCACTTCATCGATATCGGTTTCTCTAACTTGAGAAAATGAAAAAGCAGAAGTTAATATAAGGGATAGAAAAAAAATTCTAAAATATTTCATAAATAATGGCAGTCAAAAATCGTTTAAAATTGACGTCTTAAACAACTCGCAAAAATAGTGCAAATTTCAGGTAGTTGTGGAATCTATTCCTTATTAATAATAAAAATACTATTCGACCCTTAACTTCCCTTTTATTTTTATCAATGCTAAAAAATTATTAAACTTTAACAAGAATACTCCGAATGTCTTTTTAAAGAATTATTTTTGTCTAAAATCATATCAACTCAATGAAAAAACCATTAATATTAGTCACCAATGACGACGGAATTACAGCGCCGGGAATTAGAAATTTGATCAACTTTATGAATGAAATTGGCGAAGTAATCGTTGTTGCTCCCAATTCTCCACAATCTGGAAAAGGTCATGCAATTACGATTGATTCTACTTTAACATTTGAAGAAATTAATTTAGAAGGTCCACAAAAAGATTATTCATTAAGTGGAACGCCAGTAGATTGTGTGAAATTTGCTTTGGATAAAATCTTGACCAGAAGACCTGATATCGTGGTTTCAGGAATTAACCATGGCGCTAATTCTTCCATTAATGTGATTTATTCCGGAACGATGAGTGCTGCTGTAGAAGCGGGTGTAGAAGGTTTACAAGCAATTGGCTTCTCTTTACTCGACTTTTCTTGGGACGCCGATTTTTCGCAAGCTAAAGAACACATTCAGAATATCGTAAAGAAAGTTTTAGAAAATCCTTTGCCTAAAGGAATTGTTCTGAATGTCAATATTCCGAAATTGAAGAAAGACGAAATTAAAGGCATAAAGGTTTGCCGACAAGCCAATGCCAAATGGGAAGAAAATTTCGACGAGAGAATTAATCCACACGGTAAAAAATATTATTGGTTAACTGGCTTTTTTAATAATATGGATGATGGTCACGATGCCGATGAAACCGCACTTACTGATGGTTATATTTCGATTGTTCCTGTGAAATTTGATTTGACGGCTCATGAACATTTGCAAACCCTTCGAAATATTTTGGAGTAATATTCTTACTCATTCTTCCACTCTTTTCCTTTGTTTAATTTTTAAATTTAAAAAATGCGCATAGAAACCGAACTTAAATTAGGATTTAAAGACGTTATGATTCGTCCGAAACGTTCTACCTTAAAATCCCGTTCTCAGGTTAGTTTAGAAAGAACTTTTACGTTCAGAAATTCTCAGAAAAAATGGACCGGAGTTCCGATTATTGCCGCCAATATGGATACGGTGGGAACTTTTGAAATGGCGGAAGCACTTTCGAAAGACAAAATAATCACTGCAATTCATAAACATTATACAATTGAAGAATGGTCAGATTTTCTTAAAAATCAGCCAGATTCAATTTATGATTATATCGCATTAAGCACTGGAATTGGAAATGGTGATGAGAAAAAAGTTCAGCAGATTGTAGATGCACATCCTAAAATTAATTTTCTATGTATTGATGTTGCCAACGGTTATTCCGAACATTTTGTAGGATTCGTAAGAAAGATGCGCAAGAATTTTCCAGACAAAACCATTATTGCGGGAAATGTGGTTACAGGAGAAATGGTTGAAGAGCTCATTTTATCAGGTGCAGATATGGTAAAAGTTGGAATTGGTCCAGGTTCGGTTTGTACGACTAGAATAAAAACTGGCGTTGGTTATCCGCAACTTTCTGCGATTATCGAATGTGCAGATGCTGCTCACGGATTGGGCGGACATATTATTTCCGACGGTGGTTGTAAAATTCCGGGAGATGTTGCGAAAGCTTTTGGCGGCGGTGCAGATTTCGTAATGTTAGGCGGAATGTTCGCTGGACATGATGAAAGCGGTGGCGAAATCGTAGAAGAAAACGGAAAAAAATATCGCCTTTTTTACGGAATGAGTTCCCAAACTGCTATGGACAAACATGCTGGTGGCGTGGCAGAATATCGCGCTTCTGAAGGAAAAACGGTGAAAGTATCTTATAAAGGAGCTGTTTCAGAAACGGTGAAAGATATCTTAGGTGGCGTTCGTTCTACTTGTACTTATGTTGGTGCTTCTCAACTAAAGGAACTTTCAAAGCGAACCACTTTTATCAGAGTTTTAGAACAGGAAAATCAAGTATTTGGGAATTAGTATTTTAAATTCTTGTAAACAATTTATAATAAAATGCTCTGAATATTCAGGGCATTTTTATTTTCATAATAAGTCTGACTAATTTTTTTTAACCGCAAAAGGAACCAAAGTTTTAACCTATTAAGCTATTCAAAAGTTTGCAAAAGTGCATAAAATAAAGACTTTACTTTTTGGTTTATTTTAAAAAATCTTCGATTTGTAATTCCGCCATATCTACACAATGTTTTTCATTTTTAAAAGCAAACATCGAGAGTTCAGTGCAGGCAATTAGGACTGTATTTTTCTCACCATATTTCTTGATTAATTTTTGAAATTGATCAATCTGAAATGTTGTCGCTTTTCCATTATAAACTTGTTTTCTGAAATAGTCAATTGCTTGTTGGTCTTCTTCTTCAGGCAAAACTATTTCGATGTTTTTGGCCGATATTTTCCTTTTCAAATAATCAGAATTCATGGTGTGTAAAGTTCCGAAGAGTGTGATTTTGGAAATACCACTTTCCAACAAATATTTGGTTGCTAAATCTACGGCGTGACAAATTTCTAAAGGACTTTCAATTTGATCTAAAGTTTCGTGCAAGGTGATATTGGGAATCAGTAACTTAGAAATTCCTAGTTGTGATATTTGATTTAAATAATTTTTTAAAGTCGGTTTTAAGATTGAAAATTGAGCAGGTAAATAAGGGTTTATTTCTTGAAAATCAATTTGATATAGAATCAATGGACAAGTTGAGAACTCCTGATTTCGTTCCTTATATTTTTGATGAATTCTCTGCAAATAATATTGGGTAGAATTTGAACCTAATCCTAAAATTCCGCGAGAAGGTAATTGTGATTTCATTTTTTTTCTAAAATATAATCTGCAAAATACTCTTTGGAATCTAAAAATTTATCTTTGATTTCCAGTTGAGAACCTTCAAGTAAATTATTTAAAATTTCATCATTATACTTTCTAGAAATCTCTGTATGAATCAATTCATTTTCGTCAAATTCAAATGATCTCGCTAATTCTTTGATGTAAACCGCTTGCTTTTTGGTGCTTTTTAAATAGCTTTTTGCAATTCCTTCTGTTTCGGTATATTCAGGAGCATGTTCAAAATGTTCAACCTTAAAATCTGCACCCAATTCCCGATTGATTCTGTGCAATAAATTAAAATTAAAATCTCTTGTAATACCGGCAGAATCATGATACGCCGGAAGTACAATTTCCTCCGATTTGATGAGATCTACACCTAAAAGTAATTTTTCATTTTGCTTTAAATGCTTCGAAATCTTATTTAAAAAACCTTTTGCAATTTCATCCTGCATATTTCCCAAACTAGAACCGATAAATAAAATGACTTTGGGTTTTGTAGAAATAAAAAGTTCATCTAAAACCTGAAAGTAATCGCCTTGTCGGGAATCAATCTGCAGATCTGGAAATAAATTTTCCATCTTGTCCGTAATCACAGAAAGGGTATTTTGAGAAATATCTACCGGAATATATTTAAACCTGAACTTTCGATCGAGCAAAGCTTTGAGCAAATATTTTGTTTTCTTTCCGTCGCCTGCTCCCAATTCAATGAGTTCAAATTCTTCATTTGGATTAATATCAAATGATTGAATTAAAGCTTCACTTTGTTTTTTGAAAATTTCCAGTTCAGAATTGGTCAAATAATATTCGGGCATCTCCATAATCTTTTGGAAAAGCTCGTCTCCTGCTTTATCATAAAAATAATGAGAAGAAAGATATTTAGGATGATGACTCAAACCTTCATTAACATCCTTTAAAAAAGTAGAATTTTCTATCATTTTGCTAATCTTATTCCGGTTAATTGCCATCTGTATTTGGGTTGAAAAAAGTTTCTGTAAGTCTTTCTTTCATGTCCTTTTGGTGTTGCTGTTGAAGCACCTCGCAAAACCATTTGGCTGACCATGAATTTACCATTGTATTCGCCAACTGCGCCTTCTGCAATTTTAAATTTTGGATAAGGAAGATAAGCGGAATAGGTCCACTCCCATCTTTTTCCCCATTTTAATTGGTCAGCTGCAGCTTCCCATTCAAATTCTGTAGGCAATCGCAAACCTTTCCAGGTTGCAAAAGCTTGTGCTTCGTAAAAGGAAATATGTGTTAAAATATGATCTGGCTCAATAAGTTTTAAACCTTCTAATGTATAAGAACACCATTTTCCCTCAATCTCCTCCCAATAAAGAGGAGAATTGATTTGGTTTTCATTCACCCAATTCCAGCCTTCATCGAGCCAATATTTAAAATTTTCGTAACCACCAGCTTCCATAAATTCCAGGAAATCTGCATTGGTCACTAAACTTTTGGATATTTCAAATTCATGTAAAAATACTTTGTGTCGACCTTCTTCATTATCGAAATGAAAACCTTCGCCTTCAAATCCTATTTCATAAATTCCCTCTGGAATTTTTAACCAACCTTCTACTTCATTTTTCTGGGCAGTGAGATTAAAACCTTCCTTATAAACAGGATGAATCGGGTTGTAAGAAAGAGTATGTTTTAAATCGGTAATTAATAATTCCTGGTGCTGCTGTTCATGATTTATTCCCAGAATGATCAATTCTTGTAATTCAGGAGCGTTATTTTCCTGCAAAAGTTTTTCGATGTGAGCATCTACGTATTGACGGTATTTATAAACTTCCGCAACGGTAGGTCTTGTCATGGTACCACGTTCTGTACGGATCGCGCGTTCCCCGACGGTTTGATAATAACTATTGAATAAAAATGAAAAGTGAGGATGAAAAATTTTATAATTTTTAAAGAATTTCTTTAAAATCATTTCCTCAAAAAACCAGGTAGAATGGCTTAAATGCCATTTAGGCGGACTTGCAAAATCCACAGGCTGTGGAATATAGTCTTCAATCTCCAGTGGTTCACAGAGCGCTACGGAATGCGAACGTGTGTTTTTATATAATTGCAATAATTCACTCATAATCATTAAAAAAAATTACAAGATTATAGGAATACAAAAAATATTCCGAATTAGCAATTAACCCACTAACTAATAAAAATTAGTAAGAAAACTTACTAACAATTCAACTGCTCAAATTGTTAGTAAGAAGAAATACTTTTCATTTTAGCCCCGATCGCAGCGGCATCCTTTTTCTTTTTCTCGAAAAAAGAAAAAGATAGAGCGGAGAGCGGGACGGGTTGTTGTAAGAAGCACAAATCTTGTTGCTCCTCATTCTATTTTTTGAACAATTAGGTTAGCATGCCACCATCAACATTCAGGACCTGACCGGTGATATAATTGGACATATCGCTCGCCAGGAAAACGCATGCATTGGCGACATCTTCCGGCTGACCACCACGTTTTAAAGGAATAGATTCTCTCCAACCCTGAACGGTTTTTTCGTCTAAAGCAGCCGTCATTTCAGTTTCAATAAATCCTGGCGCAATCGCGTTGCAACGGATATTTCTAGAACCTAATTCAAGTGCAATTGATTTTGAGAAACCAATGACACCCGCTTTTGAAGCTGCATAATTCGCCTGACCAGCATTTCCTTTCACACCAACAACCGAAGTCATATTGATGATTGATCCTGATCTTGCTTTCATCATCGGCTTAATCACCGCTTTGGTCAAGTTGAAAACTGAATCTAAATTCACTTTGATAATGGTATCCCAATCGTCTTTGGACATTCTAAGCATTAAATTATCTCTGGTAATTCCGGCATTATTAATCAGAATATCAATTTTACCGAAGTCAGCGATTACGTCGGCAGCCAATTGTTGCGCCGCATCATAATCGGACGCATCTGACTGGTAAGATTTCACTTTGGTTATTTTTCCTAATTCTTCTTCCAAAGCTTTTGCTTTATCGACAGAACCGGCGTACGTGAAAGCAACGTGTGCGCCTTGTTTAGCGAAAACTTCTGCTATTCCTTTTCCGATTCCTCTCGTTGCGCCGGTAATCAGGGCAACTTTTCCTTCTAATAATCCCATATTATTTTCGTTTAATTTTCTAAATTTTTGTACTTGTTTTTAGACAAAGGTTTCTCTTCGTCATCTTCTTTACTCACGACATTATTGATGACTAATACGATCTCACCTTTTAAAGTTTTGCTTTTAGAGAAGTCAATTAACTCATTGATTGTTCCCCGTTTAGTTTCTTCAAATTTTTTGGAGATCTCACGGCTTAAACTCACTTTTGTTTCTTCGCCAAAGAATTCTTTAATCTGTTCTAAAGTCGTATTTATCTTGTGTGGACTTTCGTAGAGAATGATGGTTTTCTTTTCTTCAGCTAATTGTTTCAACTTGGTTTGACGACCTTTTTTCTGAGGTAAAAATCCCGCAAATAAAAATTCGTTATTCGGCAATCCCGAAACAACCAAAGCGGGAACAAAAGCTGTCGCTCCCGGTAAGCACTGCATTTCTAAATCATTATCTGAAACTGCTTTGGATAAAAGATAACCGGGATCTGAAATTCCCGGAGTTCCTGCATCAGTAATGATTGCGATGTTTTGTCCGTTTTTCAAGTCATCAACTACTTTCTGAGTGGTTTGATGTTCATTATGTAAGTGATACGATTTCAGCGGCTTCGATATTTCATAATGCTTCAAAAGAAAACCCGAAGTTCGGGTATCTTCACATAAAATATAATCGACTTCTTTCAGAATTTTTACCGCTCTGAAAGTCATGTCTTCTAAGTTCCCAACGGGTGTGGGAACAAAATATAGGGTTCCGCTCATTTTTTATTTATGGAATCCTTCAAGGTTTTTGAAATCTTGAAGGATTAATTTTAATTTTACAAATTTTCAAATAATTCCTTACAGAAATTTTCCAAACTTGGATCTCTCGCGCCCATTAAAAGCAAAACAGTTCCTTCTTTTAGTTCGGGTTTTAAGGCTTCTAACAAATCATTTCTGTCTTCTACGAAATGGGCGTTTTTCCCTTTTGATTTAATGCCTTCAATTAAATCATTGGCTGAAATATCTTTGACTGCAGTTCCGCCGGCGTAGAAGATTTCGCTCATCCAGATTTCATCTTGTGGTCTTAAAGAATCGGCGATTTCTTGAATAAAATCATCTTTTAAAAATCGTGTTGGTTTATAGCCATGTGGTTGAAACCAGGCAATTACTTTTTCGGCTAAAGGTTGACACGCTTTTATTGAAGCGGCACATTTAGCTGGATTGTGAGCGTAATCATCAATCACCCAGACATCATTTTTCTGTCCGAGGATTTGATGGCGGCGATAAATTCCTTCGTAGGTTGCTAAGCTTTCTGCGCAGGTTTTCAAATCAATTCCGATTTGATTTGCGACGGCTATTGCAGCAGTTGCGTTCTCAACTGAATGTTGTCCCAGAGAATTCATTTGAAATTTCTGATTTAAAACTTCAAAGGTTAGTGACAATCCATCCTGTTTAAAATTCTCTGCAGAATAGCCTGCATTTTCATCTTCAAATCCGAAATCATTTCTCGAATTCGCCGACAAAGATTTAGCAAGTGTATTTGACTGATTGACAACAAATAAGCTATTTGTATTGTTTTTAAAAATCGTAAATAATTCGATCAATTCATCGATTTCCTGATGGTCTTTATCAATGTTTAAAAGCAATCCAATTTCAGGTTGATACTGAACAACAGAACCGTCACTTTCATCAGCCTCAATAATGAGCCACTCTCCTTTTCCGATGGCGGCATTTCCAATTTTACCTTGTTTGATAATGCTTGTTAAACCAGCTCCGGAAATAATACTCGGTTCTAATTGAGCATCTAATAAAATTTGATACAACATCGCTGAAGTAGTCGATTTACCGGAAGTTCCAGCCACAGCAATTGTCTTTTTACTTTTTGCGATAATTGATAAAAGCTCGCTTCTTTTAATAATTTGAATTCCTAATTCTTTGGCTTTTTGAACTTCGTAAACGGTATCTTCAATTGCGGTAGAAACTACGATTAAATCTGTTTTATCAGTAATTCCACTTCCGTCTTGAAGAAAGCAATTGATTCCTTCGGCTTCTAATTGTTCCTTGGTTTTGTTGTATTCTCCGGGATGAAAATATCGATCACTTCCGGAGACTTCTTTTCCAATTCCTTTTAAATATTGAGCAATGGCGCTCATTCCGACTCCCGCAACTCCAATGAAAAAGACGTTTTGGAAATCTGTTATATTTTTTATCATATTCAAAGTTTCAGTGCTTACATGAATTTATTTTCGACCAAATTCCAAAGTCTTTGTGCATATTCGTCAACTTTACTCCAGTCTTTTTTGTAATAAATTTCGCTGAGATATTGTTTAGCTTCTTCCAAAGTACTGAAACTGTTTAGTTTTTCGATTGTTGCTTTTAATTCTTCTTCATTGCCCGCAAATAAACTTTTAGCAAACGCTACTTTATCATTAAGGTCCAATCTGAATTCAGGCTTCTTTCTTTCGGCCTGCATAAAATCAGTTTTCACATTAGTATTCAACAAACTACCTTGATCAGTTTGAGGCTCCTTAATTGGTTCGTCCTCTTCTAATGTATCAAGATCAAATAATTGTTGAACTACTTTTATCCCTTTGATATTGGCTAACTTGAATTTTTTCTCAGCTTGTTGTTGCGGAGTTTCAGTTTTATTTTCTGTACTATCTTTCTCATCTTCGACTACAGTTTCGTGCTTTGTAAACTCAACAATTGTACGACGGCGTTCTTCCATTTCCTCAAAATCTCTTTCTTTCTGTGCAACTCTTTCGGCATAATTCGGTTCTTCCTGTTCCACAATTAAAGGAATTTCGTAGTCTTCCGATAAATCTGCTTCAGAAATAGAATCTATTTCAATTTCTTCATTGGGATCTTCTATACTTTCATCATGTAATGGATGACTAAAAGTTTTATCTTCAATCTCAATTTCATCCTCAAAATCATTAAGCTCATTGGTGAACATTACTTCTTCTTCCATAAAATCATCGGAAAAATCAGTTTCATTAAATTCTACATGTTCAGTTGCTTCATCAATGATTTTATTATCATTATTAAACTGATTATCAGCACTTTTACCATCCAGAATTTCATTAAAACTATCCTCATTTTTTTCGAGAATTCTTAAAAAAGCAATTCTATCGGTTAGTTCTGTAAACAAATCTTGTTTCGCCAGAAGTTCATCTTTTGAATGAATTTTACAGAGTGTTTCGAGAATACTTTTGGTTTCAAAAAAAATTTTATCGTGAATATCTTGGAGACTTTGCATATCAGAATCTTATTAAATTTCCGTAATTTTGGGCTTTTAAATCTTACGGCTAAATTAACAAATGTTTTTAGAAAATACAATAAATCACGCAAAACAAAGCGGGTGGATGGAAGTAATCTGCGGCTCGATGTTTTCGGGAAAAACTGAAGAGTTAATCCGGCGGTTACGGCGTGCAGAAATGGCAGGACAAAACGTGGAAATCTTTAAACCAAAACTGGATACAAGATACGCGGATGAAGAAGTCGTTTCTCACAATCAAAATAAAATTCGAAGTACGCCTGTAGAAAGTCCAAGCGAAATTTTACTGTTAGGTTCCAACTGCGATGTGGTCGGAATTGATGAAGCTCAATTTTTTGACGAAAGTATTGTAGAAGTTGCTAACAAATTAGCTAACAGTGGAATACGAGTTGTTATCGCTGGTTTGGATATGGATTTTATGGGCCGACCATTTGGGCCAATTCCGAATTTAATGGCAACCGCAGAATACGTTACGAAAGTTCACGCCATCTGTAAAAGAACCGGAAATCTTGCTAATCATTCGATGAGAACTTCGACCAGCACTGATTTGGTTCAGTTAGGTGAAACCGAAAATTATGAAGCCGTGAGCAGAAAAGTTTTCAATGAAGAGTTTCTGAACAACGAAAATCGATGAACTACACCACCCGACAGATTGCAGAAATTACCGGATCCCAATTAATTGGTGACGAAAATCTGCACATTAAAAATATTGCCTACGACAGTAGAACATTATTTTCAGTAAACGATACGGCATTTCTGGCGATTAATACTTCAAAAAATTCAGGGGAAAAGTATATTCAGTCGGCAATTGAAAAAGGAATTGATATCATCATTTCTGAACATCATTTTCCGCAATATGAAAATATCACTTGGATTATTGTTGAAAACTCAATTAAATTTCTTCAGAAAATCGCTAAATACCATCTCGAACAATTTGATTTAAAAACGATAGGAATTACGGGAAGTAATGGTAAAACGATTGTGAAAGAATGGTTGTATCAATCTTTGTTTCATGATTACGCAACGGTAAAAAGTCCGAAAAGTTTTAATTCACAATTAGGACTTCCACTCTCTTTACTTGAAATCAATAAAAAACATCAGTTAGGAATTTTTGAAGTTGGGATTTCAAAACCCAATGAGATGATTATTCTTGAAGATTTATTCTCACCACAACTTGGAATTCTTACCCATATCGGTACCGCCCATTCTTCCAACTTTGATTCTATTGAAGATATTACTAATGAAAAAATTAAGTTATTTAAAAATTCAGAAACTATTATTTTTAATGGTGATAATGAATTGGTTTATAATAAAATAACTCAGATCTATTCAAGTAAAAAATTAATATCATTTGGCTTTAAAAATCACAATAATGTTTTTATTAAAAATAATTGGAAAGACAGATCACAAGATGTCGTCATTCAATATTTTAATGAAGAGTTTTCTGTTCCGATTAATCAAAGAGATGAGGCTACGATCAGCAATGTTTTGTGTGTAATTTCAGTTTTAAAAGAATTTGGTTTTGATAATTCAAAGATTGTCGAAAAATTGAATTCCTTGAAATCAGTAGAAATGCGATTAGAGAGTGTGAATGGAATTCGCAATAATTTAATTATTAATGATTCCTTTAATCTTGATTTAGATTCGTTGAAAATCGCCTTTCAGAACATCAATGAATATAATAAGCCGAATAAAACTTTAATCCTCACCGATTTTGTTGAAGGGAAAAATGCTGATCAGTTATATCAGGAAGTTGCTTCTCTAACGAACGAACAAAATTTCAATTCAGTCTTTCTGATTGGTGATGAAATAACGAAACTGGAAAGATTATTTAATGCTACAACTTTTACTTTCAGTAACACAACTGAACTCATTGAAAGCGTTCAACTTAACCAAATAGAAGATCAACTTATTCTTCTAAAAGGAGCCAGAAAATTTGAAATCGACAAAGTAAAATCTTACCTCGAATTACAGAAACACGATACTGTTTTAGAAGTAAATTTAAATTCTATTCTCCACAATATTAATGTTCACAAAGCTTTATTAAAACCTGAAACCAAAATGATGGCAATGGTAAAAGCATATTCTTACGGTTTGGGAGGTTATGAAATTGCTGAATTTTTGCAGCATCATCATATCGATTACTTAGGAGTCGCTTATGCTGATGAAGGAGTTGATTTACGAAAAAACGGAATTACAACGCCAATTATGGTGATGAATCCAGAACAACACAGTTACAATATCATCATCGATTATAATTTGGAGCCGGAAATTTATAGTTTCCGCGTGCTTGAATTATTTAATGAAAAACTGATTCAGAAAGGAATTCAACATCGATACCCGATTCATATCAAGTTGGAAACCGGAATGCATCGTCTTGGTTTTAAGAAAGATGAATTAGATGAACTCATTGACAGGTTGAAGACGATGAATGTAAAGGTGAAATCGATATTCAGTCATTTATCATCTTCTGATGATGATGAGGAAAACGAATATACTTTAGAACAAATTCATATCTTTAATGAAAATTCGCTAACACTTATTAAGGGTTTAGATGATCAACCAATCAGACATATTCTTAATACTTCAGGAATTGTAAATTTTGCTGATTATCAGTTTGATATGGTCAGAATCGGGATTGGAATGGTCGGGATTTCTGCCAATCCAGAAATTAAAAAACAGCTCAAAAGTGCTGTAACTTTTAAAACGGTTATTTCTCAAATATCACAGGTAAAAGAAGGAGAATCAGTTGGTTATAATAGAAAATTCAAAGCATCTAAGAATACTAATATTGCTACAATTCCCGTTGGTTATGCAGATGGAATCCCACGATTAGTTGGTAATAATGCAGGTTTTGTTGGCATTAGAAAGACCCTTTTTCCGATTGTTGGGAATGTTTGTATGGACATGATGATGATCGATTTAGGCGATTTTATAGCGAAGGAAGGAGAAGAAGTTATTATCTTTAACTCAAATCCATCCCTAGAAGATTTCGCAGGCTATTGTAAAACAATATCTTATGAAGTTCTAACTTCAATATCAAGACGCGTTAAGCGTATTTATATCAAAGATTAAATGAAAAAATTTCTCATCTACTTATTATTTCTTTTTCTGAACATTTCTTTAAATGCGCAGGTTAAGGAAGGTTTTACCATTCCAAAAAATCCCAAAATTGGTTTATCACTTTCAGGAGGTGGCGCAAAAGGTTTTGCTCATATAGGTGTTTTAAAAGTACTTGATTCCTTAGGAGTAAAAATTGATTATATCTCCGGAACGAGCATGGGAGCTATTGTTGGCGGATTATACGCTTCTGGTTACACTGGAAAAGAAATCGAAAAAATAGTGATGGATACGGATTTCTACTCGATTATTGCCAATGAAAAAAACCGTCAGGAAACTTCATTTTTCAATAAATCAGTTGATAATTATATCTTAACAGTTCCGATAAAAAATGGTAAAATAAACGTGTTACCAAGAGCAATTTCTACAGGTCAGAAAAACATCTATTTACTGAAAGAACTCTTTAAAAATGTTTCTACCATCACCGATTTCTCCAAGTTACCGATTCCATTTATGTGTGTTGCAACCAACCTGGAAAGTGGCGGAATGAAACTATTTGAAAGTGGCGATTTAGTAAGTTCGATTATGGCGAGTTCAGCATTTCCATCTTTAATGGATCCGGTGAAAATTGGAGATTCTCTTTATATCGATGGAGCGATGACGATTAATTATCCATCTCAACCATTAAAAGACAAAGGAATTGATATTGTAATTGGAGTAGATTTGAGCCAAGGTTTATCCAGTAGAAAAGATTTAACATCTGCAATTTCAATTTTAAATCAGGTTATTGATTTTGGCATTCAAAAGGAAACAAAAATCCAGTACAAATATACCGACATCAATATTCACCCTAACTTAGATGGAACCAGTGCCACAAGCTACGATGCTAAACAGGCCATTCTTGATTCTGGATATGTTGAAGCTCAAAAATACGCGCAAACGCTCTCCTTACTTCCAAAAAGAGAAGACAAATTGTTGCGGGCTCCTATGAGTACCGTCTATTCTAATGTTTACAAAATTGATAGTCTCGCTCTCGAAAATGACCATATTTTCAGAAAAAATTACGTCTTAGGAAAAATGAATTTAAAGATTCCTTCACTACAGACTTACGGCGGTATCAATAAAATGGTCGATAAGTTATATGCCACCAATAACTACCGCTTAATAAATTATGACATCATTCAGCACGATGATAAGAACTTCCTAAAATTAGATGTTACAGAAGACGACACGCGCTTCTTCTTACGTTTTGGATTACACTATGATGAAATTTTCAAAACTGGATTACTTTTAAATGCTACTTCTAAAAGACTGTTGTTTCGAAATTCAACATCTTCTCTCGATATTGTAGTTGGTGATCAGCCACGGTTTTATTTCAACTATTTTATCGACAACGGCTATATTCCAGGATTAGGATTCTACGCCTCAGGGATGTCATTGAATCTTACAGACGATGGTGGTAACGTTTACGACAAGTGGAACTGGTTTCGCAACGAAGTCTTTATCCAGTCAGTTTGGCGAGACAGATATGCAGTTGGAGGAGGTTTGAGCAGCGATTATTTCGAATCAAAACCTTTCGGAAACACAAGTTTCAGCAATCCAGAAAATTATGTAAATGCTTACCTATTCATTAAAAGCGATACTCAGGACGATCGAAGTTTTCCTACCAAAGGATTTTTATTGAATGCAGAAGGTAAGGTTTTGGATATCCTCGATAAATATGATGACGGAAAAACTTTGCAGGCAAAAATTACAACTCAGTTAAATTTCCCACTTACCTCTTGGCTGACTTATCGCCTCGGTTTATTCGGAGGGTTTACCATTGGTGATGTTTTAAGTCCTTATTATCAATATCGCTTAGGTGGTATTTTTGAACAGAATTTAGGGAATTTCGTCAAGTTTCAAGGTTACGAATTTGGTCAGGTCTTTGCGAGAAATATATTGAGTTCGTCAAATGTATTTCAATTTAAAGTAGCAAAAAATTATTTTATCGACACCAATTTTTCATTTGCAAATCTATTTGATGATCTAAATGTTGATGATATTTTACATATAACAGATTCCTCCGCAGGACTAACTGCAGGTTACAAATCACCTTTTGGTCAGATAAAAATTAACTATAGCCATTCATTAAGAATTAATAAAGGGATGTTCAGCGTAATTCTGGGACATTGGTTTTAAATTATGATACAATTTTTCTTTGAAGATATCGACCCGATCGAAATCAATACCAACACCACTGATTGGTTAAAAAAATTAATAATCCATGAAGGCAAGAAGGTAGGCAAGATTAGCTACATCTTTCTATCGGATGATGGATTACTAAAAGTAAATCGTGACTTCCTACAACACGACTATTATACCGATGTCATCACCTTCGACTATGTGAAAGGCAAAACCATTTCGGCAGATATTTTTGTATCTTTGCCCCGCATTTCTGAGAACGCAATCTCGCATTCAAAAGATTTCACTTCAGAACTACACAGAGTTTTAGCCCACGGACTTCTTCATCTGTGCGGATACAAAGATAAAACTGACGAAGAAAAAACCGAAATGCGTAGTAAAGAAGATTTCTATCTAAATATTTTTTAGAAGCTTAATCCCGCTGTCCGCTATATCTATTGTTCCGCTACCGCTGCACAATAGGATGACGCTTCCATCGGGGCTAAAGTGTAGAAATTTAATCCAATTTTATTAATGTTTCACGTGAAACATTTAACATATCAAAATGATAAACGAAATATACGACGTTATTGTAGTAGGCGCTGGACACGCAGGTTCAGAAGCTGCAGCAGCCGCAGCCAACCTGGGTTCCAAAACCTTACTCATTACAATGAACATGCAAACCATTGGACAAATGTCTTGTAATCCTGCCATGGGCGGAATTGCAAAAGGACAGATTGTTCGGGAAATAGACGCAATGGGTGGTTACTCCGGAATTATTGCAGATAAGTCTGCCATCCAATTCAAGATGCTTAATCTATCCAAAGGTCCTGCAATGTGGTCTCCAAGAACCCAAAACGACAGAATGTTATTTGCAGAGGAATGGCGAATTGCTCTAGAAAATACTCCAAACTTAGACTTTTTCCAGGATATGGTGAAGAGTTTAATCATAGAAAATAACAGAGTTGCCGGAGTTATCACTTCCTTAGGATTAGAAATTAAAGGTAAATCTGTGGTATTAACCAACGGAACATTCCTTAATGGATTAATTCACGTTGGAGATAAACAACTCGGCGGTGGTAGAATGGGCGAACCTCGCGCATTTGGAATCACTGAACAACTGGTTACTTTAGGTTTCGAATCAGGACGAATGAAAACCGGAACTCCTCCACGAGTAGATGGCAGATCATTGGATTATTCCAAAATGGAAGAACAAAAAGGGGATGAAAATCCGAAGAAATTCTCCTATTTAGACAGCCCGAAATTAACTAAACAAATGAGCTGTCATATCGTTTATACCAACGAAACAGTTCATGAAATATTAAGAGAAGGTTTCGATAGAAGTCCAATGTTTAATGGTACGATTCAAAGTATTGGACCCAGATATTGTCCAAGTATTGAAGATAAAATTAATCGTTTTGCAGAACGCGAACGTCATCAATTATTTGTAGAACCAGAAGGATGGAGAACCGTTGAAATCTACGTGAATGGTTTCAGTTCTTCCCTTCCAGAAGATATCCAATTGAAAGCAATGCGTCACATTCCAGGTTTTGCAAATGCTAAAGTATTCCGTCCTGGTTATGCGATTGAATATGACTACTTCCCTCCTACTCAATTACACCATACTTTAGAAACGAAGTTAATTGAAAACCTATATTTCGCAGGTCAAATTAATGGAACAACAGGTTACGAAGAAGCAGCTGGACAAGGTTTAATTGCCGGAATTAATGCCCATAATAAAGTTCACGAAAAAGAAGCGTTCACTTTAAATAGAGACGAAGCCTATATTGGAGTTCTTATCGATGATTTAATTACCAAAGGAACAGATGAACCTTACCGTATGTTTACTTCCAGAGCTGAATACAGATTGTTATTACGTCAAGATAATGCTGATATCCGACTAACAGAAAAGTCGTATAATTTAGGCTTAGCGAATGAAGAAAGATTAATCAAAGTACAGGATAAAATAGCTAAAAGTAATCAGTTGGAAAGCTTTCTAAAAGACACTTCTCTAAAACCTGGAGTCATTAATCCAGTATTAGAAAGTATCTCTTCAGCTAAAGTTGATCAAGCATATCGATCAGCGCAGATTCTAACGAGACCAAATATGACTTTGGAGAAATTAGAAGAAATTGATTTCATTAAAGAAGTTACTCAACAGTACTCTACTGAAGTAAAAGAACAGGCAGAAATCAATATCAAATACAAAGGTTATATTGAGAAAGAAAGAGATAATGTTGCAAAACTAACTCGTTTGGAAACGATAAAAATTCCGGATGATTTTGATTATAATAATCTAAAATCTCTTTCTGCAGAAGCGAAACAAAAATTCAATAAAGTAAAACCAAAAACGATTGCACAAGCAGCAAGAATTAGTGGTGTTTCTCCTGCGGATATCAACATTCTATTAATCTATTTAAAATAATGTTTCACGTGAAACATTAAATTTTATACTTGCTCTACTCGATATATGAAAGTTAAAGATCATTTTCTTACTCAAGAAGAATTCGAAATAAAAGAAACTTCAGTTCCTGGAGTTTTTAAAACAGATCCTATTCCTGAAAATATTTCAGCGTATTATGATAGCAAAGATTACATTTCACATCATCAAGATTCAGGATCACTGAAAGAGAAACTTTATAAATTTCTTCAGAATTTCAATTTAAATTATAAAAGAAATATACTATTTGACTTTGTAGGAAAAAATAAAAAAGTTTTAGATTACGGATGCGGTGCTGGGGAATTTGTAAAATATATTGAAAATGATTTTGAAACATTCGGTTTTGAACCGAGTGAATCAGCAAGTAACTATGCCATCAAAAAAGTTCGCAAAACTAAAATTATCAACAGTCTTGATTTTATAAAAGAAGAATCATTAGATGCAATTACGCTTTGGCATGTTTTCGAACATATCGAAAATCAGGATGAAATGTTACAGGAATTTTACAGCAAGCTAAAAGAAAACGGACTTTTAATTATTGCAGTTCCAAATCCAACTTCTTATGACGCTTTAAAATATAAAGAGTTTTGGGCGGCTTATGATGTGCCCAGACATGTCTTTCATTTCTCAAAATCGGGCATGGAAAAATTAATGAACAACGATTCCTGGAAAATTAAAAAAATCAAACCACTTCTACTCGATTCGTTTTATATTTCAATGTTAAGCGAAAAATATAAAAAATCACCACTTTTTTGGCTAAAAGGCATGATCTACGGACTCGTTTCTAACATAAAAGCATCAAAATCGGGCGAATATTCAAGTTTGATATATATTATCGAAAAGAAATAGATAATCGATTTTTAATACCTTTCTGAATGCGAATTTTAAGCTATTTTGGCACAAAATCTTAAATTCTACAGTTTTCATCTAAATATTCTGTTCTACGATTTTTGAAGTAAGATTATTTAAAAATAAAAAAATAGTACCAAGTCAAAATATCTTCACTTATTCCAGAAGATATCAAAACAAAATTTTTTACTGAAAATTGATTATTTCAAAAATTATCATAAAACAAAAAAAGTTTCCTTTTTACAGGAAACTTTTTATTTTATGTATAAATTAAATTTTAGTACAAAATTAACTATTGATTGCTTTTACACCTGGAAGTTCCATTCCTTCCAAACTTTCCAACATTGCTCCTCCACCGGTAGAAACATAACTTACTTTGTCATCATATCCGAACTGCTTTACAAAAGCAACACTGTCTCCGCCACCTACAAGTGAGAATGCACCTAACTTGGTAGATTTGGCAATACTATCTCCTAAAGCAACAGTTCCTGCCGCAAAATGAGACATTTCGAAAACACCAATAGGACCATTCCATAAAATAGTTCTGGAATTCATAATAACGTCATGAAATAATGTTCTAGATCTAACTCCAGCATCAAGACCCATCCAACCATCTGGAATCTCATAGATATCAACTTCTTTTCTTTCGGCATCATTATTAAAGTCATCAGCGATAATTACATCTACCGGTAAATAAACAGCTACATTCTGTGCTTTAGCTTTTTCTAAAATTTCTAAAGCCAATGTTTGTTTATCAACTTCTACAAGCGAATTACCAATATCTCCACCCAAAGCTCTAATAAAAGTAAAAGCCATTCCACCACCAATAATTAAATTATCAATTGCCGGCAAAATATTTTCAATAATCGTAATCTTGCTGGAAACTTTTGAACCTCCTAAAATTGCAGTAATTGGTTTTTCACCACTTTTCAGTACTTTATCTATCGCTTCTAATTCTTTAGCCATCAGTAAACCGAAAAACTTAGTTGAAGGAAAATATTGTGCAATAACTGCCGTAGAAGCATGTGCTCTGTGAGCAGTTCCAAAAGCATCATTAACGTAAGCATCTCCTAAGTCAGCTAATTGTTTTGCAAACGCGACATCACCACTTTCTTCTTCACTGTGAAACCGTAGATTTTCTAATAAAAGAATTTCGCCAGGTTGTAATTCAGCGCTCATTCTTTTTGCGTCTTCACCGATACAGTCAGAACAGAATTTAACTGATTTTTGTAAAACTTTTTCAATCTCAGGAAGTATATTTTTTAAAGAAAACTCTTCTGAAACTTTACCTTTTGGACGACCTAAGTGAGTCATTAAGATTACCGATCCTCCATCATTTAAAATCTTTTCGATGGTAGGCTTTACAGCCTGAATTCTCGTATTATCGGTTACTTTCAAAGTCGCATCTTGCGGAACATTGAAATCTACTCTTACCAAAGCCTTTTTGTCTTTGAAGTTAAAATCGTTAATTGTTTTCATAAAATATTCTCCGTTTTAAGTTTCACAAATTTACTATTAATTCCCCCGATTCAAAATTAATTTCGATTTAAAAATCCACAATTCACAAATACTCATCTTATCTACAATACCTTTTTTTTATATAAAAAGAATATGAATGATGTTGTTGTAGTTTGGGAGTATGTGGAGAAAAATAAAACATTTAGTTGACCCCATTTTCTTGGGGAGTTAATCATACTTTATCCATATTTTAAACACTTGATTATCATATATGTATAAACGTTGTTAACAAATGTTAATAACTGTAAATAAAAGTTAATATTTATAACCGAAATCTTAACAACTTAAGAATTGAACCCCCACAATTTTATGAAAGATTATTTGGTTTGATTGGAAATTAAAGTCCATTATGAATTTAAATTTGATTCTGAAAGACAATGTTCAACTTACTTATCAACACTCATTTTATACGTTATCCCCAAGTTATTTATAATGATTCCTTTTTTAATGAAGACCAATAAGATTAAAGTATATTTCACTATCCATATATAAGGAATACAAAGATTTAATCTTTTATAGAATGCTTTTTATTTTAATAATCTTAAATTTGTCTGAATTGAAAATTGAGTTTTAAAGAATAGTCATGAAAAAAATAGCAATAGCATGCGATCATGCAGGTTTCGAATACAAAGAAATCATAAAAAAACATTTGGAAGGCAAATTTGAAGTAGAAGATTTCGGCACCTTTTCCCCAAACTCTGTGGATTACCCCGATTTTGTACATCCTGCTGCAGATTCCATTGAACAAGGAAGAAATGAATTAGGAATCCTTATTTGTGGAAGTGGAAATGGCGTTCAAATGACTGCTAATAAACATCAGAAAATAAGATGTGCCTTATGTTGGATGCCGGAGCTTGCTGGTCTTGCGCGTCAACATAATGATGCGAATATGATTGCGCTTCCTGCCCGCTATATCGCCAGTCAATTAGCGATAGATATTGTTGACACATTCCTTAATACTCCTTTCGAAGGTGGAAGACATCAAAACAGAGTTGAAAAGATTTCGACTTGTTAAACCCTTCTTCTATATAAATACAAACCATACTTTATGGCAAAAGGAAAATATTTCTCAGATAAAAATAATCACAAATTACAGGAAATCGGACGATTAATCTTGCGGTTTATGAACGAAAAAACTGGGAAAGTTTATAACTATAAACAGATTTCAGACGGCATCGATTATAGAAATCCAAGACAACGTGAATTGGTGATTCAATCACTTCACAAACTATTGTCTGATCAACGTATTAAAGAAGTTGAAAAAGGAAAATATATCATTAATCTTAAGATTGAAGGTACTTTAACCGGTACCATCGATTTTAACCAAACCGGAAATGCTTATGTAAAAGTTGCTGGTTTAGATGAAGATATTTTTGTGCATTCTAAAAACGTAAAAGACTCACTACAAGGCGATACTGTACTAATTGTTACTTACAAATTTAAAGGTAAAAAAATAGAAGGTTCTGTCTTGGAAGTCATAGAAAGAAAACGCGATCAGTTCGTGGGAACTTTCCAGTTTATTAAACATAAAGATTTCGGTTTCGTAGTCGGTGATAAAAAACACATCAATACTGATATTTTCGTTCCTCAAGGTAAAATTGGTGGTGCACAAGATGGCGATAAAGTAATTGTGAAAATGATTGCCTGGAAAGCGGGAGAAAAAAATCCTGAAGGTGAAATTATCAAAGTTTTAGGAGCTCCAGGTGAACACGAAACAGAAATTCATTCCATTTTAGCAGAATACGGATTGCCTTATGAATTCCCGGAAGATGTTGAAAGAGAAGCTCAGGAAATCGACCGTAGAATTCATGACCACGAAGTTGCAAAACGCCGTGATATGCGCGGAGTTTGTACTTTCACCATTGACCCAAAAGATGCAAAAGATTTTGATGATGCCCTTTCTATTCAAAAATTAGAAAACGGAAACTGGGAAATTGGCGTTCATATCGCCGATGTTTCTCACTATGTTACTCCAGGAACAATCATCGATGCAGAAGCTTATAAACGTGCGACATCGGTTTATTTAGTAGATCGTGTAGTTCCGATGTTACCTGAAGTATTAAGTAATGACGTTTGTTCACTTCGACCAAACGAAGAAAAATATACTTTTTCTGCCGTCTTTGAATTAAATGATAAAGCCGAAATCCAAAGCGAATGGTTTGGTAGAACCATCATTTATTCTGATCGCAAATTCGCTTATGAAGAAGCACAGGAAAGAATTGAAACCCAGGAAGGAGATTTAGTTGAAGAAATATTAACGTTGGATCGATTGGCGAAAATCATGAGAAAAGCCCGTATCGAAAACGGTGCGATTACTTTTGATAGAAGCGAAGTTCGATTTAATTTAGATGAAAACAGTCAACCTATTGGTGTGTACTTTAAAGTGAGTAAAGATTCTAATCATTTGATTGAAGAATTTATGTTGCTCGCTAACCGAAAAGTTTCTGAATTTATTTCTTTAAATAAGAAAGGAGTTCCTACGAATAATACTTTTATTTATAGAATTCATGATGATCCAGATCCTGCAAAATTAGAAGCTTTGCGCGATTTTGTTGGAACTTTTGGTTACACCATGAATTTGGCAAATACCAAAAAAGTAGCAGAATCATTGAACAAGCTATTAGCTGATGTTCACGGAAAACCCGAAGAAAATATGATTGAAACCTTGGCAATGCGTTCGATGAGTAAAGCGATTTATTCCACCGATCCTATTGGGCATTACGGTTTAGGCTTCGATTATTATTCCCACTTCACCTCTCCTATCCGTCGTTATCCCGATTTAATTGCGCACCGTTTGTTGCAGCATTATTTAGATGGCGGAAAATCAACTCAAAAGCAAGAATTAGAAGATAAGTGCAAACATAGCAGTGCGATGGAAAAATTGGCGTCTGATGCCGAAAGAGATTCCATTAAATTCATGCAGGTGAAGTTTATGGAAAAACATTTGGGTGAAGATTTCACGGGTGTTATTTCCGGCGTTGCTGATTTTGGATTCTGGGTTCAGATTCCTGAAAACGGTGCAGAAGGTCTTATTAAATTGAGAGATTTAATGGACGATTCTTATTCTTACGATGCCAAAAACCACGCAGTTTACGGCAGCAGAACAGGAAATAAATATCAATTAGGTGATGAAGTTACGATTAGAGTAATGAAGGCGAATTTAATCCAGAAACAATTGGATTTTAAAATCATTGAATCGTAAAACGTATTTTTGCACATCACTGCAAAATGAATTGTATTAAAACTAATTCATTTTCTAAAATTTATTAATGATAGAACTTATACTTTCAGCCGTCGGGTTAGGAATTATGTTGAGTATTGTCTTCATCGGGCCGATTTTTTTTCTGCTGATAGAAACAAGTTTCTCGCGTGGTCCTAAACATGCATTCACCTTAGATTGCGGTGTTGTATTGGCTGATATTTTATGTATTGTCGCTGCATATTTTGCAAGTGGCGATTTGGTAGAAATTATCGATAAGCATCCGGGTTTTTATAGAATTACGGCCCTTATTGTTTTTATTTATGCTCTTTATATGGTCGTTTCTAAAACGAAAATGCACTTACCGGGAGAAGATAAACTGATCAATCAGAATTATCTTAAAACTTTTTTAAATGGTTTCTTCTTTAATATTTTAAATATCGGTGTAGTTCTTTTTTGGTTAGTAACGGTAATTTCGGTTAGAAATGCTTATCCTAAAACTGAAGATTTTCTATTATACATGGGACTTGTCGTCGGAACGTACCTGATGATTGATTTCTTTAAAATTTATTTGGCTAAAGTATTTCATGATAAATTGACTCAAAACGTAGCGAATAAAATTAGAAAAGCAGTGGGTTATATTTTGGTCGCTTTCAGTATTTTTATCTTTTTGCAGAGCTTCAAAAAGTTCAATCAATTTGATAAAAAGTTAGAACAGGCAGAAAAGATTGAACAAAAACATATTCAATAATGAAAGACATCCTATTTCCAAAATCCTTGAAAAAAGGAGCTCAAATTGCCATTATTTCTCCTGCTGGTTCAGTGGAAGAAAAGCAATTGGAAAAGGGTTTAGAAATGATAAAGGGAAAAGGTTTTGAACCGGTTTTAGGCAAACATCTGTTCAGTAAATTCTCCAACGGATACAATTACGCCGGAACTGAAAAAGAGCGAATTTCTGACCTTAACTGGGCTTTTAATGATGATGATATTTCTGCGGTTTGGGCTTCCAGAGGCGGTTATGGTTGTCAGCATTTGTTAGGACATTTAGAACTTTCAAGGTTTAAGAAAAATCCAAAATGGTATATCGGATATTCGGATAATACCGTGATTCAAAGTTTTTTGTTAAAGAATAATTTTGCTTCGATTAACGGACAAACCATTAAAACCTCAAGTTTTGGAGTTACCGATGAAAGTTATGACTTGATTTTCGATATTTTAGAAGGCGAGAAACCCGATTATAGTATTGTAAGCAATCCATTAAATAAAAATGGAAACGTTGAAGGTCAATTAATCGGCGGGAATTTAGCTTTGATTTACGCACTTTTAGGAACACCCTATTCTTTTAATTTTGAAGATAAAATCCTTTTTATAGAAGATATTGGTGAGAATTATTATGCGTTAGATCGCATGTTAATGAGTTTGGAATTAGCCGGAGTTTTTACAAAAATCAGTGGTTTAATTGTAGGTGGAATGACCAATATGGGCGACGAAAAAGACAACATAAACTACGAAGATAGTTTTGACGATTTCGCGTATCAACTGATTTCACAGCGGTTAGAAAAGTACGACTTCCCTACTCTTTTTGGTTTTCCAAATGGACATATTTTTCACAATAACCCTTTGATTATTGGAGCCGAAATTACTTTAAATGTTGGTAAAAAGAATTCAGTAGCATTTTAAAATCATGTTAGAAATTTCAAAATATATATTAGCATTCTTGCTTATTATTGCCGGAATTCTACATTTTATAAAGCCGAAATTTTATTTAAAAATAATGCCGGACTATTTGCCTGCGCATTTCTTACTGGTTATTTTAAGTGGCGTTGCTGAAGTAATTTGTGGTTTATTATTTCTATTTTCTGCGACTCAAAATATAGGGGCTTATTTAACAATGGCTTTATTTGTAGCAGTGTTCCCAGCCAATATTGAAATGTCGCGAAAGTATTTTGTGAAGAAAAAGAAAGGTTTTTGGTGGACTATTTTAAGATTGCCTTTGCAGATTTTATTAATTTGGTGGGCTTATCAATTGATTAAATAATGGCAGAACATAATGAATTTGGAAATCTTGCAGAAGAATTAGCCACTTCTTTTTTAGCTGAAAAAGGATATAAAATTTTGGTCAAAAATTTCAGATATCAAAAAGGTGAAATCGATATCATTGCCGAGTTTCAAAATCAAATTATCATTGTGGAAGTGAAAGCCAGAGGAAGCGATATCTTCATGGAACCGCAAGAAGCAGTCACCAAAAAGAAAATAAAATCATTGGTAATGGTTGCCGATTTTTTTATGAAAGACAGAAATCTTAATCAGGAAGTTCGGTTTGATATCATCGCCGTTTTACCCGATGAAAAAGGAAGATTACAAATTACGCATCTCGAAGATGCCTTTCAAAGTTTCGATGCCAATTAACAGACCGTAAATATTTTAATAATGAAAACAGCACTTATTACTGGAGCTACTTCCGGAATTGGAAAAGCTACCGCAGAACGTTTAGCAAAACAAGGTTTCAGATTAATTCTTTGTGGACGAAGAACTGAAGTTTTAGACCACCTAAAAACCGAACTTTCAGAGCATACCGAAATCTTTAGTTTAAACTTTGATCAAAGGTATTATCATGAAGTAGAAACTGCCTTTGAAGCACTTCCTGAAGATTGGAGAAATATTGATATTTTGATTAATAATGCAGGAAATGCGCACGGTTTAGAATCTTTAATTGATGGAAATATAGATGATTGGGATATGATGATTGACGGAAATGTGAAAGGATTATTATATGTTTCTAAAATGATTATGCCGGGAATGAAAGAAAGAAATTCTGGACATATCGTAAATATTTCTTCTGTTGCTGCCAGACAAACTTATGCAAATGGTGTTGTGTACTGCGCTTCCAAAAAAGCAGTAGATATTATTTCCGATGGAATGCGTTTAGAACTAACCGAATTTGGAATTAAAGTGACCAATATTCAACCTGGTGCTGTAGAAACCGATTTTTCAAAAGTGAGATTTAAAGGGGATGAAGACCGGGCAAAAACGGTTTATCAGGGTTACGAAGCATTGAAAGCTGAAGATATTGCAGATGCCATTGCTTACTGTATTAATGCACCGCAACACGTTATGATTTCTGATTTAACGATTTATCCGAGTGCTCAAAGTGAACCTCGCACGATTCATAGAAAATAATTTTATTGTTAAACTGCTACATTATTAAATTGTTAGATTAAAAAAATGAAAATTCTCCATATTGAAACTTCCTCCAAAAACTGTTCTGTTGCCATTTCTGATGGTGAAGAATTGCTTTGTTTATGTGAAGAAGTTTCCGAAAATTATAAACAATCCGAAAGTTTACACACCTATATTGAGTGGGCTTTAGAAGGTGCAAAACTAACTTTAAAAGACATCGAAGCTGTTTCTTTGGGCAAAGGTCCAGGCTCTTACACAGGACTTCGAATTGGCGCTTCTTCTGCAAAAGGATTTTGTTATGGATTAAATATTCCTTTGATTGCCATCAATTCTTTGGAAACGATGATAGAGCCTTTTTTAAACGGTGATTACGATTTCATCATTCCAGTAATCGACGCCAGAAGAATGGAGGTTTATTCAGCTGTTTTTGACGGTAATTCAGGCGAGATGTTAAGTGAGACCGAAGCGAAAGTTTTAGATGAAACTTCTTATCAGGAATATCAGGATAAAAAGATTCTGTTTGTAGGTGATGGCGCTAAAAAAATGAAAGAGATTCTACAATTGCCCAATGCTGATTTTAATGAAACTGTTTATCCATCGGCGAAATACTTAATTAAAAAAGCCATCGGAAAATACAACCGAAAGGAATTTGAAGATGTGGCCTATTTTGAACCCTTTTATTTAAAGGATTTTCAGGGAGTTAAAAAGAAAAAAAGCGAAGATTAATCTTCGCTTTTTTGTTTACTTTACTCTTAGTTGTTCGACCGCTGTTGCTTGTACAGCTTGCATCCCATTTTTGTTGGGAGATGTTGGTTCTGAATTTCTGCTTTTAGGAACTGCTGGTACGCTTGGTGGATCATCGCTATTCATTACAGGACTACCCTTTTCGCTTTGTACAGGAGCTTCTGATTGAGCATCAGAAGCTGGTGGATTAGAATTAACTATATTTCCAGAATCGTCTGTTGCTTCCACTTGTAAATCGCTTTTCAAATACTTTAGCATTTCTCTCGCTTTTTCACCTTCTGGAGTTTTAGCGTAGTTCAAAGCAATTTGCTCTAGTTGCAAAATCATGATTTCCTTGCCAGCCGTTTTTCCGATATTAAAAGCATTTAGCAAAGAAAATTTCGGAACCAAAGCATCTTTTGGATATTTCGCCAAAGCACCATCAATTAAGGTTCTACTCTCTTCATACTTTTCTTTATCATACAAATCGAAGGCTTGAGCATATAACTTTTCTACTTCTTCAGCCGATTGTGAGAACGAATTATTTTTAGGATTTCTAACAAATTCCGCATAAGAAGTATAAGGATATTCAGCTAAAATCATCTGTTTTGCTCTTTCCGCAGCACTTGGGTTTTTCTCATAATTAAAGGCGAAAATCTGATATAACGCTTGAAGTTTAATATCTTCTTCGGGTTGTGTATCGGCTAGATCATAAAGGGTTTTTGTGGCAAGTGGCGTATCAGAAAAATAAGTTTCATACATTCTTCCAATTCCTAAACTCGCGGTATCTCTCGCTTTTTTCAAGGCTAAAATCTCTGCAGTTTTCGTCGGAATTTTCTCGATATAAAAACTCGGTTCTAATCTTCTCGGATCAGGTGCATTGGTAATTCCCATCGCTTCGTTTTTCATATCCTCGATAGAATTAGTTCTTGCAGAAGTTCGCCAGTTATCATTTAAAGAACGGTTTCCCCAAATTTGTTTAAAAGAAGATTCTCCTTTCGCAACCGTACCTAAATTTGCGAAATAAAATCCTCCTTTGCTTCCACCATAATCTTCAAATCCACTGGCATTTCCTGCAAAAGGTGAATTGGCAGAATAATCTCCCGTATCAAAACCTTTGCTTCTTTCGTCTTTCTTTCGTTGTAACTCTTCGCGAGCTTCTTTGGTTTTTATGCCTTCTATTAATTTATTAAAATAAGCAACTCTTTCTTCTTCCGGCATTTTAGTTAAAGCCAAAATACTGTCGTTTCTTTTAATTAAATAATAATTTGCAGATACTTTTTTAATGTTTGCAGATCGCTCTTCTAAAAGAATTTTTGAAGGTTGATAAGTCATTACCGCAAGTGAAGAATCGTAGAAAGCACCAGCAGAAAGATAATCGCTGTCGTCGAAATAAGCCTTTCCGATTTCATAATAAGTTAAACCTCGAACTTGTGGATCAGAAATTTTTTCCTTCAGTGATTGTGCGAAAAATGCTTTAGCTTCGTCTTTTTTTCCAGCGTTATTGGCCATTAAACCTAAAGCATAGTAGAACTCATTCTTGCGGGAAGCATACGTTCCTTTCTTACTTATTTTTTCTAAATAAGATTTTGCACCTTGGTAATCATCATCTTTTCCGTTGAAGGTTTTTGCAATCTCAATTTGAGATTTTACTTCAAATTCGAAATTATTAGCATTTTTATAAGCCAATGCAAAACTTTCTCTGGCTTCCTCATTTCTACCAAGTTCTGATAAAATTTGTCCTCTTAAGAAAGCGATTCTACTTCTTAATTTTCTGTTTTTATTAACGACATATGCATCATCCAGTTCGTTGACAGCATCTTGTTTTTTACCGGATTGCAGCAACATTTCAGAATAATAAACTTCTAAAAGTTTACGGTATTCTTTTTTGATTTTACTTTTTTTCAAATCAGCAAAAACTTCTTCAGCTCTATGGTAATCTTCCATTTTAGAATACGCCTGAGCTTGATAAATTCTTGCTAAAGGAATTCTTTTATCTTTAGCCATATTGGCGAAAACAACATTCAATCCGTCTAAAGCTTCCAATGGTTTATTGCGGTATAATCTCGATTGTGCCAACAAAATATAAGCATCAAACATCTTTTTATTTTTCTCTACACCACCTTTCATTACCGAATAGTTGGCGATGGCTTTTAATGCTTTAGCTTCCGAAATTTCTAAAATAGAAGCTCCTTTTCTCATTCCAGAATTTTGTCCACCATTATTACCGTAAGATCCCGGTGCACCCATAGCTGATGAAGAACCTGGAGGAGAAGGCGGACCTATAGTATTTCTATTTCTAGTGGGTGATGCTTGTTCTGAACTTGCGCCAGATCCAACTGGATCATTTCCAAACATTCCACCTGCATTTGACTGAAAATTAGTTCCCACAGGTTGCTCATCATGAGTAAGCAATTGAATATAAGGAGCGTAGAAATTATCTTTATGGGCTTTATCTCTATTTTTTAATTCAGTTTCCAGCGCATCTTTACTGTTAAAGAGCGTATTATAGTAAGAGAAAAATCCTTTCATAAATGTAGAATCATTCGTCTTTTTTCGGGTCGAACACGAATTAAAAACCGTGATTGCTAATAGGAAAAGTATCGTTTTTTTCATTATTGGATAATAACTTTCAAATCTGTATTTTATTATTAAAATACTTGTTAATTTTGTAAAAATAATGATTTTTTGTTTTAATAAGAGGCTTGTTCGAAATCTTTTAGTAGAGAATATACTAAATGGGTTGGTAATCCCATAATCGTGTAGAAACTTCCCTGGATATTTTTGATTTTTGCCATGCCTAACCATTCTTGAATTCCATAGCTTCCAGCTTTGTCAAATGGCTTGTATTTTTTAATATAAAAGTCCAACTCTTCGTCATTAATGTCGTCAAATTCAACATTGGCAACATCAGTTTTAGTAATGGTTTTTGTTAAAGTTCGTAAGGTAATTCCAGTATAAACTTGATGCGTTTTCCCGGATAATTTTTGCAGCATTTCTTTGGCATGAACTTCGTCGTTTGGCTTTCCTAAAATCTCTTGATCAAGTGCAACAATCGTATCTGCAGTGATTAATAACTCGCCTTCATTTAAAGGACGAAATGCATTTGACTTTAATTCTGACAGGTAAGCAGCGATTTGATCGACTTCTAAATGATCTGGATAAACTTCATCGCAATCTACAGAAACGACTTCAAAATCGAAACCTAATTCTTTTAATAATTCTTTTCTACGCGGAGAATTTGATGCTAATAATATTTTCATATAAAACTTGAAATCAATTAATTAAGTGCTTCTTGTATCGTCTTCTAACCATTTTCCCTGAACTTTCATCACCTGCTCGATAACATCTCGAACGGCTCCTTTCCCACCCTGAATTGGTGAAATATAATCAGATATTAATTTTATTTCGGCAACCGAATTTTCCGGACAAGCTGAAATTCCAGAAATTTTCATCATTGGCATATCTGGTAAGTCATCTCCCATCGTCAGAATTTCTTCATTTTGCAAATTGTACTTTGCTTTAAATTCTTCAAACTTCTCCATTTTATTACCAATCTTGGCATAATAGTCAGTAATTCCCAAATAGCTAATTCTGTTTCGCACCATTGGATCATCGCCACCGGTAATTACGCAAATTGGATAATTATACTTTCTGGCTTTAACCACCGCATAACCATCGAGGACATTCATGGTGCGACACATGCTTCCGTCGGGCATTAGGTAAACACTTCCGTCTGTAAAAACGCCGTCTACATCAAATACAAAGGCTTTTATATTTTTTAAATTCGATTTATAACTCATACATTTTCTTTATCGATTCATTCATTATTTTATAAATTTTCAATTGTTCTTCGTCGGAAATTAATTCCTCATGAAGTTTCAAAACTCTTTCATCATTTCTTACGGCCGGACCAGTTTGTGCTAATTTGGGTTCTAATATTTCAATTTTCTGCGTAGTTTCTTTAATTAAAGGTAAAAAATAGTCAAACGGAATTTCTTGCGAATCTGAAATTTCCTTTGCTCTTGCAAAAAGATGATTCACAAAATTACAGGCAAAAACGGCCGTCAGATGAATGTATTTTCTCTTTTCATAAGTTGAAACCATTACTTTTTCTGAAACTTTTAAAGCAAGATTCTTTAGTAATTCTAAATCTTGTTCATCTTCTGATTCTACAAAAAATGGAATTTCAGCATAGTTGATTTCTTTTGATTTAGAGAAGGTTTGCAACGGATAAAAACTGGCTTTTCGGTAATTTCCTTCTAATATTTCTTTTGGTAAAGAACCTGAAGTATGTGCCACCAAACAGTTTTCTTTAGTAATCATTTTAGAAACTTCACCGATTGAACCGTCGCTTACACAGATCAGATACAAATCGGCATCTTCTAAATGATTAGTGGAAAAAGGAATTTGCAGTTGGTCGGAAATGAATTTTAAATCGTTTTCGTTTCGTCCAAAAAGCTGGGAAACCGGGATTTTATTTTCTTGAAAAGCCTTTGCTAAATGGTAGGCAACATTTCCCGAACCGATGATGACAATCTTCATAAAAAGGAATATGAACAAAGATACTTATTTTGGTTTGGACTAAAAATTGAAGTGTTATTTAACTTTTAAATATATTTACCATCCAAACAACGAAAGCATCTCAATGAAGATCCAGGAAGCCGAAATTATCGAGTTGATGTCAAGCGAAAAATCCCGTGAAAAGGGAGTTCGCCTGATGATGGATGCTTATCAGAGCAGGTTATATTGGCATATACGGCGTTTTGTTGTTGATCACGATTTAGCACAGGATATTTTACAGGATACTTTTATCAAAGCCTATCAAAATTTTCATCAGTTCAAACGGGAGAGTCAGTTATACACTTGGCTCTATCGAATTGCAACGAATGAATCTTTGCAGCAATTGAATAAGTTGAAGAAAATGCAGAAATCCGATGAGGATTCTACCAATCATCTTCATAATTTGGTAGCAGATAATGTGCAGCCCGATGCAGATGAAATACAGGTTTTATTGCAGAAGGCGATTAACACGTTGCCGGAGAAACAGAAATTGGTTTTCAATATGAGGTATTATGAAGATTTGCCTTACGAAGATATGGCGCAGATTTTAGAAATGTCGGTCGGAACTTGTAAAACCAATTACCATTATGCCAAACAGAAAGTGGAAGAGTATATTAAACAGAATTACACAGAATAAGAGCCTTTAGAAATGAAAGATTTTGATATAGAAAAATTAGAACGAGAGAATGTTTTCAAAATGCCGGATGGTTTTTTTGAGGACATGCAAAACAAAGTGCTGCTAGAAACTGTTCCTGTAAAGCAAGGGAAAATTATAAAATTAAATTGGGCATATGGAGCTGCGGCTGCAGTAGCACTTATAGTTGGAGTAACGGTATTTGTTAATTCAGATTCTACAGCAGAAACTCAATTGTTCGGACAAAATGCTTCTAGTGCGAATAACTCTGCAACTTATACATTACCAAATGATAAGCCTCAAAAAGAAGCAACAATTGCACTGCAAACTTTAGAAAAAGATTTAACTTCTGTAGAGCAAACTCATCAAAAAGAAAGTACAGAACCAGCTACTATTCAAACGAAAGGAAATGTGAGTTTTGCTGATCAAAAGAAACTGAAAGTATCACCAAATCCTGAAGTTCAGGTTGATCAAATATTAGCAAGTTTTACTTCTGCAGAATTGGCAGATGTAGGAAGAAATACAGAACAAGACATTTATTTGGATTTGTATAATTAAGAAAAAAATGATGAAAAAGATAGCAGCAGCATTAGCCCTGATTTTAGCAGTCCAGTTTAGTTTCGCACAACAACTGACTTATGACTGGAAAAGCATGAAGCCAGAGCAAAGAAAAGAAGTGATTCAGAAAATGAATCCAAATGAAAGGATGTCGCTTTTGAAGGAGTTTCGCGAGAAAATGATTATTGCAGAATTAGCTGTTCCCCAAAACAGTCAACCCGAATTTAAAAGTCTTTATACAGAATATCAGGATAAGCAAAATGATATTAAATCGAAGTTTACGGCTAATGAAGATTACGATAATATGAGTGATGAGGAAGCGACTAAGCAACTCAATCAAAGTTTCGAAGTTGGTCAACAACTTCTGGACAATAGAAAAAATTACGCGCAGAAATTCATGAAAGTGATTTCTCCACAACAGGTTTTGAAAATGTATCAAACCGAAGGGAAAATGCGCAACAAGATATTAGACAAAAAACAAGACGGACCCCGAAATCCGAGTCCGCAGCGCAGGCGATAATAGTTTATTTTTTTAATGTTTGAACGACCTCTATAATTTTATTGTAGAGGTCGTTCTTTATTCAAGCTAAACGTGTATTTTCGTAACAAACAATTTCAAATGAAAAAAGGACTTTTATTAGTTATGTTACCGTTTTTACTTTTTGCTCAAAATAAGCAATCTGTAAAACTGAACTATCCTGTGAAAGATTATACAGGAACTACGAGGAGTTTTGAAGTTATTGATGCACGGAAAGATCAAACAATTAAAGATATTGTATTCAGAGGAAAATATTATTCTTTCAAGTTCCCGACCGATAATTTAAGTCAAGATCTTGAAAATTGGTTCGAAAAGGCCAATAAAAAAAGAGACAAGGGGACCAATGACATTGTAATGCTTGTAGAAGGTTTGAATATTTCAAATGACATTCGCAACAAAGAAATTTTCTGTGTGTTAGAAATGAAATTCAGTACTTTCCTTAAGAAAGATAATAGCTATTATTTCTTAAAAAGATACGATAATGTCATTAGTTTAAATACAAAAGAAGTGGGTGGAATTCCCGATGTTTTTTCAGAAAATACACAAAAGGTTCTCCAAAAATTAATGTTCGATACTTATCGCGCAGCTCCTTTAGGTATTGCAATTCCCAGCAATGAATTGATTGGTTATAACGAAACCTTAAAATCAAATTATCCTGCTTTTTCCGAAACTGGTTTGAAAGATGGGGTTTATCTGGATTATAACAGTTTCTTTAATCAAACACCAATTGACAATTACCAACTTATCAAAAATAAAGATGAAGTAGTGAGAGCGGTCAATTCCAAAGATGAGCGAATTCCGGCTAGAAAAATTTACAGTTATGTAGAAAATGGAAAAGCCTATAAAAATACGCAAGCTGGATTTCTTGATTTACAAAAAGATCAGAGAGGCTATTTTGTGATGGGTAATAAATATATGTTGTTTCCGGAGGAAATTAATGTGTCTTCTGCTTATTTTCTATTCGGCGTAGTGGGTGGAATTGCCGCAGGAATAGAGTTTAATGTAAAATATAATAAAGCTTTAAAGGATGAAAGATATCCTATTTATATCGATTTTTTAAATGGAGAATACAGCTTTGAAAAGTAAATTTTGACTTTAGATAAAAAATGATTATTTTCTATTCACTTTCATTATCTTTGCAGATTACGATAATTATAGATGAAGAACATACGGAATTTTTGCATTATTGCACATATTGACCACGGTAAATCCACTTTGGCAGACAGACTTTTGGAATATACCAATACGGTGACCCAAAGAGAACTCCAGTCTCAGACGTTGGATGACATGGATATTGAAAAAGAACGCGGGATTACTATTAAGTCTCACGCCATTCAAATGGATTATGAATTAAATGGTGAGAAATATGTTCTTAACCTAATTGATACTCCGGGACACGTTGATTTTTCTTACGAAGTTTCACGTTCTATCGCTGCTTGTGAAGGAGCGCTTCTTATCGTTGATGCTGCACAAAGTATTCAGGCTCAAACAATAAGCAACTTATATCTCGCTTTGGAAAATGATTTAACCATCATTCCAATTTTGAATAAAATCGATTTACCTTCTGCAAATCCAGAAGAAGTTACCGATGAAATCATGGGCTTAATTGGTTGTGAATATGAAGATGTTTTACGCGTTTCCGGAAAAACTGGTGAAGGTGTTCATGAATTATTGGAACATATTGTTAATAGAATTCCCGCTCCGGTTGGAAATGAAGACGGACCGTTACAGGCATTAATTTTTGATTCTGTTTATAATCCTTTCCGTGGAATTGAAGCGTACTTCAAAGTCGTTAACGGAAGTATTAAAAAAGGTCAGCGAATTAAATTCATGGCGACCAACAAAATGTATGAAGCCGATGAAGTTGGTACTTTAAAATTAAAACAAACCCCGAAGAAAGAAATTAAAACGGGCGATGTAGGTTATATTATTTCCGGAATTAAAGATGCCCGCGAAGTAAAAGTAGGAGATACCATCACCACTTTTGAACACGGCGCTACAGAAGCAATCGACGGTTTCGAAGAAGTGAAACCAATGGTTTTCGCCGGGATTTATCCAATCGAATCTGAGGATTTTGAAGAGCTGCGTTTCTCTTTAGAAAAACTTCGTTTGAATGATGCCTCTTTAGTTTTCGAACCAGAAAGTTCCGCAGCACTTGGATTTGGTTTCCGTTGTGGATTCCTTGGAATGCTTCACATGGAAATCGTTCAGGAAAGATTAGACCGAGAATTCAACATGGACGTTATTACGACCGTGCCCAACGTTTCTTACCACGGTTATACCAAAAAAGATCCAGATACCATGATCTTAATTAACAACCCTTCCGAAATGACGGATCCGATGATAATGGATCGCGTTGAAGAGCCGTTTATCAAAGCTTCCATCATTACCAAGTCAGATTATGTTGGTCCGGTAATGACTTTGTGTATCGAAAAAAGAGGGGAAATTGTTGGTCAAAGTTATCTGACTTCAGATCGGGTAGAGCTTGTTTTCAACATGCCTTTAGCAGAAGTTGTTTTTGACTTTTATGACCGTTTAAAATCTGTTTCCAAAGGATATGCGTCCTTCGATTATCATCCGATTGGTTTCCGTGCTTCCAAATTAGTGAAGATGGATATTCTGATCAATGGCGATATGGTAGATGCCCTTTCTTCATTAATTCACGATAGCAACGCATTTTATATTGGAAAAAGAATGTGTGAGAAATTACGCGAACTGATTCCGAGACAACAGTTTGATATTGCGGTTCAGGCAGCTTTAGGAGCCAAAGTTATTGCCAGAGAAAGCATCAAAGCTTTAAGAAAAGACGTTACTGCAAAATGTTACGGTGGAGATATTTCCCGTAAACGTAAACTGTTGGAAAAACAGAAAGAAGGTAAAAAGAAAATGAAACAAATTGGTAGAGTAGAAGTTCCTCAATCTGCATTTATGGCGGTGTTGAAGCTGAACGATTAATCTATTTATTTGGGCAGACATTTCCGTCTTCCGTTCCCGCTTTTTTATCCGCCGCGGCGGATAAAAAGAGCTCCACTCAAGCCGGGCTGCAGATTTTCGCTTCTTCAAAGACTATATAATATTAAAAATTCCTGAATTCGTTCAGGAATTTTTTTATTGTAGTTCAAAAATTCTACTCTGCTTTTCAAATAATTTCGGATTAATATTTCCTTCGAATTCTTTAGATAAAAAACTATCCGATAACCCAACTTTAAATTTCGTTTTCATTTCACCTTTAAAATAGTTAACCGAAAAGACGATAATTTCATTAGGATTCAAAATCCAGTATCTTCGGTTTAACATATCATCTCCACAAACAAAAGCATTATCATTCCAGATTAATTGCCACTTATTCTTTTTGTTAAGTACAAAAATTCCTAATGATTGATATTCACGAAGTGTAATCTTTCTACCGGAAATATTTTTCACAAATACAGGGAATGATTGATATGCTTTAATATTTCTCGAAGAATCAAGTATAAAATGAGGAATTGTATCGTTTGGTTTCACGACAATTTCTAATAGATCGTGAGTAAGAGAATCAAACTTGACCGGTTTATTTGAAAATTGCATTCTACCAAACTCACTATGAAAATATTTGTCACGCATTCTATTGAAGACAATAGAATCATTAATATCTTTTTCTGTTTTCACATAACCAAGAGGACGAGGAGGCGGTGGCGGTGCAAACATCGAGACATAATACTTAATCGGAATAAAATCTTTTATTTTCCCTATGTAAATTATTGACGAGCCGTATTCGCCAATTCCTTCATTAAACTCCTGGAATTTCATGTCAATTTTATTATTGTTCGTTAAAACAATATTGTCCGCAAAAGATTTCTTTTTGCAGCCAATTAAAATAATTGAGAATAGAAAGAGTTTCAGGTAATTCATAAGTTAATAAAGATACTATTTTTTGTAATTTCGTGTAAATTAAAATCAATGAAATTTCTAACCGCAGTTTTCCTTTTAAGTTCAACCTTAATTTTCTCACAAATGAAATATCAAACACCCTACGAAAAAGGCAACGGAAACCAAACTACGACCTACGCAGAAATGGTAAAATATTACGATGATTTGGCGAAAGAGTTTAAAACTATCTCAACAGAATCTTTTGGAACTGACGATAATGGAGAACCTATAAAAGTGGTCATTTTTAATAATTCAAAAGATAAAAACGTTCCGACAATCCTTATCAATAATGGGATTCATCCTGGAGAACCCGACGGAATAGATGCCACCATGATGATGATGCGGGATTTCGCAACTGGAAAACTTTCGGTTAAAAATCTGAAAATCGTCGCCGTTGAAGCTTATAATATTTCCGGAATGTTAAGAAGAGGATCACACAGCCGAGCTAACCAAAACGGTCCTGAAGAATATGGTTTCCGTGGCAATGCGAGAAACTATGATCTGAACCGTGATTTCATTAAAAACGATACCGAAAACGCAAAAGCTTTTCAACAGATTTTTCAGCATTTTAAACCAATTTATTTCATCGATAATCATGTAAGCAACGGTGCAGATTACCAATACTTATTCACCTATATTTCTACAAACAAGGAAAGATTGGGCGGAAAAATCGGGAATTATTTCAACCAAAAAATGCAACCTGAAATTCTACAAACTTTAGAAAAACAAGGAATTCTGACCACGCCTTATGTCAATATTCACGGTGATTCTCCGGATGAAGGTTTTCCTGCATTTATGGATTCTCCGAGATATGCGACCGGTTATACAACGTTATTTAATACAATGGGAACAGTTGCCGAGACACACATGCTGAAACCTTATAAAGACCGTGTTCGTGCAACTTATGAATACATGCTGAGTTCCATTAATTATACCGCCAAAAACGCCAGGGAAATTCAAAAACTAATGGCTGAAAGTTTGGCAGATTACCAACCTAAAAAGAAATATCCAATTCAATGGAAAGTAGACAGTACAAAATTTCAAATGATTGATTTCAAAGGTTTTGAAGCTGGCAAAAAACCAAGTGAAGTTTCTGGAAAACCAAGATTGTTCTATGATAGAAATAAACCTTTTAACAGAAAAGTAAAGTTTTATAACCAATATATTCCTACTAAAGAAATTTCAATTCCAACCTTTTATGTGATTCCGAAATCAGAACAAAAAGTTTTGGACTATTTAAAACGGAATAATATTGTGATTAAGGAAATTAAACAGGATTCCACCATTTTTTCACAACAATATCGGATTGCTGATTATAAAACGGTAAAGAGTCCTTACGAAGGACATTATCTTCATTACGATACCCAAGTAAAATCGGAAACGAAAAACTTTAAATTCAGAAAAGGAGATTTTTTAGTTTCAACTAAACAATACGGTGTAAAATATTTATTGGAAACTTTAGAGCCGGAAGCAACTGATTCTTTCTTCAACTGGAATTTCTTTGATGGGATACTCGGTCAAAAAGAATACTTCTCTGATTATGTTTTCGAAGATACTGCTGCAGATTTATTAAAAAACAATCAGGTTTTAAGAACCGCTTTCGAATTCGAAAAAATCGCCAATCCTGATTTTGCAAAAGATGGAAATGCTCAGCTGGAATGGGTTTACAAACATTCTGATTATTACGAAGGAAGCGTTGGTTTATATCCGATTTATAGAATTTTATAAATTTAAAATATTCATCTAAATAAACACAAATAGCGAACGATGATTAAAAATTTAATAAGAATAGCATTGGGCGTCTTTATGCTTTTGGCAGGAATTGGCCACCTTACTTATGCTCGTGAAACATTTCAGGCGCAAGTTCCGGACTGGATCCCACTTTCCAAAGATTTCGTGGTTTTAGCTTCTGGAGTGGTGGAAATTATTTTTGGATTAGCCATGATTTTCTTTACGAAACAAAAGCAATACGTAGGTTTAGCGTTGGCTGTTTTCTTTGTGTTGGTTTTTCCAGGAAACATTGCTCAGTATATAGACCATCGCGACGGATTCGGATTAGATACGGATTCCAAAAGATTGATGAGGTTATTTTTTCAACCCCTTCTTATCTTTTTTGCTCTTTATTCTACAGATGTTTTAAAGAAATTTAAAAAATCCTGAAATAAAAAACGCTTTTAGAATAATCTCTAAAAGCATTTTTTGCTATTTCGGTAAACCTTTTCTCAAAGCGTGATTTGCTCGTTCGATGGCTTTTTTCTCTTTCCAGTCCATGTATTTTTTCTTGAATTTCTTTTTCATAAAATTGTCGAAGTTTCGCTGAATAGTTAGATTCCAAAGGGAATGTGCTTTTACCGCCCAGGATTTGTCCCAAGCTCTTTGAGAAATTGAAAAACTGCCATCCAGATATTTCATATAATGCCACCAGCCTGTCGGCATAAACAAAGTATCACCGTGTTCCAGAAAACATTCAATTCCTTCAATACCATTTAAAGCAGGGAATTGTTCAAAATCAGGATTGGCAATATCATAATCTTCCAGCGAATAAGTTGCGTACGGAATTTGATAAAGTCGTTCTTTCCATTTATTGTCAAAAAGCAAAATATGCTTTCTGCCATTAAAATGCGTGTGGAAAATATGAGCCATATCAATATCAAAATGCAGGAAAGTTTCTGAGCCCTTTCCACCGAAAAACATATTCGGATATTGGTCTAGAAAACCACCCATTAAGTCTTTTGGAGAAATATAATCATCTAAAAGTTTCGGTGCCTGTTTAATGGGATCAAAAAGGAAAATCCGTAAATCGGTCGGTTTCTCTTTAATTAAATCGATATAATCGGTAAATTTCATTTTTGCTGCCGAGGAATTAATCGGTGCGGAAGGATCTGCTTTCGACGAATCATAAAGCGGAACTTCAACATCTCCAACCATTTCTTTCATATAATCCATGGTCCACTTTTCGTAAGCGGGCCAATTTTTCGACATGTTTTTAATTACCACAGGCTTTCTTGGCAGCAGGTACTTTTCGCGAAATTCTTCTTTGGTAATCGACTCTACGATATCGATAGGTTGTAAATGAAGTCCCATAGGAGCAAGTGTTAGATCAACAAAATTACTAAAAAAATGATTTCCATATTACTTTATGGTAGATTGAAAATGAGATTATTCTTTAACCTTCTGCTGAATCACGCATCATATCAGTTCGCTGTAACATTTGTGGCGATTCTAGTACTAATTAATAAATGTTTTCATGAGAAAAATTTCGACTCTTTTTGTTTTGTTCTTTGCCGTTTATTCCTGGGCACAATCTACTATTAGTGGGAAAGTTATAGATACTGATGGTCAACCAATTCCGAGCGCAAGTGTTACGGTAGAGGAAGTGGGCAAAGATGCAATCATCGCTTATTCAATCACCAATTCTAAAGGAGAATACAAAGTAACGTTTACCACGCCAGAGCAAAATGTTGATGTGAAGATCAAAGCCTTTAATCAAAAACCGTTGCAAAAAGTAGTGAAAAATGAAAATCAAACACAGACTTTCACTTTGCAACCGGACGCTACTGAAATTAAAGAAGTAAAGTTGAAAGCCAAAATGATTACCAAAAGAGGCGATACAATTTCTTATGATATTAAAGCTTTTGAAAGTAAATCGGACCGAACACTTTCTGATGTACTAAAGAAAATTCCTGGGATTGATGTCAATAAAGATGGAACTGTTCTTTACCAAGGTGAACCCATCAATAAATTTTATGTCAACGGAAAAGATTTAATGGAAGGTGGTTACGGAACCATCAATAATTCTTTGCCAACAGGAGCCGTTTCAAAAGTGGAGGTATTGGAAAATCACCAACCAGTAAAAATTCTTCAGGATAAAGTTCCTTCAGAAAATGCTGCTATTAATATTAAATTAAAGAAAGCTGTAACGATGACCGGTCGTGGAGAAATAGGTGTTGGACTGGATCCTTTGCTCTGGAATGTAAAATTGACACCAATGTTTTTCGGACAGAAAAATCAGTGGGTGGTGAATTATAAAGCCAATAATAACGGCGAAAGCGTAGAAAGAGAAGGAAATATGTTGGCTTTCGGAAATCGTTACGAAGGTAGAAGAGGACAATCTGCCGGAAATTATTGGTTGAGTGTTGATAAAGCAAGCACGCCAAATATTCCTGAAAAAAGATATTTGATGAACAATGTACATTTTTTCTCTGCCAATGTTTTGACCAATCCATTTAAAAGTAAAGAATGGGAATTAAAAGCTAGTACGAGTTATACCAATAACTCAATTAACAGAGATTCTAAAAGTGAAACCATTTATGAGCAAGATACCGGTTTCTTTAAAGCCGGAAAAATAACGAATGAAGAATCTAATAATTTTTATAGCAATGCTGCAAAAGGAGAAATCATTATTACCAAAAATGCCAAGAAAGGATTCTTTAAAAACACCACAACCTGGAATGGTTTCTGGAATGAGGATCGTGGATTCGCTGGAACGAGATACGATATGGCCGTTCCAGATCCTAAACTAAAAAATATTTCTCTGGATGAAGCACTGAGCGCACCAACGGGCGTTTTCAAGAACTCATTAAGTACAATTATTCCCTGGAAAGAAAAACTGGTGAATTTCATGAGCTATATTTCTTATCAAACAGACCGTCAAAATTTGTCTGCTACCAACGAAAACTTCTTTGACCTTGACAAACAGTTTGGTCGGGATTCTAATAGTGTTCATTATGGCAGATTAGATCAAAGTATTGCTCTAAAAACCTTTACAGCAAACCATTCAGCTTCGGTTGGTTTTTCTCACAAGAAATGGACTTTTACTCCAGAAGTTGGTTTAAATTTATCTTTTAATGATATGAATTCTCAATTGTATGGTGACCGAGATTTATTAGATGACCGTTTCCAAAACCGGATGAAATGGAATGAATTAAATCCATATACTCAGGTTGGCGTTAACTATAAAGGAACTGCCTTCAACTTAAGCATGAATTTGCCTTTGAACATGTACAACATGGATTACAAAGATGAACTTAGAGCTAAAGATTCTGAAATCAGCAAAACTGTTTTTGAACCTACTTTTTACGGAAGTTATGATTTTGCTTCTTTCTATAAAGTTTCTGCCTATGGTGGTTTGAATTATAGTTACGGAAATTTCGGGTCAGTTTATGACGGTTCGATTTTAACAAGTCCAAAATCTTTAAATGTTAGAGATAGCAATCTTTTACCAGAAAACAGAAATATCAATTCTTCAGCCCGATTAGAATATAGAAATCCACTGAATAATTTATTCTTTAATGTTCGGTATAGTTATAATGATGCTCAGAAAAATATTATCACCAAGTCAACTCCTTTCCTTTCTGGAGCATCTGCGGTGACTTTAGCGTACAATGATAACAGTTCTTATTCTCAAAGTGAAAGCGCTGAAGTTGGTAAGTATTTCCCGAAATTTAAAACCAACGCATCCGTAAATTTCAGCAACAGAGATTCTAATTCTTACAGTATTTTGGTGGATGAGAATAATCTTGATAATTATATTGAAAGTAAAAACAACGGACAAAGTTTAGCACTAAAATTCAATAATACCTATTTTTCTTGGATGAGTTTAGATTATAATGTCTCATTCAACTGGAATAAAAATAGCGATGATTATAGAAATAATGTGAACAGAAATTCTGGTTGGAATCACAATATGAACTTGTTCCTTTACCCAATAGAAAACCACACCATCGGTTTTGTTTGGGATGATGTTACTACTTCGCAAGGAGCAACTAATCTTCGAAATTCTTTCTACGATCTTTCTTACCAATACACTTGGGCAAAGAAAAAAATCGATTTCGAAATCAAATGGTTGAATATCGCCAACAGAAAATTATACGAAACCATCAGTTATAATACGACCTATTTCTCAACAACTAGAAACAGTATTGAAATTAGACCAACTCAAGTGATGTTTACAGTGAAATTTAATTTTAAATAAACACAGCAATTTCTATTTAATCAAAGTTTCGATAAAATTATTATTTTAAAAAAAAGATCTCATGAAAAAAACAACTTTACTGCTGTTATTTTTTGGTTTAATTGTTTCTGCACAAAATAATCGGATGATTTATGAATATAAATTTCGTCCAGATTCTACCAAAATAGACAGTTTGAAAACCGAATGGATATATTTGGATATCAATAAAAATGGTTCAAAATATTACAGTAAAAAAGCATTTGAAAACGATTCTATTGTGAATGAAAGCATCAAAAAGCAAATGGCTTCAGGAATGAGAAGTATTTCAGTTTCAAGGCAGCAGTCGGGTAGTGACATCAGTTATGAAGTAGAAAAAACGTATCCCGAATATAAAACCTTTTTGGTGTCCAACATCGGCAATGATTCTTATAAAGTTTTAGAAGACCGAAAACCCAACTGGAAGATTTTGTCAGATAAAAAGCAGATAGGCGAATTTAAAGTTCAAAAAGCAACCGCCAATTTTGCTGGCAGAAATTGGGAAGCTTGGTTTACCACCGATGTTCCGATTCAAGATGGGCCGTATAAATTTTCTGGACTTCCAGGATTGATTGTCGAGATTGCCGATCAAACAGGAAGCCACAAAATTGAACTGAAAGGAATAAAAAAGATAGTGGAAGTCCAAAAGGAAGAACTCAATACCGAAGGAAAAAACATTCCGTATACCAAGAAAAAACCACTGGAAGTGAATCGTCAACAATATGTAAAGCAGCTCAAACAATACGAAAATGATCCGGTGCAGGGAATGCGAGAAATTCTTTCCCGACCAAATTCTAAAGTCATGATTAATGTGAATGGAAAAGAAATTTCGGATCCGAAAGACATTTTGCGTGAACTCGAAAAAAACGCCAAAGAAGAAATGGTAAAAAACAATAATAAAATTGAATTGATTCCGTAAAAAAACAATCCCACTTTATTTCTAAGGTGGGATTATTATTTCCTAAAACTAAAAGCTTTGTTCATCTGCACTTGGACCATAACTTCCCGGCACCGGAATGTCGTTTAATCTATAATAAACGCCTAGCTGGGCTCTGTGATGGGTAATTTGATTCAGCGCATGTCGCATTGCACTGTATTTGGTGTATTCTGCAATAACTTTTTCTCCCATATTCATAGACCATCTTCCACTTAAATCTTGTTCGCTTGTATGTTCGAGTGTATCCTTGGTTTTTTGGTAATCTTCTTCAAATTTTTGCTGCAATTCTGCTTTAGAGTTTAGAATGGTGGGTTTATAATCACCGGCTGCAAAATCTAATTTGTCGGTTTTCATAATCGTTTCTGGCCAGCCGAAAATTTCTGCAACATGGGTTGCGAGAGGCATCATCTTCATGCTCTTTTCGTGAGGTCGATAATCGTTTTTTCCTTCTGGATAAAGATCAAAGAATTTTTTGGTAGTTTCATATTCCTCATCAAATTCTTTTCTAAGGTTGGGTAAGCTTTCCATATTTTTTGTTTTAGTAAAGGTAGTCGGATGAAGCTCATTTTTATCTTAAACAAATATTAAAATATTCATAAAATCTGTAACAAATTTGAGAATAGGATAACTAATGGTATAAATAGATTATTATGAAAAAAATTTTTACAGTCTTGGCATTCACTGCTTTTTTTGCTTTAAATGCACAGGAAACAGCCAACCGATTTTTTTATGAATTGACTTTTAAGCCAAAGAAAGATTCAACAAAATTAGATAAAGTAATGACCGTTTTGGATGTTGTAAAAGACAAATCCATTTATAGAGATTATACATTATTGGCGCAGGATTCTATTCTTAAAATTCAAGTTGAAGCGATGCAGAAAGCGGGAGCATTCAAAGATATTTCTAAAAGCGTAACGATGCCGAAGTTTTCGGAGAAAATTTATAAGTTTTATCCAGGCATGAAAGTTCAGTATACCGATCGTGTTGCTAATGGTTTTACACCAATGAATATTGGTTATAATGAAGACGTAAAATTTGATTGGAAAATCCAAAGTGGAAAAGAAAAAATTGGTGCTTACAATACCCAAAAAGCAACTACAGAATACGGAGGTAGAAAATGGACCGCTTGGTTTACTACCGATATTCCTTTGCAAGATGGACCGTATAAATTCTATGGTTTACCTGGTTTAATTGTTAAAGTTACTGATGATGCAAATAACTATTCCTGGGAATTAAAAGGAAATAAAAAAGTAGAAAACTTTAAAGAAAGCACTTACTTAGAATCTGTTTCTCCAGGTGGAGATGGTGGAAAAGTAGTAGAAGTTTCCCGTGATAAGTTTGAAAAAACTTTTGGTGACTTTAAGAAAGACCCGATGGCAACAGCAAGACCTTATTTAACTTCTGAAGTGATGTCGCAAAAAATTCCAGGAAGTGATTTAACGATTGGCCAAATGGTGAAACAACAAGAAAAAATGCTGAATGACTTCTTTAATGCGAACGATAATCCTATTGAAGTTCCCGCTTCAAAGACAAAAAAATAACATTCATTAACACTAAGTTATATTTTCGAGCCTCGAAACAGATTTTGTTTCGGGGTTTTTTATGATTCAAGTCATTTTGAGATGATTCCTTATTTAGATTAAATTTAAATAGAGTATATTTGCACTTCAAAATTTTAGTGTTGAAAGGAGATAAATCAAATAAATTATGCTGTTTTCCCAGAAATAAATCGGGGAAAATTTTGGGTTATGAAAATGACGACCTCAGAATGCCCAATAAAATTATTGAAATGGGTCTGCTCCCAGAAACCGTTTTTAAAATCCTGTACCAGGCGCCATTCAAAGGGCCAATGTATATAGAGTTTGGTGACGAAAAAAGCAGAATTGCCCTTCGCGAAGAAGAAGCGCAGTTTATCATCGTGGAAAGTTTATCTTAAACAATCACGATCAATCTCAAATTAGATCGAGCGAAGAATGAACACTTCAAACAAGAAAAAACAAATCCTATTGGTAGGAAATCCCAACGTAGGGAAATCTACCGTCTTTAATTTACTTTGTAACAAAAAGCAAAAAACCGGGAATTACGCCGGAGTTACCGTAGCAAGCCATTCTGGCGATTACGATTACCAGGGCGAAAACGTAGAAGTTGTCGATTTGCCTGGTTCTTACAGCATTTACCCGAGTTCCGAAGATGAAGCGATTTTATCAAAATTTTTGGTAGAGGAGCAAAATCACTATTCGGGCGTTGTCTATATTTTAGAAGCATTAAGCATCAAAAGAGGTTTGCTTCTTTTCCAGCAAATTCAGGATTTAGGAATTCCTATTTTATTAGTTGTTAATCAAATTGACCAAGCCGAAAGACGCGGAATCAATATTGATATTGAGCAACTTTCAAAAGAATTAAACGTTACTGTTTTACAGGCAAACGCCAAAGAAAATCAAGGAATTGAAGAATTGCGTGCCCAAATTAATAAGGGAAATTTTACCAGATCTGAAACCGTTTCTTTCGATATTCCGACTGAGCACAAAGGTTTGGTTTTTAAAATTTTAGCAGAAACAAAAGAAGAAAATCAATATAAAGTCTGGACTTTACTTTCTTCAGATACCTATTTAGGAAAACTGGAATCTGTTAAAGAGCAGTTGAATAATGATGAGGTTAAATGTTTGGTTCCTAAAAGATTACAGACTCAAGAAACGATTAGAAGATATCAGGAAATTGACAAAATAATTTCTAAGGTTCTTTCTAAAAAACCGCAGTTCAAAGAATTGCTAACTGAAAAGTTAGACAAAGTTTTAGTTCATAAATTCTGGGGATATGTGATCTTCGGATTGATTTTACTAATTATTTTCCAAAGTGTTTTCTTTTTAGCAGAATATCCGATGAACTGGATTTCAGATTTCTTCTTGTGGCTGTCTATTTCTGCGAATGAATATCTTCCGGCTGGACCGATTAATTCACTTATCGCCAATGGGATTATTCCGGGACTTGGTGGGATTATGGTTTTCGCGCCACAAATTGGAATTTTACTTTATTTCCTTTATCTGCTCGAAGATTCTGGTTATATGGCGAGAGTTATATTTTTAATGGACCGATTTCTTCGTCCGTTTGGTTTGAACGGAAAAAGTATTGTGCCACTGGTCTCAGGAACGGCTTGTGCGATTCCGGCGATTATGTCCACAAGAAATATCGAGAATGTAAAAGAAAGGTTGATTACCATTTTGGTAACGCCGTTTATGACGTGTTCTGCGAGACTTCCGGTTTACAGTATTATCATTGGCCTAATTATTCCTGATAAATATTTTATTGGAATCAGTTATAAGGCTATTGCATTAATGGCGATGTATTTCCTTGGTTTTTTCACTTCATTAATGGCTTCATTAATTCTTAAAAAAATCATTAAAAGCAATGCTAAATCCTTTTTGGTAATGGATTTGCCTTCTTATAAAATGCCTCTTTTCGGATATGATTTTAAAATCGTACTCGGTAAAGTTTGGGAATTTATCACCGGAGCGGGTAAAATTATTTTCTTCTTTAGTATCGTGATTTGGTTTTTCAGTTATATCGGACCAACTCAAAACAAGGAAGAATTCGTTGCTACCGATGTTAAATTAGATCACTCTTATCTCGCAAAAATGGGAAAATCCATTGAGCCAGTAATTGCACCTTTAGGTTACGACTGGAAAATGGGCGTTGGGATTTTAACAAGTTTTGTAGCGAGAGAAGTGTTTGTAGGAACAATGTCAACGTTGTATAGTTTAGATGACGAAGCACCAGAAGGTAAAATCATCGATAAAATGCGAAATGATAAAAAACCAAATGGTGAGCCAATTTACAGTTTCGCAACTGGAGTTTCCATCTTATTCTTTTATGCATTTGCGATGCAATGTGTTTCTACTTTGGCCGTTGTATATAGAGAAACCAAATCCTGGAAATGGACCATGGCGCAACTCTTCGGCATGTCGGGCTTGGCTTATATTGCTTCTTTAATTGTCTATCAAATATTAAAATAATGGATGATTCACTTATTATTCAATACGTTATTGTCGCTGTAATCGTTTTGGTTGCAGGTTTTTCTTTATTTAAAATCATTGCTAAAAATTTTAGTTCTAAGAAATTTAAAAAGAGATATAAACCTGGTTGCGATAGAGATTGCTGTTAATCGTTATTTAACGTAAACTACTTATAATCAATAATCTAATTTGCAATTAGATTTTAAGTATACTTTTTTTCTATAAGTACTTCTCCCATTTTATTCGTATTTTTGCAGATTGAAAAATCAGAAGTTTCGAGAACTTATTTGTTCTTGAAAATCATATAATAAATTGCAGTTTATGGCTTTAATAAAATCTATATCAGGAATCCGCGGAACCATCGGTGGTAAAGTTGATGAAAACTTAACGCCGCTTGATGTGGTAAAATTTACTTCCGCTTTTGGAACCTGGCTTCAGAATAATAAAAATAAAAAAGATTTGACCTTAGTCGTTGGTCGTGATGCAAGAATCTCCGGTTCAATGGTGAATTCATTAGTAACTGCAACTTTGCAGGGATTAGGAATTCATGTGGTTGATTTAGGACTTTCTACAACTCCAACTGTTGAGGTGATGGTTCCTGAATTGAATGCAGATGGTGGAATTATTCTTACTGCTTCTCACAATCCAAAACAATGGAACGCGTTAAAATTATTAAATGAAAAAGGTGAATTCATTACTGGCGAAAACGGTACTGAAGTTTTAGCTTTAGCAGAAAGTCAAGACTTCGATTACGCTGAAGTTGATGATTTAGGAAAATACGAAACCAGAGATGATGGTTTTGATATTCATATTCAAAAGATTCTGGATTTACCAATGGTCGATGCTGAAGCCATTAAAGCAAAGAAATTTAAAGTCGTTGTTGATGCCGTAAATTCAACAGGCGGAATCGCTATTCCACAATTATTGGAAGAATTAGGCTGTGAAGTCGTGAAATTATATTGCGAACCCAACGGTCATTTTCCACACAATCCAGAACCTTTAAAAGAGCATTTAGGTGATATCTGCGAATTGATGAAAACCGAGAAAGCTGATGTAGGAATCGTCGTTGATCCCGATGTGGACCGTTTGGCTTTGGTCGATGAAAAGGGCGAACTTTTCGGTGAAGAATATACTTTGGTTGCCGTGGCTGATTATCTTTTGAGACATCAAAAAGGTGCTGCGATTTCTAACCTTTCTTCAAGTCGTGCTTTAAGAGATGTTGCCCGTAATTTAGATTCTGAATATTTTGCCAGCGCTGTTGGAGAAGTGAATGTAGTGACTTTAATGAAAGAAAAAAACGCCGTAATTGGTGGTGAAGGAAATGGTGGAATTATCTATCCGGAACTGCATTATGGTCGTGATTCTTTGGTAGGCGTTGCATTGTTCTTAACGCATTTAGCGAAAGAAAACAAAACAGTTTCCGAATTGAGAGCGACTTATCCAAGTTATTTCATGGGTAAAAAGAAAATTGAATTAACTCCTGATATCGATGTTGATTCGCTTTTAACTAAAATGGAAAAAGAGTATCAAACAGAAGATATTTCCACAATTGATGGTGTAAAAATAGATTTTGAAAATAATTGGGTACATTTAAGAAAATCAAATACGGAACCGATTATCAGAATTTACACCGAAGCATTTTCTCAGGAAGAAGCCGATAATTTGGGAGATCAAATGATAGAGAAAATAAGAAGTTTGATTTAATCAAAATTCATTAACTTTATTTCAAATTTGAGTCATGACAATAACTATAAACCCCAAAAACAAGAAAGAATCTGAAAAAATAAAAGCGATTCTCAAAGCAATTGAGGTCGATTTTGTCGAAGATACTGTAGAAAAGGATTGGTGGAATGAACTTTCAGATGCTGAAAAAAATTCTATCGAAATGGGATTGAAAGATATCGAAGAAGGAAGAGTAATTTCACATGAAGAAGTTATGAAATCTTTTGGAAGATGAAAAAAGTAAGTTGGTCCGTAAAAGCCAGTAAAGAATTAAATGAGGTTTATGATTATTGGGCTCTTAACAATAATTCTAATGTATACTCAGAAAAAATTCTTGATGAAATTTTTAGAATGATCAATTTAGTAAGGTCACAAAGTTACATTGGTGAGGAAAGTAAAATTAAAAAAATCAGAAGAGTTTTAATTTTAGAGAATTTTTCTCTTTTCTATAAATTAATGGATGATGAAATTAAAGTATTATCATTCTTTGATAACAGACGAGATCCAGGCAACTTAAAAATTAATTAAAAAACTCTTTCATATCTAATTATAAATAGGTAGAGAAAAAAACAACAATATATTGGAAGAATTTTTTGAAAACGAACTGGTAGAAAAGTTCGAAGCAATGGTTGAGAATAATGATGAATTCTACTTCGAAACCGAAGAGTATGAAGAGATTATTATCTATTATCTCGAAATGGGGGATATCTCCTTTGCCGATATGGCAACAAAATATGGGTTGAAAATTCACCCTAATTCCCTTGATTTAAAAATTAAGCAATTCGAAGTTCTTTTGGAATTAGAAAAATATTCCGAAGCTAAAGAATTGATGACTGAACTGAAGGAATCTTGTATGGATCATACAGATTTCCTGGTTTGCTGTGCAAAATATTATTCGAATCTTGGAAACCCAAGACGTTCAATTGAGTATTGTGAAAAAGGATTAGAATTAGAAGAAGAAGAAAACTTTCTACATAATTTCATCGCTGATGAATTTGTGAATTTAGAAGATCCATTCAATGCCTTAAAGCACTATAAATTGGCTTTGAATTTTGATCCGCAAGATGAATATTCCTTAGAGAATGTCATGTTCTGTTATAACCAATTGAAGAGAAGTGATGAAGCCATCGAGTTCTTGAATGGTTATTTGGACAAGTTTGCTTTCTCAGAAACAGCTTGGTACGAATACGGACAGTTTTACTTTAATAAAAAGAAATACGAAGAAGCGATTAAAGGCTTTGATTATTTGTTGGCGATTAATCCGCAATCGGTCGGAGTTTATGCCAATAAAGCGGCGTGTTATGAAGCGATGGGCGAGTGGTTAAAAGCTGTTGAAGTCTATGAAGAAATGCTGGCTTTAGAATATACCAAATCATTTACTTTTTATAAAATTGGTTTGTGTTACAAAGAAAATAAGCAACCAGTTTTAGCCTTAAATTCATTTCAAAAATCGTTGCGGGATGATCCTCAGTTTTATTTGTCAATGATGGAGCAATCCTACGTTTATGAAGAAATGGGCGGAATGAAAGAAGCTTTGCATTTTGCAAAAGAAGCAGTTTCTCTGAATGAAGGTAATCTGGATTATCAGAAAAGACTTGCCTTTTTATATATTGAAGGTGGGAAATTTGAAGAGAGTTTGGCGTGCTTAAAAAGGTTAGTCGATTTTGAACCAACGCGTTTCTACAATTGGTATGCGTATTCAGAAGTCCTGATGTTGATTGGTGAATTTGAAGAGGCTGTAACAGTCCTAATTGCCGCTACAAAAATGCATAACAGAGCCGAATTATTTTATCAGTTAAGCAACTGTTATTTCCAGCTGAATAATACTAGAAAGGGAAGATCGGTACTGGCAAAAGCCCTGGAGCTTGATCCACAATTGCTGGAAGATATGCAGCAAAAATATCCTTTCCTAAAAGATGAAGTGGATAAAGTAAAAACCAAAAAAAAGTAAGTCTCTTATAAATCGAAAACGCACTGTGAAGTGCGTTTTTTTTTGTTTTAAATTGATAAGTTAGTTGCAAAAAATAAAGATATCTTGAGATGAAATAAAGTAATTTTTTTCACCATTAAGTTCATGATTAAGGAGTTAAGAAGATTAAGATTTCCTTCGGAATTGCCTCTTTCTAGAACTGATTTGATCTTTTCATTTAACTAAAAACTTATGTGACTAATGTGTTTAATGAAGATTTAGATTTCTAAAAATGTTTATCGATAATACATTTCCAGGAAGTTGAAAAACTCAACCATTCTGAAAACATTGTTAATTGCCAAATAAAAGAACAATACAGAAACCGTAACATAAAGAAAAGAAAGTGTTTTCGGTGAATCTTTATAGCCGTAAAAAAGCCAGCCAAGAAGCAACGGGACGACAAATATAAAATGTCCGCCGTAAATGTAAGAAGTGTGAAGTCCAAATTTTAAAACGCAGTGAATCACAATATCTACTAAAAAAGAAATCATTAAAATCTGCACGAATTTGTTTTTAAAGTTTTTTACGAAACTCCATAATACAAGTAGTAAAACCGTTGCTACAAATACATACGGAATCCAGGAAGTATAAACATCCATGAAAAGTGCTTTGTATTGAAATCCTTTTTTATTGTGATAATCTTTAATGACGAATCCACTGAAAAGCATATTTCCGCCGAAAAACCACGACGCAATCATGTCCCAAATCGGTGTCACTTTTGGATTAGAAAACTTCTCGTACTGTTCACTAGATTTATTTAAAAAGTTTAAAAACTTAAAATCCAGTCGATATAGAAATAGTAAAACAAAAACTGAAACGGAAATCAAAACGCGTAAAACGAGATTTCCAAATTTTCGCCAGTTTCTAAAAACGTTCTTTTCAAACAGAAGCGGAATATAAACTTTAACAATATTAGTAATGGTTAAGCCTCCGATTGAAAGTGCTGCTAAAGCCAAAGCAGTTGCAGGAATTTTTTCTTCTTTTCTGATTTTTAAAGCTGCATAATAATTAAACAAAACCAAAAATAATAAGGTGTAAGTATACGTTTCCGGCGTGAAAGAAAGTAAAATTGGTGTGCTGAAAAAGGAGAAAAAGAATAGTATTAATACCGAAATCTTTTTTGGTAATGTAATGATATTCTTTAAATATTTATAAATCTGAACTAAACTTAAACTCACTGCCAAGTTGCTGCACCAAGCCAAAACAAGTCTAAAGGTTTCATCTTTCTTCCCATTTGAAAACAGATAAGCAAATTCGCGAATCCAATTGAAAAAATAGTTTGCCAAAGGATGTCTTTCAAAGCCGCCACCAGTCATTACAATCGCTCGGTTATCAAAACTGAAATAAGCGTCCCACGGAATTCGGTTATCAAAAATAATTCGATAATTCAACGCAATCGCAGTTCCCAAAATACCATAAGCAGTAAGGAACAGCAGAAATAAAAACAATTCGAATTTTGTTTCCGGGAAAACAGTTTTCAGAAAATCTGTAAATTTTTGTTTCAAATTCAAGGTAATTAATTTCGGCAAAAGTAAGGAATTTTAAGAACTACAGGAAAGGGTAGAGCAGCCGGTTTGGCCATCATATTCATTCGGTCTCTTTACAGAAAATTCGGGGTAGATTTCTTCGTAAGGATTTTCTAAAGCGGTTAAAAGTTTGTTTAGTAAATCTTTCTTTCCTTCATTCAATTCATTGATGCATTCGAAAAGTAAATAGTTTCTCAAGATAAATTTCGGATTGGTGGTATTCATTAACGTTAAAGAATCTGTTTTTGAAATGCTGTTTTTCGTTAATCGATTTTGATAAAGAGTAAGGAAATCTTTTAATTTTTCAAATTGCTCTTCTGTCGTTCTTGAATAAAATACTTCTTTAAAATGAACTTTAAAATCAATGTTTTCAGAATAGGTTTCTAACTGTTTAAAAAACAACGTATAATCGATTTTTAAATCCTGCATGAGCTGTTGCGCATTCGTAAACAGTTCATCATCACCTTCCTGAACTTGATCAAATCCGAATTTCTTCGCCATCATTTCATCATGTTTGATCCAAAAAGTGGTGTTGAAATCATTAAGGATCTTTTCCAGTTTGGATTCGTCTTTAATTAAAGAAAATAAAGCGTTGGCCAATTGCCAAAGATTCCATTGTGCGATTTTTGCCTGATTTCCAAAAGCATATCTGCGACCTGGTAAATCGGTTGTATTTGGTGTGAAATTCAAATCATACTCATCTAAGAAAGAAAACGGTCCATAATCAATCGTTAAGCCTAGAATCGACATGTTATCAGTATTCATAACGCCATGAACAAATCCTACGCGAAACCAATCCACAATCATGTCAGCAGTTTTGTTTGCTATTGTTTTGAAAAATTCAGCATATTTATCTGGACTACTAATATCGATTTCTGGAAAATAATTTTCAATAGCAAAGTCGGCAAGTTCTTTTAAAGTCTCAGTTTCACCTTGAGCAGAAAGCAATTCGAAATGTCCAAATCTTAAAAAGCTTGGAGCGGTTCTGGTCATCACTGCACCTTTTTCATAAGCAGCATTTCCGTCGTACAAAATATCTCGTACAACTTGTTCTCCGCTAAACGAAAGTGATAAAGCACGAGTCGTTGGAATCCCCAAATGATACATCGCTTCACTCATAAGATATTCCCGAACGGAAGAACGAAGAACTGCCCGTCCATCAGCATGTCGAGAATATGGAGTTGCGCCGGCACCTTTCCATTGGATTTCGGATTTTGAACCTTGAGTGTTTTTAATCTCACCAGCGAAAATTGCGCGACCATCACCAAGTTGACCTGCCCAATTTCCAAACTGATGTCCAGCGTAAGCAGTTGAATAAGTTTTCATATTGGTCGGAAGAAATTTTGCATTTAGAAAGTCTTTGTCTTCTTGCTTTTCAATTGTTCCTAAGCCAATTTCCTCGGATAGTTTTTCATTAAATATAATCAGGTCAGGATTTTCAAAATGAGCAATTTCCGTAGTTGAAGATAAAACTTTAGGAGTTTGCCTTTGCATTGGGTTTCCAGAAAGATCACCAGGAAAAAGCGTTAAATATTGTTGAGTGATTTGGTCTAAATTCATGATTCAAAGTTCGCTAAAAAAAACATCCTTCCAAAAGATTGAAAGGATGTTTTCCATTTATTATATAGATTGATGTTATTTGTTAAAATCGATATCGTCGCCGGTATTGATATTTTCATTAACATTATCTTCTTTTTTTGCAGGAGATTTTTTGTTTGGATTCAAGGGTTCTGCAACTGTCGGATTTTTGATTTCATCAATGGTTTGTAAACCTCCGTCATCGCCATATCCTCCAAGTCCTTGTAGATCGCCGCAACCACCTGTCCAGCCAGAAGGTTTAACAAATTTGTCTTCAGGAGAAATTCCTAATTCTTTATCTGCCCAAACTTTCTTCATATAGATTGCCCAAATTGGTAAGGCCATTTTCGCACCTTGTCCTTCACCTGTTCCATAGAAGTGAGTTGCTCGATCTTCCCAGCCAACCCAAACACCTGTGGCGAGATTCGGTGTAATTCCCATAAACCAACCGTCGGAGTTATTTTGTGTCGTTCCTGTTTTACCTGCGATTTCAATTCCTTTGGCAACGCCTCTTCTTCCTAGTTCACCTGAAGCTGTCCCGAATTCTGCAACGCCTTTCATCAGATCGATCATGGTGTAAGCGTATAATTCGTTCATCACTTCTTTGGTGACTGGTTTTACCTCTTTAATAACCCGTCCATTGGCATCTTCAATTCTCCAGATCATTTCAGGTTTAATATAATTCCCATAATTGGCAAAAGTACTATAAGCACCCAGCATTTCGAATATCGTAATATCTGATGAACCTAAGGCCACTGCATATTCATTCGGAATTTCTTCGGTTACTCCTAAATCTCTAGCCGTTTGTATTACGCTTTTAACACCTGTCATTTCAATTAATCGTACTGCGACCGCGTTTTGAGATTGTGCTAAAGCATTTCGCAATGTCAGCATTCCACCACTACCTCTCACGCTCCATGATCCTTTAGTATAAGTAGCATTGGATACAGTCGAACATGGTGTCATTCCTAATTTCATAATTGCCGTAGCATAAACAAAAGGTTTGAAAGTTGAACCAACCTGTCTTTTCCCTTGCTTGATATGATCGTATTGAAAATGCTGCCAGTTAATTCCACCAACCCAAGCTTTAATTTCTCCAGTTCCGGGAACCATCGACATTAATCCTGCTTGCGCAATTTGCTTGTGATAACGGATAGAATCCCAAGGAGACATTTCAACTTCTTCCTCACCTTTCCAAGTAAATCTGGAAGTTTTTATAGGTTTTTTAAAGTCAAGCATAATCGAGTCCTCTGGAACACCTGCATTTTTTAATTGCTTGTATCTTCCAGTTCTCTTCATCGCACTAAGCATGATAGAGCTGATCTGAGCATCATTAATTTTATAGAAAGGTCTTTGCTTTCTTCCTCTTTGCTCAGCATCAAATCTACTTTGCAGATCCGTTAAATGCTCTTTAATTGCCTCTTCAGCATAAGTTTGCATTTTGGAATCCAGCGTAGTATAAATTTTCAAACCATCTTTAAATAAATTTAAAGTCTTACCGGTTTTCTTTTCATAGTCTTTAATGTAGCTCTCGATTTCTTTTCTTAAATAATACTTGTAATAGGCTGAGTAACCTTCATCAATTGATTTAACAGGATGATAGTCAACAGCAATAGGAGTTGCTAATGCTTTTTCATATGTTGCCTGATCCAGATAACCCGTTTTCAGCATTTGCTCCAATACAACATCTCTTCTGCGTTTTGCCCTTTCAGGATTTCGCATCGGATTGTTTGCAACTGGCGCTTCAAGCATTGCTACAAACATTGCTGCTTCGGGTAAAGTCAATTGGGAAGCCTTTTTATTAAAATAAATTCGCGACGCCATTTCGATTCCGTTGGCGTTATTTACAAAATCAAATTTGTTGAAATAAAGAGTAATGATTTCCTCTTTGGTATAACGCTTTTCTAAACTTACAGCAACTACCCATTCTTTTAATTTTTGAAAAGATCTTTGCACGCTATTTTGCGACGCAGTACCTGTAAATAATAGTTTCGCTAATTGCTGAGTAATGGTAGAACCACCACCTCTTTTACCACCAAAAGCAACAGCACGAGCAACCGATTGTAAATCAATTCCTGAATGTTCCTTAAATCGCTCATCTTCTTTTGCCTGTAAAGCATAGATTAAATAAGGAGGTAATTCTTTGTAGGTAACAGGTTGAGTTTTTTCTTTTTCAAATTTGCCCAGTATTTTTCCATCCGAAGAATAAATTTCGGAAGCTACATAAATATCTGGATTTTCAAGTTCTTTCACATCGGGCATATCGCCAAGAAATCCTTGGGACACTGCAAAGAATACAGCTGCTATTCCTACAATTAAGAGAATTAGTGCAGCCCATACGAATTTCACCCATTTTTTCCAGCCAGTATTTTTGACTTTTTTTGGAGGAAGTGGAAACTTTTGTTGTGGTTTACTTCCTTTGTTCTGTGTGTTTTCCATAAATAAGTTTACGGTTTTGCCGTTTCTATTTTTACGCCAATATCTTCAATTCCGGGGAGGTTATCATTTCTCATCGCTTGAATAATTCCGATGGAATAATCACCGTTTGCTGGAAATTTATAATCTAATTTATATTGAAAAAGAATTTCTTTGGTATCGCCGAAACCTTTTCCAATCCAGGCGCCGTTCGGTTCTGCCAAAATATAATTAAGCGTATCTGTACTTTTCTTTTTCGTTTGCCCATCCAAAAAATTAACAATCAGCCTGATATTACTATATGGATAATCATTGTTATTTCTTACAACAAATATAATATTTTTTGGATTTTGAGCATCCGTTACTTTAAAGTCAAATTTCTGTTCGGTTTTTTTATTCCATTTTCCGTTGAGGTTATTCATCAACACTTCTTCCGAATCATTGTTACAACTGGCAAGAAAAAACAAAACGAAAAAAGCACCCATTATCTTATGCATTGTCATCACGTTTTGGCTGAGGTTTCTTTTTAAAGTTTTTTGGCTTTTGTTGAGGCGACTTCGCATTGGGCTGTGCAGGTTTATCAACTGGTTTGTCAGTTGGCTTTTCGGAAATTCTTTTTCTTTTTTCGCCTTGATTTACTGCAGGTTTGTTCTCTTGCTTTTGTTGGTTATTCGGTTTTCTCTTATTTTGATTTTTGCCGGGACCTTTACCTCTTCTTTCAAAGCGGTCCATATTATTTTCCTGAATTAAATCTACTGATTTTACAGGAGCATCAAGAACTTTTACATCTTCTAAAGGTTGTGCTTTCTCGCCTTTTTTATTTTTGGCAATCATTTTTTTGACATCCTGAACATCCAAATCATACCAAGCCATAGAATGATCTGCATAAGCGAACCACATTCTCTTTTTGAAAACGTCAATTTTAATACAGAAAGCTTTTCCTTTCTCCGTATCAAGCGTAGTTGATGAAGATGGGAAATCACTTAATGCATCTAAATAGCTATCGAGTTCGTAGTTCAGACAGCATTTCAGTTTTCCACATTGTCCAGCTAATTTCTGAGGATTAATACTCAGCTGCTGATAACGTGCTGCATTGGTATTTACAGATCGGAAATCGGTTAACCAGGTTGAACAACACAATTCTCTTCCACAAGAACCGATACCTCCAACTTTTGCAGCTTCCTGGCGGAAACCGATTTGTTTCATATCGATTTTGGTTCTGAATAAAGAAGCAAATTCTTTAATCAACTGTCGGAAATCTACACGCGTTTCTGCGGTATAAAAGAACGTAACCTTCGTGCCATCACCCTGATATTCAACATCGGTGATTTTCATTTCAAGATTAAGCGCGTAGGCAATCTTTCTGGCTTGAATTTTTACACTTTCTTCTTTTCCTCTGGCATCTTGCCAAACCTCAATATCTTTTTGGTTGGCTAATCGGTAAATTTTTAGAGGGTTATCTTCAGAGATGTTTTTCTTTTTCATCTGAATTTTCACCAATTCTCCTGTGAGGCTTACTACACCTATATCGTGACCCGGACTAGATTCTACTGTGATGACGCTTCCCATATGAAGCGGTAATTTATTGACGTTTTTATAAAAAAATTTGCGATCGTTCTTGAATCTTACTTCCACAAAATCTGTTTGAGATTGAGATGGATTATTAATATTCGAGAGCCAATCGAAAACGCTTAATTTATAGCTATTCCCGCAAGTATCTACACTTCCACAGCCATTCGCGGATTTTGTTCCGCATGAATGGGACGAATCGCCGGATGTTTTACATCCACAACTCATATTTATATTTTTGTTATATGTTGCAAATTTACTATAATTTTTTTTGTATATTTCAATGTACGCTAATTTAACAGTAGGGATTTTTTAATTATATAAAAACAGCGATTTAATTTATGAATTATTCAATGTTTTAACTGTTATTATGCAAATCATATAATTTAAAAATTAAAATTCATTTCCATTTTATTGATTTCATTTAATTTAAACGGCATTACTATTTTTAGTTTTATTTTCTGATAAACACTTAATAATAAAAGATTTAGTAATGGTTATGAGTGTTAATAAAATTAAACATTAGGCGTAAAATAGCATTTGTTTAAAATATATTATGAATAATTAACATTTGTTTAAAAAATAATTTTATATTTGGGACATAAATAATGATTTTATGAAAAAAATAGTTGTAACAACAGCATTGTTGGCCGGCGTTCTTGCTTATGCGGGAGGCTTTAGGGTTTCTTTACAAGGCGTAAAGCAATTGGCAATGGCTCATACAAGTGCTCATGTTGAAGATGCGAGTGTGACATTCTTCAATCCAGCTGGGATGTCTTTTATTCCAAATAGATTAAGTGTCGCTGCGGGTGGATTCGGAATCAACGCAGAGGTTGAGTATCAGAATCTTTCAACTTTGCAATCTTACAAGACAGATAATCCTTTGGGAACCCCGATTTATGCGGCGGTTGCCTATAAGATTGTAGATAATGTTTCGGTAGGTTTCAATTTCTCTACACCATTCGGAAGTACAATCGATTGGGGTAAAAATTGGGCTGGAAGCGAAATGGTACAGAAAATTGAATTGAAAGCTTTCTATTTTCAACCAATGGTTTCTTTTAAATTAGCGCCATGGGCTTCGGTAGGTGGTAGTTTTATTTATGCTAAAGGATCTGTAGATTGGGATAAATCGGTTACGCAATTAGGAGGAAGTATAAATATTAATGATAGCAAAGCTTCAGGAACTGGATTCGGTTTAGGATTTTATTTAAGACCAACTGAGAATTTAGACGTGAGTATTGCTTACCGTTCACCTGTTGACATGAAGGCGGATGAAGGAATTGCTACTTTTAATGTTTCTTCGAGTTTATTTTCAACGATTGGTTTAGATGCTAATGGTCAAGATAAATTTAAAGCTGTTTTACCTTTGGTAGATGAATATACAATTGGACTAACTTACAAGATTACACCGAAGTGGTTAGTGTCTGGAGATTTTAATTATGCAGGTTGGCAGCGATACAACAAGTTAACTTTGGATTTTGAAAACGCTAAAGTGGGCCCACCAAGTGATCCTACTGTTTTGGTTTCTCCTAAAGATTTCCACAGTACACAAACTTGGAGAATTGGAACACAATATATGATTACCGATAAATTGGCAGGAAGAATTGGTTATTATCATGATGAATCACCTTATACTGATGAGCATTTTATTCCTGATACTCCTTCTTTCAATGCGAATGTAATTACAGGAGGTATTGGTTACAAGTGGAATAACTTTGGGATTGATTTAGCAGGAGCTTATAACTTCCAGATGCCAAGAGACGTGAAAAACGCTTATTATAATTTCTACGGGCAAGCTAAAGCTAAAGCATATTACTTTGGTTTAGGTTTATCATATAACGCATTTTAAGAATTAATAGATTATGAAAAAAATACTAATTTCAACTATTGCTGTTGCGGCACTTTTGTCCACAGTAAGTTGTAAAACCGACTTTGATACTGACGTAAGTAGTGTAGTTGTGACTAATGGTGAGGCTAACTTTACAAAATTTGTGTCTATAGGAAACTCTTTGACCTCAGGTTTTAGAGATGGTGCTTTATATAGCGACGGACAGTTGCAATCTTTCCCTTCGATTATGGCTCAGCAAATGAAGCTTGCCGGTGGTGGAGATTTTGTACAGCCAATGATGCCAAATAATGTTGGTGGATTTACAAGTTTATTTGCTGCTTCAGGAGGAAAAGATTTCTACGGAAAACTGACTCTAAAAGTAGTTAATGGTTCTTTGTCACCTACGCCCAGTGCTCCAGGAGGGGATTTGGATATGATCGGTGGTGCTGGTAAGATGTTCAATAATATGGGTGTTACAGGTGCGAAGTCATTCCACTTAGGGATTAATGGATACGGTAATCCAGCAGGATTAGCAACAGGAGCGGCAAACCCTTACTTTGTAAGATTTGCGACTGGTCCAAATGCTTCTGTGATTGGTGATGCTGTTGCGCAAGCGCCAACATTCTTCTCACTTTGGATTGGAAATAACGATGTTCTTTCTTATGCAACAAGTGGAGGTTCAGGTGTTGATCAAACAGGTAACTTAAATCCAGCAACTTATGGTGGAAACGATATTACAGATCCAGGTGTAGTTGCTTCGGTAATTAATGGATATGTATCTGCTTTAACAGCAAATGGTGCAAAAGGAGTTATTGCAAATATTCCTAATGTAACTTCAATTCCATATTTTACAACTGTACCTTATAACCCATTAACGCCAGCATTGTTAGGAGCTAATATTACAGCGTTGAACGCGAGTCTATATGGTCCGTTAAAACAAGCGCTTACAGCTTTTGGAGCTGGGTCTAGAATTAATTTACTTTCTGCTACATCAGCAAATCCAATTTTAATTTTGGATACTGATTTAACAGATCTTTCTGCACAACTTACCGCGGCATTAACTCCTTCTTTAGGAGCTCCAACAGCTGCAGCTTTTGGTCAGATTTACGGTCGTGCTAGACAGGCAACTTCAAAAGATCTTGTTCTTTTAACAGCCAGTTCTGCAATCGGAACTACCGTTGCAGGAGCGCCAGCAAGCATTAATGTGAATGGGATTTCTTATCCAATGGCTAATCAATATGTATTAACGGAAAAAGAAACTGCAAAAGTCTTAACAGCAACTGCAGCTTATAATGCTTCTATTAAATCTATTGCAACTGCAAAAGGATTGGCCTATGTAGACGCAAATGCTAAATTGGTTGAGCTTTCGAAAGTATCTGGAATTCAATTTGACGGAGTAAAATACACCGCAAGTTTTGTAACTGGAGGAACATTCTCACTAGATGGTGTTCACCTTACAGGAAGAGGATATGCTTTAATCGCTAATGAATTTTTAAGAGTGATTAATCTAAAGTATAAATCAAATTTACCAATGGTAAACGTGAATAGCTATCAGGGAATAACTTTCCCATAATGATTATTAAAAAAAATGATTAAACTTAAAACCACTTGAATTCTTCGAGTGGTTTTATTTTTTTAAATTTGCACATCTAAAAAAAAGTAAAAATGGCTGATCAGGCAAGTTATTTATTCTCTACCAGAACCAGTAAAGTTTTGGCGGAAGAGATTGCTCAATTCTATGGGCAAGAAATGGGGAAAATTAATTTCCAGGAATTTAGTGATGGGGAGTTCGAGCCCGTATTAGATGAATCTGTTCGTGGTGGACGGGTTTTTTTGATTGGATCCACTTTTCCACCAGCAGACAATCTTCTTGAGTTACTACTCATGATTGATGCTTCTAAAAGAGCATCTGCAAAAAGCATCACGGTAGTTTTACCTTACTACGGTTTGGCAAGACAAGATCGTAAAGACCAGCCCAGAGCACCTATCGGAGCTAAGTTAGTCGCAAACCTTCTTACCGCTGCAGGAGCAACCAGAATCATGACCATGGATTTGCATGCAGATCAAATTCAGGGATTCTTCGAAATTCCGGTAGATCATTTGTATGCTTCCACAATCTTTATCGATTACATCAAACGGTTAAATTTAGAAGATCTTACCATCGCATCACCGGATATGGGTGGAGCGAAAAGAGCTAAAAATTATGCAAGTCACCTCGGTGCAGAAGTGGTAATCGCTTACAAAGAAAGAAAAAAAGCAAACGTTGTTGAAGAAATGTTTTTGATTGGTCATGTTGAAGGAAGAAATGTAATCCTTATTGATGACATGATTGACACGGCAGGAACTCTTTGCAAAGCAGCTGACATTCTGATGGCTAACGGAGCGAAAAGTGTTCGTGCAATGGCAACACACGGAGTACTTTCAGGAAAAGCGTATGAAAACATTCAGAATTCAAAACTTTCAGAAGTTATTGTAACTGATACTATTCCAATCAAAACCGAATTGTCATCAAAAATTAAAGTGTTGTCTTGTGCACAACTCTTTGCAGATGTGATGAAAATGGTTCACGAGAACAAATCAATAAGCGATAAATTCATTATTTAAAATAATAATTTATATCTTTGCATCCTTAAAATTTTTTAATATATTATAATGAAATCAATTACAATTCAAGGTACAAAAAGAGAAAGCGTGGGCAAGAAGTCTACTAAAGCTTTACGTGATGCTGAATTAGTTCCTTGTGTTGTTTACGGAGGTGCCGAAACTTTAAATTTTTCTGCTACAGAAAAATCTTTCAAAGGTTTGGTATATACTCCTGAAGCACACACGGTATCTATTGAAGTTGACGGAAAAACTATTCCTGCCGTACTTCAAGACATCCAATTCCACCCATTAACAGACAAAATCTTACACGCTGATTTCTATCAGTTGTCAGATGACAAACCTGTAGTGATGGAAGTTCCAGTAAGACTTACAGGACGTTCAAAAGGTGTTGTTGCCGGTGGTGCAATGAGACAATCTTTCAGAAAATTGAAAGTAAAAGCGATCCCAGGAAACTTGCCAGACGAAATCGTAGTAGATGTTACTCCACTTAAAATTGGTGGTAAACTTTACGTTGGTGATATCAAAACAGAAGGATTTACTTTCGTACATCCAGCGAATGCAGTAGTAGTTGCTGTTAAAATGTCAAGAACTGCAGCCAAAGGTGGTGTGGCAATTGATGACGAAGATGAAGAAGAAACTCCAGAAGAAGATGTTCCAGCTACAGAAGAAACAAGTGCAGAGTAAATCTAAACTTATTTATATCAAAGTCCCGTTCAGCAATGAGCGGGACTTTTTGTATATCCTAATCAGCTTTTTTTATTTGGGCAGCTTAATCCGTCTTCCGTTCCCGCTATTTTTTTTGCCGACCTTTTCCCACTAAAAAAAATGAGCTCCACTCAAGCCGGGCTGCAGATGGGAATTTTATTAAAGGGTCAGTCTTAGTTGAAACGCCGTTTCTAAATTTAGTTTCAATCTTCTCGGTTTTTTTAATTATTTTTACTTTCCAAAACACAATATTGTGCTCAAAAAACTAGTCAGTTTATCTTTTCTGTTCATCCTCACTTTTTCTTTTGCTCAGCAAAACGAAGAATTTAAAGTGGTGAAAAACTATTTTGATAATCAACGTTTCATGTTGAACAAAGAATTCAAAAACCGATTTGATAACGAAGTTGATTATACCGCTAAAATCAACGTTAAAAAAGATTTCCAGGAGTTTATGGAGAAGCTAGACAGCATTCAAAATAACGCTTTGGTGAATGCCTTAGTAAGAGTTAAAATCAGAGAAGACTTGAGCCGGCTTCACCTTCCAAAGCAATCATCAAATACCAGCGAAAATCCCACAAAGACAGATTTGAGCAGCAATGCCAATTATCCGGGTGGATTTAATTTAATGAGACAGCAAATTACAGAGTTGTTTTACACAGATTCCATTTTATCTGATCAGAAAATGATGAGAACAGAATTGCTCTTTGTCGTTGAAAAAGACGGCTCTATAAGTTCAGTGCAAGCAGAAGGAGATAATTTCACCTTTAACCGACAAGCTGAAATAGCGCTTTATCTTCTTCCAGAAAAATTTTCTCCCGCTTTCATTAATGGAACAGCAATTCGCTATCGTTTTAAAATTCCCTTATCAATCAATTTTGAATAGATTTTAAAGATTAGCTTTTCATTACTCATCATCCATCATCCATCATCCAACATCCAACACCTAACATCTCCAAATATGTTTACCGACGAATATTATATGAAAATGGCGCTGCAAGAAGCCCAAATTGCTTTTGAAAAAGATGAGGTTCCAATTGGTTGTATCATTGTTTCTAATGATAGAATTCTAGCCAAGTCACACAACTTGACAGAAACTTTAAACGATGTTACCGCTCATGCCGAAATGCAGGCGATCACTTCGGCGGCAGATTATCTTGGTGGAAAATATTTGCAAAACTGTACGATGTATGTTACGGTTGAACCTTGTGTGATGTGTTCAGGAGCGTTAAGCTGGTCGCAGATTTCAAAAGTAGTAATCGGAGCTCGAGATGAGCAACGTGGTTTTATCAACAAGAATTTACAGTTGCATCCCAAAACAGAAATTGTAACTGGGGTTTTAGAACATGAATGTTCGGTAATTGTGAAGGAGTTTTTTAAAAATAAAAGATAGAACTATTAATTACACTGGAATTGGAACAAGCTTTTCTTGAAAAATTTTATGGGTTCTGTACTCTTTTTAAAGTTCAACTTTTTATAAAAATACAAGGTCTTAAATTCTGCTGGAACCATTTCGTCTAACGCACTTTTTAGGACGTAAATTCCCGTTTTGGAATCTATTATATAATGTGAAAGTCGAAGTTGGTTTTCCTCAAAATTGATAATTCCTTCAGGAGATATAGTTCCGAACCGATTTTCTTTAGTGCTTAGGAAAGAAGTTTGCGAGTAATAGTTTTTCTGCTGTTCAACGAATTTTTTAATTTCGCTTTCATCTGTTTTAGAAATGCTGCGTTTTGGAGAAGAAGAAGATCCTTGATTGAGCGTTAATTGACTATTTACAATCTCACCTTTAAATTCAGGTAACATCATTTGTGAATTATAATAAATGATGACGAAATCATTATTATCAGCTATTTCATAATCGAAACCCAATCTGTTTTGTTTTAGATTTTGCGTTAAACAATTTGATAGCATCAGCTTTTCCAGCGAGTGATCAAATTCTTTTTTCACAGGATATGGCAAGCAATTCGCGTCTTCATTTAAAATATTCTGCATCTCTTTTGTAGAAGTAGCGATGAATGTTTTTTCATTAATATCTAAATCTTTAAACAGAATTTTAGAACCGTTAATATCAGGATTGTATCGCCCGAAAACTTGAAGTGACTGATCTGGAATGTAGGGTTTGAAAATTATTTTATGATTTTCGTTTTGGGTCCATTTACCAGAAATTATTTGGCCAAAAGTAACCATCGCAAATTCATTATTATCAAATAGAAACCAATTGTATCCACCATCATCAGGATTCCCTGAAGAGATATGATAACTTCCGACAAGATTTTGCTGAGCGCCAATATTTTGGAACCATGAGAAAAATAAAAGCGAAAAAATCAGCAATTTTTTCATTTGATTTCTTTATAAATCTTTACCCAAATAATACAGTCCTTTCAAAGTATGTAACCGATCGGCGATCTGAATTTTATCCGTCAAAGGTTTGTAAACATGCGAAACTCCGCCGGTTGCGATGACGAAACAATCATCTTCAACTTCATCATTAATACGGTCTACGAATCCTTCTACCATTCCTAAATATCCATAAACCATTCCGCTTTGCATACAGGAAACAGTATCTAAACCTAATACATGTTTAGGTTTTACCAATTCGATTTCTGGTAATTGTGCAGTGTCATGAATTAAAGAATTCAGTGCGGTAATAATTCCCGGAGCGATAATTACGCCGAGTGTTTCACCACTTTCATTAATGCAACTTGCGGTTAAGGCTGTACCGAAATCAAATATGATTTTCTTTTTATCAGCTGGATAAAGATGATGCGCCGCAACCAAGTTGGCGTAAATATCAGTTCCCATTTGTTTCGATTTTGGCTGCACTCCTGATGGAGTAGTGCGATCGACGACGATGGGTTTTTGATTATGGATTTTTTGAATCGCTCGCGAAACATCATAAGTCAACTGAGGAACGACGGAGCCAATAATTATTTTTTCAATATTGGCTGCATCGATCTTATGAGTTTGATACATCATCATAAACTGCATTTGCAATTCGTCGCTGGTTCTGTAAGGTTTCGTGTTTAGAATCCAGGAAATTTCACAATTGTCATTATTGAACAAGCCAAATCTGATATTGGTATTTCCGATATTAATTACGATGGAATGCATCTGTTTTATTTTTTCCACCAGTTGAACTGGTGGTAATTATTATTTAGAATCTCTCCTTTTTATTTACTTCTGATTTATTCACTTCAACCAAATTATCTTCCAGATTAATATCTGCTAATCTTTGAGAAAAATCAATTCCCAATACAGAAATCTGTGATTTATTATAAGGAATGGTGAACGTATATTCTTTCTGAGTCCAAGGCCAATATGCTTCAGTTTTGAAATCACCATAGATATCTTTCGTTTTCCAGGTGTGAGTCATATTTAAAGGAATCTGGAAATTAACTACTTTTTTGTTAGTTGTTAAAATCGAGAAATCAATAGGCATCGGGATTGTTCCTCTGTTTTCTAACGTAATAGTCGTAGAGTTTTCGTCGTATTTCACGTCTTTAATTCCGTAGTCAATGGTTTTGGTAGTATTGATCCAATAATTCAGGAACCATTTTAAATCCATTCCGGAAACTTTCTGTGCAATATGCATGAAGTCTCTGTCTGTTGGATGTTTCAAATGCCATTCATTATAAAACTCTTTCATGACCACAGCCAAATTTTGCTCACCCATGATGTATCCTAACTGAACTAAAAACAGTTCACCTTTTACATAAGTTGCAAAAGAATAAGCAGTTCCATTATCGTGGTGATCTCCTAACCAAACTGCTGGCTCTTCAATTCCTTTTTTTACAAAACTTCTGTATCGGTCTAAGCTTCCTACGAATGGATTAGCTTCTGGAGTTTTTGGCGGGAACAATTGGTACATTATAGAATCATCATAATAACTCGTAAAGCCTTCATCCATCCAAGGTCGAACGCTTTCGTTGTACGCCATCATTTGTTGGTTCCAGGAATGTCCACCTTCGTGAACCATTAAACCAACTAAACCGTCTAAACTTTTTGCTTCTCCTAAAATCATGGTACACATTCCGTATTCCATTCCGCCGTCACCACCTTGAATAAACGAGTACGAAGGATAAACATACCTTCCGTAAGTTGCATTCATGATTTGGAAAAATTTAGTCACATATGGTTTTGCTTCCGACCAATATTTGGTTTTTTCAGATTTTTGATAAACGAAATTTACTTTCGGTCCGTCTAAAACCACGAATGATTCTACTGTATAGTCGCGGTCAGCAGCCCAAGCGAAATCGAGCATGTTTTTAGCAGTCCATTTCCAGGTTGCTTTGTTATTGTTATCAGCTTTGATAACGGCTTTTTTATCATAACCTTTTACGTCTAAAGGATTTTCTAAAGTTCCTCCAGCGCCGATTACATAATCTTTATCGATTTTAATGTTGACTTCAAAATCAGCAAACGGGGCGTGAAATTCTCTTCCGATATAATCAAAAGTTGCCCAGCCATCGTAATCATATTCTGAAATTTTTGGATACCATTGGGTAACCGTCATATCGATTCCTTCTAGGTTATTTCTTCCTGCACGACGAATCTGCATCGGAATTACGGCATCCCATTCCATCGTGAAAGTCGTTGAAGAATTAGGTTTTATCGGAGTGTCCAAATAAACTTTCATCACCGTTTCCTGGATTTCAAATTTTAGGTCTTTTCCGTTTTGTTTAATCCAGTGAATATTTTGCGCGCCTTCTTCCTCTTTTGGAATTGAAGCTAAACGTGAAATACCATTAGTCTGTAATCTTGAATCACCATTTTTTCCTTGACCTGCAATTCTTTGATCCATCATCGAACCAGCTTTAAAGGCGTTCCAATAAAGATGATAATAAACCACATTTAATTCATCAGGGGAATTATTGGTGTAAGTTAAAGTTTGATTTCCGTTGTAAGTGAAGTTTTTCGCATCGACATCAATATCCATTTTGTATTTGGCGTATTGTTGATAATAGGCGTTTTTCTGCGCTGATAATAATCCGAAAAATAAAGTAAGAATAATGAGAAACCCTTTGTTCATAATGATTTATATTTTAAAACGGAAAGATAAGAATTTTTGATTTTATGGAAAGGTTTAAGCAAATAAAAAACCCTTTCAGCATTTGAATTGCTAAAAGGGTTTGTATTTCTTTATTAAAAGATTATTTTTTGGAAGTCATTCCACTTTTCAAAATCTTCTCTAATATTCTTAAAGTAATTAAGTAAGTTGGCTTCACTCCTGTTAATCCTAAGCCACCAGAAGATAGTGTAGAACCTGTTTCTAACGGATTATCTGAAGCATAATAAGCATACATTACAAAAAGATCTTCTGAAATATGGTGACGGATTTTCGAAGCAACCTGAATTGCTTTTTGATAATGCGCACCTTCCATTTCCAGTCCGATTGCTTTCCATGAAGTATCCATGAAATATCTTAGAATATCTTTATTCTGAAGTGAAGTTCCCAATACGGAAACCATTCCGCCTTCGAAAGCCTTTAATTCATCATCTTCAAAATCTGATAATTTCAAAGCGTTTTCAAATGGATAGTTGTCTGCAGTTCCTTCAAATACGTGAGAAGTAGGAATCATGATATCTCCTTTTCCACCCTGTAAAATTCCGGCTTTCCCCATAATAGAAATGGATTTTACCTTCATCGTATAGATTTCACCGTTGTAATCATAAGGTCGTAAAAGTTCGTCCATTACTTCAAATGCCTGTTCACCAAATGCATAATCGAAAACCATGATCACATCATCTCCCGAATAGTTCAAATCAGCGAAAGGCGTGTTTTTTAAATCGGTTTTTGAAAGATCGATAATTTGAACGTCGATATTACTTCCGCTTTGGTCATGAATATAAATCAAACCCGCTTCTTGTGAATGTGCGAGTACTTTTTCTTGCAAGGCTTTCTTGTTAGAAATCTCCTCATACATTTTGTAATCTACATTCTTCGTTACTTTTTTTCCGATAGAATCATTTGCGAAAAGCATGTTTTTCACAGAATGCATGTTGGCCGAAATAATATGCAAAGGTCTCATCTGCAAATTATTATCTGCTAAAACCTGTTTTACTTTGTTTGCCCATTTTTCACCAAAGAAATGGTGACCAACTCTTTCTCTAAGAATAGCCGAGAAGTGAACTTCTCTTTCTCTGATTTGTTTGTAGTCGTTAAAACTTTCGTTTCCTAAATGATAGATGATTTTGAATAGACGATCTGGGTTTTGATCATCACCGAAACTATTATAAGCATTTAATGTTTCATCAAATGTTCTTCCTAATAATGAAGAAAGGTGAATCAAAGCAACTTCTTTTTCTTTTCTGCTTAATTTTTCGTCGCCTATTGCAACTTGTTCGATAATTTTCCAGGCTCTGCTTGGTTTATCGCTTCGTTCAGAAAGAAACGCAAGTTTGCGGATTTTATCTGCTTCAATATAAAGGAAAGTAAGGTGAGTTAGAATGTCATAGATTTCAGAACGACCCAGAAGAACTTCAATGTTCATTTGGTGCTCGTCGATACGATAACAATTTCTTCTTCTTTTCTTAGGAACAATAACTTCGAAACTTCCTTTGTCGAAACCTTCGTCAGAAGTAAGATGAATGAACGAGCATTCCTCAATTCCTTCTGGAAGTCTGTCTAAAACATAAAGAAGTCCGTCTAGCTCTATTTTATTAGGAACGCCCATGGTTCCATAAATTTCCGGATTGATTGTCGTAAGTAGTGACCGAAGGCTTTCTCCGGAAATACCGGCAGGTTTGAAAAAACCGCGATAGAATAAGTGTCGCATAGAAACGTAAAGTCTTTCGATTGCCTCAGTGGTTTCTCTTGCTCTTGAATTTACCATAGTGTAAAATTTCACACAAATATAAGAAATTACTTCTTATTTATAGGATGCCGAGAGGATTTCTAGTCATTATTAATGATTTGTTAATGATGAGATTAATGATGAATTATAATCTATTAATATTTTATGGCATAGATCCTGGCTTTTTATCAAGCTTTTTCCTTTTAATACTTTAATAATGGTCTTCCTATTCATTATAGTTAAAGAGAATGAGTTTAATTAAAAGCATTTAATTTGTTAATGACCCCATAAATTTAAAGGTGTTTTAATTTTGTTTCTATATTTTTTGTAATTTTACCTCACAAAAATCACCATACAATGTCAAGTTTAAGATTTAAAGCATTAGAATTAATTTCTCAAAAAGATTTTAGAAGAGAAAACGCAGTAGAAGTTCCTGCAAAATTATCCTCACTTTTTTGTGAAAACGTGTTCTCAGAGGAAACGATGAGAGAGTATTTGACGAAAGAAGCTTTTACTTCAATCCAGAATGCAATTAAAAGTGGTGTGAAAATTCAACGTGACGTTGCTGATCAAATTGCAGTCGCGATGAAAGATTGGTCTTTAAGTAAAGGAGTGACTCATTATACACATTGGTTTCAGCCATTAACTGGCTCAACTGCAGAAAAACATGATTCCTTTTTTACTCCGTTTGAAAGCGATCGTGCAATTGAAAGATTTGCTGGTGGAATGTTGATTCAACAGGAGCCAGATGCTTCTTCCTTCCCGAATGGTGGAATTAGAAATACTTTTGAAGCGCGTGGTTACACCGCTTGGGATCCAACTTCTCCCGCGTTCATCATGGGAACGACTCTTTGTATTCCTTCGATTTTCATCTCTTATACAGGTGAGACTTTAGATTATAAGGCTCCTTTGCTTAGAGCATTAAGTGCGGTAGATGATGCGGCAACAGATATTTGCAGATCTTATTTCGATAAAAATGTAACCAAAGTAACTCCTACTTTAGGATGGGAACAAGAATATTTCCTGGTTGATTCTGCTTTATATCAATCAAGACCGGATTTGGTAATTACCGGAAAAACGCTCTTGGGACATTCTCCTGCAAAAGGGCAACAGTTAGATGATCATTATTTTGGATCGATTCCTACGAGAGTAATGAATTTCATGAAAGAATTAGAAATCAAATCTATTCAGTTAGGAATTCCAGTTACAACCCGTCATAATGAAGTTGCTCCGAATCAATTTGAATTAGCTCCGATGTTTGAAGAGGTCAATGTTGCGGTTGATCATAATTCATTATTAATGGATTTAATGGCAAGAGTTGCACACAAACACCATTTCCATATTTTATTCCATGAAAAACCATTTGCTGGAGTGAATGGAAGTGGGAAACATAACAACTGGAGTTTAGCCACAGATACTGGCGAAAACCTTTTAAGCCCGGGAAAAAATCCAAAAAAGAATTTACAGTTTTTAACCTTCTTCGTAAATACGTTGAAAGCAGTTCATGATTACGATGACTTATTAAGAGTAAGTATTGCGTCTGCGGGAAATGATCACCGTTTGGGTGCCAATGAAGCGCCGCCAGCAATTATCTCTACTTTTATCGGTTCGCAATTGTTCAGTGTTTTAGAAGAACTTGAAAAAGTAAAAGACGGAAAACTTTCTCCAGAAGAAAAAACAGATCTTAAATTAAATGTGGTTGGTAAAATTCCAAATATCTTATTAGACAATACGGATAGAAACAGGACTTCACCATTTGCCTTTACGGGAAATAAATTTGAAATCAGAGCAGTTGGTTCATCTGCAAATTGTGCAGAAGTAATGACCGTAATGAATGCAATCGCTGCGAAACAGTTTAAAACTTTCAAAATAGAAGTTGACGCTTTGGTAGAAAGTGGCTTGAAAAAAGATGAAGCGATCTTTAATGTATTGAGAGAATACATTAAAGTGTCTAAAAATATTATGTTCGAAGGCGACGGCTATTCTGAAGAATGGGCGATTGAAGCAGCGGAAAGAGGATTAAGTAATTTAAAAACAACGCCACAAGCTTTGAGCAGGGAGTTAGATCCTAAATATATCGCGTTGTTTGAAGAGCTTGGCATTTACACGCACCGTGAAATGGAAGCCAGAAATGAGATTAAATTGGAGAAATACTCTACTGTAATTTCCATTGAAGCTAGAGTGTTAGCTGATATCGCAAGAAACCATATTATTCCTTCTGCTTTGAAATACCAGAATCGTTTGATCGAAAACGTAAAAGGATTAAAAGAAATCTTCGGTGAAGTTGAATTTAAAACCTTAGCCAAAGAGCAAATGAGTTTGATCAGAGATATTTCTGGTCATGTAAGCATTATTAAAGTAGAAGTAGAAAACCTTCTTTTAGCAATTGAAAATGCGAAATCTAAAAGCAATTCTCGTGAAATGGCTGACTCTTTTTGCGACGAAGTGATTCCGTTTTTTGCTAAAATTAGAAACTCTTCTGATGAACTTGAAATGATGGTTGACGACGAATTATGGCCTTTGACGAAATACAGAGAGCTTTTATTTACTAAGTAAAATAAGACCTATATTAACTGTGAAGCCCTATTTATAGGGCTTTTTGTTGTTTAATAGATGTGCTTCATGCTCTGATAGAGGAATGCGATAAAGTGAATAGATTAAACACATAAATGTTAATGAATCATAATATAAATAAAATCGCAACCCCTATAATAAAGGGATTGCGATGAATATTACTTTAACATTAGGAAAAATAATGTTAAAATGTGTTAAAACAGCAACGCGTGTAGGGTGTTTTCACCCTCGTTTTTGCTTGAATACCTACTTTTGTAATGCTTTAAAAAACAAAAAATAAGTTTTAACACAGGTAATCAAATATATATGAAGAAAAGAGTTTTGTTTTATTGTGCTGCTGTGTTCACTACATTATCAATGCAATCTTGTGTAACCAATTATGTAGTATCAACACCAACTAGTTACGCTAATCAATACAAATCAAATGCCAAACTAGCATCTATAGATAATAAGAAACTGGCACTTGCCAAAGGACAATTATTAAGCAGTTTCAAAGACGAACAAGCCGCAGCTGCCAAGAGTTTAGAAACTATTGCGAAGAATGAAGAAATTGCAAAAGCAGTTCGTTTCTCACAAAAGATAGATGATGTTCTGGCGGAAGCAGAAACCTATTTAGGAACTCCTTACAGATATGGTGGAATGACCAGAAAAGGAATTGATTGTTCAGCATTCGTTTTATCAGTTTTCGGTGCAACAGCTGGGATGAGCTTACCAAGAGTAGCAGCTTCCCAAGCACAGGAAGGAGAAAAAGTAGATAAAAGTAACCTTCAAAAAGGAGACTTGGTATTCTTCTCACATGGTAAAGGTAGAATCTCACACGTAGGAATCGTAGAAGATGTAACAGAAAACGGTACAGTGAAGTTCATTCACGCTGCAACTTCGAAAGGAGTTATGATTTCGTCTCTTGATGATTCTTATTGGGGACCAAAATTTAGATTTGCGAAAAGAGTATTATCGCAAGACGGCCTTACCGATAACATGGCAAATAATTAAAAATAGATAATTGATATTCTCAGAAAACCACCTTCTAAAGGTGGTTTTTTATTTAGCTATAATTTGAAATGGTACACAAGATTGGTGATGTTTTCATTCCAGAAGGAAACTTAATGATAATGTAATGGTTGAAAGGATTTTATTGACTTAAACGGTTTCCTTTCGCTCTTCCAAGTTTGTAAACATTCTTCGTATTAGGAGCAATCAAGCAATCGTTTATTACAAAATATCAACCCGCTGTCCGCTATATCCACTCATCGCTGTCGCGACTTCGCGGGATGCCACTGCCATCGAGGCTAGAATAACCACCGTGATTCTTGTCAAATAAATTTTTGGAGTTGCTGTGAAGAGTAGAGCTTAGTTTGTAGTTTTGCCTTTTGCCTATTTAATTAAACCAAACTATTCCTATCAGTATAATTCAGTTTAAAAAAGATAAACGTCATCATCGAAAAGGCGAGCAAAGAACTTCCCCCATAACTAAAGAACGGAAGTGGAATCCCAACCGTCGGGAAAAGACCCATTACCATTCCTAGATTAATCGAAAAATGCATCAGCAATATCGAAGCGAAACAATAACCAAACACTCGGTTAAAAGTAGATTTCTGTTTTTCAGATAAGTAGTAGATTCTTCCAATGAAAAGAGAATAAACAATCACAAGCATTGCGCTTCCAAAAAAACCCCATTCTTCACCAACGGTACAGAAGATATAATCCGTACTTTGTTCGGGAACGAATTTCCCTTGCGTAACAGAACCTTGACGATATCCTTTTCCGAAAAATCCGCCAGAACCAATTGCCGTTTTTGAGTACAATAAATTGTAACCAGAAGTATCTCGAAAAGCCCGTTCTCCTTTATATAAAACCTCGATTCTTTCTCTTTGGTGCTTAGGTAGTTTTTCTAAAATAGTAGGAGCGCCATAAGCTAATCCACAAAGTATTCCGATAATGCCAACGATGGCAGCTACCGATACCACGTTCCAATGGATTTTGTTAGAATTTAAAAATAGAACGATGGCTGAAATTACAATAACTGCAATTACAACATACATAGGATCAATTGCTAGTGCAACCAGAAAAACACTGGTGAAAATCATTCCTACCCCGAAAACCCATCCTGATAGTCCTTCTCTAAATAACGCGATAAAAAAGGCTATAAAAACGAGTAGGGAACCAACATCAGGGATTAATAATACAAGTATACCTGGAATTCCAATAATTATTAAAGAAGTCCAAAGTGATTTCTTTTGTTTTATATTAAAATCAGGCCCAGAGACATAATTGGCCAACATTAAAGCGGTACCTATTTTCGCAAATTCTACTGGTTGTAAACTTACTGAACCGAATTTATACCAGTTCTTCTGCCCAAGAATTTCTGTCCCGAACGGGAATAAACCCACGAGTAAAAGTACACTGCCGATGTAAATAATTCCGGATGTATTTTCGAAGAATTTTGCTCTCGTCATAAATATAATGAGACCAACGAAAACAGAAACTCCAAGCCAAACTGCCTGTCTTGTTCCGCTCGATGGTTCCACGCTATAAATGTTTGCTACAGCAAAAGCACACAGCAGGAAATAGAGAGAAAGTCCTAATTTGTCAATACCCTGTGCCCACTTCATTTTTTTGCGCTGTTTTTTATTTTCTGTACAATAGAATCTCTTTTATAAATAAGTTGCTTTTTTTGATCAGCATCTTTTATATTTTTCAATCGGGCATCAATAGCTTTTAGACTAACAGAATCTTTATTAGGCTCTTTATAAAGACCTTTTCTTTTTAATTCAACCGTCCATTGTCTTTGATACTCCGGCATAAAGCTGGCATTGATCATCTTGTTGTAAAGATTCTCCCGCTTTAAATCTCCTGTCAAATATTTTTCTGCAATGACTACTGCAGCCGGTCCTGCCCAAGTAGATCCAAATCCTGCATGTTCCATTACTGCGGCAACAACAATTTTAGGATGATCTGCAGGTGCTGCTAATACAAAGATTGAATTGTCTTTTCCCTGAGGAACTTGTGCGGTTCCTGTTTTCGCTAACATGGTAAAATCGTTAGACTTTAAACCTCTTGCCGTTCCATTTAGAACTACAGCCTCCATTCCTTTAATAATCGGTTCGAAATATTTCGGATCTACCAAGGTTTTGTGTTTCACTTTAAATCTTGGATCAGGATTCGGTTTTCCATCAATTGATTTTACAATATGTGGCGTAAAATACCAACCTCTATTGACAATTGACACCACTGAATTTGCTATTTGTAAAGGAGTCAGCAATACATCGCCTTGTCCCATTCCATTAAAAATTGAACCATTCATGGTGTAGGATGAACTCCAGTCTTTTTTTCCACCGCTTCTTTTTTGATAAAATTCACCGGTTGGGATTCTTCCTCTTGAACCGACTGCTAAATCATTGTTTAAGAATTCTCCAACACCGAAACTGCTCATGATCTTTTTCCATTCATTTACCCCGCGACCTGGATCTCCCGGATATTTATTCATAATGGCAATAAAAGCATAAGAGAAGTGGCAGTTACTGGAAATCTGAATCGCTGGTATTAATGGATCTGCACCACCATGACCTTTAATTCTTAGTCCTCTATAATTAAATCCTCCACCACAAGGAAATCTCGTGTTTTCATCCATCACTCCCATTTGCATGGCTGCTGCCGCAGTCAGTAATTTAAATGTAGAACCTGGTGGATAGGCCGCCTGAAGAGATCGGTCAAAAGTTGGACGATTATTATAAACCGTATCCATTTGTAAACGGTACAGATTTTTTGTTTTTTGAGGGCCCGAAAAAAGATTGGGATCGATATCTGGTCCAGTTGCCAGCGCTAAAATTTCTCCGTTGCTTGGGTCAATTGCAACAATTGCACCTTGTTTGTTGACGAGCATTTCCTCTGCCATCCGTTGCAAATCGTAATCAATCGTCAGTTTAATGTCTTTCCCTGTGACGACGTCTTTGTCTAAAGCTCCATCTTTATAAGATCCAATATTTCGTAAGCGGATATCTTTTTGAATATATTGAACCCCTTTTACACCGCGAAGTTCGTTCTCATAAGACTTTTCAATTCCAGTTTTTCCAATGAAATCTCCTGGCAAATAATAAACAGAGTCTTTTTTTAATTCTCTTTCATTCACTTCATTCGTGTATCCTAAAAGATTTCCGGATGTCGAAACCTCATATTGTCTTTGAGGTCGGGATACAATACTAAACGCTGGATATTTAAAAATGATTTCCTGGATTCTGGCAATATCCTCCCGACTTAAATTTTTCATAAAAGGCATCGGAGTTAATTTCGAAAAGTATTTTTCCTTTTTAATGGAATTAATATTTTTAATAAAATCCGCTTTACTGATTCTAAGCAAATTACAGAAATCCACCGTGTCGAAATCCGCTTTTAATAATGCTGCGGTAAAAGATATTTCATAAGCTGGCTGATTTTCCACCATAATTTTTCCGTTACGGTCAAAAATAACACCACGTTGTGGAATAATATATTCGGTTTTTATTGATGTATTCGCAGCATTCAATGCATATCGGTCAGTAAATAACTGCAAATAAGCAAGCCTTGCTATAAAAATTATAGCAATTACAGATAAGAGAGCGGTGATTTTTAAAAATTGTGGTTTCAAACTTTTTGTTTGATTTTAAATGCTAAAGCATAGATCATGATAAAGATAAATGAAATCGCACTCGTTGCCAAAACATTCAGGAAGATATCGAAAAACCTACTGAATTTAAAGATTTCAATATATTGAACAAGCGTCTGATGAATAAAAATACTCATAAAGATAAAGAGGAAAAACTGTGACCACTGCAATGTTTGGAAAGAGAAAAAATCCGTAGAAGTATCGGTGGAAGTTCTAAAAATTAGGGTTCTGAAATAAGCTATAATAACCGTGGCAAGAGCATTAATTCCCCAAGTGTAGAGAAAAGCATCAATCCCTAATCCCAATATAAAACTTAAAAGTAAGAATTGGTATTTATTTCTAAAGAATGGATAGAACATTACAAACACCGGATATATGACCGGCGTATATTTTCCAAAAAGCGTAATTCGATTCAGCACAAAAATTTGCAATGCGATGAGCAAAACAATAATCAGGATATCTGTAAAAAGTGTTCTACTTATCATTTCTCTCTTTTTATAGTCGCTTGCAAAGTATCTTCAATTTTACGAACCTCCGCTTTTTTCAGGTTTTTAACCACATATATTTTACTGATGTTTCCCATCTTTTCAGTCAGTTCAACCGAAATGTCCCAGAAACCAGTTTTGCTATCAACTTCATAACCGGCGATTTTACCAATCATAATTCCTTGTGGAAAAATAGCGGATTTACCGTCAGTTACGATAGTGTCTCCAACTTGAAGGGGTACATATTTCGGGATATCCGATAAATGCATAATTCTGGAATCATCGCCTCGCCAGGTTAATGTTCCGAAATAACCGGATTTTTTGAGCGACGCATTAATTTTAATTTTATTTTGACTTAAAATTGATTGTACCAAAGAATAGGAGTCAGTTGTATTGATGACGATTCCGGCAATTCCCTGAGGAGCCATCACCCCCATTTTCGGCATAACGCCATCTCTTTTTCCACGGTTGATGGTAAAGTAATTGTCTTTTCTATTGATACTGTTGTATACGATTTCACCATCTACGAACGTGTAGATTTGTCCACCTCCGACGGTATCATGTACTTTACGAAATTCAGGATTTACAGAAGCTTCTCTTCCATAAAGCTGTACCATCAAACTTTTGTTTTGGTTAACCAACTGATCATTGGTTTGCTTCAATTTCAGGTAGGAAGCACCTTCGTCAATATACCCCGAAACCCAGGAATTAAAGGCAGCAGATTGGCCCGCAATCCATGACTGTTGCATTGAGTTTCTACTGAAAATCAATGCAATAGCTATGAGTTGCAGAAATATAAAGAAGACGAATAATCCATTCTTCGAAAATAATCTCAGCAAAAATCCCATCTGTTAGTTTCGTAAAAAAGTGATTACTTATTTAATTAAGAAGTTGAATTTATCCATGTTTTTCAAAGCGATTCCAGTTCCACGAACCACCGCTCTTAATGGATCTTCTGCTACGAAAACAGGAAGTCCAGTTTTCTTGTGAAGTCTGTCTGCAAGTCCTCTTAACAAAGCACCACCTCCTGCAAGGTAAATTCCTGTTTTGTAGATATCAGCAGCCAATTCTGGTGGAGTTAATGAAAGTGTTTCCATTACTGCATCTTCTATTCTAACAATTGATTTATCCAAAGCACGAGCGATTTCTTTATAGTTCACCATAATTTCTTTTGGTTTACCCGTAATTAAATCACGTCCTTGAACTGGAATGTCTTCAATGTCAACATCAAGATCTTCCACCGCAGAACCTACTTCGATTTTTATTCTTTCAGCAGTTCTTTCACCAATATATAAATTGTGATGCGTTCTTAAATAGTATGCGATATCATTGGTAAATACATCACCAGCGATTTTTACAGATTTGTCACAAACAATACCTCCAAGAGCAACCACAGCGATTTCAGTTGTACCACCACCTATGTCGATGATCATATTTCCTTCTGGTTTTTGCACATCGATTCCTACACCGATTGCTGCTGCCATTGGTTCATAAATCAAACGAACTTCTTTTGCATTTACTTTCTGTGCAGAATCTCTTACCGCACGTTTTTCAACTTCGGTAATCCCTGACGGAATACAAATAACAATTTTTAAAGTTGGTTGAAAAAGCTTTCCCTTAATACCAGGAATTTGCTTAATGAACTCTTTTATCATGTGCTCAGATGCGTGAAAATCAGCGATTACGCCATCTTTCAAAGGTCTGATTGTTTTTATATCTTCATGCGTTTTCCCCTGCATGTGTTTTGCTTTCTCCCCAACTGCAATTGGCTTTCCTGTCGAACGTTCGATTGCAACAATCGATGGTTGATCCACTACAATTTTATTATTGTGTATAATTAGTGTGTTCGCAGTTCCTAAATCAATCGCAATATCTTGCGTAAACATATCAAATAACCCCATTTTTGTGCTCAATTTTTAAAGTGTACAAAGATATAAATTTAGAACCGTTCTAAAAATTACATTGCTCCTAATTTTGGTTAAAATTTCCTTAAAATTTCCCTCTTATTATATTGATAACTTTTTAATTACCAAAATATTTGATTTAAAAATGGAATATCTTTTTTTTTGGTTGACGGTTATAGATTTTGGTGATAATCTTCATATTTTATATCCTTTACCAATTCAATTTAAAACCTTAAATTTGCGATTGCTCTATGACTAAGGATAATAACATTCATCAAACCGCTAATTTCGCCGTTCTCAGCGTCAGTTTTGAAAAAGCTGATGCAGAAATACGGGGTAAATTTGCGTTTTTTGACGAAAATGTAAAGTATTTTGTGAACCAAATTCATGATTTGAATTTGGGAGATGCTTTTGTGGTTTCCACTTGCAACAGAACCGAAATTTATACCACAACTCAAAATTACCTCTTGATTGCAGAATTATACTGCAAAATTGTTGGCGTAAGTCTTACCGATTTTATGCAATATGTAAATATTGTCAAACATGAGGAAGCTCTTAATCACCTTTTCAGAGTAGCTGCCGGTTTAGAAAGTCAGATTATTGGTGATTTCGAAATCATCGGACAAATCAAGAATGCTTATCATCGTTTTAGAAAAGAGAAGAAATATTCTAATCCTTTTCTGGAAAGAGCCATTAACTCAGCAATTCAGATTTCTAAAAGAATTAAAAACGAAACAGGTATTTCCAACGGAGCTGCCTCGGTTTCTTACGCTGCGGTTCATTACATCTTAAAAAATCATATTCAAATCTCTGATAAAAATATTTTACTTCTTGGAGTAGGAGAAATTGGTCAGAATACCGTTGAGAATTTGGTGAAGCATGTTTATAAACCAAGAGTAAAAATTGCCAACCGATCTGCCGACAAAGCAGAGAAGATTGCAGAGAAATATCAAATTCCTTATATTGAGTTTGATACTTTTCAAGATGAGTTAGGCAAAACAGATATTTTAATTGTTGCAACCGGAGCTCAGCATCCGATCATTAATAAATCGCATTTCCCTAATGGGAAAGAAACCTTGGTGATTGATCTTTCGATTCCAAATAATGTAGCGAAAGATGTTACTGAGAATGAAAATGTAAGTTTGGTTGATGTTGATCAGTTATCTCTTCACATCAATGAGACGATGGTGCAACGACAAAAAGAAATTCCAAAAGCAGAGGAAATCATTAAAGAAATGACCAAAGACTTTCTGGAATGGGAAAAGAAAAGAAAATTAGCTCCCAATATTCATCATTTCAAAGCATCGCTAAAGAACATAGAGCGCAATGAAATGCATAAAATTCACAAGAAACATAACTATATAGAAGTGGATGATATGAAGCTTTCCGACAAGATGATTCAGAAAATCACGAATCGTTTCGCAAAATTCATCATCGATAATCCTTGGAAAGCCGAAGAAATTAGTAAATTAATGCACGAAATTTTAGTAGAGCAACCAAATAAAGAGTTCAATGAGAAGCATTAAAATAGGTACACGAAACTCGCCACTTGCATTGTGGCAGGCAAGAGAAGTTGCCAGAAACTTGCAAAACAATAATTACAAGACTGATATCACTCCGATTGTTTCAACTGGAGATAAAAACCTTACCGAACCTCTTTATGCGATGGGGATTACCGGGGTTTTTACTAAAGATTTAGATATTGCTTTATTGAATAAAGAAGTTGATATCGCCGTTCATTCTTTAAAAGATATTCCAACTCAACTTCCGCATAATGTGGAGATTATCGCTGTTTTACAACGGGATTATCCACAAGATGTTTTAGTAAGAAAATCGACTTCTAAAGACAAAGAATTGCATGAGTTGAAAATTGCGACCAGCAGTTTAAGACGCCGTGCATTCTGGGCAAAACATTTTCCGGACACGGAATTTTGTGATATCCGTGGAAATGTGCAAACACGTCTTCAGAAATTAGAAGATCAGGATTTCGATGCTACTTTATTTTCATTGGCAGCAATTGAAAGAATGAAATTATCTATTGATTATGAATTTCTTCCGATGATGATTTCTGCTCCCGCACAAGGAGTTGTTGCCGTTACCGCAAGAGCTGATGATCATGATATTAAAGAATTCTTCAAAGATGTAAACCATCGTGAAACTCAGATTTGTATCGATATTGAAAGAAATTTCTTAAAAACTTTAGAAGGAGGTTGTACTGCGCCAATCGGTGCTTTTGCAGAGATTAATGACAAAAACGAAGTGCGGTTTATCGGCAGACTGTGTTCTATAGATGGTAAAACTTCTATGGAAATCGACGAAATTTTCACTTGGAATGACCACGAGAATTTTGGAGAAAAATTAGCTCAGAAAATTTTAAAAGACGGCGGAAGAGAATTGATGCAGGAAATTAAACTGCATCTTTAGTAATATTCGCAACCGTTCTATATAATAGGAATTATTGATAATTTATTTTTAATGAATATTCTGTTTACAAAAAAGCTTGATGAAAAGGAAGTTTCTGATATACTGGGAACAGAATTTTCAAGCCATTTTTTAGAGGTTATTAAAATCAATCTTCTTGAACTTTCGCCATTTCCTTTAGGAAACAAATCTTTAATTTTTACAAGTGTAAATGGGGTTGAGTCATTTTTTAAAAATGGTTTTAAACCGCATGAAAACTTTGCCGATAAAAATTTCAACAAAATTTACTGCGTTGGAAAGAAAACCAAAGCTCACTTGCGAAAATATGGTTTTGGAGTTTTTAAGACCAAAAAGAACGCAAAAGAACTTTCAGAATTTATTGTCGATAACTGCGGAAAAGAAAAGTTTCTTCACTTTTGTGGGAACTTAGCTTTAGACATTCTTCAGGAAAAACTACCATTGCAAAATATCGGTTATAAGAAAGTAGTCGTTTATGAAACTGAATTGTTGTATCCGAAAGTAGAGAAGAATTACGATTCAATTGCGTTTTTCTCACCAAGTGGTGTGCGCAGTTTCATTGAGAATAACAATTTAGACTTTCAGCAAATCTATGCGATTGGCGAAACGACTGGAGCAGAAGTTAAAAAACATACCACCCAACAAATATTTATAGGCAAAGACAATGACCTAAGTGCTTTGCTTAAATTGATTAAAAAAGAAGGAGCAGCGATAAACTGCCATTAAGAAACTTTTGTTTCTGATTTTATTTAAAGATTATGATTAAAAACGATTTATATTTAAAGGCATTAAGAGGCGAAACAGTAGAACGTCCGCCGGTTTGGATGATGAGACAGGCAGGAAGATTTTTGCCTGAATTTCGTGCGATGCGTGATGAATATGATTTCTTCACCAGATGTCGTACGCCAGAATTGGCGTCGGAAATTACCATGATGCCGATTCGCAGATATCCTTTGGATGCAGCGATTTTGTTCTCAGATATCCTAGTTGTTCCCCAAGCAATGGGAATGGATTTCGAGATGAGAGAAGGAATTGGTCCTTGGTTAGAAAAGCCAATTCGTACTTTAGAAGATGTTCAAAATATCGAAGTTCCTGATGTTAATGAAACCTTAGGATATGTTTTTGACGCCATCGAACTTACTTTAATTAAGCTGGACAATGATATTCCATTAATCGGTTTTGCAGGTTCACCATGGACAATCCTTTGTTATTGCATCGAAGGTAAAGGTTCTAAAGCTTGGGATGTTGCTAAAAGTTTCTGTTTCAGAAATCCAGAAGCAGCCCATTTATTATTACAGAAAATCACCGATACGACGATTGCTTATCTGAAAAGAAAAGTAGAGAAAGGAGTTTCGGCTGTTCAGGTATTTGATTCTTGGGGTGGTTCATTGTCGCCAGAAGATTACCAAATTTTCTCTTGGCCTTATATCAACCAAATTGTAGAAGCCTTAAGTCCATTAACGCACGTTGTGGTTTTTGGTAAAGGATGTTGGTTCGCTTTGGAAGAAATGACTTTATCTAAAGTTTCTGCTTTGGGTGTTGACTGGACAATTACTCCAGAATTAGCAAGAACACTAACCAATCATACGATGACTTTACAGGGGAATTTTGATCCTAACAGATTGAACTCTTCACCAGAAACCATCACGAAAATGGTAACTGAAATGATTAACCGTTTCGGGAAAGACCGTTACATCGCCAATTTAGGACACGGGATTTTACCAAATATTCCGTTAGAAAATGCAGAAGCATTTATTAGAGCGGTAGTTGACTGGAAACCGAACTAAAATTTTTTCATATATATAATAAGGACACCTTCAAAAAAGGTGTCCTTTATTTTTAAAGAATTTCGTTGTTATTTTCAATTTCGTAATACAACAATTCCTCGTCATCATTTGGTAAACTAACGGTTTTGATATATTGAAGTCTCAGTTTTTCAATCAGTTTTTGAGAAGCGATATTTTGTTTAGAAGTAATTGCAGAAATCTTTTTTAAACCAAATTCAGAAAAGACGGTTTCCATTAATTTCTTGGAAGCTTCAAAACCAAAACCTTTTCCTTCAAATTCAGGTAAGAATGAAAAACCAATATCATTTACTTCCAATCCTTCTCTTTCAAAAATACCGACGCCGCCAATTTTTGTACCTTCAGATTTTAATTTAATCAGAAAGTTTCCATATCCTAATCTTTCAAACTGTGGTAAAAATTTATTGGTAATATAATTTTCTGCATCTTCAATTGATTTAATATTCCGATCACCAATAAACTTAATGAAGTTCGGTGAATTGTAAAGTTCAAAGATGAATGGCGCATCATCAATGCTCATTGGTTATAAAAGAAGTCTTTCAGTTTCCAGATTTTTTATTTGTTTCATTAAATTCCTTTTTTTCCGTGAAGGATCATTTCGATCATTTTTAGTTTTCTTTTTTCGCGGGTTTCCGGCTTTTTCGCTTCTACAATCCAGCGGATATATTCTTTGCGATGCGTATAATTCATGGCGTCAAATAGTTCTTTTGCCTTTAAATTTTCATTAAAAACAATTGCGACATCATCCGGAATAATCACTATTCTTTCCTCTTTGTCTTCCCAAAGTTTTACAGAAACTTCATCACCAAACGATTTCCCAAGCTGTTTCCGAATTTCCTGTGTTAAGCCCAGAGTATGACAATCGCTTTTCATTTTAATTAAACTGCCGCGGTATTCGATCTTATCATCAAACATGGCTTTTATTTTCACCAATCCTTTTTTACCAAAAAATTCTTCAGTAGAAAAAGGAAATTCAACATAAGCAGCATTAATATCACCACTTTGTAAAATAACCGCTTTGAAAGAAATAGAATCTTTTGTCATTTTTTAAAAATTAAATTCAAATTTATAAAAATTGATGGCACAGAAATAGTAATGTAAAAGGAAATTTTTAAAAATGAAAAAAATAGTAGCTGGCTTCATCGCCATTTTCGGTCTTTTGTTATTGGCAAATTGCACGACTCAAACCAACGTTTCTCAAAATGTAAAAAGAGATTGGATGTTGGTTGAATTTCAGGGTTTTACAAAAGATTCAATGATGAGTAATAAAGCACATCTTAATTTATCTGATCAAAAAGAACCAGGGAAATTTTCGGCAAATATGGGCTGTAACAATATGTTTGGTTCCGCAGTTTTTAACGCAAACGGAACGGTGAAATTTTCACAAATTGGAAGCACCATGATGTTTTGTGATAAAGCAATGGATTTAGAATCCACTTTTGCGAAAGCACTTCCAACAATGACCAGTTATAAAATCGATGGTCATTACTTAACTTTAAGTAACGCAAGCGGAAAGAAAATGAAATTTGTCGCTGCTGATTGGGATTAAGAATTAATAAATATTAGTGAAAATCTCAGGTAATTTATCTGAGATTTTTTAATTGTGAAATTCAAAGTATTATCTTTGTACAAATGCCGAAAGGAAATTTATGCTAGACAAAAAAGAACATCTATACGAAAAAGCCGTGTTAGTCGGCTTAGTGACGCAAAATCAAAGTGAGGAAAAGCTGGTCGAATATATGGACGAGCTCGAATTTTTGGCTTTAACAGCAGGAGCAACGATTGACAAAAGATTCATTCAGAAATTGACGCAACAGGATCCCAAAACTTTTATTGGGAGTGGAAAAGCACAGGAAATAAGGGATTATGTAAAATCAAATGGAATCGGAACCGTGATTTTCGATGACGAACTTTCTCCTTCGCAACTGAAGAATCTTGGAAAAGAAATGGAGGAGGTTAAAATCCTGGATAGAACCAATTTGATTCTTGATATTTTTGCTCAAAGAGCGCAAACGTCTTACGCAAGAACTCAGGTAGAACTTGCTCAATATCAATACTTACTTCCAAGATTGAGTAAAATGTGGTCTCACCTTGATAAGCAAAAAGGGGGAATCGGAATGCGTGGTCCTGGGGAAACAGAAATTGAAACCGATAGAAGGATTATTCGAGATAGAATAACTTTATTAAAGGACAAGCTGAAAACCATCGATAAACAGATGGCGACTCAAAGACAGAACCGTGGTAAAATGGTGCGTGTTGCTTTGGTAGGTTATACCAATGTTGGGAAATCTACTTTGATGAACGCCATTTCTAAGTCTGATGTTTTTGCTGAAGATAAATTATTTGCAACTTTAGATACGACTGTCAGAAAAGTGGTGATTGGGAATTTGCCATTCTTATTAACGGATACGGTTGGGTTTATTAGAAAACTACCGACGCAATTGGTAGAGAGTTTTAAATCAACTTTGGATGAAGTTCGGGAAGCAGATTTATTGATTCATGTTGTAGATATTTCGCACGAAAGTTTCGAAGATCACATCAATTCGGTAAATCAAACTTTAATGGAAATTAATGCGCATCAAAAACCGATGATCATGGTTTTCAATAAAATTGATGCCTTCGCTTACGAGAAAAAAGACGAGGACGATTTAACACCGGAAACAAGAAAAAATATTTCTCTTGATGAATGGATGAAAACCTGGATGTCGAAATCACAATATCCAACGGTATTTATTTCTGCTTTACACAAAGAGAATTTCCCGGAAATGAAGAAAATGATTTACGACGAGGTTCTGAAAATTCACACTGCGAGATTCCCTTACAATGATTTCTTATTTGAATATCATGATGAAGAAGCGGACGAATCAAAATCAGAAGAATCGGAAGATTAAAATATAATGCGATAAGCGCACTTTAAAAAAATGCTTGATTAATTTTAAGCATTTTTTTTAAAGCTAAAATGTAAATACTCACATTTTTAAATGAAATTAGATTATCAAAATATTATTTCAAAGATCTACGCCGATATTATTGCCAAAGAAAATCTGGGTAAAGTTCCGAACTACATTCCTGAACTTGCCTGTATCGATGAAAATAAATTTGGCGTCAACTTCACCGATTTAAAACATAACAGTTTTGGATGTGGAGATTTTGAGGAGAAATTCTCAATTCAAAGTATTTCCAAAGTTTTCGCCTTGTCATTTGTGTATGAAAAACTGGAAGAAAAACTTTGGGAAAGAGTAGATGTAGAACCTTCCGGAAGTGCATTTAATTCTTTAATTCAGTTAGAAGCCGATCATGGAATTCCACGAAATCCTTTTATCAATGCAGGAGCTTTGGTTATTTGCGATATTCTATTAGAAATTTGTGAAAATCCAAAAGAAGAGTTGCTGTCTTTTATTCGAGAGCTAACCGAAGATGATCATATTTTCTTTAATAAAAAAGTGGCGGCGAGTGAAATGCAAAACAGTTTCAGAAATGCAGCGATGTGTAATTTCATGAAATCTTTTGGAAATATAAAAAATAAACCGGACTCGGTGATTGAACTTTATTGCCATCTGTGTTCCATCGAAATGACTTGCAAGCAGCTGAGCAAAAGCTTTTTGTACTTGGCGAACGGTGGTAGAAAACCTTCCGACAACAAACAGTTTTTACCTTACAGTAAAGCCAAAAGAATCAACGCGATTTTGCTCACTTGCGGATTTTATGATGAATCAGGAGAGTTTTCTTTCCTCGTAGGATTGCCAGGAAAAAGTGGCGTTGGAGGTGGAATTATTGCAATCTATCCACAACATTATTGCCTCGCTGTCTGGAGTCCGAAACTCAATGAAAAGGGAAATTCCTACCGTGGTATGAAATTTCTGGAAGAATTTACCACCCAAACGGGCGAAAGTATTTTTTAGAATGGTTAAAGAAATTAAATCTGCGCTCCAAGATCTTTCAAATTCTGAAAAGAAAGAATATATGCCCAGGTTTTTCAAAGCTGGGAAAGGAGAATACGCAGAAGGTGATCAGTTTATCGGCGTAACCGTTCCTGATCAAAGAAAAGTAGCGAAAGAATTCGGAGACCAAATATCTTTATCTCAATTAGAAGAACTTCTATCTTCGCCCATTCACGAACATCGTCATTGTGCTTTATTCATCTTGGTTTCCAAATTTGAAAAGTCCAAAATTCCTAAAGAGAAAAAAGAAATCGTTGCGTTTTATTTAAAAAATAAGAAATACGTCAACAATTGGGATTTGGTAGATACTTCGTGTTATAAAATTTTAGGACGCTATTGTTTTGAAAATAAAGATGATTCAATTCTACTGGATTTATCTTAAGAAGAAAATTTGTGGTCCAAAAGAATCGCTATAGTTTCAACAATGTTTCACGTGAAAAATAACGATTTTGACTTGCTTAAGAAGTTGGCAGTCATAAACTTAAATCATGAAAACGACTTAATGCACAAAGCTAATGGGTGGCTTTTGCGCGAAATGGGTAAGAAAAACGAACAGGAACTTTTAGATTTTCTCAATCTTCATTATAATGTTGGCGACCATGTTGGTCGATTTAGATCACGTTTTCGCCAATCCACTTTTTGATCCAAATAGAAATAGTATCGGTTATCATCCGCTGCATTCTTATTGGGCAATTGGAGCTTATTTTCTGGACGCTATTTTTTTGAAAGGAAATTACAGAATCATCGCTGTCGGTTTGCTTTTCCATATGTTCACCGATTTTCAAGATTTCTGGCTTTGGAAATCAATGTTACGATTAAGTTAAATCTCTTTTCAATTTTTTCATTTGTAGTTTAATTTTTTTATCTTATCACAAATTGAAATATGAAATTAAAAAAACTTATTCACTGGACAGTAGTTGTCCCAATTATATCTGCCGCTTTCTACCTTTTTGGCTTTTTAAATAATACTCCTTTTACCAATATTATTGGTGCCTTATTATTATTTTCAAGTGTTATGGCTGCAGTACATCACGCCGAAGTTGTAGCGCATAAAGTTGGCGAACCATACGGAACTGTAATTCTTGCGATTTGTATTACGATTTTAGAAGTAGGATTAATTATCTCCTTCATGCTTTCGGGTAGTGAAGGCGCGCTCACTTACGCCAGAGATACGGTTTTCGCGGCGGTAATGATTATTCTAAATGGTATTCTCGGAATCTGTATTTGGATCGGAAGTCGAAAATATAAAGAGCAATTTTTTATTGCCAATTCAGCAACAACTTATTTGGTAAGTTTGGTGGCTATTTTAGTTCTCACGCTTATTTTACCCAATTATACTTCAACAGAGCACGGCCCTTTTTACAGTGAAGCGCAATTGGTTTTTGTTGCGCTCGCCTGTCTCACGATTTATGGAACTTTCCTGATGTTCCAAAACGTTCGACACCGAAATTATTTCGTTACCGAAAGTCAAGATCAAACCGCTCATGAAGCAGATCCACCGTCGCTTCTTAAAACTTTAGCGAGTTTATTTTTACTGATTATCTGTTTGGCAGTAGTTATTTTTATGGCCAAAGGACTTTCTCCGGTAATCGAAGGATTTGTAGAAAGTATCGGCGCACCTCATGAATTGGTCGGAGTAATTATTGCGTTCGTAGTATTGCTTCCCGAAGGTTTAGCTGCAATCCGGGCAGCAAAAAATAATCAGATTCAGTCGTCCATTAATTTGGGCTTAGGATCAGCTTTAGCGAGTGTTGGGTTAACCATTCCCGCCATTTCGGTCGTCTGTCTGATTTACGATATTCCTTTCGTTTTAGGACTCGATATGAAATCGATTATTTTACTCGCCTTGTCTGTATTCATCGTAATGATGTCGCTGAGTCGGGGGAAAACCAATCACTTATACGGTACCGTACTTTTAGTGAATTTAGCAGCGTATATTTTTACGGTAATCGTTCCTTAAAACTAACGAATCTTACGTGCAACTTCCATTTTATGACCCATTAGTTTAGCAATATTCGAGGCTTTGTAAATTGCCAGATCAGCCATTTCACCCGTGAAATTTTCTTCAACTGTCGCTGTCCATAATTTAACCCAATGTTCAAAGTGAGATTTCTCCATCGGAACTTGAGCATTGATGGGGAAGTGGATTGCCATCGGATTTCCTTTGTAAGAAATCTGTCCGAACAAAAGCGTCTCCCAAAAAGAATACATCTTTGGTAAATGATGCGACCAATCTACTTTTGCCACGTCATTAAAGAAGAATCCAATCGTCTCATCATTTTGCACTTTGTCATAGAAACGATTTACCAAATCCTCAATATCTTGTCGGGTCTCCAATTTTTTCATAGGTCAAAATTAGTCAATATTTTCAGGATGCGTTTATGACTGCAATCATTGTTTTTATTTGGGCGGACAATTCGTGCTATCCGCTCATACTCCTCAGTCAGAGTCTCCACTGCGTTCCGTCGCTTCCTTGCGGGGTAACCGCTTCTATCACGGCCGCAGATTTTGCTTAAAATAAACGGTAGTTTCCTCATTTAGAAGTAATTTTGCAGTATGGCAAATCTAAAAAGTAGACTTTCCCATTTACAATCCCGAGATGACAGTGGCTTCAGTTCCAATGCCAGCGGAAGGTTTATAAATAAAAATGGAACGCCAAATGTTAGAAGAGCCGGTTTATCAAATCCATTACAGAAATACAGTTGGTATCATACCATGCTGGATTTGCCTTCCTGGCAGTTTATTCTGCTTTTAATTTGTGGCTATATTTTGGCGAATATAATTTTTGCACTGATTTATTATAGTATCGGAATCGAACATCTAACAGGGATTGATGAAAGTTCGCCTTTCAATCAATTCACCGATGTATTCTTTTTCAGTTCGCAGACTTTTACCACCGTAGGATATGGCCGAATCGCACCAGTCGGATTTTTTGCAAGTTTAGTCGCCACGTTCGAAGCTTTTTTAGGATTGCTGGGGTTTGCAATTGCCACCGGTTTATTCTATGGAAGATTTTCCCGTCCGAGAGCATTTTTAAAATTTAGCAAAATTGCCTTAATCGTTCCGTTTCAAGAAGGTACAGCGATGATGTTTAGGATGGCGCCTTATAAAAATAATCTTTTAACAGATGCTCAGGTAGTTCTTACGTGCGCTATAGAAGATGCAGATGAGAATGGAGAATTAAAAAGCAAGTTCTTTACTTTAAAAACATTAATCAGTCAAATAAATACCCTTTCCCTCAACTGGACTGTTGTTCATAAAATTGATAAAAACTCACCTTTCTTTGAATTAACCAAAGATAACTTTGAAACGATGGATGTTGAAATCTTCGTACATGTTCGGGCATTTGATGAAGTGTTTTCGAATACCGTGGTACAGCGGACTTCTTATTCATCTCATCACAAAGAAATTATCTTCGCGAAAAAATTCAACATGATGTACGCGCCATCGAAACGTCAAAAAACAACCGTCTTGAATTTGGACCGAATAGATTCTTATACTCCTTATTCCAATTACTAAATTATGAACTTAGATTTCTATAAAACTCAGGCACTTCAAAAACAGAAAGAACACAAAAAATTTCTGGATGGGCTGAAGAAAAAACCACCTAAAAATCTCGATTATATTGTTCAGGAAACTCATGATGAGGTTTTCGAAAAAATCGACTGTCTGCAATGTGCCAACTGTTGCAAAACCACCGGCCCACTTTTCACTCCGAAAGATGTTGAGCGAATTGCAAAGCATTTGAAAATGAAAGTTGCAGATTTCGAAGATAAATTCCTACGCACAGATGAAGACCAGGATCAGGTTTTACAAAATCTGCCGTGTTTGTTTTTAAATGACGACAATACTTGTTCGATCTACGATATTCGTCCAAAAGCCTGTCGCGAATTCCCGCATACCGACCGGAAAAAGATTTATCAGATTAATAATTTGACGATTCAAAATACGGTGATTTGTCCGGCAGCTTTTGAATTTGTAGAGCGGATTCAGAAGAATTTAGAGAAGAAATAAAAATGTTTCAAAAATCTCACTTCAGTTCCTAAAAAAAGCAGCCTTCTAAAAAACTGCTCTGATATCTTACATTCTAAAATTGACAACTCCATAAGGTGACCAACTGGGGAGGAAAAGCCACCGGAGGTAGAGTTTATCCTGAGCAAGGCCGAAGGATTCAACAGACTTTACCTCATTATTTTTTTTGCTTTTTTTTTGTTTGGGTGATTGTTAATTCATTTCTTGTCTTTCAGACAAGACGAAAGCTTAGTTATTAGCAGAATTTTTTATTCAATTACTTGATTAAATTCAATTAGATTATAATTTGAATCATTTTTTAAAAAGTCGTAAAGCATTGAAGAGTGTCCTGCTCCAACAATAATTACTATTGTCTTGTCTTCTTTAGAAACTTGATTTTGAATATTAGAATACATAATTAAATTTCTTTTATACCAACTTGCAACAAAATCGGAACCGAAAAAAAGTTCATCATTATTTAAGCGATTTATCGTTGAAATATAAAACCCTTTGTTTAATTCTCTTTGCTCTTTAGAATTTATACATTTTAAAATATTTTTTAAATCCTTTTCCTTAACACAGTTATTTAAAAAGGAAGAAAGAGATTTCATTTTACTTTGATAAAGTGTAGAGTCAATATAAGCGCTCTTTTCTATCTGTTTATTTAGTAAATCATATCGCTGTTCTAAATTATAATCTATTGAATAAATAAAATCGTTTTTAGACTTTTTTGCTAATCTAAAACCAAATTGAAAGATTTCATTTTCTTGATAGAATCTTTTATAAAAATTATCTTTTATGGTGTCTAAATTATAGAAGGGTTTATTTTCTTTATATAAAAAATATTGTTGGTCAAGTACTTTTTTATCCTTGTAAAGCGATTCTACAAATACTTTATCTGGATGAAACTTTTCTGTAATTTCATTAGTAATTTCTTCTAAATCTTTTTGTCTTGTTTTATCTAAAATATTTATTTCTGCAACTTTCCCTCTATCAAACCCTGGATTATTAAAATGAGATACTCCAATTAAAATCACGTCGGTTTTTGTTTGGGTTTGACTAAAACTGAAAATATAAAAAAGTGCTAATAAAAATGTAAAAATTGCTTTCATTTAATTTTGGTGATTTTGATTTTGTGCTGTTATTTTAAAATTTCTGCTAACCATTTGCGTATTTCTGTTGGCGGGGACTTTTTATAACAAGTCTTTGTAAATATAACGAATTGATTAATTAGCGAAAATCTTGATAATAGGAACTTCCGCCCCGCTAATAGAAATACTTTGTACCTGCAGTATATTTCTATTCTAATTTAACATTCAGTTCAGATCTAATTTATTCATAATTCTGAAATATTCTTAGTTTATATTTTCATGTCTCATAACATTTATATGTATGTGTAATAACCGTATCCTTTTTAACTATTTGTAAAAATAATTCACCTTTCTTTTTAATAAAATAATCTCCTTCATTCATTTCATTTTTATATTGTTGCCACCATCTGTTACCGTGTTCACATTCGCAAGGTTCACAGGTTTTAGAATCTTCACCTATAATTTTAAAAGAACTTAGATGCTCGACTCTTTTAATTCTTATTTCACAGTTTTCTTCACGGATGTTATTTGTCGAATCTTCGCAATTAGGTTTCAAAATTTTGGGAACCAAAACATAGAGTATACAAATTGAGAAAATAGTTATTAAAAAATTCCTAGTTATGCGATTCATTGTAATACTGTGGGTAACGTTTGGGTATTTCTGTTGGCGGAGACTTTTTATAAGTCTTTGTAAATATAACAAATTGAACAATTAGCGAAAATCTTTATCATAGGAACTTCCGGCCGTTAATAGAAGTACCGTGTAGTACAACGTTTTTATATCGGTGTTTTAGCCAAAACTTCTAATAATTGATATGTGTAATTACTCGGTGAGTCTAGCGGTGGATTGGCTAAATAAGTTTTTTTTAAGTTTAAGTTGATATTCAAAGTTTTCCTCAAAAATAAATCCATCTATTCCTACAATTGTAACCCATTCTCCGGAATTTGATTCTTTAATTTTTATTGCTTTAATCATATTAAAGTCAGGTGGAATTGCGTAGTCTGCATATTTGTGATAAACACTTGCTGTAACGGTTGAAGTTTGGTCGGTATTTTCATCTCTATTACAACTTATTGTTAATAATGCAACTAAAGCAAACATCGAAAGGAAATAAATAATTTTTTTCATTTTTTAATATTATTTTAAATTTTGTACAAAGTTTTGCGGCTTTGCGATGGTACGGCTTAATATGACAAATCTTTCTATTATAAACGAATCTTCAAAAGATCTAAAATCGTTAAACTTGCGAAAATCCCGCACTATTGCAAAACCGCTGTTATCTGACGTTTTATTTCAAGTTTTCCACAATCAATTCTCTTACATGATCTAGATCTCCAAATGTTCTCGCTAAGATTTTGCCGTTAGTATCTATAACAAATTGCAATGGATAGCCAGTTGCGTTAACCCTTTTACTGAACTCCTTATTTACATCAAAATAATTTGTCCATTCTGCGTTGTTTTTTTTGAGTATTTTTTCCGCGAGTGCTTTTCTATCAATTTTATTTTCATCTGTAATAGTGATAATATTCACTCCTTTGTCTTTAAAATCATTATAAAGTTTTACAAGTTCGGGCATTCCTTTTACGCAAGGTGCACAAGTTGTAGACCAATAATCTATAATAGTTAATTTGTGTTTTTTAAAATCTTCCTCTTTTAGAGAATGTGTTTTGTCAAAGTAAATATCAGGGATTTTTTTTCCAATCATTGTCTCACTTTCAATTTTCAACTTGGAATAAAGTTTTTTGTAAAACGAACTTTGTTTGATTTCATTAGAGAAAAACTCCATATTTTCTAAATAAGTTGGATTATAATTGTAAAGTGTATAATCATTAACAATTTCCCATAAAGCAACGTATGAGTTGGGATGTTCTTTGATATAACTAGAAATCAACTCTTGCTTTTTATCAAAACTCGTCAAACTATCTCTTCTATTGGGATCATCAAATTTAAAATAAACTGTTGCCAGATAATTTTTCAATTTTTGATATTCAATATTACTCGGTGTTTGCAAATTAACGACTAAGCCATTTGTGATTGTCGGTAATTCATAGGTGTATTTTCCTTTTTCTATAAAGAATATATCTGTTTCAGAAGGAGGATTGCTCATATGCATTAATGCAACAGGTTGCGGATAATCAATTTTTCCCTTTAATATATTTTTATTTTGGATTGTTAAGTTATAAAATGAAAAATCAAAATTCATTTTTTTTGATAAATCTCCCAATTTATCATTTTCAACTAGTTTGAATTGATATAAATCTTCAAAACCAGTTCTGACCATTGGAGCACCAAACCATAAACTATCATTTACATAAGTTTTTGCTGATAAGTCTAGTTCAAAATTGCTTTGAGCAAATAATATAGTAGAAGCAAAAAATAAAATAAAAAGGTAGTGTTTCACTAACTGTGTAAGTTGAAAAGTTATTCTGAAAAATTTTGAGCCCTCAAAAGCTCAAAACTTTTTCGGAAATAACTTTTTTATTATTTTTAAACTTTATACAGTTATGATCGACAAAGAAGAATTATTAAACAACAAGGAATTTTACAAATCCTTCAAGAGCGGCGAAGATTTAACCTCGTTCTTCAAAACAATGCACAAACGAGCCGTAGAACACATGCTCGAAGCCGAACTGGATGACCATCTGGATACCGAGAAACATCAAAAAACCAAAAACGGAAACTATCGAAACGGCCATCAAACCAAGAAAATAAAAACCTCTTTCGGCGAAGATGAAATTAAAGTTCCGCGAGATAGAGAAAGTACTTTTGAGCCGGCTTTAGTTCCCAAAAGGCATAATATTATTGATGGTTTAGAAAATATTATCATCTCATTTTATGCCAAAGGAATGAGCGTGAGTGATATTGAAGACCAGATCAAGGAAATGTACGATTTTGATGTTTCAACATCCACAATATCCAGGATTACCAATGCGGTTTCCAGTGAGATTGTCGCTTGGCAAAACCGGCCACTAGAGGATTTATACCTCATTGTTTGGATGGATGGAATTGTTTTTAAAGTCCGTGAAAATTCAAAAGTCATTAACAAAACCATTTATCTTGCCGTTGGTTTAAGACGGGACGGAAAAAGAAGTTCTGGGAATGTGGCTTGGAAAAAACGAAAGTTCCAGTTTTTGGATGAGCGTACTAACCGACATAAAAGCACGGGGTGTAGAAGATATATTGATCACTGCAACGGATAATCTCAATGGATTCACCCAAACTATTCGCAGTGTTTTCCCACAATCTCAAACTCAGATCTGCGTGGTTCATCAGATAAGAAATGCCTGCAAATACGTAGTTTGGAAAGACAGAAAAGCCTTTACTTCCGACATGAAACACATTTACAACGCTCCCACGAAGCAAGCCGCGGAAGCTGCTTTAAATGATTTTGCAGAAAAATGGGAATGTAAATATTCCTACGCCATCAAATCCTGGAGAGATAATTGGGATGAATTAACGGTATTCTTCGAATTCCCGGTGGAAATCCGCAAAATCATTTACACCACCAATTTAATAGAAAATCTGAATGGAAAAATAAGAAAATACACCAAAAACAAAATGTCTTTTCCAACTGATGATGCAGTTTTAAAGTCGGTTTTTCTTGCGTTAAGAGAAGCAACAAAAAAATGGACAATGCCAATCAGAGATTGGGGAATTGTACTCAATCAATTTATGCTTATATTTGAAGAAAGGCTCAAGTTATAAAAAACTCAAGCCTCAAACTTTTCAACTTACACACTTTGCGGGATAGTGTCAATAAAAATTTTTACATGTTTCATTTTTTGTGATGTTTTTTTATATGGCAGATAACGGTTGGGTATTTCTATTGAACAATTAGCAAAAGTCTTTATGATAGGGGCTTCCGGCCCCCTAATAGAAATACCTTATTACCTGCAGTTTTTTTTAGTAGTTTTCTTTTAGTTTCTTGATTAGCAAATTAACATCATTAAAGTCCATCCTACTTGCGATAGATTCGGATATTTTTTCAATCTTTTCTTCATTAAATATGTATAAATCATTATAAATCGCAGAGCATAAAGATTGTAAAAAAATTGTAGGGCTTTTCTTAATTCTATTGTAAAATTTATATAAATCTCTTATCGTAGGTTTCTTGTCTTTAAATTCTGGGATTCTATTTTTTAAGTCTTTACTTTCTAAATAGTTTTCAGAATGCTTTATTGCGTTATTAATTTCTCTTAATTGATTGACTTCTAAATAATTTTTAATTTCTTTTATATCAATATTTTTTGCAAATAGATATTGTTTTATAGATTCCCACTTATAGTTTTTATCAAAATTTTCATCTTCATATGCTGCTTTAATTAATTTCTTTAGGTTGATTTCAAAATGTTTGAATGCATAAATTATTTTAACTTCCAATAAAGCAGTAATTTCATCTTCTATATATGCATTGTCTATATAATAATCAAAAAGTTGTTTTTTCAAACTGTGACCTGTTTGTTGTGCGATTTCATTTAGATCATTATATTTTTCAAGATTCTCCTGTTCCATCTTCATCCATTCATCGTGTTCCTTCCAATTATTCTTTAATTTTTTCCCTAAATCAGAAATTATTTTATCAATCGGATTATCTAAAACATTTTGTTTGTCAAGAACATAAGAATCTAAACTCATTTTATTTAATTCTCTTTTTTCGTACATTAAATCTAATTTTGTTCTTTCCATTGTGGTGTGATAAAATTGCAGGTAACTCGTTTATATATATTATAAATTCATACAAATACACCTAAATTGTATGTCATTATATCATAATCCATTATTCCATTGCTAAAATAGTAAAAATCACTTACAACTCATCAGAAGTATTTACGGTGCACTTTTGTATTCTTTCGAAAAAAAAACTCCCCGAACTTTTAGCCCCGATCGCAGTGGAAATCCCGGAATGAGGTGCTAGCCGCCGAGGCGGAGAGTGCCGAAATGAGGAATTGTAATGTAGAGCGGGACTGGTCTTGTAAGAAGCGAAATCTTATTGCTCCTAATTTTTCGACTGCGATAAATGTTTAGATTTAATTTTTAAGGAATTGACCACAATAATAAAAAGCATTGAAAAATCAATGCTTTTTACTCTTTCACTTTACTTTTTTCCCATTTCCCCGGGACAGGTTTTTATAAAAAAAGCCGGAGCAAAACTCCGACTTTTATTTTTTATACGACACCTTGTGCCAGCATTGCTTCGGCCACTTTCACGAAGCCCGCTATGTTTGCGCCTTTCACGTAGTTCACATAGCCGTCATGTTCTGTACCGTAGTCTTGACATGCTTTGTGAATTCCGATCATGATTTCTTTTAATCTTGCATCAACTTCTTCAGAGGACCAGTTCAAACGAATTGAATTCTGCGTCATTTCTAAACCTGATGTTGCTACACCACCAGCATTGGATGCTTTTCCTGGTGAGAACAAAACTTTGTTGTCTAAGAAATAATTAATCGCATCTAAAGTGGAAGGCATATTCGCGGCTTCGGTAATGCAGATTACACCGTTGGCGACCAAGGTTTGAGCGTCATCTAAGAACAATTCATTCTGGGTTGCGGCAGGAATTGCAACGTCACATTTTACACTCCAGGGACGTTTTCCTGCATAGAATTTTGCACTTGGGAATTTCGTCACATAATCTTCTGCTCTGTTGTTTCCAGAAGCACGAAGTTGTAATAAGTAATCTACTTTTTCTCCGGAAATTCCTTCTTCATCATATACATAACCATCAGGACCCGAAATCGTTACTACTTTTCCGCCTAACTCGTTTACTTTTTTGACAACTCCCCAGGCGACATTTCCAAAACCAGAAACAGCAACAGTTTTACCTTTAACTTCTTGTCCGATTGTTTTCAACATTTGCTCGCAGAAGTAAACAACTCCATATCCTGTAGCTTCCGGACGAATTAATGATCCACCGTAAGCCAATCCTTTTCCGGTTAATACGCCGGTAAATTCATTTCTAATTTTTTTATACTGACCAAATAAATAGCCAATTTCTCTGGCACCAACGCCAATGTCTCCTGCTGGAACATCAGTTTCCGGACCGATATATTTACACATTTCTGTCATGAATGACTGACAAAAACGCATTACTTCCATATTTGATTTTCCTTGTGGATCGAAATCTGAACCTCCTTTACCACCACCCATTGGAAGGGTTGTTAGTGAGTTTTTAAAAGTTTGCTCAAAAGCTAAAAATTTAAGAACAGATAAATTAACAGTTGGATGAAAACGGATTCCTCCTTTATAAGGACCGATTGCAGAATTCATTTGAATTCTAAATCCTCTATTGACCTGGATTTCACCAGCATCATCAACCCAAGGTATTCGGAAAATGATGGTCCTTTCGGGCTCTGCCATTCGTTCCAGGAGTTTCATGCCATCGTATTCTTTGCGGGTTGCAATGAAAGGAATTACGGTGCTGGCAACTTCTTTTACGGCTTGTAAGAATTCTGGCTCGTTTGGATTTTTCGCTTCAATGTATGCGATAAATTCCTGAATCTTTTGCTCTACGTTATATTGTTCCATAAGAAGTGAGGATTATTACTAACAAATTTAATTTTTTTTTCACAACATTCAATAAAAAACTTTAATATTAGTAAAATATCAATAATATTAAAGATTATTTTTATTAAATTCATAAAAATAGCATTTATTGTATTAATAATTTAATGTTATGAGAAGTTTGCTATTTTTTCAAAAATATTAAAAAGCTAAAGTGCGAGATATTGTCTTCCTGAAAGCGCTTTTATATATCCCAGAATTTCTAATTGCAATAAATCAGGTAAAATTTTATAAGTCGGGATTTCTAATCGCTGTGAAATTTCATCTAAAGAGAATGGAATCTTTTTATCTAATGTATTAAGAAGGTTTTGCTGATGATCAGGAAGTAAAACTTTGATTTCAGAACTTGGGAAAAGTTCGCCAATCTTTTCGGTGTCATGCAGAAAGCCAAGATTTTCGATGAGCGATGAAATGGTTGAAATGATGGCAGCTTTGTTTTGATGAATAAGTTGATTGCAACCTTGGCTGTATTTTTCATCGATTCTGCCAGGCAAAGCATAAACTTCTCTGTTGTAATTGTTAGCGAAAGTTGCCGTGCTGATCGAACCGCCTCCGAAAGCCGTTTCTACCACAATCGTTGCTGGTGATAATCCGGCAATAACACGGTTTCGTTGAATGAAATTTTCGCGATCTGGTTTTTGAGAAGAATTGAATTCGGTAAATAATACGCCATTTTCTTCTGCTATTTTATGTGAAAGCTTTCTATTTCTGGAAGGGTAGAGCGTATGAAAGCCATGTGCTAAAACAGCAACAGTCGGTATTTTGTTTTGAATAGAAAGTTCGTGAACTTCAGCATCAACGCCTAAAGCCAAACCACTAATAGTGATGATGTTTTCGTTTTTAACGGCCTTTAAAAAATCTTCGATAAATTGTCTTCCGTAGTTTGAAATATTTCTGGTCCCTACAATACTTACTGGTTTTTTAGAAGAATCAAAATTTCCCTTTTGATAGAGAATAGCTGGAGCGTCTTCACATTCATTTAATAATGATGGTAAATCTCCAAGATGACGCAGATTGATTTTGATATTGTTTTTCTCACAAAAAGCAATTTCTTTTTCTGCAAATTTTAAATGTTCGGGATTTCCTATTTCGACTGCGATTTTTCTGCCGATTCCGAAAATGTTTTGTAAACCTGATTTTGAAAGTTCCCAGACTTCTTTAGGAGAACCAACTTCACCCACTAGTTTTCGGAAGATTACATCTCCGATTAAAGGACAGTGTCGCAGCGCAATAGAATAAAGATTTTCTTCGGAACGCATATAGAAGTTTTATCAAAAGTATCAAAATTTATTGATTTTTTCGAATTTCATCAAGATGTTCCCAAGGGTTTTCTTTCTTTTTATAGGGAAGTTCTAAGAAATCTTCAGGATGGTTTTCTTTGTATTCCTGCCAAAGTTTATCATCTTTTTCACTGTAATAGTTGGGAAATTCCCAGATGTATTTTACTTTTCTTTCACCTGATTTTCGGAAAATAAAAGCCATTAATATTCCAATTGTTGCACCGGATAAATGCGACTGCCACGATACTCTGCTCGGTTCTGGAAGTTGGGAAAATAATTCTTCAGGCAAAACGCCCCAAATTAAACTCCCGTAATATAAGGCAACGACCATCGATACGGTTAAGAACTTCATGTTCCATCGAAATACACCACTGAAGAATATGAAAAATGCTAATACATAAACAATTCCACTTGCGCCGATGATGCAAACATGATTAAGTTCTCCAGTATAAATATCGATGGGAGGTAAAAGCCAGACTAGAAATCCGGTTAAAATCCAACCCAGAAATAATATTTGTCTTGCGATAAAAGGGTAAAATTGATATAACAGAAATATTAAAACAAAAACAGGAACTGAATTACCAAAGATGTGTTCCAGGCTGCCATGTAAAAAAGGAGATAGAAAAATTCCTTTTAATCCATAAGGACTTAGTGGAATGATTGCGCCTGAACAACCACTAAACCAACCGAGCTGCTGTAGTAAATATCCCAACCACATCGCTGCAACCATTATGGCTGCGTAAAGCACTGCTTTGAGATTAATGTGGTTTTTCAGCATGGTTAATTTTTTGACAAAACGTTGACCAAAATGATTAATGGGTAATTATGGCTAAATCTTTTTATAAATGTAATTAAAATCAGACAAAAAGTACGAAAATAGTAATAGAATGAATTTTTAGATTTATTTGTTTGTCTTAAATTTGCCGACTATGAGAAAGTTGTTTACCGTTATTATATCATTGGTGTCATTGGCTGTTTTTTCCCAGAAAGAAAAAAATGTTCTGGGTGAAATCGATTCTATTTCACAAAAGAGATGGAATGCTACGGCGCTGAATTTAGACAGTCTGGCTAATCCGAAGCTGGAAAAATTTGCAGTTCTTTTTAAAGATACAATCGTTATTCGTGACCGAGTAAAAATCACAGAAAGCGGCGATGATATTCCTGTTACGCCCTATAATATATTGCAGTTAAAAGATCCGATTAAGTGGTTTTATTACGGCCAGAATAATCTTGTTTTTAATCAGTCTGCCTTTTCTAACTGGAACTCTGGAGGGAATAATAATATCGGTGTTATCGGGAAAATCAATTATACTTTAAGTTATAAAAACAAAAGACATTTCTTAGACAATAATATCCAATTGGGTTACGGTTTTGTTTCTTCGCAAGGAGAAGCTTCTCGAAAGACAGAAGATTATATTAATTTGATGACCAACTACGGTTACGATATCGGGAGGAATTTTTACCTGTCAACTGGTTTTCAATTTTTGTCGCAGTTTTCAACGGGATATAATTATTCATTAACACCAAATCCATCATTTGAAGATCGAATTTCTCGATTCATGTCACCGGGTTATGTTTATGCTGGGGTCGGGATTTTATATAATCCGAATGAAAACTTTCAGGTGATTTTCAGACCGGTGAATGGTAAGTTTACATTTGTTATGGATCCTTTGCTACAGCAAGCGGGCAGATATGGTTTAGAAAAAGATGGTCAGTCTGTTCGATCTGAAATTGGAGCTTTGGTTAATGTGGTTTACCGTTTGAAAATTTACAAAGATATTAATTTAGTCAATCAACTTAACCTCTTTAGTAATTATGCCTTTCACCCTGAGAGAGTTGATATTGCTTATAATGGCACTCTTAATTTTAAATTCAATAAATTTATCAACACGGTCATCAGTTTAGATTTGCTTTACGATCATGATCAAATGAAGAAACTTCAATTGAAACAGACATTGGGTGTTGGTTTTTCTTATAATTTTGGTTATGAAGTTAAAGAGAAGAATAAAAAAATGATTAAACCTTTCGTTAATTAGAGATTCATTCTTAGCTAATTAAGTTGTATTTTTATCTATTAAAAACCATAATAGATGAAAAAATTAACGTTAGCCGGAATTTTAATTTCAGGATTTTTAACAGCTCAAGGCAATGCTGAAGATGTACCGCAGGACACCTTGAAGAATTGGTCTATTCAAGGACAAAACACATTGATGCTTAATCAAGCTGCATTTTCTAATTGGATTGGTGGTGGTGCTAATAATGTCGGTTGGATTGCCGGTGTTAATTACAATATGACTTATGAAAAGGGGAAAGATTTGTGGGAAAATATTGTGGTGTTGGGTTACGGAGAAAATAAGACGCAAGGCTTAGGGAATAGAAAAACTCAGGATATTATCAATCTATCCACGAATTTTGGAAGAAAAATTTATGACCATTGGTATGTTTCCGGTGGAGCGAGTTTGCTTACTCAGTTCGCTGCCGGTTATACAGATGGAAATAATCCAGATGCAAAGAAGCTTTCTAATTTCATGGCTCCTGGTTATGTGAATGTTGGTGCCGGTTTTACCTATAGACCAAACGATAATTTCACCATGACTTTGCGTCCTGCGAATGCAAGATGGACTTTCGTTTTAGATAAAGATTTGCAGTATGCTGGAAATTATGGTTTGAAACACGACGGTGCTTCGTCATTATTCCAATTCGGTTTTTTAGGAACTGCGATTTACAAGGTTAAATTAATGGAGAACATTACGTTGGTGAATTCAGCCTCTGTATTCTCTAATTACCTCAGTCATCCAGAACGATTGGTTCTTTCTTATGGAGGCGTTTTTAATATGAAAATCAACAAATATATTTCTTCAGTCGTAACTTTAGATTTACTGTATGATCATAATCAAATTTGGAAAACTCAAATGAAGCAAACTTTAGGAGTTGGTTTGGCGTATAATATTGACAATGGTATAAAACGCTCGGATGATAAATCCAATCAAACTTGGAAATAGTTTTTAATTAAAATATAATCTACCGCTTCATTTGGAGCGGTATTTTTTTTAACGATAATCGAGAAATTTCTAAAATCAAAACGCTTCGTTTTAACTATATTAAAAATTGATGAAAATATTCAGATTTTCACTTTTTTGAACTTTACAATTTTGAAGTAATTATTTGTGACTGTTGTGGTTCAAAAAAAATACAATCCATTTTTAAATAATGTTTTTACACATTCCAAAACTCACGGTCTAAACTTCGATATTGAATCGCTTCTGAAATATGAGCAGCATTTAAGGTTTCTGCTTGTTCCAAATCGGCGATAGTTCTGGACACCTTTAAAATTCGATCATAAGCTCGTGCAGATAAATTCAGTTTTTCCATCGCTGTTTTAATGAGGGTTTGCGAAGCTTCATCGAGTTCACAAAACTTCTCAATATCACGCGGGCCCATTTGCGCATTGTAATGAATATCGGAATCTTTATACCGATTGCTTTGAAGTTCCCTTGCAATTAAAACCCGTCTTCTGATTTCATCACTTTGTTCGCCTTTCCTTTTATCTGCCAGTTGTTCGAATTCTACTTTTTGTACTTCAATGTGAATATCGATTCGGTCGAGTAGTGGCCCAGAAAGTTTATTCATATACCGCTGCATCTCGAATTGTGAAGAAGTATTATTGGGATCGTCAGGAAAAAAACCACTAGGACTGGGATTCATGCTCGCAACCAACATGAAACTCGCGGGATAATTCACTGTAAATTTCGCGCGGGAAATGGTGACTTCACGATCTTCCAAAGGTTGACGCATTACTTCTAAAACAGTTCTCTTAAATTCCGGCATTTCATCGAGAAATAAAACGCCGTTATGTGCTAATGAAATTTCTCCAGGCTGAGGGTAACTACCGCCACCGACTAAAGCGACGTCAGAAATAGTATGATGCGGACTTCTAAATGGTCGCACCGTCATCAATGAGGTTTCCGTCCCAATCTTCCCGGCGACAGAATGTATTTTAGTTGTTTCTAAGGCTTCTATTAAAGTTAAAGGAGGTAGTATGGTCGGAACTCTTTTCGCAAGCATTGTTTTGCCACTTCCTGGCGGCCCGATTAAAATAATGTTATGTCCACCTGCTGCTGCAACTTCCATTGCGCGTTTAGCGGTTTCCTGACCTTTTACTTCTGAAAAGTCATTTGGGAAATGATGTACTTTTTCTTGGAATTCTTTTCGGATATCAATCGTCGTTCGTTCTAAAGGAATTCCTTCATTAAAGAAATCCACCACTTCTTTAATGTTGTCGATTCCATAAACTTCTAAATCGCTCACAATTGCAGCTTCTCGAATATTTAGTTTGGGTAAAATAATTCCCTTAAATCCTTCTTCTTTTGCTTTAATGGCAATGGGTAAAACCCCTTTAATCGGCAATAATCCTCCGTCTAAGGATAATTCACCCATAATGATGTATTTACTTATTTCTTCGGCTTTAATCTGCTCTGAGGCAGCTAGGATTCCTAAGGCGATACTTAAGTCGTAAGCAGAACCTTCTTTACGTAGATCTGCCGGCGCCATATTGATGGTAATTTTCTTTCCCGGAATTTTGAAACCAATATTTTTCAACGCTGCAGATATTCGATAACTGCTTTCTTTAATGGCGTTATCCGGAAGACCAACCAAATGGTAACCGACGCCTCCAGTATCTACATTGACTTCAATGGTGATTGTTTGTGCAGAAACTCCGAAAATAGCACTCCCGTAAATTTTCACTAACATAGTTTGTGTTTTGAGATTAAAATTAACAAATTAATCTCAATGTTTTGAAAAAGAATTACTTCGAGTATTTTGTTCTTGATCCTAAAAAAATGTATATATCTTTTTTCAACATTAAAGCTTAATCAAAAGTCAAAGATTCATTTATGTGTTGTAGTGGATTTTTGGTTTTTAATTAAATAAAATATTGGTTTTTGACGATTTCGTTTTCATGAACTCCTCATGAACTATCCATGCTTTATCTGGGAAGTATCTATGGGATATCTATAGGGCTTTATTTTGGGAGAATTATTTTAACCCGTCCTAAAATAGCGATACAGATTAGTTGATAAATCCTGATATAACTAGACACTTATGAAAAAAACTCCTCAATTTCTTGAGGAGTTTTGGTGGGCGGTACTGGGTTCGAACCAGTGACCTTTGCGATGTCGACGCAACGCTCTAAACCAACTGAGCTAACTGCCCCCCTAAATAAAAAAACCTCAGTATAAACTGAGGTTTTCTGGGTGGGCCCTGAGGGATTCGAACCCCCGACCCTCTCGGTGTAAACGAGATGCTCTGAACCAACTGAGCTAAGAGCCCTATACCATTTTTGATGTGTCAAATTTTGGTTTTGCAAATATACAATTTTTTTCGAATTACGTGACTTTTTTTTTAATTTTCAATGCAACTCTCTAGATTAACTTTCCTAAATAAAAAAAACCTCAGTATAAACTGAGGTTTTTTGGGTGGGCCCTGAGGGATTCGAACCCCCGACCCTCTCGGTGTAAACGAGATGCTCTGAACCAACTGAGCTAAGAGCCCGATACCATATTTGATGTGTCAAATTTTGGTTCGGCAAATGTACAAAAAAATTCTAATCTTCCAAATTTTTTTCTAAAAATTCTCCGACTACAAAGTTGCTTCCGCCGATAAAAATCATTTCCTCTTTTTTAAGTTGTTGTTTAGCAAAAAGATATGCGTCCTGAATGGTATCAAAAATTTTATAATTTATTTTTGATTTTTTTAATAAATCTTCATAATCGTTTGGGTGTCGACCTCGATTGTTGGCAGGTTTTGCAAAATAGAAGGTTGAATTTTCTGGAAGAATTTTTAAAACTTCATTAATATTCTTTTCCGCAACGAATCCTAAGATGATATGTTTGAATTTTGGAATAGAGTTGAGCTGCTCAAAAACCTGTTCTAAGCCAGCTTGATTGTGTGCAGTATCACAAATAATAAGTGGATCTTTGGAAAATTCAAACCAACGACCGATGAAATTGGTGTTTTGATGTACGTTTAAAAGTCCATCTTGAATGTTTTTATCTGAAATGTTTATTCCTAAATTTTGTAATTCATTAATTAAAGCCAAGACGACCTTAATATTCTTTTGCTGATAGTTTCCTTTCAGATCTGATTTGAAATCAGTTTTGATGGTTGTTGCATCGATGAATGTTGTCTTCTGTTCGGCTGCTTTTGCTTTAATGATATTTTTAACAATTAAATCTTCTGCGCCAGAAATAACGGGTACATTAGGTTTTATAATTCCGGCTTTTTCGTTGGCGATTTCTTCAATCGTATTTCCTAATAAATCTTGATGATCTAAAGCAACGTTCGTAATCGCTGAAAGTAGTGGCGTGATAATATTGGTAGAATCTAATCTACCGCCTAGACCAACTTCGATAATTGCATAATCTACTTTCTTTTGATAAAAAAATTCGAACGCCATAATCGTCGTGAATTCAAAAAAAGAAGGCGTAATATCTTCGGGTAACTTTCTCAATTTTTGAATGAAATCATAAACGAATTTTTTGTCACAGTTTTCGCCATTGATTTTAATTCTTTCGGTAAAATCGATGAGGTGAGGAGAGTTGTAAAGTCCAATATTAAAACCAGCTTCCTGTAAGACTGAAGCAAGCATATTGCTGGTAGAACCTTTTCCGTTCGTTCCGCCGATGTGAATCATCTTTAGTTTCTCTTGCGGATTACCAAAAGAGTCACAGAGTTTCGTAATGTTTTCCAAACCGGGTTTATAGGCTTTTTTGCCATCGGTTTGATAACTCGGTATTTGTACGAAAAGCCAGTCGAGCGCTTCTTGGTATTGCTGATTTGTCATGATGCAAAATTCCTAAAAGTATTTGGTATTTAAAAGCTTTTAGATCCTGTTTAAATTTTATTAAAACACATCAGAATTAGTTCTCACTTTGAAAATATTTAGAACACAAAGTTGAAAATCTTTAATTTTCGAAACTTATGTGAACTTTTAGAAGTGCTTTTTTTTCTCTCTAAACTAATGTGCTTAAGATTAAAAAGACTCTTAGTTTTTGATTCTCCACTTTATTTGGTGCCGGAATCGCGACCCGACTTGATGATGTTATTTTTATAGTTTTATTTGAATCATCGAACCACTTCGTTAGGTTTGAGCTATTTTATAAAAAAGCGGGAACGGAAGGCGGAATTGGTCGCCCAAATAATTTTAAAAAGTAATACTATAAACTCCTGTAGATGAGCTGTTTGATTTTTCAGCTTTCACAAATTGCTTTACCCAACTCACGGAAGCTGTAACCACACACGGATCAGAAACTCCGCCCGAACGCCTTGCAGAAACTACATTTCCGGCTTTGTCGACCGTGTAAGCGATATTGATACTGCCACTCGCCGAACAGTTGTGGGCAGGTTGCGCGCCACCACGTCCCATGGTTCCAGGAATAAAGCCAACTAATTTTCGGTCGACGCCAATTTTACTGTCGCCATTTCCTTCGCCACCCAGAGGGTCGCCAGAATTTCCTGGAGTTGTGGAATTTCCTTGGGTGCCCGTTTTAGTCCCACGACCTTTCAAAAGGTTTCCGACCGCAGCAGTTCCTTTGCCATCGCCAGTTCCGGTGTTTGAGTTAGGAGTAGTTGCTTTTGCTGGATTGGTCTTTATAGGAGTCGCTTTTGCTGGATTGGTTTTGGTGGGCGTTTTTGCTTCCACTTTTACCACTTTCTCTACTTTGGGAGTTGAGATTTTCGTATTGTTTCCGGTAATGATTTTTTCTTTAACAACAGGTTCTACCACTTCTTTTACCGGTTCTGGTTTAGCTTCAGGAGTAACTTCTGTATTGGCTGCCAAACTTCCTTCCTGGTTGGCGGGTTCCTCTACTTCTGCACCTTCTCTGTTATCTCCGAAATTAATGAGCATTGTTGTGACTTGCTCTGGTTTTTCGGTGATTTTGGTAAATTTATAAAAGAAAATCCCTAAGAAAAGCAATAGCGAAATGAGAACCGTAATAATTGCGCTTCTTCGTCTGTCTTTCTCTTCGTTTTTTTTATGTTGAATGATATAATCCATTTTTATGGAATTCTTTTTTAGAGAATTAGAGTTGGTCTAAATTTTTTTTAACCGCAAAAGTCACAAAAGTTTTATACTAATAAGCAATTCAAAAGTTTGCAAAAAGAATATAAGAATAACGGTTTCTAATTTTCGTGCCTTTTTATATTGGTCTTTTTTGCTTTTACGGGCTGAAGATTCATATTTTCAGCAAATTACAAAATTGCTTATTTTTCTTGAGTCGTCGCGATCGCTAAATTAAACTGATGATTTTCTGCAATGGCCATCACAAAAACAACATCTTTATGTTTGGTGTTTTCATCTGCTCTGATAGTGAAAGAAGGTTTTTCTTCCCCTTTCAAAGTATTGACCAAATAGTCTTCGAGTTGTTCTTTTGGGATTTCTTTATCGTTTACAAAATACTTGCCGTCTTCTTTAATCGTAACCACGGATGGATCCTGAGTACTTGGATTACTGGTGTCGGCAGTTGGTAATTTAACTTCAATGGCGCTTTGGGTAATCGCAGAACTGGTAATCATAAAGAAAATCAACAACAGGAAAATAATATCCGTCATCGACGCCATACTGAACTCGGCATTGACTCTGTTTCTTCTTTTCAATTCCATATTACAGCGGGGTATTTAAAGTATCCAAAAAGTCATTGACGTGGGTTTGAATTTTTAAAACCAAACGGTCTACATTGGTTACCAAAATATTATAGAAAAAGTAAGCAGGAATTCCGATGAATAAACCGACTGCCGTTGTTGCCATCGCGGTGTAAATTCCGGATGCTAATAATTTTGGACTTACCGCACCGGTTACATTTGAGATTTCGAAAAACGCCATGATCATTCCGACAACGGTTCCTAAGAACCCTAACATTGGTGCTGCTCCAGAAGCAGATGCTAAAATGTTGAGGTTTTTTTCCAACTTCGAAACTTCCAGTTGTCCTTGATTTTGCATCGCATTTGAAATGTCAGAAATAGGTCTTCCAATTCTGGCCAACCCTTTTTCAATCATTCTTGCTTCAGGAGAATCAATGGTTTTGCAGTAATCTATCGCTGTTACGATTTTGCCTTCTTGTACAAAGTCTTTAATGTTTTCTAAGAAGTTAGGAGTTTGTTTGGAGGCTCTTTTGATGAAAAAATAGCGTTCTAAGAATATATAAAGAGCTAAAATTCCCAAAAGGAAAATAGAAATCATAATAATATTACCGACAATTCCTCCTCCGAAAAGAATTTCCCAAAGTGAAAAAACATGCGTTTCTGTTGTGGTATTGATGATTTGCGTAGGTGTTTGTAAAAACATAAGTTCTTTTTGATTTTAAAATTGAACGTCAAAATTACCTTAATATTACAGGCTTTAAGGTATTTATTTAATGATTGGGTAAAATAAATAGAATTAATCTTCTTCTACAACAATTTCGTCCTGCTTGAAATTACATTTCAATTTAAACGGAATAGGCTGGTCAGAACCTGTGTAAAAATCGGTGATGTTCCCTTCCCAGAAAAGTTCTAATTCTCCAGAAGAATCATTTTTGAAAACGAGTTTGCTATCGGTAAGGAAAACATCTTTGTCGTCAAAAAGATCTGCCCCCGTATAATTATCTGCGTCTTCATCTTTAATCTCGAACGTTTTTCCAACCAATTCTGCGTCTTCGATAGGAAAATCGAACACATTGATCGAAATCTGTGGGAAATTATACTGCAAAGAATCATCATCTACATGATCCAAAGAATCATCGGTAATAATTTCTACTTCTAAAAAATGTTGAGTATTGCTGTAAACTGCTTTGCAGTAAGTGCTCTGGATGTGGTATTTAAGGGTTTCATCCGGATGATAGATTTTTAAAATCCCTTTCATTTCTATAGGAAAAATTGAGTTAAATAATTGATAACGATACTGGTCGAACAAAGATAAAAAATAGATTGATTGCGCAAAATTATTTGTTGTAAATTTCATTTCTATTGAAATCAAGTGTTTAATTCACAATAGCACAACTTTAAACAAAAAAAATTAATTTAGCATCTTCAAAAATAAGAGAATGAAAAACTTAATATGCACTGCTTTTTTAGGAGTATTTTTCTTGACCGGATTTACAAGTTGTAAAAAATCGGATTCACCGTTAACTAAAGTAACACCAGTTGAAGTGGATTCTATTGCAGCTAATTATTACGAGCAATATTTAAAACTTTATCCTTTAGAAGCCACTTCTCAAGGTGATTTACGTTATAACGATCAGTTGCCGATTAACATTGATAAAGATTTTATCTCTGGTGAAATTTCTTTTTATAATTCTGTTCAAAATGAATTAAAGAAACTGGATTATAAATCACTTAATGACGATGATAAAACGGTTTACGATGTTCTTGATTATACTTTGAAGGATAAAATTGAGCGATATGCTTATCATCCAGAATATATTCCTTTTACTCAATTTGGCGGGTTGCCACTGGATTTTCCTTTACTTGGAAGCGGAGAGGGAAGCCAACCTTTTAAAACTGAAAAGGATTATGAAGATTGGTTAAAGAGAATGGAAAAATTTCCAGAATGGATGGATACTGCGGAAGGGAATTTCCGAGAAGGAATTAAGAACAGTTTCGTTTTGCCGAAGAAACTCGTGATAAAAATGATTCCTCAAATGAATGCTGAAGAATTAACAAGTTCAGATTTCGATAAAAACATTTTCTACGGTCCTGTTAAAAATTTCCCGAAAAACTTTAGCAGCGCACAAAAACAAAAATTGACCGCAGCATACAAAGATGTTGTTTCTAAAAAAATAGTTCCTGCTTATACCAAAATGGGAACTTTCCTGGAAACAGAATATTTGCCTAAAGCAAGAAATACAGATGGAATTAATGCCTTGCCAAAAGGAAATGAGATTTACGCTTATTATGTTAAAAGTTGGACGACTACTACTAAAAGTCCTGAAGAGATCAATAAAATAGGTTTGGAACAAGTGGCGATGCTTCGAGCAGAAATGGACAAAGTAAAACAAGAACTGGGTTTTACCGGAACACTGGAAGAATTTATTACCCACGTAAAAGAAGATCCGAAAGCAATGCCTTATAAAACGGAAAAGGAAGTTATCGGTGCGTTCAATGGAATCTTAACTAAGATTACTCCGAAATTAAAAACGATGTTTGGCGTAACTCCGATTACTCCATTTGAAATTCGTCAAACTGAAAAGTTTAGAGAAGCCACCGCAAGTGCAGAATATATTCAGGGAACTCCAGATGGGAAAAGACCGGGGATTTTCTATATTCCAATTCCTGATCCGACGAAATTCAATGTGACTTCAGGAATGGAGTCTTTGTTTCTACATGAAGCCATTCCAGGTCATCATTATCAAATTTCTTTACAACAGGAAAATACAAAACTTCCTAAATTCATGCGTTTTGGCTGGTTCGGTGCGTATGGTGAAGGTTGGGCGCATTACTGTGAAACCTTAGGTCCAGAGTTTGGTTTGTACACCGATCCTTATCAGAAAATGGGTTATTTGAGCGATCAAATGCTGCGTGCTGTAAGATTGGTGATCGATACCGGAATACACACCGGAACGATGACTCGTGAAGAAGCGATTAAATATTTTCTTAGTAATGTTTCTTATGACGAAGGAAGTGCAATCGCAGAAGTAGAGCGTTATATGGCAATGCCAGGACAAGCTTTAGGTTATAAAATTGGCTCATTGAAATTCCGTGAATTGCGAGATAAATATACAAAAGAGTTCGGAACCAAATTCAGTTTGCCAAATTTCCATGATGAGGTTTTGAATCAAGGGTGTTTGCCTTTGGACGTTCTAGACCGTAAAATGGAGAATTGGGCGAAGAAGCAATAATTAATTTGTAATATTAGAAATAGAAGCCGTCTCATAACTATATGAAACGGCTTTTTCTATGGTTTTCTCACGGACTCCTGTCCGAGCATATGATTCAAATATCAGAATCTCAGAGCGTCAGTTCGAGTATTGAGACACTTTCTTGTTTTTACCGTAAAATTCTGTGCTCCTGTTTTTTTTAGCTTTAAAATAATTTCAATAAAATCTAAAAATTTCGATGCTTTATTATATTAATATTGACAATATTTAAATAAGTAGTATTTTTACCCTTCAAAAAATAAAATTTGTGATGAACCCACAATTCCCTCAGCCACTGTCTGCTATGAAAGAAGGTGTTTTGGAAAGTATTATCGAGAAAGTCCCTTTTGGATTTTCACTTATTAATGCAGATTATGTCCTGGAATCTGCAAATGATGCTTGGCTGAAAATTATCCAGAAAAGCGAAAATGAAGTAATCGGTAAAAACGTATTTGATGTTTTTCCTGAAATGAAAGACTTATTAAAGCCGATTTTAGAAAATGTAAAAGAAACCAAACAACCATTTTATTCTCCAGAATATAGCTGGAAATTGATGAGACAAGGCATTTTGGAAAATGTGTTTTTCAATTTTGTTTATCATCCTATTTATACTGATTCTGGCCGTTTTCAACACTTTGCATGTGTTGTGATAGAAGTGACTGATTTGGTGGAAACTAAAAACAAAATTAAAAATGAGGAAGAAAGACTTCGACTGGCAACCGAAAGTTCACATACTGCGACTTGGGATTTAAACTTGAAAAATTCCGAAATTATTCATTCTTCTTACTTATCAAAAATTTTCGGTTACGAAGATGGTGATGCGATCAGTCATCAACAAATGAGAGGTCATTTGGTAGAGTATGACCGCATCAATATTGTAGAGAAAGCCTATGAACGTGCTTTAAAAACTGGGAAATATAAGTACGAAGCAAGAATCATCGATAAAAAGGGAAATCTAAAATGGATTTTCACCAATGGTAAGATATTCCGGGACGAAGAGAATCAGCCTATCCGAATGTTGGGAGTAATGCAAGATATTACTGAACGGAAAACGAACGAAATACTTCTGCAGGAAAGCCATCACCAGTTAAATACTGCCTTAGATGCTACTAAATTAGGTAGGTTTGACATGGATTATGAAACGCAGCATAAATATAATTTCTCTCCTCGGTTCTTATCAATTCTAGGATATGATGCTGATACTGAAAATCTGGACTGTAAGGTTTTCGAAAAGCATATTCATCCCAAATATTTAAAAGTCCGTAATGAAGCTTTAAAAAAAGCAAAAAGCACCGGCGACCTTTATTATCAGACCAAAATTATTTTGCGCGATGGAAAGGTGAAGTGGGTCGAAATATATGGCCGACTCCTGGAAAGTTTTGAAGGCAGTAAACCTTATGTTTCTGGAACAATGCGCGATATTACGGACTTGAAAGAGTTCGAGCGGAAAATTAGGGAAAGTGAACAGAAGTATCGTTTTCTAGCCGATGCAATCCCACAAATTGTTTGGATTGGTGAAAGTGATGGCCGACTGACCTATTTCAATCAAGCCACCATGGATTATTCTGGGAAAGATTATAATACTTTCTTGGAAGGAAATGGTTGGTTAGATATTGTACATCCCAACGAACGAGATGAAAATATACGTCTTTGGACTGACAGTGTAACGCACAAAATACCGTTCTCTTTTGAACACCGTTTTCGTAATAAAAACAATGAGTATCGTTGGTTTCTAAGCCGTGCTGCTCCGCAATTAGATGAGTTTGGCAATGTCACAAAATGGGTCGGAACAAGTACCGATATTGATGACATGAAGAAACAGGATGAACATAAAAATAATTTCATCAAGATTGCCAATCACGAACTGAAAACTCCGGTTACCACCATAAAAGGTTATGTGCAGTTACTCAAGAAAATGCGCGGTAATTCCGATGATAAATTTTTAGTGAATTCTTTAAATACGATTGAAAATCAGATCAATAAACTCAACCATTTAATGGGTGAGCTTCTCGATATTTCCCGTATTGAATCCGGAAAGCTTCCTTTGCATAAAGGTGATTTTTCTTTACTAAAGCTGGTTACAGAAACCATTGAAGATATTAAGGCAGCAGAACAAAGTCATCACATTAACTTTGAACTGAGCGGCGCGAAAGACATCGAAGTTTTTGCAGATAAAGATCGGATCACGCAGGTTTTAAATAATCTTTTAACCAATGCCATTAAATATTCACCTAATAGTAAGGAGGTTAATGTGCAGCTTTTCGTTGAGGGAAATTGTGCCGTAGTTTCTGTGGAAGACTTTGGAATTGGTATGGATGAACCAGAATTAAATAAAATCTTCGAACGTTTTTATCGTGTTTCCGGTGAAGATGAGGTTACTTTTCCAGGTTTTGGAATCGGTCTGTTTATCGTTAAAGATATCGTTGAAAGACACGAAGGAAAAATTTGGGTCGAAAGTGAAAAACAAAAAGGCAGTAAATTTTACTTCTCGCTGCCACTTTTAGAAAAATAAAATTATGAAAATATTGGTTGTTGATGACAACAAAGACATTTGTGCACTTATCGAAAGTATTTTGCTTTCTGATGGTTATGATGTTGCATCATGTTGTAATCCTGCAGAATATAAAGAGAAACTCAGCAATGCGAAACCTAAATTAATCATCACCGACATGCTGATGTCAGGTTTTGATGGCCGGACTTTAACCAAAGAAGTAAAGCGCAATTCTGAAACTTCTGATATCAAAGTAATGTTGATGTCTGCTCATCCTGATGCAGAAAAAATCTGCAAAGAAATTGGTGCGGATGATTTCCTGGCTAAACCTTTTGAAATTGATGATTTGGTCAATAAAGTTGAAAGTCTTTTAAATTAAAACCACTCGTTAAATCTTAGAAATTATCTCTCGTAAAATTTACTCAAATAACATTTTTGTTATAAAATCATTTTCCTTATTTCCTCTCGCTGGCGAATATTCTCTGCCGTAGAAAATGATTTGCAAGTGTAATTTATTCCAGATTTCTCTAGGGAACAATTTCTTCGCATCTTTCTCTGTTTCCACTACATTTTTACCCGAAGTTAATTTCCACTGAATCATCAAGCGGTGAATATGCGTATCGACTGGAAATGCCGGAACACCAAAAGCCTGACTCATCACCACGGAAGCAGTTTTATGACCAACGCCGGGAAGATCTTCCAATTCTTCGAAAGTCTGTGGCACAATTCCATTATGTCTTTCTACCAAAAGTTCAGACATTCTTTTGAGATTCTTCGCTTTTGTATTTGCTAAACCGATTTCTTTAATTAAATATTTAATTTCGTCAACTTCTAATTCTTTCATTTTAAAAGGAGTGCCAGCAACTTCGAAAAGTTTGGGCGAAATCTGATTCACTTTTTTATCCGTAGTTTGAGCGGAAAGAGCAACGGCAACTAGTAAAGTAAAAGGATCATTATGGTCTAAAGGAATCGGAACTGTAGGATATAATTTTTCCAGTTCGGTCATTACGATTTCTGCTCTTTGCTTTTTTAACATTTTAAATCTAAATTTGAACAAAAATAAACAATATGTTGAACGTAGGCGATAAATTACCAGAATTTGAAAGTGTTAACCAAGACGGTGAAACGGTAAAGTCATCCGATTTTTTAGGAAAGAAATTGGTGATCTTCTTTTTTCCGAAGGCAAATACTCCTGGTTGTACAGCTGAAGCTTGTGACATTAATGATAACATTTCACTTCTTCAAAAAGAAGGTTATCAGATAGTAGGAATGTCTGCTGATCCGGTTTCGGTACAAAAGAAATTCCATGTAAAGTTCGGATTTCAATATCCTTTAATTGGTGATGAATCCAAAGAAATTCTAGAAAAATTTGGAGTTTGGCAAATGAAAAACTTCATGGGAAGAGAATATATGGGAGTAATGCGAACCACTTTCATTTTTGATGAAAAAGGGATTTGTACCCGCGTTATTGATAAGGTAAAAACCAAAGACGCAGCAAAACAGATTTTAAAAAATTCGTAAAGACGAAAAAATATGACCACTAATGCACGAATAATTTTATTCGTGCATTAGTGGCATTTTCTATAAATGCAGCTTTTGTAGTTGATAAAAGTTTAAACCACAAAGTCACGAAAGTTTTAAGTTAAAACTGATACGCTATTAAGTTCAAAAAAGTTTCAACGATTAACTTTGCGGCTTTGCGTAAAAACCATTGCGTCTTTGCGTGAAACTGAAACCTAGCTCAACATTCGTTGCGCTTTTTTGACACCCTCTGTCAAAATATCAATTTCTTCAAAAGTATTGTAAACCGCAAAACTTGCCCGAACAGTTCCGGCAATATTAAAGAAGTTCATGATCGGTTGCGTACAGTGATGTCCCGTTCTTACCGCGATTCCCAGCTTGTCCAAAATCATTCCCACATCAGAAGCAATTCCGATTCCTTCAAGGTTGAAAGATACAACACCAGTTCTATTAGCCTTTTCTCCGTAAATTCTTAAACCATCAATTTCTAATAATTTTTTCTGAGCGTAATCCAGCAATGCGTTTTCGTGAGATTGAATGTTTTCCTGACCGATTTTTTCCATGAAATCAATCGCCGCTCCCAATGCAATATTTCCACCCACATTCGGTGTTCCGGCTTCGAATTTAAAAGGTAAATCTGCGTAAGTCGTTTCTTCAAAAGAACAGGTTGCAATCATTTCGCCACCACCGTGAAAAGGTTGAAGTTTTCTTAATATTTCTTCTTTGCCATAAAGGATTCCAGTTCCCATCGGAGCATACATTTTGTGTCCGGAGAAAACAAAGAAATCACAGTCCATTTTCTGAACATCAATTTTAAAATGCGGAACCGATTGAGCTCCATCAATCACAATCATGGCGTTTGAATTCGCTCTCGTTTTTGCGATAATTTCTTCGATTGGATTAATAACACCCAAAGCGTTTGAAACCTGATTCAAAGAAACAATTTTCGTTCTCTCACTTAAATTTTGATCTAAAAAATCGAGTTGAAGAATTCCATTTTCGTCCATCGGAATTACTTTCAATTTTGCGCCTGTTCTTTCGCAGAGCATTTGCCACGGAACAATATTCGAGTGATGTTCGAGATAAGAAATGATAATCTCGTCATCTTTTTTGATCAAATTCGTTACTGCATAAGCGATGAGGTTGATTCCTTCCGTCGTTCCTTTGGTGAAAATAACTTCGAAATCATTTTTAGCATTAAGAAATTTCTGCACTTTTCTTCGCGATACTTCCATTTCTTCCGTCGCTAACTGACTCAAAGTATGAATCCCACGATGAACATTAGCGTTGATGGTAGAATAATATTTTTCCCAACTTTCAATAACTGAAATTGGTTTCTGCGAAGTAGCGCCGTTATCAAGATAAACCAAAGGTTTACCGTTAACGGTTTGAGTAAGAATAGGAAACTGACTGCGAATATTTTGGATGTCGAACATGATGCTTATTTAGAATGCTTCAAATTTACGGAATTTTAAATTGAATAATCTTTATTAGATTATAGATTTAAAGACAAAAGATTAGAGACGGAATATTCAAAAACAATTTTAGCTCATTTTTTATTTAACCACAAAAGGCACAAAAGAATGATGATTTTAAAGTTATTCTAAAGATCAAAAAAGTAATTCTGAAATCCCTCCTAGTCAAGCGAAGCGCCTTTGCGCCGTAATTAATTTAAGAGTGAGTCAGGTTAAAACCTTTGCGCCTTTGCGTTAAAGAATTTTAATGTTTAATCAAAATTTTTCACTACTTCATCCACATAGAAGGCAACTTGTTTCGGTCTGTCTTTTTCATCAAACGTTTCCCTTTTATCCATTCCTGTTCGGACAATTACCATATTTTTCTCAGGAATAATGATGATGTACTGACCATACAATCCTCTGAAATAATAATGTTTAATCGCTGCATCATTATTAATCCAAAGTCCTACACCATAAGCTTCTTTAGATAATTTTGTAGGCGTCCGCATCTTTTCAATAAAGCTTGAATTAAGGATTTGCTTTCCATCAAATTCGCCATTATTTAAAAATAGCTGTCCGAGTTTTGCAAAATCTCTTGCATTAGAATTAACGCAGCAGAACGTTTTTTCCATACCGAAGTCATCGGTATTCCATTCTGCGTTTTGTTCCATTCCAAGCGGCTGCCATAAGTTTTCGGAGGCATATTCTGCAATCGTTTTATTGATCGATTTTCTCAATGCAAAACCTAATAGTTGCGTTGAGCCAGATTGATATTCGAATTTTGTTCCGGGTTGATTTTTAAAGCCACGTAAAAAAACAGCTTCTTCTAAAGATTTTCCGTAATAGGCTTTTGCGTTGGGCAGAAAAGGATTGTTGTAATCTTCATCCCAATTTAATCCTGCTTCCATTTCAGCCAAATTAGCCAAAGTCAGATATTTCCCTAATGGTACATTATTATAATTCTGAAAGAAACTCGCAAACTTCTCATCAATGCTTTTAATCTTTTTCTGTTCAATAGCTTTTCCGACAAGCATTACAGTAATCGCTTTCGCCATCGAGAAAGAATTGGTTTTTGAGGTTTGGTTATAACCGTCCCAATATTCTTCGTGCAGTAATTTTCCGTTTTTAATGACTAAAAAAGAAGCCGTTTTTGAGAGCTTTAAATCTTCAACTAAAGTTTTAGGTAGAGAGATTTTATTGTATAGAGAATCTTTCACCCATGGAACTGAAATTCCTTTAGCAATCGTATGAGACTTGAAATAAGTTCCGTCATCAATGTTTGAACCAGTTTCTCCACGCAGATAAGTTTCACGAATTCCTTTGAATAAATAATCATATCCAAAAGTGTAGGCAAGCGCAATTAAGGCTGCAGTTCCAACTAATATTCCTTTTAAAGTTTTTTCTAACATGCAAAAAATGTTTAAAACAAATTTAGGATTATAAATGGAAATCTGTTAAAATAAAAAAGTTCCAGATTTCTCCGGAACTTTTCTTTAATAATATTTTTTAAAACCTTAAATCTTAGAAAGTAAATTTCTGAAATTTGTTTTTTCGTCGATAATTCTTCTTAAATCCGCAACAGCAACTCTTTCCTGTTTCATTGTGTCTCTGTCTCTTAAAGTTACGGTATTGTCGGTTAAAGAATCGTGGTCAATCGTTATACAGAAAGGCGTTCCGATGGCGTCCTGACGTCTGTAACGTTTTCCGATGCTGTCTTTGTCTTCATAAATCATGTTGAAATCATATTTCAAATCATTGAAGATCTTCTCTCCATATTCTCCTAAACCATCTTTCTTCATCAACGGTAAAATCGCCGCTTTTACAGGAGCCAAAGCAGGTGGAAGAGAAAGAACTGTTCTTTCTGAACCGTCTTCTAAGACTTCATCTTTCAAACAGTTAGAGAAAATTGCCAGGAACAAACGGTCTAAACCAACCGAGGTTTCTACCACATAAGGAACATAATTTTCGTTTCTTTCAGCATCGAAATACTGTAATTTTCGACCGGAATGCTTTTCGTGTGCACTTAAATCGAAATCAGTTCTGGAGTGAATTCCTTCCAGTTCTTTAAATCCAAACGGGAATTTAAACTCAATATCAGCCGCAGCATTTGCGTAATGTGCCAATTTTTCGTGATCGTGAAATTTGTAATTCTCAGCACCTAAACCTAAAGCCAAATGCCAGTTTAGACGTTTTTCTTTCCAAGTTTCATAAAAACCTAATTCAGTTCCCGGAGGTACAAAATATTGCATTTCCATTTGTTCGAATTCACGCATTCTAAAAATAAATTGTCTCGCAACAATCTCATTTCTAAAGGCTTTACCGATTTGAGCAATTCCAAAAGGTAATTTATGACGGGACGTTTTCTGAACATTTAAGAAGTTCACAAAAATTCCCTGCGCCGTTTCCGGTCTCAAATATAAATCGGTTGCTGTGTCTGCAGACGCGCCTAATTTCGTTCCGAACATTAAGTTGAACTGACGTACATCCGTCCAATTTTTAGAACCGGTATCTGGATCTGCGATTTCCAACTCTTCAATTAGTGCTTTCACATCGGCAAGATCTTCTTTTTCAAGAGATTGTGCCATTCTCGAAAGAATTGTTTTCTGTTTTTCTCTATATTCTAAAACACGTGGATTTGTACTTTCAAATTCATTTTTATCAAAAGCTTCACCAAATCTTTTGGCAGCTTTATCGATTTCTTTTTGTGCTTTATCTTCAATTTTAGCACAGTAATCTTCAATTAAAACATCGGCTCTGAAACGTTTTTTCGAATCTTTATTATCAATCAACGGATCATTAAAAGCATCAACGTGACCAGAAGCTTTCCAAATTTGTGGATGCATAAAAATCGCAGTATCAATTCCCACAATGTTGTCATTCAGCTGCACCATTGCTTTCCACCAATACTGTTTGATGTTGTTTTTCAGTTCCACCCCATTTTGTCCGTAATCGTAAATCGCCGAAAGACCGTCATAAATTTCACTTGAAGGAAAAATAAACCCGTACTCTTTCGCATGCGAAATCAATTTTTTGAAAACATCTTCTTGTTTTGCCATCGTTTTAGAATTTGTGCAAAAATAGGGAATTTTATTCTAATTTTTAGGAGCCGGGAACCTGCTCTACACTATATCTTATTTATTTTCTGCCCCGCTTTTCCAGCACCGAAAAATAAATAAGGATGCCGTTTCGATCAGGGCTAGTTTCGATTCGGTTTCAAATGAAAAGTTTCGTTATAAATCCGTTAACTTCTGAGATCATCTGGAAAACAAAAAGACGAAAATCACTTTCCGTCTTTTTAATATTTAAATCAAATATTATTTAAAAATGATAACTCAAAGCCAAACCATTTCCAGCACTTTCTAATTTAAAGTATGGTTCGAAAGCAGTTGATTCTCCATTTTCGGTTTCAATCGCTTTATTGAAGTTTTTCTTCGCACCCACATAAAATGGAATTGATACCAAGGCAATACCTGCACTCAAGCCAAAAACTGTCCATCTCGCACTATTGTCTGTTTCCACCGTTGCAGATCCAAATGGAGTGCTGACCGATTGCTCTTTTGGAGTACTTAAAATCAGACCTAAACTCAGACCCATCCCAAAACCACCAATGCTGGAAATGACATCTCCCGCCGTTTTGTTAGATCTTCCTTGTTTAAAATAATCACTCGCGACAGGATTTGTAAATACTTGTTGGTATTGAGAAAATTTATAAGACTGTCCGTCTTTCACTAATTTGTTTCCGGCCATTGTAACTTGGGAAAAGATACTTTGAAAGCAAAATATGGCTCCAAAAAATAGAATTTTTTTCATTGATTTTTTTTGCTAAAATATCATTTTTTTTAAAGTGAAATCGTTTTATTTTGAAAACAGTCGTTTCGACCAAAAAGAGCTGTATGGATTATAATTAGATCTTAATTTTTTCACGCCAAAAGTTGAATTCTTAAGATTTATGGTCAGAAGATTAAGAGAGTCCTGGAAATAGAGATAATATGCTTTCATATAATCGTATTTTGTCTGCATTTCTTTCATGCATTCAACATCGTCTAAACAACTGTTCGTAGAATAAACCTGCATTTCTTTGATCTTCCAGTTTTTATCAAAAGTCAATAATCGATAACCGGTTTCGGGTGGAGAAGCACCACACATTCCTTGTTTGTTAAAGTTGGAATCCCGTTCAAACGAAAGCATAATTCTATTCTCTGTTTTATCTTCGAAAGTTGAAACAATCTCGTTACCTCCATAACCGTCTAAAATATCGAGTAGATTATAAACCTTTCCATTAGGAAGATGAAGCCATTCATTTCTGCTGGTTACATCCAGGGATTGAGTGTTCAGTTTAATTGTAAATTCTTTATCTTGAATTTTAAGTTTCCCTTTTTGAATTTTTCCGTCACCTTGTTTTATTTCTAAAAACTCCTTGTAATCAGAAAAAGCGGGACAGGGTTCAGTCCAACAAAAAAGATCTCCTACAAATTTGGTTTGTTCTATCTTTTTCTGGTTTTCACCGAAATTGTAAAGTAATAAATCACCATTGTAATATCCAATAAGCGGAATTTTCTGTTGATATTGATCGTACTGATACCAGCCAGTTACAGAGAAAACTTTATCGTGCCATCCAGAAATTTGATAATGTTCCAGATGCAATGTTATGTTTTTTCCGGCGACAAAGCCTTTGAACGTTTCGCTTTGTACCCAATCTTTTTTGAGCGTGATTTTGGGATTTATGAATTGGGAAAGCAAAAAGCAACTTAATAAAAGTGTACTCAATGATAAAATTTTTTTCATTTTCAATTAAATATTTTAAGAAAGATATCATTAAAAAGTATGCCAATTTTAAGAAAAAATTAACATAAATTAATAATTCTTTAACAAAATCTTTTTTAATTGAAATCTTTAATATTTTAAACCGAAAATAAATGACCGACAAATGTACTTATTCTGCGCATCGTAATTAGTGTCACCATTTTTTGACACCGAAAAATTGCTGTGTAAAATTGATAGAAGAAATTTATGAATGAAATTAAAATTGTTTGATGAAGCGCTTAATGTCTTCATTTTCACCATATATAACCAATATGTCAGCACTTTCTAAAACAGTATCCGTATTTACGACGCCTTGTATCTGATTAATTCGTTTTACTTTTCCGAACATGTTTTTATCGGCTATTTTTTTAATAATCGTGACACAAACAAGATTGTAATTGTTTCTAAAACCAACTTGTTCTATCGTTTTTCCAACGAGTTTGTCCGGAATTGCAATTTCTGCAATGCTGTAGTTGATACTGAGTTCAAAAGAATCTACCATTCCTTTGAGAGATAATTTTTTCGCCCACCTCTCCGCACTTTCATCCTCAGGATGAATAATGGTTTCTACATCCATTGCTTCTAAAATTGTTTCATGAATTGGCGTAATTGCGCGGCTGATAATACGATTTGGATGCAGTTTCTTCACCATCGCCGTTGCCATAATATTAGCGCCGGTGTCTTCTCCGATGGCGATAATCACAATATCGGTATCTTTCCAGGGAAGACCGCCCATCGTATATTCATCGGTGGCATCAAGGCAAATCGCATAAGAGATTTTTTCTTTTACAGCTTCAACTTTAGTCATACTGTTGTCTACACCGATAACTTCGCTGCCTAATTTGGTTAATTTTTCAGCCAGAGAAAGTCCAAAATTTCCTAAACCGATGACAATATATTTCATGTTTTTTTAAATTTAATTAATTAAAATTTCCTCTCTCGGATATTGATAATTATAGTATTTCTCCCGCTTCACCATGGCGATCAATAAAGAGAACATACTCACTCTGCCGATAAACATCATCGAGATAATGATTAATTTTCCTGCCGGCGAAAGAGTCGGCGTGGTGTTGATACTTTGACCCACCGTTGAGAAGGCGGAAAAAGCTTCGAAAGCCAAAGTCAGTAAATCTTTATCCGGTTCTGCAATAACAAGGAGAAAGATCCCGATTCCTAAAACAAACAGAGATAAGCCAATGATTGCAAAGGCTCTTCTGATGGAATGTTCTCCGATTTCCCGACGGAATATTTCTGTTCTTTTCTTTCCTTTCGCAAGGCTGATAATATTTAATACGGCTATCGCAAAAGTACTGGTCTTAATACCTCCTCCGGTAGAAGCTGGCGAGGCACCAATCCACATTAGAAAGATACAGATCATCAAGGTTGGAGCAGAAATTAAATTCACATCTACCGTATTGAATCCAGCGGTTCTATTGTTGGCAGAGATGAAAAATGCTTCAACCCAAGCGCCAAAAGTGGAATGATCTTTTAAAGCACCATTATATTCAAACAGGTAGATTGACACGGTTCCAAATAATAGCAGCAAGAACGTGGTGGTTAAAATAATCTGCGAATTCAAATTAATGACCCAAGGCGTATACTGAAATTTTTCTTTGCTAAAAAGAGAAAAAAAGAAATTTCTGATCAACGTTTTTAAATATTTATAGACATTGTACACGATTGGGAATCCGAGACCACCGAAAATAAACAAAGATGCAACCGTAAAATGCAATCCGTAATTAAATTGATAGCCCGGCTCGTATAAATTACCGCTTAACGTAGAAAACCCGGCATTACAAAACGCAGAGATGGCGTGAAATATAGAGAAGAAGATTCCTTTATTGACCGAACCATCAAGTAAAGACAAATCGAGCGTTGAATAAATAATAACCGCACCTAACGCTTCTATAATTACGGTAATAATAATAATTCTTTTTAGGGTATTAAAAACTTCTCCCAATTTATCAGAACTCGTCATTTCGCCCAAGCTGATCTGGTTTTCATAAGAAGCGCCACCACGGAAAAAGTAACTGAAATAACTTGCAAAAGTCATAATTCCGAGACCTCCAATTTGGATGAGTGAAATGATGATAATTTTCCCGAACAATGTAAAATCCTTAGAAGTATCTAAAACAATAAGTCCCGTAACACAAACGGCACTGGTAGCAGTAAAAAGTGCGTCTAAAGGTTTAATTCCGTTTACAGTCGCATTGGGCATCATGAGTAGTGCGGTCCCAAACAAAATAATAGCGAGAAAACTTAAGATAAAAAGCTGCGCCGGATTAATAAAAGTTCTTTTAAAATTGATATTCAAACTGGAGAAATCCCGAATGAAACAGAGGACAATCAAAACGTACAATAGCCGAAGACTAAAGAACTGAAACGTATGCGTTGGGGAAAAGTTATATTCGAAACGCGCCAGATAATAAACAATGATAAAACCGGTTACGAGAATTTCTAAAGGCCATATTTTCCTTGTATGAGGGCTTTTCTTATAAAAATTGTAATACAATATATTGAACAGTGTAAGAATAAAACTGAAATCATAGAAATAAATAATTTGACTGCGGAACAGAAATTCATCAAAAAAGCCAGTCTCGACAATCATGATCAACACGGCTAAAAGACTCGTATAAAAAGAAAAAAGGTTTAGTTGTTTATTCCACATTGTTCAAAAGTGCACTGTAAAAGTGTTTTTAGATTTTTAAGTACTACGAATGTAAATAAATTTCAAATAAAAAGGCTAAAAAAGCTTTTTAATAAAAGAATTTATAGAAAGCTTTTCGGTGCCTATCCTTATTTGCTTATTTTTGTAACCAACCTTTATTTCTATGTACAAATCCATTATTCGTCCGATTTTATTCAAATTCGACCCAGAAGAAGTTCATTATTTTACTTTTTCATTATTAAAGAATTTCCGTTTTCTAACAAAAATTTTTCTTCCAAAACCCATTGAAGATAAAAGATTAGAAAGAGAAGTCTTCGGTTTGAAATTTAAAAATCCAGTTGGGTTAGCCGCAGGTTTCGATAAAGATGCGAAAATGTTCAACGAACTTTCAGACTTAGGATTTGGTTTTGTAGAAATCGGAACTTTAACACCGAAAGCGCAAGATGGAAATCCTAAGAAAAGATTGTTTCGTTTAAAAGAAGATTCGGCAATTATCAACCGAATGGGCTTTAATAATGGTGGAGTAGACGCTGCCGTAGAACGATTGAAGAAAAACAAAAACGTGCTCATCGGTGGAAATATTGGTAAAAATAAGATTACGCCGAATGAAGAAGCCGTCAACGATTATATCATCTGTTTTGAAAAATTGTTCGATCACGTTGATTATTTCGTGGTTAATGTAAGTTCACCGAATACGCCAAATCTCCGTGAACTTCAGGATAAAGAGCCTTTGACAAAACTGCTCGGAACTTTACAAGAATTAAATTTAACAAAGAAAAATCCGAAGCCAATTCTTTTAAAAATTGCACCTGACTTAACGGATACGCAACTTTTGGATATTATTGATATCATTAAAGAAACAAAAATTGGTGGAGTGATTGCAACGAACACGACGCTTTCTCGCGAGAATTTAAATTCAGAAAATAAAAAAGAAACGGGCGGGCTTTCCGGGAAGCCTTTAACAAAACGTTCGACAGAAGTCATTGGTTTTCTTTCTGAAAAAAGCGGAAAAGCTTTTCCAATTATCGGTGTTGGCGGAATTCATTCTGCAGAAGATGCTTTAGAGAAATTGGAAGCCGGCGCAAGTTTGGTGCAACTTTATACCGGGTTTATTTATGAAGGACCGGAATTGATTCGGGAAATCAACCAGAAAATATTGGAGAAAATCTAAGTGCTGATAGAGCTTGGAGCTCTAAACAGCGCTCCGCATCAGATAAAGAAATTTGCCACCGTATAAATAATTAATCCAACTAATCCACCGACAATTGTTCCATTCACGCGGATAAACTGCAAATCTTTTCCGACTTCCAGTTCCAGTTTTGCGCTGAGTTCTTTACCTTCCCAGTTTCCAACCGTGGAACTGATTAAAGCGCCGAATTGATGCGTGTTTTTTAGAATGTATTTATAAGCTGTGGCGCGAACCCAACCATCGATTTTGTTTTGAAATTTCTCATCGGTTTGTAAATTTTGAGAAAGTTCAGTAAGATTTTTTTTGATATAATTTTTCAGCGCAGAATTTTCTTCTTCCAGTTCTTTAGAGAGAGATTTTTTAATTGAGTTCCAAATATCTGTCGAATACTGTTGAATTTTTTCTTCTTTCAAAAAGTCGTTTTTAATGTTTCTAAATTCTTCAACCCATTTTTCTTCGGTTTTAATTTCTTTAGAAAACTCGTAAAGCTTCTGCGTGATTTCTTTTCTTAAAGAATGGTTTTCATCCAATTCAACTTCTTCGAAATATTTCGAAAGTCCGTTGGTAATTTTGTCAGCAATATTGTTATCTACGAACTTTGGAATCAAAAAGTAACTTTCACTTTTCACGCGTTCTTTTACCATCTCCTGATTGTTCAAAACGTATTCTTTAATCTGTTTCGAAAGATTGGTGATGAATCTTTGATGGTCTTTTTTATCTAAAACATATTCGAGTCCGTTACCAATAATTTCATTGATTTTTAAATCATCAGACATTTCTTTCGCTTTTCTGCCGATGAAATTCACGACTTCAGTATCATCCAGTTTATTTAAAATATCGAGAATGATATTCGAAACCTCTTTTATTAAATTTCCCTGATTGCGTTCTTTCGAAAGCCACTCGCCTACAAAATTTGAAATCTTGATCTTTTGAATATAAGGACGAATGTTCTGGGGAGAAAGGAAATTATCAACCACGAAATTTCCGAGATTGTCGCCAATTCTTTCTTTGCTGTTTTCGATCAGGTTGGTGTGCGGAATTTTAATTCCGAGAGGATAGTTGAAAAGCGCTGTAACTGCGAACCAATCTGCCAAAGCACCGACCATCGCCGCTTCTGAGAAGGCACGAATATAGCCAATCCAATGCGCATCATTTTTCTTTTCTAAAATCGTCATTACTACAAATACAATAGCCATCAAAACGAAAAGTCCTGTGGCAAACATTTTGTATTTCCTCAGCTGTATCTTTTTTTCTATATCATTCATTATTTCAAATGTACTAAATTTGAATCGCAAAACTTAAAATCGATACGATCTCACTAGAAAATTAGTTTTAAAATTTATGAAAATCATACTTTCAATATTATTTTGCGTTTCGTTGCAAATGTGTTCTCCAATTAAACCAACCGAAAAATCTACCTCAATGGAAAATTCAACTACAAAAAACAATCCATACTATTCCCGAACAGACCGAACAAAACTGGATGTTCCCAACTCTGAATGGAAAAAAATCCTCGATCCCGATTTATACGCCGTGGCAAGAGAAGCCAATACAGAAAGACCAGGAACTGGTAAGTATAACATCTATGACGAGTTAGGTGATTATTACTGCGCGGTCTGCGGAAATCATTTATTCCGTTCTGATGCCAAATTTTCTTCCACTTGTGGCTGGCCAAGTTTCTTCGAAGCTGACAAAGAAGGAACCGCTTACAAACGAGATTCAACCTATGGAATGGAAAGAACCGAAGTCCTGTGTAAAAGATGTGATTCGCATTTAGGTCACGTTTTCAACGATGGTCCGCCACCAACTGGAACTCGCTATTGTATGAATTCTGTAAGTCTGGAATTTGTGGGCGATAGCGAAAAATCAACAAAATAAAAATTACTTTTATTAAAAACAGAACTGCTCAAAAGATTAATTATGGTAGAATATTTTTATACCTGTCCATACTGTTGGGAAGAAATTTCTGCGCTTTTGGATCCTTCGATTCCGAACCAAACGTATATAGAAGATTGCGAAGTTTGCTGTAATCCGATAGAATTGCACGTGATTTTTGAATCCGAAGAATTGGTTGGCTTTGAAGCGGTGAGTATTGAGCAGTAAATTTCTATAAAAAAGTACATATTTGTACGATAGTTTGTGAAAAGAATTCAATTACAAAAAGCAAAACCTCGACGCAAGCCGAGGTTTTTATTTAAAGGTGAAAAAGCAAAGGTTTAAGCTTTTTCTAATTCTACCGTAAAGTGTCGTAAAATTTCAGATTCCCAAACGATATTGTATCCTTTCTGAATCTCGTTTCTTCTGTCGTAAACATTTTTAATAGCAACCGCAATATAATCCATATGATTGTTGGTGTACGTTCTACGCGGAATTGCCAAACGAACCAACTCTAATTTTGGATAACGGTTGATACGTGTTTCTGGATCTCTGTCGGCTAATAAAGTTCCGATTTCTACAGTTCTTATTCCCGCTTCTTTGTAAATTTCGTTCGCCAAAGTTTGAGCAGGATATTCTTCTCTTGGAATATTGGGTAAGAATTGCAGAGAATCAATGAAAACTGCGTGTCCGCCAATCGGTTTCTGCACAGGGATTCCGAATTTAATTAATTTATTTCCCAGATATTCTACCTGTGAAATACGACTTTCTAAATATTCAAATTCTGTCGCTTCATTCAATCCAACGGCTAAAGCTGCCATATCTCTTCCGGCCATTCCACCATAAGTGATGAAACCTTCAAAAATAATCGTGAAGTTAGAAGCTTTTTTAAAAATCTCTGCATCATTCAAAGCAATGAAACCACCGATATTAACTAAACCATCTTTCTTTGAACTCATCGTCATTCCAACTCCATAAGAAAATGCTTCTTTTGCAATTTCTTTTATGGTTCTGTTTTCCTGACCTTTTTCTCTCATTTTAATGAAATAAGCATTCTCCGCAAATCTGGCAGAATCGAAATAGATTGGAATTCCATAACGGTCAGAAAGTTCTTTTACGGCTTTCATATTTTCCAAAGAAACGGGTTGTCCTCCTGACGAATTACAGGTAATCGTAATTAAACAGAAAGGAATTTTTTCTTTTGGATGCGCTTTATAAACTTCTTCGAGTTTTTCTAAATTGATGTTTCCTTTAAACGGATGTGGATCTTCAATATCAAAAGCTTCATCAACGGTACAATCGATGGCGTGGGCTTTTCTGATTTCAATATGTCCTTTGGTAGTATCGAAATGGGAGTTTCCTGGGATCACATCACCATCTTTTACCAACACTGAAAACAAGACATTTTCAGCGGCTCTGCCCTGGTGTGTTGGAAGTAAATATTTGTAACCAGTAATCTTTTGGACGGTTTGGTGCAGTTGTTCGAAACTTTTAGAACCTGCGTAACTTTCGTCTCCTGTCATCAAGGCTCCCCATTGTTGGTCGCTCATTGCGCCCGTTCCCGAATCAGTTAATAAGTCGATATAAACCTGAGAAGACTTTAAATTAAATAAATTGTATTTGGCGTTTTTTAGCCATTCTTCTCTTTCTTCTTTGGTAGATTGGCGGATTTCTTCAACCATTTTAATTCTAAATGGTTCTGCGTACGGTAATTTCATATAAGGATGAGGAATAATTAATTGGTAATAAGTAATAAAAAACTGCGAGCGATAAGTATAAAAATTACTTACTGCTCATTACTGATTACTAATCATTCCGGCGCTTTGAAGACATTGTCATCGGAGTGGAATCCGGCAACGCCACCACTCACAGCAAATTTCATTGCTTGTGCAGCAGTTACATTTTCTAAAATGGTAATATTAGTTGCTAAAACAAATACGACCCAACCCGAAACAGCATATGAATGTGGAAGATAAACCGAAACGTGTTCGGGAAAACCAACAGACGAAAGGTCACTTTGCGTTAAAAATCCGATGCGCCAAATAGCGGGATTTTCTGTAGTTTTAATAAGAACCGGTTGGTTGAATTTTTTCTTATCTCCAACAAAAGAAGTCATTACGTCTTTCAAAGAAGTGTAGATGAATTTAATTCCCGGAGTATGTTCCAGCAGATAATCGAAACTGTCGACGATTACTCTTCCGATAATGAATTTACTTCCAAGATAACCGATTAAAGTTGTGGAGCAAATAACAATAACGAAGGTCATTCCAGGATAAAAGTGGTCGGATAAAGACGGAATGATATTATCAATACTCGAAACGATATACCAAATAATCCAAATTGTTAAGGCAAAAGGTCCTATAATTAACAAACCTTGGAAAAACGATTTTGCAAAGGTGTTAAGTAATTTCTCAAATTGGTGTTTAGTTATCATCTACGACTGGTAATCATTAAAAGTTCAACCGTAAAAATAAGTAAATTTTAGATGAGTTTTAAAAAAAATATTAACCGTGAATGGTTTCTTTTTTTCCGTAGGATTTTATGATCTCGGCTTCATAATCCAACCATTCTTCCCAACGTGCATTTACTTTTTCAACATCTCCTAATTGTCGTGCGAACCCAATAAAAGTCGTGTAATGTCCCGCTTCAGAAATCATCAGATCTTTATAGAAGGTTTTCAATTCTTCATCTTTGATATTCTCGGTTAGAACTCTGAATCTTTCACAACTTCTTGCTTCTATCATCGCCGCAAAAAGCATTCTGTCGATAATGTATTCCTTGCGTGTTCCCTGAACAATGAATTTAAATAACTGACCAACATAATCATCCTTCCTTTCTCTACCGAAAGTATAGCCGCGCTTTTTTATGATTTCGTGTACTTGCTGGAAATGTTCTAATTCTTCCTGTGCGATTTTCAAAAGCTCCGTAACGATTTCCGGGTATTCCGGACACATGGTTATAATCGTAATCGCATTGGTCGTGGCTTTTTGTTCGCACCAAGCGTGATCCGTCAGGATTTCTTCTAAATTACCTTCAGCAATATTCGCCCAACGCGGATCGGTCAAAAGTCTTAATTTAAACATCGTCTTAATTTTGGCGTAAATTTAATGAAATTAAAAGCATGGTCCCAGACTTTAGACATTTGCTAAAATGGTATTTAATTATAGCAATTGCGAATGTAAAGGCTAATATGTGGCATAAATGTTGAATAATCAATAATTAACATTAAAAAATAAACTATTATGAACACTTTATCTTTAAAAAACGGGCTGGAAAAATTTGGAATTTTTATGCTTACTTTTTTCTTTAGCACATTGGCTTTGGCTCAAGAAGCAACGAAAAATCCAGATTTGAATGTTAATGTTACAACTACTAAAACGACTACTACGGAGCAATGGTATTCGAATCCCCTTTATTGGGTAATTGGTGGATTATTTGTCATCGTACTTATCGCAATTATTGCGAGAGGTAATGGAAAAAGAGACTAGTTCTTATACTAAGGAATAAATGAACTGCTTCGGTTTTATACTGAAGCCGTTTTTTTACGTAAAAATTCCATAATTCGCCAGCCAAAAGCATCAACTTTTTTCAATCCTTCAGAAATAATAATAGCCAAGAAAATATTAATACCAAAAATTAAAACAACCAAAATCCCCCACGGCAAATATTCTTTGAGTGGAACAACAATAAAATAAATGAGAGAGGAACTCATACCCTGCGCAAAATAAAAGAAAATCGCATTTTGGCCAATATAAGTTAGCAAATTATTCTTTTCGATTTTTAGTCGATTATATAAAACAAATAAAGTGAGCAGTGAGAAACTTGCCCAAAAAACATAAAGTAATTTCGGTGGAAACTTCGCTTTATTCATTTTTAAAAATAATTCTTTGCCAGAATTCCAGAAAAGGAAAATAAGAATCAGCATTAAAATTCCATATAAAGCAGGAACCCATTTTGTCTTTATTTTTTTACCTTTTAATTGATGAGCGATTAGGAATATTCCCAAATACAAAGCGACGTAACCAACTTGGCCTGTTGGATAATACTGTGGAAAAACATTAAATAGTAAGGTTAAACCTAAACAAAGTCCGATAAACCAATTGATATGTTTCGGGAAAAACCTTAGAATTAAAACTCCAAAAACGGTTAGAATAAAATAGACTTTTAAATACCAAAAACTCCCCATTACGACAGGAAAAGTATCTGCATTCGTATATTGATGAAGATACCAATTACCAAGATTTTGCCATTGTGGAATATCAGTAATACTTTGCGGAACGTATTTAGTGCCGAAAGTGGAATAGAAATCTTTCATCCAATCGAGACCAAAAATAGTTAAGCCAAATACTTTAAATAAATAATCGAGGAAGAAAAGAAAGGTCACGAAAATCATATAAGTGATCTGCAGTTTCAATAATCTATAAAGCGTCTTTTCGATATTTGCGCCAGAAGTAAGTCCACTTAAAGCAAAAAACAAAGGAACATCTATTAATAAGGACAGAACCCGAAGTTCGGTTGGGACATAAAATTGTCCGGACCAAAAAACGGTGTGGATAAAGATAATAGCAAGTGTCGCGAAACCTTTTGCAAAGTCAATGTAGAGATCTCTTTTCATAATTTATTTGAAAATCAAAAGTAAAGAAAAATTGAATGTGAACGTAAATTTAAAAATGAGTAACGGTCTCAAATGCAAATTCTATTTTTTAAACCGCAAAAGAATCAAAAGTTAAATGCAAAACAGAAGTAATTCAAAAGGTTGCAAAGTGCAGAAGCGTTATTCTATAAACCTTTTGCAACCTTTTGATGACCATTTTGAATAAAGCTTTTCGAAATTTTTGCGGTAAAAAAAGCGGAATAATTTTGAAAATATTCGGTTAAATTAGAACTGATTTTAAATTCATAAGTAATTGGTTCAAAAGATTTTCGGAAATTTAAACGTGTATTGTGGATAACTCAAAATTATTTCTTACTTTTGCACCTCGAATTAACTAACAAAAATTATAAACAATGTTTGCAATTGTAGAAATAGCAGGGCTTCAATATAAAGTTGAGCAAGACCAAAAGTTGTTTGTAAACCGTTTGAAAGGCGATAAAGGAGGAAAAGTTTCTTTCGATAAAGTTCTTTTAACTGTAAACGGTTCTACAACAATCGGCGCCCCAGCTGTAAGCGGTATCACTGTTGATGCTGTAATCTTAGACCACTTAAAAGCTGATAAAGTAATCATCTTCAAAAAGAAAAGAAGAAAAGGATACGAAAAGAAAAACGGTCACAGACAGTCTTTAACTCAAATTCAAATTACTGGAATCACTGGTTTCGATAGTAAGAAAGAAGAGAAAAAAGCTGCACCGAAAGCTAAAAAAGAAGCAGCAGTTTCGGAAGAAGCTCCAGTTGCTAAAAAAACAACCAAAAAATCAGACAGCGAAACCGCTGAATAATTTTAACCAAAAAACCTTAAAATACAATGGCACATAAGAAAGGAGTTGGTAGTTCCAAAAATGGTAGAGAATCGCATTCCAAAAGATTGGGAGTTAAGATTTTCGGAGGACAAGAAGCTATCGCTGGTAACATCATCGTGAGACAAAGAGGTACAACACACCACCCAGGTGAAAACGTGGGGATGGGTAAAGACCACACATTGCACGCTTTGATCGCTGGTAAAGTAGTTTTCAGAAAGAAACAAAACAACAGATCATTCGTATCTATTGAACCAAGCACTGAAACAAACGCATAATTTAAAAAGCGTTTTGATCAATATAAAAAGTCTCAATCTTTAGATTGAGACTTTTTTGTGGTCTATTATTAGAAATTATTTATGATTAAAAATAAAACATGATAAAAGCCTAAATGTTTAAACAAATAGGCTTTTAATACTTCGAATTTTGCGTAATAAAATTTCCGAAGGAAATCTTAATTTTCTTAATTTCTTAACCAGAAACTTAACCGTAAAACGTCTAATTTTTCTCTTTAAGTTTTGTCAATCAATGCGCTACTTTCCTTTATTCAGGAAAGCATCCCAGCCTTGTGCATTCAGAGGAATCAATTCACTGCTTCCTCTTGCCACTAAATAATTTCCTTGATCCAAATCAACGGCGTGACCGATAATGGTAAAATCCGGATGATTTTTAATTTTCTCGAAATCAGCGGGTGCGATTGTAAACAACAATTCATAATCTTCGCCGCCGTTCAGTGCGCACATTACAGGATTCAAGTTCAATTCTTCTGCCGTAGAAATCGTTAAAGAATCCATCGGAATTTTTTCTTCGTAGATTCTAAAACCAACTTTACTTTGATCCGATAAATGCAATGTTTCAGAAGATAATCCATCAGAAACATCAATCATAGATGTTGGATGAATATCCAATTCTTTCAAAGTTTTCTTAATGTCAGTTCTTGCTTCCGGTTTCAATTGTCTTTCCAGAATATAATCGTAGCCTTCCATTTCAGGTTGCATATTAGGATTAGCAAGATAAACAGAATGTTCTCTCTCCAAAATTTGCAAGCCCATATAAGCGCCACCTAAATCACCCGTTACTACTAATAGGTCATTTGGTTTTGCACCATTTCTTTTGATTAAATTTTCAGAATTTTCAAGGCCAATCGCTGTAATCGTAATTACTAAACCAGACGTAGAACTTGTCGTGTCGCCACCAACTAAATCAACTTTGTAATGTTTACATGCCATATAAATTCCTGCGTAAATCTCCTCTAAAGCTTCTACCGGGAAACGGCTTGATACGGCAAGTGAAACTAAGATTTGAGTTGGCGTAGCATTCATGGCAGCAACATCACTAAGGTTGACTACAACCGCTTTATATCCTAAGTGTTTCAATGGAACATATCCTAAGTTGAAATGGACTCCTTCCGCCAAAACATCAGTCGTAACAACTACTTTTTGACCTTCAGGATTAATGACTGCGCAATCGTCACCGACAGAAACTTCTGTAGAAGAATTATCAAAACTAAAGTTTTCGGTGAGGTGTTTAATTAATCCAAATTCACCATAAGCGGAAATTGGAGTTAATTCTGGGTTTTTATCTTCTAGCATTTTATTATTTTAAATTTGATGAGGTTTTTGTAGGAATTTTAACAATTATTCTCCCGACGGTTGATCTTTTTCTTTTTTCCAGCTGAAGGTGTTCTTCTTGTGAAATGCTTCCACATTTTCCGGTTTGAAAGGCAAATCTTTCAAGTCTTGTTTTGTTAAAGTTTTCACGTGTTCCCCCTTGAATTCATTCATCACTTCCAAAACATCATCCGGTGGAGTCGTTGATTTTCTTAACATCGTATCAATCCAAACTCCGGTCGCTTCAGCGGTTGCGCAATGAGTTCCGTCAGGTAAATAAAATTTGTGAACGAACTGATAGATGCTTGCATCTTCCGACATTCCTGCAATTTCCAGCGAAACAAAAACCGTTTGGTCAGCATAGATTTCCTTAAAAAAAGAATACCGCTCATGTAAAATTACCGGTCCAATTCCCCAATAACTTAACTCTTTCAAACCCATTTTATGCGTGTTCATAAAAGCCATTCTGGTTTGCGCGCAATACATAACGTATGAAGAATTGGCCAAGTGGCGGTTCGCATCAATATCGCTCCAGCGAACTTCAAATTTGTAATGATAATCAGACATTTTTACTATTTTTTTTATTTGGACGCCTTGATCCGCCTTCCACTCCCAATCTTTTTTGCCTACGCTTTGGCCAATGCAAAAAAAAGGATTTCCGTTCAAGTCGGGGCGCATATTTCGCTTCGATAGAAGCATTTTATTTAATTTGCAAAATTAAGCATTAATCATGGCTTAGAAAAATAGTATTTTTGCAATTCATCAACCACAAAAAGGCACAAAAGTTTTGAGCTATAAATGAATTCAAAACTCCCAAAAAGTTTGAATTACTAAATTTGCGCTCTTTGTGTAAAACCTTTGTCTTGTCCCTAAGAAAAGATGATAAAAATAGTATATTGAAAAAGAAAAAAATAGTCATAATCGGTGGAGGCGCAGCCGGATTCTTCTGTGCAGCAAATCTCGACGAAACCAAGTTTGAAGTAATCATTCTGGAGCAGAATTCTGATGTCCTGCAAAAGGTGAAGATCTCCGGTGGCGGAAGATGCAATGTTGCCCATGCTTGTTTTGATCCGAAAGAACTGGTCCAGTTTTACCCAAGAGGGAATAAAGAGTTATTAAGTGTCTTTCACAAGTTTCAACCTGGCGACACGATGGAATGGTTTGAACAACGAAATGTTTCGTTGAAGATTGAAAACGATAACCGGATCTTTCCAGAAAGTAATTCTTCGCAAACGATCATTAATACTTTACAGGAAGAAGTGTCCAATAAGCATTTTCAAATACATACAAAATCAGTTGTCTTAGAAATTGCACTAAAAGAGAATCAATATTTAATTACAACCAGCACGAATACTTATGTAGCTGATTATGTTATATACACCACAGGAAGTTCGCCGAAGTCTTTGAAGATGATTCAAAGTTTGGGACATAAAATCGTAGAACCTGTTCCGTCTCTTTTTACTTTTAATATTAAAAATGATACTTTAAAAGATTTGATGGGAACGAGTTTTCCTTACGCGGAAGTTTCTATTCCACAATTAAAAATGGATGAATCTGGCCCGATGTTGATTACGCATTGGGGACTTTCCGGCCCAGCCATTTTAAAACTTTCTGCCTGGAAAGCTAGAGAACTTGCGGATTTAAAATATCAGTTTGAAATCATCGTTAATTTTTTAGGAATCGATTTAGAAATCGCTGAAGAGACTTTTAAAACTTTCCGACAAGATCATCCTAAGAAGACGATTGGAAGTTCGAAAATCTTTGATATTACGACCCGCTTTTGGCATCGAATTATTTGGTTGTCAAAAGTAGATCTAGATAAAAACATCTCTAATGTTTCGGGACAAGAACTACAGAAAATTGTTCAACATCTTTGTGAGAACAAAATGAAGGTCAATGGAAAGTCCACCTACAAAGATGAATTCGTAACCGCCGGCGGAATTGATTTGAAAGAAATCGATTTTAAAACAATGAAATCTAAAATCCTTCCTCAATTCTATATTGCCGGAGAAGTTTTAAATATTGACGCAGTTACGGGCGGATTTAATTTTCAGGCTTGCTGGAGTGAGGCTTGGTTGATTGCCCAAGATTTAAATGCCGTTCAATTTTAAAATTAGTTAAAATCAGGCCCATGAACATTAATTTTATTAAATTTGCACAAATTTAAAAAGTAGAATGAAAAACATATTTGTCCTAGTCTTAGCTCTTATAATGTTGACCTCTTGTCAAACACGCGTAGTAAGTACGCAAAAACCAATGAAAAGTAATTCTCTGGAATTGTATCATAAATACACGATTCAAACCAATGATGCAAAGGTTGTAAAATTGGAAGTTTTAAAATTAGATGACGAAAATATTTACGGGAAATTGAAATCAGGTGAAGACGTTGTTATTAATAAAAGTGACGTTCGTGAAGTTAAGAAACCAGATGTATTCTCCTCGGTAATTATCGGTTTGGCTGCTGTAGCTGCCGTTGTTTTTGTGCCGATTTAATTGGATCTTTAAAATAAAAAAAGGAGTGAATTTCAATAATTCACTCCTTTTTTTATATGATTTTGTGGAGATAAATTAAGCTTTCAGCGCATTAATTTCATCTCTTAATTTTGCAGCTTTTATAAAGTCCAGGTTTTTCGCAGCGGCTTCCATGGCTTTTTGTTTTTCACCAATAAGCTGCTCTATGCCTTCTCCACCATATTTCGCTTTTTGTTCTGCAACTTGTTTCAAGATTTCTTTCTGAGTATATTTTTCATCTGGGAAATCTTTACTTCTTCCCACCATTACTTCAGATATTTTTTTATTTAAAGCAGTCGGAACTTGGCCATGCTTTTCATTGTATTCCATCTGCTTTTGTCTTCTATAAAGCGTTTCATCAATCGTTGCCTGCATTGATTTCGTCATTTTATCGGCATACAGAATCGCTTTTCCATTAAGGTTCCTCGCGGCTCTACCAACGGTTTGCGTCATTGATCTTCGGGAACGCAACATTCCTTCTTTGTCCGCATCTAAAATAGCGACCAGGGAAACTTCCGGTAAATCCAATCCTTCTCTCAATAAGTTAACTCCGACTAAAACATCAAATAAACCAACACGTAAGTCCTGCATGATCTGAATACGATCCAAAGTCTCCACATCTGAGTGAATGTATCGTGTTCTTATTCCGAACTTGGTAAAATACTTGGTTAATTCTTCCGCCATTTTTTTAGTCAAAGTCGTAACTAAAGTACGTTCATCAACTTCTGCACGTTTTTGAATTTCTTCCATTAAATCATCAATTTGATTTAAAGAAGGACGAATTTCAATTACAGGATCGAGCAATCCGGTTGGACGAATAATTTGTTCTACATATTCGCCACCACTTTTTTCAAGTTCATAATCTGCGGGAGTTGCAGAAACATAAATGACCTGATTTTGTATCGCTTCAAACTCTGGAAACTTCAACGGACGGTTATCCATCGCTGCTGGAAGTCTAAATCCGTGTTCTACCAAAACTTCTTTTCTGCTTCTGTCACCACCATACATCGCATGAACCTGTGGAATTGTAACGTGACTTTCATCGATGACCATCAAGTAATCTTTCGGAAAATAATCCAATAAACAGAACGGTCTTGAACCAGGCAATCTTCCGTCAAAATATCGGGAATAGTTTTCTATTCCGCTGCAATAGCCGAGTTCTTTCATCATTTCTAAATCGAGTTCCGTACGTTCTTGTAAACGTTTTGCTTCGTAAGGTTTTTCAATGTCATTAAAGAAATCGACCTGCTTCACCATGTCATCCTGAATTTCGCGAATAGCACTTACTTGCGTATCTTTTGACGTAACAAAAAGATTTGCCGGATAAATTTTAATATCATCAAAGTTATCCATTACGTTTCCCGATAAAGGATCAAAACTTTGAATGGTTTCAATCTCATCACCGAAAAACTGAATCCGAATAGCATTATCGGCATAAGCCGGAAATACATCAACCACATCACCTTTAACTCTGAATGTTCCACGCGTAAATTCATGTAAAGTTCTTGAGTATAAAGCATTCACCAAATCATGAAGCAAACTTGTTCTCGTTATTTTTTGATTTTTCTCAATAGAAATTAATGACTTTTCAAATTCTGCGGGATTTCCAACACCGTAAATACACGAAACAGAAGCGACAATTAAAACATCTCTTCTGCCGGAAAGTAAACTCGCCGTGGCCGAAAGTCGTAATTTTTCTACTTCTTCATTAATGGATAAATCCTTTTCTATATAAGTATTGGTAGAAGCGATAAACGCTTCTGGCTGGTAATAATCATAGTAAGACACAAAATACTCCACGGCATTATTTGGAAAAAACTCTTTGAATTCCATGAATAATTGCGCCGCTAAAGTTTTATTATGTGCCAGAACCAAAGTTGGTTTCTGCGTATTGTTCACCACATTGGCTACCGTAAAAGTTTTCCCGGAACCGGTAACTCCGAGAAGAGTTTGGTATTTCTCACCGATTTCAAGGCCTTCGGTCAATTTCTTTATGGCAGTTGGCTGATCGCCTGTAGGTTTGTATTCTGATTGAAGTTCGAATTTCATCTTGCAAAAATACGGAAAAGAAAAGAGGTGGAATTTATAATGCTCGTCTGCAAGATTGAAAGTGTCTATAAAAGCAATATTGTAAAAAGGAGTAAATTGAATTTACTCCTTTTTTAATTTAAAAAGCGTAAGTGCTTCATTTATAGAAGATTTTATGATTTAACTCAATTGGGTTATTATTCTCGCGGATTTCTTTTTGCTCCCTTTCGTTCATTTCTTTAAAATTAGGAATCAATTCATTGCCCTTTTCATCAACCCATTTCATTAAAACTGGTCCTCCTGCATTTTTACCATTTATTTCCCGGGTCGGATCTGAATAATAATCCAGTGCTAATTTTTCATATTGTTTCCAGGAAACGGGTAACGCTTTTTCTTTCTCATACAATTTGCGATCGGAGTTTTTAATTTGAACTAATGAAAAAGTATAATCATTTTGAGTGTCATTAATTTCAGTAATTAAGCCAGGTAATCCATGAAAAACATAAGGTCCTTCTTGCAATGGAATTTCATTGGTGAACCACGCGGTCCACTTTCTGCCACCGTAAGTTGTAGTTGCTTTTTGAGCTTTCATTCCTAACGTTTCCTTCGTTTCTTTCTCAATATTCCAAATTAGTTCTTCATCGATTTTAACGGTAACGAGTTTTTGAAAGTTGTTGATAAATTTCTTCGTTTCCCTTGTCTTCAGATCTTTCGAAACACTTTTGAAATCCTTAAAAGAAGTGGTCATAAAACTTAGTCTCTTCGTAGCATGAAAAGTAGAATCTGCTTCTTTGTCTTTTAATGTTCTAAACATTGATTTCCCATCATTGATATCTAACGCAAATTTTTCCGTAGCGATGCTGTCTTTTGTCGGATTCGGTTTGAATTTTAATTCATAAACGAAACTTTTATTTTGGGAGAAGACGAAACTAAAGGCGAATAGCGAAGCTATTTTTATGAATTGTTTAAACATATTTTCTCGAATTTTTTAACTCAATCTATTGCGGTTTATTGAAACTGCATTGTTAAAGGAAGCGTAAATCTATAGTTTACTGGTTGGCCATCTTCCGTTGCTGGTTTCCAAACATGGTCGATACTTATTAGTTTTACCACTCTTTCTGCTTCTTTATTAAATGTTTCGTTTGGACCTTCAGCTAACACGTCGGTCATCCTTCCATTTTCGTCGATTTTCGTATAAATGACTGTTTTTATTACACCTTTTTGATCTTTAACAACAGAAGTATCAAAATTGGTCTGAATTAAAGTTCTAAAAGCATTAATTCCATCTGGAAATTGTGGTAGAATTCCTGTAAATTTTGCTTGTGACGGTGGAACTGGTGTTGCGACATCTTGTTTTTTCTTTATTGTATCTTTCTTCAATTCAAATTCTTCTCGTATTTTCTTGGAAACCTCAATGAACTCTTTCTCCGCTGCTGTAGCGTTCGTCTCAACAATTGGCATGGCAATATCTTGCTGTTCATTTTGAAGAGGAGTAGGTTCTGCAATAGCAGATGTTTCAGTCTGTGCATTTGCTTTCTTAGTAAAAAGCACAAATAGAATGGCGAGGACTGGAAGAAGAGTAAATTTCTTCAACCAAGTAAATCTGGAGTTTTTAGAAGTCATCATAATAAATCTTTTTTTGGTGTTATTAAAATCGAATTGGTGTGTAAGATTAGAACTTTGTGAAATTTTAATTTCATTTAAAATTAAATGTTGATAGTTACTGATGTCATAATTATTTTGCAAAACATATTCATCAGCCAGAAATTCATGATTGGTGATCATTGCCTTTTTGAAAAAGAATAAGGCTGGATTAAACCATGAAAATATTTTTAAAAATTCTAAAAACAAAATATCAGCGCTATGTCTTTCAACGATATGACATTTTTCGTGTAGAAATATGCGTTCATCAATTTGATCATTGACTAAATGTTTTCTGCTAAAATAAATGGTGTCCAAAAAACTGAACGGAGCATAATTTTTATCGATAATCAGAATGTTCTGGTTTCTGTAGTTTCTTTTTTCACCTTTCAAAAATTTAATCTTAACGATAGAGTAGATAAATTTGATTAAAAAGAAAATAGAAACCGCGACATAAAAAACAAGTAAAAATTTAATCCAATCGATACCTGCATCTTTTATTATATTGATTTGTTGAAAATCCTGAACGGGTTCTCCAATTATTAAATTGGATTGACCTTTTGCGATAAAAGTAGAATCAAAAGGAATAAAAGGAATTACGTAAGCAAATAGTAAGGCAACCAAAAGATAAATCCTATTGAATTTAAATATCCGCTCCTTTTCTAGAAATAAATAATAGAAACCAATAAGCAAACAGGAAGAAAGGGTGATTTTTAAAATAAGTGTTTCCATATTTTTACTCTTTTATTTGGTGATCGATGATCTCTCGAAGTTCTTTCAACTGGCTTTGTGAAAGCTTTTTATTGGAAGCGAAAAATGAAGCAAATTGCGATACGGAACTATTGAAAAAACGGTCAATCATCGAATTCATCTCCTGATTGAAATACGTTTCCTTATCAACTTTAGGAAAATACTCTCTTGAGTTGCCAAAGGTTTTATATCCTACTAAATTTTTCGTCTGCATTCTTTTTAGAAGCGTTGCTATCGTTGTTGAAGCGGGTTTTGGGTCAGGATAAATTTCTAAAATATCTTTCATGAAAGCAACTTTCTGTTCCCATAAAATATCCATGATCTGTTTTTCGGCTTCGGTTAATTTCTGTTTCATTTCTACAAATTTATATCTAACTCTACAAATGTAGAATAACTTTTTTAAATGCACAAGATATTTTTGTATCTTTATTAAAAGTGATAACGAGGAATGTTTTTTGTTGTCAATAATAAATCATTAAATACAATTACCAATGAAATATTCAATCTTGTCAATCTCAGCAATTACCGCTTTTTCATTTTTGGCTGCGTGTTCTGGAAATTCTACAACTTCAACTGTCGATAGAAACAGTGTGATATCAGCAGATCAATTACCAAATCCTGAAACTGCCGAGAAAAATTCACCTACCTATAAACCAGCCTTTGAAAATCAAACCAGAGCTGAAGGTTTAAAAACAAAAACTGCTTATCAAGTGGAAGTTATTAATTCAGCATTAGGAAAACCTTGGGGAATTATCAATTTACCTGATGGTCGATTTTTGATTACAGAAAAATCAGGCTTCATGAATATTGTTACGGCAGACGGAAAAACAATTACTAAAGTGGGAGGTTTTCCTACAGTTGATCCAAATGGACAAGGTGGCTTGTTAGATGTTGCACTTGACCCTGATTTTAAAAATAACAGAATGATTTACTGGACTTTCTCCGAACCTGTTTCAGGTGGAAATCACACTTCTGTCGGGAAAGGAAAACTTTCTGCTGATGAAAAAAGAGTTGAAAATCCACAAGTTATTTTTAGAGCAACCCCAACTTATGATGGTAAGTTGCATTACGGAAGTCGACTGGTTTTTGATAAAGACGGAAATCTCTTTGTAAGTACTGGCGAACGTTCAGATCTGGAAACAAGACCATTAGCACAAAATACAATGGCGTATTTAGGGAAAGTTTTAAAAATTACGAAAGATGGAAAACCGGCGCCGGGAAATCCTTTCCTTGGAAATTCAAAATATAAACCAGAGATTTATTCTTACGGACATCGAAATCCACAAGGTTTAGCCCTGGATGAAAAAGGACAGCTTTGGGAAGCCGAGATGGGACCAAAAGGTGGCGACGAAGTTAATTTAATTCAACCCGGAAAAAATTACGGTTGGGGAGATGTTACGTATGGAATTGAATATAGCGGGAAAAAAGTGGGAGCAGGAATTCAGCAGAAGGAGGGAACTGAGCAGCCCGTCTATTATTGGGATCCATCAATTTCAATGAGTGGAATTACTTTCTATACCGGAAATATCGACGAATGGAAAAATAATATGATGCTCGGCTGTTTGAGTGGTGAGAAAATTATCCGTTTAGTGATAAAAAATAATAAAGTTGTTGGCGAAGAATGGCTGTTGGCAGATACAAAAGAGCGTTTTCGTGATGTGTTAAGTGGACAGGATGGAAACCTCTACGCCATTACTGACACTGGAAAGCTGTATAAAATCTCAAAGAAATAAATATAAAACACAGAATGTTTATCTTTGCACCCGTAAAATTTAACATAGAAATTATGAAAAAAATATTTTTATCTGCAATGATTGCAGTTTTCGGAATTGCAAATGCTCAGTCTGACGCTTTCAAAGGAGCTGGTGATACGCGTTACCAAATCGGTGCAAACCTGCAAAATGGTGGAACAGGAATTATGACTTCGGCAGATTTCGGTTTAGGAGAAAGTTTCTCCATTGGTGCACAAGCCGGATATTTATTAGGTGCTAAAGAAATCGAAGGTTTTGACAAACCTTCATTTGGTGATCGCTTTGACATTAAAGCGAGATTCAATGCAAATCTTGGTAGTGTTTTAGGATTACCGGAAAATATCGATGTTTATCCAGGTCTTAATTTAGGTCTTAAAAACTTTGGTGGTCATTTAGGAGCGAGAATGTTCTTTGATAAAGGTTTCGGTCTTTTTGCTGAAGCACAAGTTCCTTTCGCTAAATACAGCGATAAAGATAAAGTGTACAAAAACCTGAACAATCAGTTCCAGATGAATGTTGGAGTTTCATTTGATCTTTCAAAATAATAAGATCAACAATCTGATATAGAAAAAACCTCGGCTTGCGTCGAGGTTTTTCTTTTATCACATTTAAAAATTGACCATTCACTTAAAAATCGTGGCTCTTTCACTTTTACCTTGGCTCTTATTTAACTAAGCTTCTTCTAGCTGAGCATGTTTTTTAATTAAATCTTGCTGAACGTTCGAAGGAACCAATTGGTAATCGGCAAACTTCATCGTAAATTTCGCACGACCACCAGTAATGGAACGCAGCGTAGAACCGTAATCGTGTAATTCTGCCAATGGAACATCTGCCAATATTTTTTGATAATGACCTTCGGAATCCATTCCTGAAATAATCGCACGTCGGGTTTGTAAATCTCCCATCACGTCGCCGGTATCTTCATCAGGACAAAGAATTTCTACAGAATACATTGGTTCCAAAAGTTGAGGTTTTGCTTGATGGAATGCTTCTTTAAAAGCACCAGCCGCAGCCAGTTGGAAAGAAATATCATTCGAATCTACACTGTGCATTTTTCCATCATAAATAATTACCCGAATATTTTGACAGCGGGAACCTGTCAGCGGACCTTCGCTCATCTGTTGCATAATCCCTTTTTTAATGGCGCCGATATAACGGTTATCAATGGTGCCGCCGACGATACACCAGTAAAAAGAAAGTTTTCCGCCCCAAGGTAGATCTTCAGTTTCTTTTTGTCGAATGTTAAAGCCAGTGGGCTCTTCCATTCCATCGTAGAAATTTTCTACTCTCATATGGATTTCACCAAATTGACCATTACCGCCGGACTGTTTTTTGTGGCGATAATTGGCATCAGCGTTTCCGGTAATGGTTTCTCGATAGGAAATCCTCGGTTCGGCAAAATTCATTTTTACACCAAAGTCATCCTGTAATCTTTCTTTCACTAAATCCAGATGCAATTGACCTTGACCATGAAGAATCGTTTGTTTTAATTCAGAAGATTGTTCCACTTTCAATGTTGGATCTTCTTCCTGAATTTTATGTAAAGCTGTTACCAGTTTTTCCATATCGGCAGCAGCATCGGTATAAATTGCTTTTCTAATTCTGCTTTCCGGGAATTCCATCGGACGAACTTTTCGGTCTAATCCTTTTAAATTTAAAGTGTGGTTTGAACGCGCAAATTTTAATTTAACGGTAACGCCTAAATCTCCGGCAACCAATTCATTCACCGGAATTCTGTCTTTTCCGACCGCCACGAATAATTGAGAAATACGTTCGGTTTCACCATTTTCAGCATTCACCAATTCATCGCCTGGTTTTAAAGTTCCACTTAGAACTTTGAAATAAGAAATGATTCCAACTTGTGGTTCAGAAATCGTTTTATAAATAAAAATCGTTGTTTTATCATCGGAGTTATAAGAAACTTCATCGCCATTTTCTAATTTTCTGGCAGGTCTTTCGGCAGGAGAAGGCGCGATGTCATCAAGGAATCCCATCAGTCGGCCACTTCCCATATCTTTTAAACCACTGGTTACAAATACTGGAAAGAATTGTTGTTTGGCTAAAGCGATGGTAATTCCTTTCGCCAGTTCTTCTTCAGAAAGATAACCTTCTTCAAAATATTTCTCCATTAAACCTTCTTCATTCTCAGCGGCGATTTCTACCAAAGCATTATGCATTTCGTTAACTCTGTCGATTTCACTATCCGGAATTTGTTTTTTCTCCGGCTTCCCACCATCTGCTGGAAATACGTACATCACCATTCTTAAGGCATCGATAATAGAATTAAAATTCTCGCCTGAATTATAAGGATATTGAATTGGAAGAAGCTTGGTTCCAAAACGTTCTTTTGCCTGTTCTAAAGTTTTATCGAAATCGGCTTTCGGATGATCCATCTGGTTGATCACGAATATCGCAGGAGTCTGATATTTCTCAACATATTCCCAAACGAGTTCAGTTCCTACTTCCACGCCATTGGCTGCATTTAAAACGATAATCGCGGTGTCTGCAACCTTTAAAGAAGATACTACTTCGCCAATAAAATCATCAAATCCCGGCGTATCAATCACGTTGATTTTATTATTTCGCCAGTTGACGAACATTTGGTGGGAAAAGAGCGTTTTCCCTTTTTCATGTTCTAAATCAGTATTGTCGCTCACCGTGTTTTGACCTTCTACACTACCACGGCGCTTAATCGCCCCGCCTTCGTACAACATGGTTTCAATCAATGTAGTTTTACCACTGTCGGAATGTCCGAGCAAAACCACATTTCGTAAATTTTTGGTATTAGCACTCATAATATTTGATTTTAATAATTTAATGATAATACTAAAAAGGAAATGGCGAGCACTTGATTTTTAGGAATCTAAAGTTACAAAAGATTTAAATTGATTGTACGCAAACTTATTTTTTAAAGAGATGATATTTAGCATTGTCTTAATCAAAAAATTTCATTTGAAAATTTTTGTTAAAGGAATCTTTTATCAAAACGACCGTCAGTAATCGTTACAACTTGTCCAGCAGAATTTTTTGCTTTAAAATTAAATGTACCAGATGCTATTTTATTTATTTTATCAAATTTTGAAAAGGTAATACTGCCATCAAAATCTGTATTTGTTGTATAATATTGTAAATAATCTAATCCTTTTTCATATCCTGCAACATTATTATTATCTAATTTATAGATTCGATTTACGATTTCATCTACATCAGAAATATAAATAACAATGCGATTATTTATGTTATTCGCTTGTTGGAAAACAATTTTCATTTTATATTTCCCATTTGCATGTTCATACATTGTAGCATTAACACCCCCACCATTAAGATCGGGATAAGCGATTTTTGCAACCCACACTTTTCCATCTACCAATGCACCACCTGTGTTTTTACCAGATTGTGTGGCTTCGGGGAGAACGTTGGGGTCTGCTTCGCGGTCTTTGCAAGCAGAGAAAAGTCCTATTGAAAGTAAGGATAGAAGAATAAGTTTTTTCATATAAAATGTTTTTTCGTTTGGTTTAAAGATATACTAATTCTTGATTCCATAATATTTTTTTTTAATCACAGGTGTTTTCGTAATAAAAACGCAAAAAAAAACATAAATTATTAAATTGACTGATGGTAAACAAAAAAGAACGGACAAATTGCCCGTTCTTAAAAATAATCAAAAGATTAACTTATTTTTTGATCAAACCAAGTTCAACCAATCTTTCATGAAGATATTCTCCCGCTGTTGTATCTTCATACAATTTCGGATGATTTTCATCCACACAATTTTCTAAAGCATTCAGCGGCATTTCGCTCACCGGATGCATAAAAAACGGAATCGAATATCTAGAAGTTCCCCACAATTCTCTTGGCGGATTAACCACTTGGTGAATCGTAGATTTCAGTTTGTTATTGGTATGTCTCGACAACATATCGCCAACGTTGATCATCAATTCGTCTGGTTGCGCAATGGCGTCAATCCATTCGCCTTCATGATTCATTACCTGAAGACCTTTTCCTTGTGCGCCCATCAATAACGTAATCAAATTGATGTCGCCATGAGCAGCAGCACGAACTGCGTTGTCAGGTTCCTGAGTAATCGGCGGATAGTGAATTGGTCTTAAGATAGAGTTTCCTTCAGCGACGTATTTATCGAAATAAAACTCATCTAAACCAAGGTACAACGCCAAAGCTCTCAAAACATAAACGCCCGTTTTCTCCAACATTTGGTAGGCTTCTTTTCCAACCACGTTGAATTTAGGATTTTCTGTAACTTCTACATTATCCGGATATTCAGCTGCGTATTTTGAGCCGTCTTCCAGATACTGTCCGAAATGCCAAAACTCTTTAAGATCTCCTTTTTTGAAACCTTTTGCAGTTTCTTTTCCGAAACCTACATAACCACGTTGTCCACCGATTCCGGGGATTTCGTATTTCTGTTTTGTTTCTACTGGAAGATCAAAGAATTGTTTTACTTCGCCATAAAGTTCATCAACCAATTGGTCATTCAAGAAGTGACCTTTTAGCGCAACGAAGCCAATATCTTCGTATGCTTTTCCGATTTCATTTACAAATTTTTGTTTGCGTTCCGGTTCACCCGAAAGGAAATCACGCAAATCCACACTTGGGATCTGTTTCATATTGTTTGATTAAGAATTCGTGGGCAAATTTAAGTTTTTTTAGATTAGAATTTTCTTTTTGTATGAAGGATTCTAAAAACTTCAATTTCTTTTCCATTCAAAAAATAGTGTACTCCGAATGGGAAATATTCTAGAAAAACGATTCTGTTACCTTTGTATCTTTCTTGAAACTGAAGCGGGTTTTCAGACAGCCTTGCAAGAGTTTTGTCTAGATCATTCCAAAATTTATCAAGTAAAGAGTGACTCTTTTTTAAGTAATAATCATTCGTTTCTTCGAGGTCTTCTTGTGCTTGATCTGAAAGAGTAATGAAATATTTCATCTGTTAAACTTCTTTTTAACCTCTTCCCATGATGTGAAATTGATCAATCCTTTTTCTTTTTTTTCCAGCATTTCGTCGATCATTTTCATATAATCTTCGGTGATTTCAAAATCATCATTTGCTTTTTCAGTAAGAACTTTTTCAAGATAGTTTTTCAAATTTCTGCCATCTTCCTGAGCTTTTATTTTAAGTTTTTCGATAATCGTTTTATCCAAAGAAACTTCTTTTCTAACCTTATCTTGTATCATTTCAGTAAAATTTACGATAAATATACGTATAAAACGCGGATTAAATATTTGTAAATTAAATTTTAATTATCAGTAAATTTGCCGCAATCCATTTAGATTATGAAACAATTCTCTTCCAAACGAAGCATTCAGATATTAGCCCATTTATTAAAAGAGTACGGAATTTTCGATATCGTTATTTCTCCCGGCTCCCGAAATGCACCGTTGGCGATTCACTTTTCAGAAACCGATGACTTTAACTGTTACAGTATTGTGGATGAAAGAAGTGCTGCTTTTGTTGGAATGGGAATGGCGAAAAGCATTAAAAAACCTGTAGCTTTAACTTGTACAAGTGGCTCGGCTGCGGCGAATTATTATCCGGCAATTACGGAAGCGTTTTATCAAAATACGCCGTTGTTAATTTTAACGGCCGATCGTCCGATTGATTTTGTTGATATTTTTGATGGTCAAACGATTCGTCAGAAAGATCTTTATCAACAACATTCTTACGGAGATTTTCAGTTGCTCGAAGATTCAATGGAAAACGCCGACGAGGAAAATTTTTCTATTATTAAAAAAGCGATTGAAGTTTGTTTTGAAAAACAAGGTCCAGTTCATATTAATATTCCGTTAGAAGAACCGCTTTATAATATGGTTTCGGAACTTCCGAACTTTCCACCAGTTGAGAAAACCATTCGGGAAACGACTTATGATTTGCCTCCAAATTTAGTGGCAGAATGGAATACTTCGAAAAGAATTATGCTTCTAGTAGGTACGAGAGATTACAGTGAAGAACTGGAAATGCAGTTAACTCAATTGGTTAAAAATCACAGTGTTGTTGTTTTAAAGGAAGCCAATTCTAATTTGAAACACGATAAGTTTTTTGCCCATATCGATCGTTATATTTTTAATTTTAATGAAGCTGATTTTAAAACGTACGCACCGGATTTATTAATTACGGTCGGACAAAATGTAGTTTCCAAGAAAGTAAAACAGTTTTTACGAAAAGCGAATCCGAAATGTCACTGGCATATTGATGAGGTTTGGCATCCTGATACGTTCTTCGCTTTGACGGAAAAAGTAAAAGCAACGCCTGAAAAGTTTTTTGCTAAATTATTAAATTTCATTTCATTGGAGCCAAGTCCTTATTTTAATCTGTGGGATGTTTTACGTGATAAAAGAGATTTAAAACACGATGAATATTGTATAGGAACAACGTTTTCTGATTTTAAATTATTTGAATTGCTTTCTAAACAACTGCCGGAAAAGACCAATTTACATATTAGTAATTCTTCTGCGATTCGATATGCGCAGCTATTTAATTTCGATAATAATAGAATTTACTGTAATCGCGGAACAAGTGGAATTGATGGCTCGACTTCAACGGCGATGGGATTTGCAATGAAATCTCAAAAGCAAACCGTTTTGGTTACAGGAGACATGAGTTTCTTTTATGACATCAATGGTTTGTGGAACAATTATATTCCACCTTATACCCGAATTATTGTCTTTAATAATGGAGGAGGAGATATTTTCAAAATTATTCCGGGACCAAGTTCTACGAATGCTTTGGATGAATTTATCCTGACGAAGCATCACAAAAATGCAGAACATTTGGCCATGCATTTTGGATTTGCCTATACTAAAGTGGATGATGAAATTACCCTTTCGCGAGTTTTAGATAATTTCTTTAAACATGATGAAAAGGCGAAGATCCTGGAAGTTGATACTTCTGCCGTCGAAAATGCTGAAGTTTTAAAAGGATATTTCGAATTTTTGAAATCTTAATTTATAGTTCTATTTGGTCAGAATTCTTTGGTAAATTCTTAATGCAGTTGATCGGATAACTGTACGCGTCGTCGAATTCATTCATCGCATTAATCAATTGAAAATGAGAATAGTCGTTCAGATTTTGCAAGGTGATTTCGGCTTCTTTAATTTTCTTTGATTTAAGTAAATGCTGTCTTTGAACGCCATTCAATAAAAAGGTTTTTGGCGTAAACCAGTCTTTTCCTTTTTTAAATAGGAGATTAGAATAAGAAGAGTCCGTAATATGATTGTTTTTTACAATAATAATTTCTGCAGCTTTCGATAAAATTTTCATTTTTTCGAGTTCTTTTCGGTCTTCGAATTTGAATGAATAATCGTACGAATTATTTTCAACCAACTGAAAATCGCTGATTTCAGACATCGCATACGGAATCATCTGCGTCCTGTAAGTTCCAGTTAAATCGTAAACGATTCTTAGTTTGTAAAGGCCATCTTCATCATGTTCCAAGCTTTTAAAAATATCGGCTAAGTTGATCGATACTTCTTTACCAAAATAAGAAAACGTTTCATTGACGCGTTTCTGATGTTGGTCTAAGAGAAATATTTCCTTGTCTTCTACCTTAATGCTTTCAATGAATTGGGACATATATTTTGTTTTTCATTTCTTGATACTCGTCGGCAAAAGTACTCAAATGAGTGATGCCACCACCACTTTTAAAATAAAGTTTTCCACTTTCTTTTTCGATGAATCTAATAATCACGCAGGAATCCAGATTCTTTCCGTCGAACCAACCGCAAACGCCCGTATAGAAGCCTCTGTCGTACTTTTCTGCTTCCAGAATTATTTCTAAAGTTTTTGGTTTTGGAGCACCGAGAATAGAGCCAGCCGGAAGCAAACTTTTCATTATACTTCCTATTTTATTCTGAAATTCAGGTTTCAGTTTCCCCGAAATTTCTGAACTCATCGCATAGAGATTTTTCTTATTTGTTTTAAGGAAATCGATTCGTTGAAATTCGTTGACTTTTACTTCATCAGCGACCATGCTTAAATCATTTCGTAGCAAATCTACTACCGTATAATGTTCGGCTTTTTCTTTAACATCATTCTTTAAAACTTCGATCGCATTTTCCTTTGCCGCGTCGATTGTGCCTTTCATCGGATGCGTAAAGATTTGATTATCGATAATTTCAACAAAAGTTTCCGGAGAAAAAAAGACGAATTCATCTTTATAAAGCACTTTATATTTTGCTTTCGATAAATAGAATATTTCTTCTAAACTGAGGTTGATTTCAATTTTAGTTTTGCAAGTATAATTAGTGAGATAAGAATTCCCTAATTTCAGATTTTGCTGAACGATATCAAATCCTTTTTGATAATCCTCTTTACTTTCTGGAAACGATTTTAATTGAATATTACTTTTTTCCTCTTGTTGATGATTGGTGTTTGTATAGTTTTGAAAATCAATTAATAAGCTATTTTCTTTTAATTCGTTTTCAGTATAAATCAGTACGTTTTCCACTACAAAATCAACCATAAAAAAGAAGGGAACTTTCTGTTGGGAAAGCTCATCCATTTTATCAAAGTTCGGATGATTGTTTTTTAGCATTTGGCAAAAATACTCTTTTTAGGAGTTAATCTTTAGGTTTTGCTTATTTTTGCACCATGGAAAAAAAATACCCTCAAAAGGTCAGCATACAGGAAATTTTAAAAACCGCATTTACCTATTGGAACAGTACTTTGTTTTATCAACTGTCGTTTAGTTTACTCTATTTTTCATTGTTTTTTTTGGGTTATTTCTATCTGTTCAAATATTTTGGATTGTGGGATCAAGTGAGCCAATACAGTGAATTGATCAAAACCGATATTCCAGCGTTTAATAAAAAAATGGAAGAGGTTTCAAAATTACCGCAAACTCAAGGTTTTCTTTTAGGAATTTTCTTTCTGTTTGCTTTGTTAAATCCTTTAAATGTTGGTTTCTATAAAATTTACAGAAAGATAGATCTTAAGGAAAAAGTGGGATTGAACGATTTATTCGCAGGTTATCTCGGCTTTGACTTCTTGAAGTTTTTCGGCTTCTACCTTTTTTGGATGATTGTATTTTCATACGCCAATTCATTATTACTACTCGGCGTTGTCTGGATTATTCTAACTCTTTTCTCAATTCCTTTAATGTTCTTTATGAACGTCAATACGATTGAAGGTATTAAGTTGACCTTCAGGGGTTTGAGACAAGATTTCACTACGATTCTCATTTCAGTGGCGATTGCAGTATTATTCAGTTTATCGGGAATTTTGCTGTTTGGATTTGGGTTTTTATTCACTTTTCCATTTTGGCATGCAATGATTTACACTTTATATCAGCAATTCTTTAAAGAAAACGAAGAGAAGGTTTTGTAAAGTTTGACCATATAAATTTTTAATAATATATTTGATAACATTAAAAATAAGACTATGGATACTTTTCAAGAATTTGATCAACCAATCGGCCCGGAAAAATCGGCAGGCGCTATTATTTCCCATGCTTTCGAAATATATAAAGGAGTGTTTCTTTATGCGATTGCAGCGCTACTAATTTCTTTTGTAGTTTCGTCATTAGTTCAACCGATTTCAGGATTTAATCAAGCAGATCTTATGGAAGAAGTGAAATCATCTGGTGGTGGTTTTCCAAATTTATGGGTTGTACCAGGTTTTGTATTTTATTCGGGACTATCAGGTTTGGTAAGTCTACTACTAGCACCATTGTATGTGGGAGTTATTTATATCGCCAACAAATATAATCTTCAAGAGTCTATAAAATTCTCTGATTTATTTATTGGTTTCAAACAAAATTTTGTGAACATTTTGATTTACACTTTAATATCGTGGATCATAATGGTAGTTGCATTTACATTGTGCTTTCTTCCAGGTGTTTTTGTGATGCCTTTCCTGTTATTAGGATATCCTATTTTGTTATTTGAAAACGCTAGCTTTTCTGAAGCTTTGAGTAAATCATTTTCTCTTGCTAAAGATAACTACGGCACTTTTTTAGGAACATCGATACTCGGTTTCTTAGTAAGTATTGCAGGAATATTTCTATGTGGAATTGGAATTGTTTTCACGGCGCTTTTCTATCTTGTAGTAATGTATTCAGCTTATTGTGCGTTCTGCGGAAGACCAAGACCCATTGTGCTTAAAAATTAATTTAAACATTCTGATATTTTATAGAATATCTGTACATTTGGAAGCAATGGTTTTTGGCCGTTGCTTTTTTTAATAATGAATTATGCCAAATAAAAAACATCAAATCAGTGAAGTAAAGATCAAGCAGTTCTTCTTGCTCGTCGTGATTATCGTGCTTGCAGGTTTAATCTGTTTTCATTTATCCTTATTTGTTCCCTCTCTTCTTGGTGCGATAACGCTTTATGTTATTACCAGAAAATACAATTTATATCTCCAGGAAAAGTTAAAGTGGAAACCTTGGGTTGCTTCTTTGGTCATCATTTTGGGAACGTTGGTCGTACTTATTTTGCCAATTTATTTCATTGCCGATCTGCTTATTGAAAAATTAGGAAACGCGTCAGCTTACATGGAAAAGTTCAATGTTTTCATTGATAAAATTCATGATTATATTTATTCTAAAACCAATTTCGATATTTTAAGTGAAGAGAATCTGGCAAAGTTAAAAGAGAACGTTGCTAAGTATTCTACTTCTGCGCTCAGTAGTACTTTCAATACTTTAACCGTAGTGGCTTCGATGTATTTTATATTGTATTTCATGTTAGAAAAGCCACTTTTTTTTGAAAGATTATTGAAAAGTTCCGCACCTCTAAAAAGAGCCAATGTGAATTTATTAGGAGAAAAAATTCGAAAAATGGTGATGGCAAATGCAATTGGAATTCCGGTGGTTGCAATCGGACAAGGTGTTATTGCATTGATTGGTTATTTTATTTTTGGTGCGCCAAGTGCTATTTTATTATTTGCTTTAACTTGTATTGGTTCGATGCTTCCGATTGTGGGAGCGGCGATTGTATATATTCCGGTTTGTATCTTTATGATTGCAGAAGGGAAAGTTGGGTCGGGTTTAGGATTGGCGGTGTATTGTTTAGTTGTCGTAGGATTAACCGATAATTTATTAAGATTTACATTATTAAAGAAACTTGAAAATATTCATCCACTCAATACCGTTTTCGGAATTATTATGGGTATTAATCTGTTTGGTTTTATGGGCTTGATTTTTGGACCGATATTAATTTCGATTACCATTTTGTTAATCCAGGTTTATCGCGATGAATTCTCAGAAGATGACCGCGAGCTTATTATGCCTGAACCGAAAGAAATTGAAGAGAAAATTGATTTAAGTATCTAAAAACTGTTTAAAGATTTAGCGCTATGATTCCCGAATTACGTCCCGAAATATTACAAGAAATCTGTTCAACCGAAATGCCTTTTGGAAAATACAAAGGCACTCTTTTGGTTGATTTACCCATCAATTATTTAGAATGGTTTCAGCGCCAGGGAATGCCGCCCGGTAAATTAGGAATGCAACTTTCTACGATTTATGAAATCAAGATGAATGGATTAATGGATTTGCTTACGCCGTTACGAGGCAAAGCTCCGCAAGCTCCGACTAAGAAGAAGGTTTTTAAGTTTTAGTTGTGAACGTTTTTAAAAAATACATTTTTGCGATTTTAACAGTATTACTGTTGATTTTAGATTTTTGGTGCGTATTAGATTTAATTAGAGGATTTGAATATTTAAATGAAATTAGAAACAATGCAGATTTATTACATAAATATATCTGGATTAATTTCAATATAACTATTTGGCTAATTGTTATTAATGCAATTTATATTTTAATTCTGACTTCAAAATATTTTTATTTGATTAAAAAGAATTAGATGTGTTCAATCGGAACCTTGGAAAAACATTGTTCTAATTTTGTAATTCTTCTTCTTTATTTAAATAACTTCCCTACAATTTTTCCAATTTCCACGAAATCATTCGCATTACCAATATCTCGGGTATCTTTTCGATATTCGATTTCATCTTCGTGAGCTGGGAAAAGCAATAAGAAATTTCGCTCACGGAAATGTTGATTAAGATAATCCGGGACATGATGCATTTCAGATTGATAAGAAACCATTGTACGATGCGCCATGAATAAAATTAAAGCGTCATTGTCTTTCATTTTATTAAAGAGTTTCGGCAACTCATTCCAGTTATTAAAAATTATGAAACTCGCATCGATGTTTACTTTCTTTCTGATCTTTTCGATCATGGCAATAGTTGCATCGTTTCCGTAGAATTCTATTTTAGAACCGGAATTTCGGGCAAGGTTCCAAACCTTTAATAACGAATGGAAAAAGCGTGGTTCTTTTGCTGCGTTTTCTGGAAAAATCACTAAATATTTTTGAACGGTAGAAGCAGGTTGTATTGCATGATAAACTAAAATATTGGCCGCATTATTATTTAAATAGCCGCTGTATAAATTATAGACAAAACTTGGTGAAAATCCTTTTTCTTCATCAATGCCAATCATTAAATCAGTAATCGAATATTCTTTAATTACATTGTTAATTCCGTCAATAACATCAGTATCATAGCGAGTTACCTTCGTTATTTTGACATCAGCAGAGGCTCCAATTTCAACAACTTGATTTAATAAAGTCTCTGCATTCTTTTTCGAAGAATCATTTTTTTCTTCATTAATGATATTTAAAGCAAATAGATTTTCAGTGGTATTTTTAGATTTAATCAACAAAGCGAGATTCGTCATTGGCTCGATCGTGTTGCTGTGATTTACCGCTAATAAGATATTCTCAGTTTCAGGATTCGTTTCAGAAATGGTATTTTCATTATCAGCTTTTACCAGTTCTTCCGCATTTTTCTGAGTAACAAAAGAAGAAATTGTACAAGAAATTAAAATCAAAAGAATACTGCCATTTAGAACGCTTTCATCCAATAATCTGATGGGTTCGCCTAAATCTGTTTCGCCGATAATAATATTATAACCAACGGTTACGGTTGCTAATGTAGCCGCTGCTGAGGCTGAGCTTAAGCCGAAAATAATCCCGCCTTCTGGTTTGGTAAAAGAGAACGTTTTCTGAGTTGCGATGGACGCTAAGTATTTTCCGCCAATTGAAATGGTAATCATTAACAAAGCAACTTTTATGGTTTCAAAATCTTTAAAGAAAACCGTCACGTCAATCAACATTCCGACACTAATAAGAAAGAACGGAATAAAGATCGCATTTCCAACAAATTCAACTCTATTCATTAATGAGGAAGAATGAGGAATTAATTTATTCAGAGCTAATCCCGCGAGAAAAGCGCCAATAATCGCTTCAATCCCGGATAACTCTGCAAGAAGTGCTGCTAAATAAATCATGACCAATACGAAGATGTATTGCGATATTTTATCACTTACTTTTTTGAAAAACCATCTAGCAATAATTGGAAATCCAACTAATACAATTACAGCGAAAATAATGATTCCCACAGAAAGTTTGGTCCAGAAAGCTGCGTTAACTTCTCCCGTCGTCATTCCGACCACGATTGCTAAAACCAAAAGCGCAAGAATATCGGTAATCACCGTTCCGCCAACGGTGACATTTACAGCACGATTTTTCACTACTCCTAATTTGCTAACCAACGGATAAGAAATCAGCGTGTGAGAAGAAAAGATACTGGCAAATAGGAAGGAAGTCAGCCAGTTATAGTGTAGTATAAAATGTGCTGCAGCGATTCCAATTATAAAAGGAATTACAAACGTATAAGCACCAAAGCCCATACTTTTGTATTTGTTTTTCTTAAACTCGGCTAAATCAATTTCTAATCCAGCGAGAAACATAATGTAAAGTAAACCAGTAGTTCCTGTTACTACGATGCTGCTGTCTCGCGTTAGAATATGAAATCCGTTCGGTCCAACAACTGCACCGGCGATAATTAATCCCAACAAATGAGGAACTTTAATTTTATTAAGTAAAAGAGGTGCAGAGAGAATGATAATTAAAACCACCAAAAACTTAAGAACTGGATCTTCTAAGGGAAGATCGAATTGAGACACTTTTAAGAGCGTGAGCATAATTTAGTTTTTGATTTTTTCTAAGTCTACGGAGAATTTCGAGGTGCAGTTATTGCCAGTGAATTCACGGCTGCCTTTTATTCTACCTGTAGTTTGATCAGAAAGTTGTAAGGTAATTACAGATTGAGTTGTTGATGCTGAACTATTTTCTGAGGTTAATTTTAATTCAGTTCCATTATATTTTCCGGTGTAAATTTTTTCACCACCGCTTTTATTGGTTATTTTTAAATTATTTTCTGTGAATTCCCAAAGATCGTTTCTTAAATCACCAATAACATGTTCCGAGCAATTAGAGTCGGTACAAATCATTTTTCCATTCCATTTTCCTAAAATGTTTTCGGGCAGTTTTATTGCGTTCATTGTATCAGCAGGAATATGTTCTAGACTGTCGCGCATCATTTTTAATGATTGATAATCCTGTTCTTTCGCAGCGAATTCCTGTTCTTTCATTTGAAGTGCAGCTTCTCGCTCTTTCAGGTGATTTTCCTGCTCAGGATTGTTGCAAGAATTGAGAATTAGCGTGAAAGCAACCAAGAATATTAAAAAGGATTTCATGAGCGAAAGTTTGTGATTGACTTTAAAAATATAAAAAAAATCCCGAATTTAAAAATTCCGGGATTGTAGATTGTATAATTTTGGCAGGAATTATTCCTTCATTTTTGCGATTACATCGATTCCTCCTTTTGTTTTATCACCGATTTTGCAAGTGATTTCTGTGTCAAGAGGTAAGAAGATATCCATTCGGGAACCGAACTTAATGAAACCGAATTCGTGACCTGCTTTTGCGTGATCACCTTCATTACAATAGAATACAATTCTTCTTGCAACATAACCAGCAATCTGGCGGAATACTACTTTATGGTTGGTTAAACTTTCTATCGCAAGTGTTGTTCTTTCGTTTTCTGTTGAAGATTTTTCATGCCAAGCAACCAAGTATTTTCCTGGATGGTATTTTTTATAAATAACCTTTCCTGAAACTGGATAACGGCAAATGTGAACATTCAAAGGTGACATAAAAATCGAGATCTGAATCGCTTTTCCTTTGATGAATTCATCTTCTTCAACTTCTTTAATCATTACCACTTTTCCATCAACTGGAGCAATTACGTTTTCTTTGTGATCCAGGATGTCTCTGTGTGGAACACGGAAAAACCAAAATACTAATCCATAAATAATCAGCAAAGGAATGATGATGGCCAAACTCCACATCTTTAAGAAATAAATTGATATTAAACCAATAACTGCAAAAAGTAGACTCGCTACGATTATAGTTCCTTTGGATTCTTTGTGTAGTTTCATGTTATATAAATTTTTCTAAAATAAAGTACAAATATACGACAGGCACACAGATAATAAAACTGTCTAACCGATCTAAAATACCACCGTGTCCTGGGATTACATTTCCAGAATCTTTAACACCGAAAGTTCTTTTTAACTGACTTTCTACCAAATCTCCTAATGGTCCGAAAACGGAAACTAAAAATCCAACGATGATATAGTTCCCTCTTAAGTCGGGATAGTATTGTTCAATGAAATAGCCAAGAATAATGGTGAAGAAAACGCCACCGGCAAAACCTTCCCAAGTTTTTTTAGGAGAAATCTTTGGAGCCATTTTATGTTTACCTAAAAATTTCCCTGTGAAATAGGCGAATGAATCGCTACTCCAAATCAATACGAACAGAAAAAACACTTCTAAAGTAAAGGTATGATCTTCAGTTGAGAATTTTGGTAATCCCAACGCAAATCCAAATGGAAGCGCTGTATAGATGACCGTGAAAATAAGTTTCCCGTTGTCGTAATAGAGTTCTTTAGAAAAGCGGAATAAAGTGACTACCGCAATTACGATAAGTGAAAGTGCTAATATTTCGGATAAATTAAAATCGAAATAAAAACCGTGATTGAAATATCTTTTTGAAAATCGGTAAAATACTAAAACGATTAGTGGAAAAACAAGCCATTTTTCCCAGCTTTTAGGATCGAATTTCATCATTTTAACACATTCCCATGCTCCCATGAAAAGGAAAAAAGTAATTAAACCGTAATAAAGGTTTTGTTGCTGTACAAGATCAGGTGAAATGTTATTTAAGAATTGCGCGCCCAATGGAGTGGTGCAAAGAACAACGACTAAACCATATAAAAGACCACCGAAAAGTCGTAGAACTAAATTTTTATCCAAAATTGTATGATTAAATATTTTAAGAAGATTGTCTTTCAGATTACTTGATCAAAAGATATTAATCTTCGAGCAAAAGTAAGAAAAGTTTTGTGTTATCCTTATTTGGAGTATCTAATTTAGAATTGCTTCCGCTGATAGAAGTAAGATTTCTAATATTTCCGTTGCGCTTGATTTTGCTCATGGCATCATTCAGGTTGTTCACAATTTGGGAGACATTAGCCATGATGATTACTTTTTCAGGTAATCGGGACGAGTGATAATGCAAAATGTTATTATGGGAAAGCATGATTCTGCCGTCATAAGCGATTAAGTATTCGCAAGTGATAAATGCACAATCATTAAAAAGCTCCAGTTCACTAGTATAAGGAACATTAACTACATTAAGGAAATTTTTCAAATCATTATCCCAACAGAAAACAGATTTTACATTTTCTATTTTCAGGATATGATTTAAAGTCTGAAGTGCTTCTGCTTCATCAGCACAGTAATTAAAAAATCCACCGGAATGGGTAAATAATTGGGCAAACTTATAGTCAAGGTCAGCGTTTTTCAACTGATCTCCAAGTTTCACCAAATCCTGCTCTTCATCCTCTTCAGGCTGATTCAGTATTTTCCCCACCAATTTTTTAAATAGACTCAATTCCTTTTAATTATGCGATTGTTCTACAAAAATAGAAAATATTTGTTTACTTAATCAATTAAATACAAAAATCCTGATTATTTACATGAATATAAATAATCAGGACTCAATTTATTAAAGTTGTGAATTAGATTCGGGTCCTAAGATTTCTGCATCTTCAACCGGAGTTTTCGCTTTATGAGTATTAGAAACAGGATGTTCTGTTAATTCAGGATCCCAAGCTCTTTCACCGAAAACTTCTTCCAAGTCTTCTCTAAAGATGACTTCTTTTTCTAAAAGTTTCGCAGCAAGTGCATCTAATTTATCTTTATTATCAGCTAAAATCTGCAAAGCTCTGGCATATTGCGTTTCAATAATTTTCGAAATTTCTTCGTCAATCATTTTTGCAGTATTCTCAGAATACGGTTTTCCAAAGCTATATTCAGATTGTCCTGTACTGTCGTAGTAAGATATATTACCGATTTTATCGTTTAGTCCGTAAATGGTAACCATTGCTTGCGCTTGTTTGGTTACTCTTTCTAAATCTGAAAGCGCGCCAGTTGAAATGTTTCCGAAGATGGTTTGCTCAGCAGCTCTACCACCTAAGGTCGCACAAAGCTCGTCATACATCTGCTCAGTAGTCGTCAACTGTCTTTCTTCCGGAAGATACCACGCTGCACCTAATGAACGTCCTCTCGGAACGATAGTCACCTTTAATAACGGTGCTGCATGTTCTACCAACCAAGAAATAGTTGCGTGTCCTGCTTCGTGATAAGCAACTCTTCTTTTTTCTGAAGGCTTAATTGCTTTATTTTTCTTTTCAAGACCACCGATAATTCTATCAACAGCATCTAAGAAATCTTGTTTCGTTACCGATTCATGAGAATTTCTTGCTGCAATTAAAGCGGCCTCATTACAAAGGTTTGCGATATCTGCACCACTAAATCCTGGAGTTTGTTTTGCCAAGAATTCTCGATCAATATTCGGTTCCATTTTAATTTTAGCCAAATGCACATCGAAGATTTCTCTTCTTTCATGCAACTCTGGTAAGTCAACATAAATCGAACGGTCAAATCGACCAGCTCTCATTAAGGCTTTATCTAAAATATCTGCTCTGTTGGTTGCCGCCATAATGATCACATTCGTGTCGGTTCCAAAACCATCCATTTCTGTCAGTAATTGATTCAGAGTGTTTTCTCTTTCATCATTTCCTCCCGTCATGTTTCCTTTTCCTCTGGCTCTACCGATAGCATCAATTTCATCAATGAAAATAATCGCCGGTGATTTCGCTTTCGCCTGAGCAAATAAGTCTCTTACTCGGGAAGCTCCAACTCCTACAAACATTTCGACAAAGTCAGAACCTGACAGCGAGAAGAAAGGAACTTTCGCCTCACCTGCAACTGCTTTTGCTAAAAGGGTTTTACCTGTTCCCGGAGGACCAACTAATAATACTCCTTTCGGAATTTTACCTCCCAGTTTGGTGTATTTTTCAGAGTTCTTTAAAAAGTCTACCACTTCCTGAACTTCTTCTTTTGCACCTTCCAGTCCTGCAACATCTTTAAATGAAACTTGAACTTTATCTTTTTCGTCAAACAGTTTTGCTTTTGATTTACCGATAGAGAAGATTTGGCCACCGCCTCCGCCGCCACCGCCGCCCATCATTTTGCGGAAAATCACAAAATAGAAGAGTGCCATGATTGCGATCCAGAAAACCGCGGTAAATAATAACTCCGTCATTGGATTTTTACCAACTCCGTAATCTTTTTTAGTTACGATGGCTGGGTTATCCTGTTTGATTTTATCGAATTTTTCCAAGAAAAGCTGTAGGTCTCCGAAACTGATTGTGTAATCGGGTTTTGGAGAAAAGTCAAATGCTGAAAAAGGGCTTCTTTCTTTTGCAACCTGCTTACTATCTAATGCTTTTTTAGCAGCCGGTGTAAGAAAAACATCTGCCTTTTCGGTATCTTTATAAATCAGTACATTCTGAACTTTACCCTCTGCCATTAAGGCATAGAACCCTTCTTCGTCTAATGAATTCGCTGAGGAATCCCCATTCATATTCGAAAAGAAAAAGAGTAAAATGGCCACAATCGCAATTGGGAAAAACCAGTTAAATCCTTTATTGTTATTCATATCTTTTTATAAAAATTTTGACGAAATGGTTCTCGTCAACTATCAGTAATTAATTTTCGATTTTGGTGATCTTTGCATCTCCCCAAAGCTCCTCAATATCATAGTATTCTCTGGTTTCTCTCTGGAAAACGTGCACCACTACGGATACATAATCCAACAGAACCCAAAGTGAGTTTTCACTCCCTTCCACATGCCATGGACGGTCTTGTAAATCATTTCTAACCTTTTTTTGGATGTTTCCGGAAATAGCCGAAACTTGGGTGTTAGAGTTTCCGGTGCAGATTACGAATGTTTGCGCTGCCGAATTTTCGATGGTCGATAAGTCGAAGATCATGATGTCTTCTCCCTTGGTATCTTGTATTGCCTCTACAATTTTGTCGATTAGTAGTTGCTTTTCTGTGATTTTGTTCATTAAAAATTTTGTATAATCTGCAAATTTATTGTTTTTTTATTTAAATAGTCTCAAATTTACCAAATCTAACTCTTAAAGTTTTCATAAATGATGTGCTTGTTCTATCTCAAAGAATGTTCTTCAACCCATGATGAGATTGAGAAATTTATATCTCATGACACTCTTGATCTGCAAGCTGTTTGCACTTTTAATCAAACTAAAGGCAAAGGCCAGTATGGAAATTCCTGGGAATCTGGTAACGATTTAAGCTTGGCTTATTCAGTCGCAGTCCCTGATGAACTCATTAAATTACCCAATCATTTATTCAATTTTCATACCGCTGAAGTATTGACTGATTTTCTTGCCATTCTGACAAATCATACGCCTCAAATTAAGTGGCCAAATGATATTATCATTAATAATAAAAAAGTTTCTGGGATTTTAATTGAAAAGAAAATTATTAAAAGAAGATCGTATTTCCTTATCGGTATTGGGGTAAATGTTTTAGAAGAAAATTTCAAGCATCTCCCAAAAGCAGGCTCATTACTTACTCAAACCGGAATTAGATTCGATCTTGAAAGTTTGACAGAATCATTACATGAGTATTTGGTCGAAAATTTAACGAAACCAACTTCTGAAGAATCGGTATTGAAAAAGTTGAATGAACGGTTGTTCCGAAAGGATTTAATCTCTGTTTTTCAAATCGGTCAATCAAGACAAAATGGCATTATTAAAAAAGTAGATGAAGACGGATTTCTTTGGGTTGAATTAGAAAACGATGGATTAAAGAAATTCTTCCATAAAGAGATTGCGCTTCTTTATTGATTGGCTCTTTTAAAATAAAGATACAAGGCAAGTGGGCCAAAAATAAAGTTAGGAATCCACATTGCGAGAAGTGGTGATATTGTTTTATTGGCGGAAACAACCTTTAAAACTTCAAATGAAAATACAAAGACAAAAGCCAGTGAAATCCCAATTGCGAGGTTCATTCCTAAACCACCCCGTTTTTTTTCAGATGAAAGAGCAAGTCCTAAAACCGTCAAGATAATTACCGAAAATGGCATTGAGGTTCTCTGATAAAGCTCATTCAAATAGTTATTGAGATTTGCGTTTCCTTTTTCTTTTTCCCGGTTGATGAATTTAATAAGTTCAGGCGTAGTTTTATTTTGACCTAATAAAACATCAGGAAAAAGTTCCTCCGGAGATTGACCGAAATTTTTAGACATCGTGTTTCCTTGAGCTAATTTTTCGGTGTCATTTTTAAGGAATGACTTTTCTAAATAATTAGTCATTAAGAATAACTTTTTATCCTTATCCCAATAGAAATCTGCAGCATTTAATTGATAAATCAACTTTCTGTCTTTATCAAATTTCTGGTAGAAAAAGCCCGAACCACGCTTCTCTTTTTTATTATAACTTTTAATAAAGATGTACTCGGTCTTTGAAAGTTGAGTCGCAACTTCAGCATTTCCAGTGAATTCTTCCCGGTTTTTTGCACTATAAGTATAAGGTTCTAATTCGTTCTTCTTAATGTTTGCCAGCGGTAATAAAAAGTGATTGATCAATAAAGCGGCAATCGCAATCACTCCAGACGTTATAAAATAAGGTCTGGCAAATCGATGGAAACTAGCTCCAGAACTTATGATGGCAACAATCTCAGTATTGTTGGCGATTTTTGAAGTAAAGAAAATAACCGAGATAAAAACCAAAATCGACATGAAGGTAATAACCAGATTTACAATCCAATACGGATAGAAATCAATCAAAAATTCAGTTACGGTAAAGCCGTTTGATTCAATTCTTGGAGCTTTTGCCTGGACATCGATGACCAAAATAATAATCGTTAATAACCCTAACATGAACCCAAAAGTTCCGAGGTATTTTTTGATGATATAGAGGTCAATTATTTTCATAAATACTTTTAGAATTTTTTTAAAGTCTTTGTCTAAGAATTGGGTCGATTGATTGTTTCCATTCGTAGAAATCGCCAGCGACAATATGTTGTCTTGCAACTCTAACTAGATCCAAGTAGAAAGCTAAATTATGAATAGATGCAATTTGTTTTCCTAAATATTCTTTGGCCACAAATAAATGACGAACATATGCTTTCGAATAATCTGAATCTACATAACTCGTTCCGAATTCATCTAAAGGAGAAAAATCACTTTCCCACTTCTTATTCTTCATATTCATCACGCCTTGCCAAGTAAATAACATAGCATTTCTGGCATTTCTGGTTGGCATTACACAATCCATCATGTCGATTCCTAAACCGATAGATTCTAAAATATTCCACGGAGTACCAACACCCATTAAATATCTTGGTTTTTCGACTGGCAAAATATCAGTTACGATATCTGTGATTCTGTACATTTCCTCTTCTGGTTCTCCTACAGAAAGTCCACCAATTGCATTTCCTACTGCGTTTTGTTCTGAGATAAATTCTGCAGATTTTATTCTTAAATCAGCATAACAAGATCCTTGAACGATGGGGAAAAACGCTTGCTTATGACCGTATAATTCCGGGTTTTCTGCATTCCATTTTATACATCGTTTTAACCAGCGATGCGTAAGATCCATTGATTTTTTAACCTGGTTATATTCTGCGGGATAAGCAACACATTCATCAAAAGCCATGAAGATATCTGCACCAATCTTTCTTTGGATATCCATCGAAATTTCAGGTGAAATAAAATGAGTACTTCCGTCAATATGAGATTTGAATTTTACGCCTTTCTCATTTAATTTTCTCGATTTTGACAAAGAGAACACTTGGTAACCACCAGAATCGGTAAGAATTGGTAAATCCCAGTTCATGAATTTATGAAGACCTCCAGCTTGCTGCATGATATCCATTTTTGGGCGAAGATTTAAGTGATAGGTATTTCCTAAAATAATCTGCGCTTTGATATCATCTTTTAGTTCTCTTTGATGAACGGTTTTTACAGAAGCAACTGTTCCCACGGGCATGAAAATCGGTGTTTCAATGGTGCCGTGATCTGTTGTAATTGTTCCGGCTCTAGCTTTTCCGGTTGTGCTTTTATTGATTTCGAAAAATGGGGACTTCATATTATCTTGCAAATGCAGGTAAGTTTTTGTTTTCTTTTAATTTCTTCTCGATATAGATTTTTGCTTTTGGATCTTTGTTTAAAACAATATCCTGTGCGTTATCTATTATCTTTTCTATGTCGCCGGTGGCGGTGTAGTATTTATAACTTTCAACAAAATCATTTCCTTTGATTTTTTTTTGTTGAAGGGTGTATCGGGTTGCATTATCTAAATTGGTATTTTCTACCACCATGTTCAGTTGCTCATTTATTGCAAAGTCTGCAAGTAATTCTGACATGGTATCTTTCGGAACAAGGTTTTTTGGTTGGTCAATCAGTTGCGAACAAGCCATCATTAAAAATGAAAAAAGCACCAATGTTATTTTTCTCATAACTTCCCGATCATGGATTTCCATTTTAAATTTAAAACTCCAAAAACAGCTTCGTGAATAATTCCGCCATTCATTTTGCTTACTCCTAATTCTCTGTTGGTGAAGATAATAGGAACTTCTACAACTTTAAATCCTTTTTTAATCGCACGGAATTTCATTTCAATCTGAAAACCGTATCCTTTTAATTTAATTTTGTCTAAACCAATTTCTTCCAAGACTTTTCTGGAGAAACAAACGAATCCCGCAGTCGTATCATGAATTGGAATTCCCAAAATCATGCGCACATATTTAGAAGCGAAGTAAGAAAGAAGAACTCTTCCCATTGGCCAGTTAACCACATTTACTCCTTTTGAATATCGGGAACCAATACTCATATCTGCTTTTAAGCATGCTTGAAATAATTTATTGAGATCAGCTGGATTATGTGAGAAATCAGCATCCATTTCAAAAATATAATCGTAGTTATTTTGCAGAGCCCATTTGAATCCATGGATATAAGCTTTTCCTAAACCATCTTTTATTTTTCTGATAATTAAATGAAGATGATCAGGGTAAATTGTCTGCAGTTTTTTTACAATTTCTGCCGTTCCGTCGGGCGATGAATCATCAACAATCAAAACATGAAAATTCTCCTTCAGCGCAAAAACTGTAGCGATTATGTTTTCAATATTTTCCTTCTCATTATAAGTTGGAATGATGACGAGTTTTTTCATCTTAAAAATTAAGGTGCAAAGATAAACTTTTCCGCCATTATTAATAGGGACGATTTTGACGACCGGGATTAATTCCAAGTTAAATAGCGTTAATATATCTTAACATATTCCTTTAATATTCTTATTTTTGCAAAAACTTTACTTTTGGTTAGAATCGTGCAACAAAACGATTGGGTGGTATTTATCATCGTCGGTTGTATTTTACTTTATGTGTTCATGCTTTTATATCTTCATCGCGATTCTTCGGTGAGGGTTTTTTTGATGCAGAAATTCGCAGACTCTTCTAATAATTTTTTGAGTTGGTTGATTATCAGTGTCGTTTTTACGCTTTTAATGGCAACGCTTATTTCGCAGTCGATCCCAATTGTTCCAAAACAAATAACCGACATTCATTTCTTCGGATATGAGCTCAATAAATTTGGATATACCTTGATTTCACTAATTATATTTTATAGCCTTAAAAGTATGTTGTCCTATATTTTTTATGCTGGGACAGGAAATATGAAAAGGTGGACTCTTTTTCAATTCACCGCATCGAAGTTTTATTTTACAGTTTCATTTGTGTTAATGGCTTTGTGTATTTATCAATATTTTTACGATATAACTGATTTACAGTTATTTGATTATTATTTCGTTGGTTTACTTGGTGTTTTTGTGTTTAAAGTTTTATTTTATTTGCTCTCACCCAACCAGATATTACCTGACAAGTGGTATTATAAATTTTTGTATATTTGCACCCTTCAATTTGCACCTGTTTTGGTGCTATGGAGAGTATTATATCTTTAAGAAATTTTGATGATGAAAATTAAATCTATACTGGTTTCACAGCCCGCGCCTAATGAGTCTTCTCCTTATTTGGAAATTGCAAGAAAGGAAAAAATCCGAATAGATTTTAAGCCTTTTATTCATGTAGAAGGAGTTGATGCGAAAGAGCTTAGAACGCAGAAAATTGATTTGTCGCAATTTACCGGTATTATTTTTACCAGTAAAAATGCGATTGATCATTATTTCCGTTTGGCAGAAGAAATGCGTTTCGCAGTGCCAGATTCTATGCGTTACATTTGCCAATCAGAAGCGATTGCGAATTATTTACAAAAACATATTGTTTACAGAAAAAGAAAGATTGCTTTCGGTGAAAGAACTTTTGCTGATTTGATTCCGCTTTTCAAAAAGTTCCCATCCGAGAAATATATTTTACCGGCATCTGATATTATTGGTTCTGATATCCAAAATGTTTTAGATTCTTCTGGAATTGACTGGACGAAAGCCACCATGTATAAAACGGTAAGTAGTGATCTAAGTGAAATTAACATTGCTGATTATGATATGTTGGTTTTCTTTACAAGACAGGGAATTAAATCGTTGCATGAAAACTTTAAAGACTTTGAACAAGGCAAAGTTAAAGTTGCTGTTTTCGGTTTAACTACTGAGCAAGCAGCTAAGGATGCTGGGTTGAGAGTTGATGTAATGGCTCCGAGCAAAGAAACGCCATCAATGACTATGGCAATTGAAAAATACATAAGAGGGCTGGAGAAATAATTTCTTCAAGTCTAAATAACATAATCAAAAAACCGCCTTTTTCTTAGATTAAGTCGGTTTTTTATATTTAAATATCTACTCTAAATGAGCCATAATAATATCACTCCGCCAAAAGCGAAAAAAATAGAGAAAGTTCTGGAAATCCACGGTGATCAAAGAAACGATCCTTATTTTTGGTTGAACGAAAGAGAGAATCCTGAAGTTATACAATACCTGGAAGAAGAAAATTCTTACGCTGAATCGGTAATGAAAGAGACCGAAGATTTTCAGCAACTTCTTTTTGATGAAATGAAAGCCCGATATAAAAAAGATGATGAGTCACTTCCTTATTTTTTTAATGAATATTGGTATATCGTTCGGTTCGTAGACGGAAAGGAGCATCCTTTGTTTACACGAAAATTTCAGACTTTAGAAAATGAAGAAGAACTTTTATTAGATGTAAATGTTTTAGCAGAAGGTCAAAAATTTTTCGAAGTTGGAAGTGTTGCTGTTTCTCCGAATAATAAATTGATGAGTTATTCGTCCGATAATATGGGACGAAGAATTTATAATATAAATTTTCAGAATTTAGAAACTGGCGAAATTTTACAAGATCAAATTCCAAATACGACTGGAAAAGCAGTGTGGGCAAATGATAATGAGCATGTTTTCTACATCAGAAAAGATGACAGTTTGCGAGCGTTTCAGGTTTTTCTTCATCAATTGGGAACGGATTCTTCGCAAGATGTTTTAATTTTTCATGAAGAAGATGAAACTTTTGATGTGAATGTTTTTAAAACCAAATCTTTAAAATATATTTTTATTTCAAGTTCGAGTACGATTTCTGACGAGCAGAGATTTATTCCTGCAGATGATGTTATGGCAGACTGGAAAATAATTCAGCCAAGAATTGATGATTTAGAATATTCGGTTGAGCATTTTGAAGATGAATTTTATATCATTTCAAATGCTGATGATGCTACCAACTTTAAAATTTCGAAAACTAAAGTGGCCAATCCAGGACTAGAAAATTGGATTGAAGTAATTCCACATCGGGAAGACGTTTTGTTGGAAGGTTTTGAGATTTTCCAAAACTATCTGGTTCTTGAAGAAAGAATGGAAGGTCTTTTACAAATCAAAATCATTGATACGAAAAACAACACTTTCCATTATTTACCTTTTTCAGATCCGACTTATACGGCTTATATTGGGTTGAATTTAGAATTCGACACCGAAAAATTGCGTTTCGGATATACTTCTTTAACGCAGCCAAGTTCGACTTTCGAATATGATATGAAAGAAAGAACGACCAAATTGTTGAAACAACAGGAAGTCTTAGGTGGAGATTTTGTTCCGGAAAATTATATTTCAGAAAGAATTTGGGCAACTGCCAGAGACGGAAAAAAAATTCCGATTTCTTTGGTTTATCATAAAAATACCGTGAAATCTGCAGAAACTCCTTTATTGATTTATGGTTACGGAAGTTATGGACATACCATCGATGCGAGTTTTTCGAATGTTCGACTATCTCTTTTAAATCGTGGTTTTATCTACGCAATTGCACACGTTCGAGGTGGAGAATATATGGGAAGAGAGTGGTATGAAGATGGAAAAATGCTCTTCAAGAAAAACACGTTCTTTGATTTCATCGATGCTGCTAAGTATTTAGTAAAAGAAAATTATACTTCTGAAAAACATCTTTATGCGATGGGCGGAAGTGCCGGCGGACTTTTGATGGGAGCGATCATTAATTATGAACCGGAATTATTCAATGCAATTGTGGCGCAAGTTCCTTTTGTTGATTTGGTAACGACGATGTTAGACGAAACGATTCCTTTAACAACGGGAGAATTTGATGAATGGGGAAATCCGAAAGACAAAGAATATTACGATTATATAAAATCATATTCTCCTTATGATAATATAGAAGCGAAAAATTACCCGCATATTTTGATTACAACAGGTTTGCACGATTCTCAAGTTCAATATTGGGAACCTGCAAAATGGACGGCAAAACTTCGGGAATTGAAAACCGATACTAATATTTTGATTTTCAAAACCGATATGAGTTCCGGTCACGGCGGTGCCAGCGGAAGATTTGAATCTTTAAAAGAAGATTCTTTGGAATATGCATTTTTAATGAAATTAGAAAATAAGATAGATGGAAAATAAATCAGAAAGCCAACTTTGGGAAGAAGTTGAAGCGTTTTTTGTAAAGACTTTTGATACCGAAAAACATCCGCAGATTGACACGATTCTATTTTTAATCGGAGTTCAGGAATTAGGAAGCGGACAACAAAAATATACGAAAGATGACAAGTTGAATATTCTGCATATCGCAGTTTGTCGTTTGTTAGAACCTTTTGGTTACTATAAGTTCAGAGATTATGACGATGACGGCTATCCGCATTTCGATGAAGTTGCGCCACTTCCGGAGTTGAAACCGAATGAGCAACAGATTCTAATGAAGAAAGCGATTATTCAATATTTTATTGATGAAGAACTTTTTTAGATAAATAAAGACTGATTTTTAAAATCAGTCTTTTTTGTTTAATAGTTCTTCCAGTTGATTAAGTCCCATTTTAAAACCTCCTTCAAAGCCCATTTCTAAAAGAGCTCTCATATCTTCTGTTGTTTTGAAGTGAATATTGACCGTTAATTTCGTGCCTTCTTCAACTCCCGTAAAACCAAGTAGCCAATTGCTGGCTGGAAATTCATTACGCATACTTCCGTTTTCATCTGTAAAAAAGGCAGAGTAGTCGAAACTGCGATGAAAATTGATTTCATGAAAACGAACTCCGCTGAAACTTTTTTCGTTTTCCGGACCAACCATCGCGTAATTCCAAACTCCTTCCGGCGCAAAATCCATTTTTAAAGTTTGGCATTTCCAAGGTTCTGGAGCCCACCATTGATCGAGTAAATCTGCCTTTGTAAAGTGATTCCAGACTTCATCAACGGTAGTATGGAAAATCTTCATGATATAAAGAGAGGCCGAATTGTCATCTTTATTAAAAATTATTTCAGTTTTCATTCTCTGATTTTTATCAAATATATTATATTTTAACAGAATATTCTTAATTTGAGTTAAAAAATTGTTGATTAACAATACTTTGTTAAAAAAAAGTCTTTTATGAAATTAAACACAATATTTTGGCCTTTCTTTTGTTATAATATTCTTAAAATGAGTAATTTTAACAATTCATTTTTAATTAAAAATAATGAGCAATAAGTTTATTCCATTTATATCAGTGTTGATGACCATTTCGATGATTGTCTTTGTCACCTTGCAATTGTATTGGATTAAGGAATTATACAGTGCGCTGAATCAGGATTTTTCTAATAAAGTATATTCTTCTTTAGAGTCTTCTGCATTAAAAGTTTCCCAATTGGAAGTTGATAAATATCTAAATCAGGATTATAAAAATTTTGGAAAAAACGTGGTTGACGGCAGTAATCAGCCAACTCAAACTTATATTCAACAAAACGCAGATTCTGCTAATAAATCAACGATTACATTTCAGAAAAGTATCGTTGAAAATCAGAATTTCCCTATTTCGCAAAAGGGAGATAGTTTGAAACTAACGAAACTCTATACCGATGAAGGAATTTTGAAAATTAATAAAGCGCCCAATAGTTCCGAACCACTTACTGCACAGATGAGTAAAGATATTAATAATAATACTTATGCGTTAAGAGAATTTGCAAAATTGAGTGCTTCGAATTTACCGATTGAGCAAAGAGTAGATGCAAAAACATTGGATTCTGTTTTGACTAAAGAATTGAAATTGAATGGTTTGGATACGAGTTTTGGTTTTGCGGTAATGGATCGGAAAAATGAAATGACAAAAGTGGTGAATAGTACTTTTTCTGATCAAAAAGAAAAAAATAATTATACTTATCCGCTTTTTACGGATAATAAAGACAGAACGATTTATACGCTGGCAGTTGTTTTTCCTAGGAAAGATTACTCTTTGGCCAAAACGAATTTACCAATGTTATTGGGGACTTTCATGTCTTTGCTGACGATTTTGGGGATTTATATTATCTCCATTAATTATATGATGCGACAGAAAAAAATCGCTGATGTCAAAACAGACTTTATCAATAATATGTCACATGAATTCAAAACACCATTGGCTACAATTTCTGTGGCGACTGATTCTTTGGTAAACGACAAAATTGCAACCAATCCAGAAAAGGTGAAATACTATGCAGGTTTGATTAAGCAGGAAAATTTGCGGATGAAGAAGCAAGTTGAAAATGTTTTGAATATGTCGAAGCTGGAAAGGAATGAGGTAGAATTGTTTTTGAAAGAAACTGATGTTCGAGCTTTAATTAAAAGAACAACGGAATCTTTTGGATTGATTGTCGCGCAAAGGCACGGAACATTAACTCAAGAATTTAATACTGATAAGTATCGCTTTAAAATTGATGAATTCCATATTGCAAATGCTTTGGTGAATTTATTAGATAACGCTAATAAATACTCACCAGAAGCTCCAGAGATAAAAGTGAGTACCAGAAATGAAGGAAATTGGTACGTGGTAGAGATTTCTGATAAAGGAATGGGAATGGAAACCGAGAATAAATTAAGGATTTTCGAGAAGTTTTTCCGGGAAGAAACTGGGAATATTCATAATGTGAAAGGCCAGGGACTTGGATTATCCTACGTAAAAAAAATAGTAGAATTACATAAAGGTGTAATTATCGTTGACTCTCAAAAAGATAAGGGAAGCACGTTTACGATAAAGCTACCGATGAATGTTTAAAAAATATCGATACTATATATAGTGTCATTTAACAAAAAAAGATTGAGGTAAAACCTAATAACTTTAAATATAAAAATTATGAGCAACAGAATCTTATTAGTAGAAGACGACCAGAGTTTTGGTGCGGTTTTGAAAGATTATTTATCGATAAATAATTTTGAAGTAACCTTGGCTACAGATGGTGAGCAAGGTTTAAAGGAGTTTACGGAAAACGAATTTGATATTTGTATTTTCGATGTGATGATGCCGAAGAAAGATGGATTCAGTTTGGCAGAAGATGTAAAAAGAATTGATAAAAATATACCGATCATTTTCCTTACCGCGAGAAATATGCGTGAAGATATTTTGAAAGGTTACCAATTGGGTGCTGATGATTATATCACCAAACCTTTTGATACGGAACTTTTATTATATAAAATTAAAGCAATTCTGCAAAGAAGCGCGACGGCTGAGAACGACGAACAGGAACAATTTAAGATCAGTAATATTTTCTTTGATTCAATGTTGAGACAATTAAGAGTAAATGAAAACGATTACAAGCTTTCACCAAAAGAAAATGAATTGCTTAAATTACTTTGTCAGCACAGAAATGATTTTATGCCAAGAGATTTAGCTTTAAGAAAAATCTGGAAGAAAGAGAATTATTTCACTGCTAGAAGTATGGATGTTTACATTGCTAAACTCAGAAAATTACTGAAAGAAGATGATGGTTTAGAAATCATCAACGTACACGGAGAAGGGTTCCGTTTGTTGGTGAAAAATTAATCGCAAAAAAAAAGGTTAATGTGAAAACCTATATATAAAGAAGCCGCTTTCAATTTAGAAAGCGGCTTCTTTATATATAGTAATGATGTTATTTTGCTTCTACACAGAAAACACGATATTGAACCGACGTTGCATCTTTAAAAAACTTTTTAATTTGAGCTAAATCACTTGCAGCACTTTGCTTGGTAAAATAACTTCCGGCCAGTACTTTATAGTTTGGTCGTAAAGAAGCATCCGTTTCCACTTTCATATTTGGAAATCTTCTTCTGAAGAACATTCCAACTTCTCTTGCTTCTTCATTGCTTTTCACAACTGCGATTTGAATTTTGTAACCACTGATTCTTGGATTTCTGCGACAGATTTCTGCGTTAGTAAGTTCTTTTTCCGGTACAGAAATTTTCGGAGTGGTTGTTTTTGATGAGTTATCAGAATACTCATTGTCGAAATTGGAAGAGGATGTACCTGTTTTTGTAGCACATTTGTCTTCGATATTACTTAATAAGTCGCTTACTTTTTGATCCATCATGATGGAAAGAGGCGTCCCGGAAATAGTATCTTTGGTTACAACTTGTTGTGCTTCAAATATATTTGTGGAAAACAAAGAGATGGCGACGATTATTTTAAAAAGGTTTTTCATTAAAAAAGATTTTTACAAATTTAAAACAAATAAAAATTATACCAACATTTGTTATTTAGAAGCATTACAAATTAAGTGAAATGACATAATGGCAATTGTATCGGCTGTTAAATTTATCTTAAAAACCTTATTTTTGCAAAGTTGAAAGTAAACTCAATATAATTTACTAACCCAAGATTTTATAAATGATTAGTTGGAGAAAGCATTACAAAAGAGGTCTCATCGCAATAGGTCTATTGTTGTTGACCAGTGCTTCTATTTACGCTCAAGGAGATGCTAAGAACGGTGAAAAGCTTTTTAAAGCAAATTGTACCGCCTGTCACGCATTGGACAAACAGCTTGTTGGTCCTGCTTTGGGTGGCATAGTAGACTTAGTTAAAAAGGAGCAAAATTTAGACACGGACTGGCTTCATAAGTGGATTAAAGACAATAAGGCTTTAAGAGCTTCAGGCGATAAGTACGCGAACGAAATTTTCGAAAAATTTAATAAAACTGAAATGACAGCATTTCCTAATCTTACTGATCAGGAAATCGATGACATTTTAGAGTACACAACAAATCCACCAGCACCGGAGCTCGCAGCAGAAGCGGCAGGGGAAGGAGCGGTAGATAATAATTCGGTTGCTGCTTTAGAGGCTGCAAAAATGCAATCGATGAATTCGAAAATTATTTTGCTTTCACTTTTAGCGATTGGTGGTTTATTAGTTTGGTTGCTTTTGAAATTGAAACAGTTGGTTAAACTGCAACAAACAGATGAGTTAACAGGACTTAATGCCAGCAGAGCAATTTCTTTTGCAGATCTGTACAGAAAATATGATTACATCGGAAAAGGAATCTTAGTTGTTCTAGGGGTTCTTGCTGCTTATGGATTGTGGAACTGGATGATGTGGATTGGAGTGTATAAAGGTTATAAGCCTGAGCAACCGATTCATTTCTCACACAGAATTCACGCAGGAGAAAACAAAATTGACTGTCAGCTTTGTCACTCTTCCGCAAAATATGGTAAGGTTTCTGAAATTCCTTCTATGAATGTTTGTATGAACTGTCACCGTAGTATTTCTGAATACAATGGAAAATATATGGAGCCAGGAAAAGATAAAGCATTCTATGATGGTGAGATTCAAAAAATCTATGCATCAACTGGATGGGATCCTGCTTCACAAAAATATACTGGTAAAACACAACCTGTAGAGTGGACAAGAATTCACAATATGCCGGACTTTGTTTACTTTAATCACGCTCAACACGTGGTGGTAGGAGAGCAAGCAATCCTTAATTCTTATAATCAGAAAAATCCTAATGCGAAAATAGATATCGTTTGTAAAGCTTGTCACGGACAGGTAGATACCATGAATGTGGTGCAAATGGCAAATGATTTCACAATGGGATGGTGTATAGAATGTCACAGAACTACTGAGGTAGATATGAACAATGGTTATAATAAAGAGTACTTCAAAAATCTACACGACAAACTGAAAAAACAGTACGGGTCAGGTGCGAAAATCACTGTAGATGCAATTGGAGGTCTTGAGTGTGGTAAATGTCATTATTAATAACAAAAATTAGAAGTATCAATGGCTTCAAATAAAATACAATTCAGAAGTATTCAAGAACTGAAAGATCCGAGCTTAAACGGACGATTGGCTGCAAAAGAATTTCAGACTGAAATTCCGGTAGGCGAAAAGTTAAGCGGAAATCAATCAACTGAATCTGGTCCTTCCAGAAGAGATTTCTTAAAACTATTAGGATTCTCTACGGCAGCGGTTACTTTGGCTGCTTGTGAAGCTCCAGTAATTAAGACGATTCCATATGTGGTAAAACCGCACGAAATCATTCCAGGTGTTCCTAATTATTACGCCTCAACTTTTTTTGATGGATCTGATTTCGCCAGTGTTCTAGTTAAAACAAGAGAAGGTCGTCCAATTAAAATTGAACCGAATCCACTTGCTAAACATTTAGGTAAAACAAGTGCAAGAACGCAAGCTGCAGTTCTTTCATTATATGATAACGATAAAGTAAAGCAACCAAAATTTGACGGTAAAGATGAAACTTTCGATAAAGTTGACAGTTTCGTTTTAAAAGGTTTATCTGAAGCGCAAGCTGGAGGAAAAAGAATCGTTGTTTTATCGCATTCATTCCCTTCACCTACATTCAAAAAATTGTTTGGTGATTTCAAAGCAAAATATCCTACGGCTGAACTCGTAACTTACGATGCACTTCCACACACTGCAGCTTTAGATGCAGCACAGGAAGTATTCGGACAGAGGAGTTTACCAGTATATGACTTATCGAAAACACAATTAGTGGTTTCTTTCCAGGCAGATTTCTTAGGCGAATTTAACGGAGGTTCTTTAGAAACTTCATACGCTTTAGCAAGAACGCCAGGTAAAGATATGTTGAGACACATTCAAGTGGAATCTAACATGACTTTAACCGGAGCTAATGCTGATACAAGAGTTAGATTAAAGCCAAGTGCTGTAAATAAAGTTTTAGTAGAAGTTTATAACGGACTAAACGGTGGAAGCGTAAGCAAAGAAGCTGGAGAGTTAGTTAAAGAACTACAAGAAAAAGGAAGCAACGCTGTTGTTTTCGCTGATGGTTCTAAAGCGGCTCACGTTTTAGCCAACTTAATTAATCAAAAATTAGCCTCAAATGCTTTCACTGGGAAAGCGAACTTCTTAAAGGAGTTTGATGCTGAAAGATATGAGCAGTTATTAGCTTGGATGAATGCGGGACAGGTTGGTGTATTAATCGCCAATAATGTAAACCCAATTTATTCTAATAACAAAGGAGAAGAATTTAGAAAATCTCTAGAAAAAGTTCCTTACGTTATTGCTGTAGCTGATAAGAAAAACGAAATGTACAAAGCAGCGAAAGCTGTAATTCCTGTAGCAAACTGGTTAGAAAGCTGGGGAGATATGACACCGGAAACTGGTGTTTATACTTTAATGCAGCCTACGATCCAAAAAATATTTAAATCAAGACAGATTGAAGAGTCTCTATTGGTTTGGATGAATGGAAAAGACAATCCAGCTAATAATTATTATGATTATTTGAAAGCGAATGCTGCAACTTTAATTGGTGGTACTACTTTTAATAAAGCACTTTATAGTGGTGTTATTGAGGGTGGTAATACTGCAACACTTGCTTATACAGGTGGTGATTCAGCAAAAGCTATTTCAGAATTAACAGGTTTCAAAGCCTCAGATTTAGAATTAGTTTTATATACAAAAACTGCAATAGGAGACGGAACTCAGGCAAACAATCCTTGGTTGCAAGAATTGCCAGATCCAATTACCAGAATGACTTGGGATAACTATTTAACCATGTCACCGAAAGATGCTGCAAGATTAGGAATCGAAAACGAGCTTAATGGAAGAATGCAGTTAGACGGTTCAATGGTAAACGTGACTGTAAATGGCGTAACGATTAAAGATGTTCCAGTATATATCCAACCAGGTCAGGCTGATGGAGCAGTGGGATTAGCTTTAGGTTACGGTAAAAAGAATTCAGGAAAAGTTGCCGAATCTGGTGTTAATGCATATCCTTTATTTGACGGTTCTAACTTAGTTGTTTCAAATGTAAAAATTGAGAAAACTGGTGGTGAGCACGAATTTGCAGGAATGCAACTTCAGAATACATTAATGGGTCGTTATGAAATCGCGAGAGAAGTTCCTTTGGATGATTTCTTAAACGTGAAATTTGATGATGAGAAATTAGGATGGAACAAGCCTTTGGAATATCATACAATTGGAGGAGCTTTGCCAGCAGGTAAAATCGACCTTTGGGATGCTTTTGATGATACCGATGGTCCTCACTTTAATTTATCAGTTGACTTGAACTCTTGTACAGGTTGTGGCGCATGTGTCATCGCTTGTCAGGCTGAAAATAACGTTCCTGTTGTTGGTAAAGATGAAGTAAGAATGTCGAGAGATATGTTCTGGTTAAGAATTGACCGTTATTATTCCAATGATATCCCTGCGGAGATGGATTTGAATAAAGATGGTAAACTTTCTGAGTATGAAGCTGTTGCGGCAGATCTTAATGTACCAGGAATGTATGGTCATTTCATGAATAAAGAAAGTGGAATATTAAATCATCCGGCTACTAATCCAGATGTAATCTTCCAACCGGTAATGTGTCAGCACTGTAACCACGCTCCTTGTGAAACTGTTTGTCCTGTGGCAGCAACTTCTCACGGTAAGCAAGGTCAGAATCAAATGGCTTATAACAGATGTATTGGTACAAGATATTGTGCGAATAACTGTCCTTATAAAGTTCGTCGTTTCAACTGGTTTACATATAACCTTAACGATAAATTCGACTTTAATCAAAATAATGATTTAGGAAGAATGGTGTTGAATCCGGATGTTGTTGTAAGAACAAGAGGGGTTATGGAAAAATGTTCTATGTGTATTCAACAAACACAGAATGTAATTCTGGAAGCTAAAAAAGAAGGTAGAGTCATCAGAGACGGTGAATTCTCTACAGCTTGTGTTGATGCATGTTCTACTGGAGCAATGAAGTTTGGTGATATGAATGATAAGAGTTCTGAAATTAGAGCACTTTTCGGCACCAACAGAAGATATACTTTGCTGGAAGAAATTGGTACTAAACCAAACGTATTCTACCACACCAAAGTGAGAAACAGAAAAAATAATTTTTAAATAATAAATAGGTAAAAAATGTCAGGACACTACGAAGCTCCGATAAGGGAACCTTTAATTATTGGTCACAAGACTTATCATGATATAACAGAAGATATCGCCAGACCTGTAGAGGAACGAGCAGGAAAACTATGGTGGGTTTCTTTCTGGATTGCATTGGCTTTATTCATTTATGGATTCGGCTGTATCGCATACACCATCGGTACCGGTATCGGTGCTTGGGGACTTAACAGAACCAACAACTGGGGATGGGACATTACCAACTTCGTTTGGTGGGTAGGTATCGGTCACGCTGGTACACTTATTTCTGCAGTATTACTATTATTTAGACAAAGATGGAGAATGTCTGTTAACCGTTCTGCCGAGGCGATGACCATCTTCGCGGTAGTTCAAGCGGCTATTTTCCCTGTAATTCACATGGGTAGAGTTTGGGTAGGATATTGGGTATTCCCTTTACCTAACCAGTTCGGTTCTCTTTGGACCAACTTTAACTCTCCTCTTCTTTGGGATGTATTTGCAATTTCTACGTATTTCTCCGTATCCACAGTATTCTGGTTTATGGGATTGATTCCGGATTTTGCGATGATCAGAGACCGTGCAAAAACACCTTGGACAAAAAGAATTTATACCTTCCTTGCTTTTGGTTGGGGTGGAAAAGCAAAACACTGGCAACGATTCGAAGAATTATCTTTGGTTTTAGCAGGTTTAGCAACTCCACTTGTATTCTCGGTACACACCACGGTATCCTTTGACTTTGCTACTTCAGTAATTAAAGGATGGCACTCTACTATTTATCCACCATACTTCGTTGCAGGAGCAGTTTTCTCTGGATTCGCAATGGTACAGACTTTATTATTAGTTGCTAGAAAAGTAGCTCACTTAGAAGATTACATTACAATGTATCATATCGAAATTATGAACATCGTAATTATCGTAACAGGTGGTATGGTTACTGTAGCTTATGGAACTGAGTATTTTATCGCATGGTATTCTGGATCTAGATTTGAGGACTTTACTTATCTTTCTCCAGGAGCAGCAACCGGTCCGTACTGGTGGGCGTTTTGGGCATTGATTATTTGTAACTTAGTAGTTCCTGCATTATTCTGGTTCAAAAAAGTGAGAACAAATATTATGGCAACATTTATTATTGCTTTAATTATTAACATAGGAATGTGGTTCGAGAGATTTGATATTATCGTAATTAACATTGCGAGAGATTACTTACCAAGTTCTTGGACAATGTTTAAACCAAGTATCATTGATGTAGGAGTTTTCTTAGGAACAATTGGATTCTTTGGAGTACTGTTCTTATTGTACGCAAGAACATTCCCTGTAATTGCACAGGCAGAATTGAAGACAATCTTGAAAATATCAGGTGAAACTTATAAAGCAAAAGAAGAAGAAGATGAGCACCACTAAAATAGTATACGGTATTTATGCCGACGACGATGATTTGTTAGATGGCGTTAAAGCGTTTAATGATAAAGGAATTGCTATTGCTGAAGTCTATACACCGTTCCCGGTACATGGACTAGACCATGCTTTAGGTTTAAGAAAAACAAGAATTTCTGATGCTGCTTTTATTTATGCAGTATATGGATTAACAATAGGAATCCTGGTTACTTGGTACACCATGAATCATGACTGGCCGATGAATATCGGTGGTAAACCCGCTTTTAAATGGGGAACCAACATGCCAGCATTTGTTGTTCCAATGTTTGAGTTAATGGTATTTTGTGCCGCGCACATGATGTCACTTACCTTCTTATTTAGAAATAAAATGTATCCTGGTTGTCCTCCTCAGAACCCTGATCCGAGAACAACTGATGATAAATTTATGATGGAATTTGTTACAGATAATGTAGATGCAGTAAAACAAATTCTGATTGAAACCGGAGTTGAAGAAATAACTGTAAAAGATGCTTAAAATGACAAAGAATATATTTAAAATTACAGCAATCTTAGGATGTGCCGCAATTACTTTAAGTTCTTGTAGCAAAGAAAATCCACCTTTGGTTTATTTTCCCGATATGTATTTTCCTGTTGCTTATGATCCTTTGATGAAAGCTGATATTGCTTATTCAGATCACGAGAACGAAATCCCTGCATTTGCAAAATTGGACGGAGCAACTGGTTTAGGCCCGGTTGATGGAACTGTTTCGCAAAATCCAGAAGGACTTGCAGATCCAGCAGCTAATAAAGCAATGCTTCCTTTAGAATATAATGAAGGCTATGATGCTTCTAAGTTAATTACCGCTTCTCCTTTAGATCCTGCGAATCAGGAAAAAGATACTAAAAGAGGTAAACTGTTATTTGATCAGACTTGTGCTGCGTGCCACGGAACTGCTGGAGACGGACAAGGTCCAATCGTAGTGAGTGGAGCTTATGCAGGAGTACCAAAATATGCAGATAGAGAAATAACCATAGGTTCTGTACATTATGTATTAACACATGGTAGAAACTCAATGGGTTCTTACGCAGGCCAATTAAAACCTGGTGATCGATGGAGAGTTGCATTGTATATTATGAATGAATTTAAAGGAGGGCTTACTGCAGCTCCAGCCGCGGTTGCCGCAAACGCAACACCAGTTGCGAATACAGCAGAATCTAGTACGAGTCCTAAAAAATAAAAAAGAGTAAAAAAAATGTATAGTTTTTCACCTAAATTAAGATTATATTCAATCGTATTCATCGTTCTGGGATTAGTTCTTTTTGGAGCTGGTTACTTTATGAATCATGGAACTGACGAGACGCAGATTGAACATATGATGGAAGCAGTGCATGCTGGCGGAAATCATGCTCCGTTAAACTCTAGTGAAATGGTGGGGCCGCAAGATCACGCTGCGCATTTAGAGCATGCAACAATGCAGTTTAAAAACCAACCTTTAGCAGCAGTTCATACCGTAGCGGTTTTCCTTTTTGCTTTAAGTTGTTGTGCATTGTTTTTCTACGCTATTCAAAATGCTTCTCACGCAGGATGGTCAATTATTATTCTGAGAGTGATAGAAGCAGTTGCATCATTTATCCCATTTGCAGGAGCAGTTGTTATCATTCTTATGATATTGAATGTCACCCATATGGGCCATTTATTCCACTGGATGGATGGAACTTTAACCGATCCGAAAAGTGAAAACTTTGATCCAATTCTTTTTGAAAAGAAAACATTCTTAAATATTCCTTTTTACGCATTTAGAACACTTTTTTATGTAATCGGAGCTTCGTTCTTCGCTTGGAAATTGAAATCACTTTCTAAGAGTGTTGATGAAACCAAAAGTAGATCTGTTTACGCAAAATATTACACTTGGAATATTTGTTATATCGTATTTTTCGGTTTCTGTTCAGCAGCTTGGGCATGGGACTGGTTGATGTCTATTGACCCGCACTGGTATTCTACAATGTATATTTGGTATGCAATGGTAAGTGCTTGGGCAAGTGCTGTAGCTGTTATTTTATTGATCAGTGTTTATTTAAAGAAAAAAGGATTTCTTCCTCAGTTCAATGATAATCACTTACATGATTTAGGAGTTTATTTATTCGCTTTAAGTATGCTATGGACGTATACTTGGTTTGCACAGTTCATGTTATATTGGTACGCTAATATTCCTGAAGAAGTAAATTATTTCTACGGAAGATTTGAATATTACTCATGGGCATTTTGGTCAATTTTACTTTTGAATTTTGCAATTCCTTTAACAGTAATGGTAAGTTCAAGCATTAAAAGAAATTATACAGTAATGATGACCGTAGCGGTAATTGTTATTTGTGGTCAGTGGTTAGTATATTACAATATGGTAATGCCTGGAACGGTAGGACCATACTGGGAAAATATCACAGGATTGTTAACAAATCTTGGAGCGGTATTAATCGGCTTAGGTTCATTCCTTCTAGTTGTATTAACAACCTTATCCAAACTTAAATTAATTCCTGAAGGAAATCCATTCGTACAGGAATCAAAAATTTACGAATATCCTTTCTAAATAATTGAATTTAATTCAAAATTATAATCCCGGCCTTTGTCGGGATTTTTTTATAAATTTGTTAGAAACCTATACTAAAGATGAATCAATTTATTACCAAGTCTCTATTTACAAAGACTGCTTTGCTAAAAAGGAGTCGATTTTTTGTAGTAGCATTATTACTGCTTTTTGTAAGTTGTAAAAAAGATGCTGCTGATGCTACAACCACCCAAACTTTGCAGTCCAGTATTAATGATATGGCTTCCAGTCTCAATACTTTGCAACAGGTTAAGTTTAATGAAGCGCTTTATATTTTAAAGACTTTTGGAGTTGATGCCGATGGAGATGTTAATGAGTTGAAAGCGCTTGGTGTTTTAATTAATGGAATGAAAGTTCCGCAGATATTTTCACTCGCAGATCAGGTCGCTCAAAAGAATGGGGTGGAATGGACGAGTACAGGACCGCCATCGTTGGGTGAAATGAATATCTTTGGAAATGATCAGGCAAAAGAATTTGATGCAAATGATATTCAGGCAAGCTCTTTAAGTGTAGACGTAAAAAGTATTGGTGACGGCGTTTTAGGAGCACAATCTTTACAGGTTATTCCGAGATTAGTCGATGCTAAAGGAGAGTCAATTAGTTTTAATGGTGCAGCTTTAGAAACAGTTCTGGAAGTATACAGTGGCGGCAATCGTATTTTCACTTCAAAAAACTTAATGTTGGATAACAACTTCAAAGGATTTAATGTGAAATTTGCATCACTGCCTGCAGAAAAAATTATAGATCAAAGTATTGATATTACCGTTTCAGTTAAAACAACAAAGAAGACTTTAAAAATGTCGAAAATTGGAGTTCCGGTAAATCCTAAAGCTTTGTTGATGCCTGTCGTAAATACCGAGGATATCCCTTCAAATTCGGATGCTGAAGCTACTTTCATAACACCTGATGGTTCTGGCGTAACTGCAGATGCAAAAGTGCCGACTGCTGATCCTAAGACCAACGTCTCAAAATTCCTTAATAATTTATCGAATCAGAATCTTCGTGGAGCTTATGATATTGCTGACAATCCAAATTGGGGTTCTTATGAAACCTTCTCTAATCCAACTTCCGGTTTTGGTGGTGTGAAAAACATTAACGTAAAAAACATGACGACCAATAATACGGGTCCAAATGCAGCAAGTGTAAATGCGACTTACGATATTACCGATAAAGAAGGTAGAACAACTGCGGTGCAAGTTACTTTTGGTTTAAAGAATGTAAATGGCGACTGGAAAATTTCTAGTTATAAAATCAATTAAAATGAATCATCAACTTATTCAAGATTTAGAAAATACCATTCAGAATATCCCTGATTTTCCGAAACCCGGTATTCAGTTTAAAGATATTACGCCCATATTTCTTAACCCAAAACTTTACGAACAGGTTATTGCTGACTTAGCAAATTTTAGCCGCGGAAAGATCGATGCGGTTTGCGGAATTGAAAGTCGTGGTTATCTTTTTGGGATTGCAATTGCCGTGGCTTTAGATGTTCCTTTTATTTTGATACGGAAGCAAGGGAAGTTACCTCCACCATTTGTGAGTCAAAAATATGACTTAGAATATGGTTCTGCAGAAATAGAAATGCGAACAGGACAATTACAAAAAGGTCAAAGAATTTTAATTCACGATGATTTATTGGCAACTGGAGGAACTACAGAAGCAGCAGCAAATCTTGTTCAAAAACAAGGAGGAATTGTTTCGCAGTTTAGTTTTCTTATTGGACTTAAGGATTTGGAAGGCGAAAACCGACTGAAAAAATTTAATGCTGAAGTTCACCAAATCCTAACATACTAGCGTTAATTATAACAATTTATAACTTTTTATGAAGTAAAATTTAACTGAAAATGTTTTTTTGAGCATAATTTTGTATATCGCTTAAAAACAGTTAAATTTGCACTTCAATTTTTATCAAAATTATGGCAAAATTCAATTCACGCACCAGTAAAAAAGAAATGGAAGGAAAGGAAACTGTTGAAGTTTTCAAAGACCTAGACAGAGGTGCACTCGATACTGAGAAGTTTCTCGAAAAAAATGCTAAATCTTTAATGATCGTTTTCGGTGCATTATTGCTAGGTGTTTTAGGATATTTTGCTTTTCAGCAGTTTTATGAAGGACCAAGAAATGAAGAGGCAACTCTAAGTTATCTTGCAGCTCAGAAAAATTTGGCTGATGGTAAAGACGATTTAGCTTTAGGTGGAAAAAGCGCAGCAAATCCTGGTTATTTGGGAACTTATAATGAGTATTCTGGAACCAAGGTTGGTAAACTTTCTGCATACAATGCTGGATTAATTAAATTTAAAGAAGGAAAATACCAGGAAGCTTTCGATTTGCTTGATAAATTTTCTTCCGATAATAAAATCTTAATGGCTTTGAAATATGGTGCGATGGCAGATTGCCAGGCTAACCTTAACAGAAGTGATGATGCATTATCTCTTTTGAATAAAGCAACTTCTGCCTCAGACGATCCTTACACTTCTTACTACTTTACTAGAAAAGCAGGAATCGTTGCATTAGCTTTGAAAAAGAATGCCGACGCGAAAAAATATTTCTCTACAATTGACGAAAAATATCAAGATTACGATAACGGAATGTCTGAGTCGTATATCGAAATGGTAAAATATTTCTAATTAAAAAATACTATAATGGCGACTGTAAATCTGTCTGATTATCAACCATTACAAATAAACGATGCCAGTTCTTTTAGAATTGGCATTGTCGTTTCAGAATGGAATGATTTTGTAACCTTTAACCTTCGTAATGGCGCTTTAGAAGTGCTTAAGAAAGAAGGGGTTAAAGAAGAGAATATTAAAGTTTTTCAAGTTCCTGGTGCTTTCGAACTGAATTATGCTTCGATGCAACTTTGTAAAACAAAATACTTTGATGCAATTATTGCAATTGGTTGCGTAATACGTGGCGAGACCTCACATTTTGATTATGTTTGTTCTGCCGTCGCACAGGGAATTAAAGATTGTAATATCCTAACAGATGTTCCAACAATTTTCTGTCTATTAACTGATGATACCAAAGAGCAATCGATTGCCAGAAGTGGTGGCGCTCTTGGGAATAAAGGAGTTGAAGCTGCCGTTACTGCGTTGCAGATGATTGATTTCAAAAGGAATTTGTAAAAAAGATCAGCTTCATTGTTTTTAAAATAACCTGACCTTAAAAGTCAAAAATACCATAAGATTATGTTCGCATCGAAACTAAAACCGTATTTGTATTTGGGCCTTTTCTATGGCTTGGTTTCCCTGATTGTAAGAATCATCTTTATCTTTCACCCAATCACAACCGTGACTTTTGGGTTTTTTGAAAGTTTAAAAATTCTCTTTATTGGTGGCTTGACAGATGTATTTGTCTTTATTTTAGCGAGCAGTATATTCGCTATTTACTCTTTGTTTCTCTCAGATTCAAAATATAAAAAGCCGTACGGATATATCATTTTTGGACTTTTTGTTTTAGCCTTTTTATATACAGCTTTTGTCCCTGGAAATATTTTTAAACAATATGGTGGCTCTTTCCCAGAAATAGCGATGGCCTTTATCGGTTTGAAAACTTTTCTGTTTGGATTAATGCTTTTCCTTCCTACTCAAAGAATTAAAATTCGAAATATTCTTTATTTCATAATATTGTTTTTATACGTGATGGTAATTATTTTCAATGGAGTAAGCGAGTACTTTTTCTGGAATGAATTTGGAGTTCGCTATAATTTCATTGCCGTTGATTATTTAATTTACACCAATGAGGTCATTGGGAACATCATGGAAAGTTATCCTGTTGTTCCGTTATTCGCTGCGATTTTATCACTTACTTTAATCGTTACTTGGTTCATTTATAAAAAGACAAAAGACGAATTATTAACGCTGCCGACTTTCATTCAAAAGATTATCTTATTAGTTTCCTTCGTTGTTTTATGTGGAATCAGCTTATTCATCATTTCTAAATTAGGTAAAGTGAAAACTGATAATACGTTTGCACAGGAAATTCAGGCCAATGGTTTTCCAAAGTTTTTTAATGCATTTACTCAAAAGGAATTGGATTTCTTTCAATTCTATCCAACCATTAATCAACAAGCTGCAGAAAGTGATTTTTTAAAACAGTTTGATCCACCAACTTTAGTTAGAGATATCAATCCTGAAAATCCGGAAGTTCGTAAAAATGTGGTATTAATTTCAATTGAAAGTTTATCTGCAGAATTCATGGAGCATTATGGAAATGATCAAAAGATAATGCCCTTCTTAGATAGCTTGGCAGATAAATCATTGATGTTTACCAATCTTTACGCAACCGGAAACAGAACGGTACGTGGTTTAGAAGCGCTTACTTTATGTATTCCACCAACGGCGGGAGAAAGTGTGGTGAAGAGAGAGAACAACAAAAATAAGTTCACGACTGGAAGCGTTTTCCAATCGAAAGGTTACGATGTGAAATTTCTTTATGGAGGTTACAGCTATTTCGATAATATGGAAGATTTCTACAAAGGAAATGGTTACGGAATCGTTGATAGAAATAACTTTAAACCTGAAGAAATTACCTTTGCTAATGTTTGGGGAGTTTCAGATGAAGATATGGCAAAGAAAGCCATTGAAGTAATGAATGAGGAAGCCAAAGCTGGAAAAACATTCTTCCACCATTGGATGACGGTTTCTAACCACCGACCATTTACGTATCCAGACGGAAGAATTGATATTCCCGGAACTGCGAAATCTCGTGATGGTGGCGTAAAATATACAGATTACTCTATTCGTAAGTTTTTCGAAATGGCAAAAAAACAATCTTGGTATAAAAACACCGTCTTTGTTATCGTTGCCGATCATTGCGCTTCAAGTGCTGGTAAAACAGAACTTCCGATGGATAAATATAGAATTCCAGGATTGATTTTTTCTGAAGGTTTTATCGAGCCGCAGAAATTTACGCAGACCATGTCACAAATTGATGTAATGCCAACATTATTTGGTTTATTAAATTTTAAATACCAATCGAAATTTTTAGGTCAGGATGTTTTTACTAAAAGCTTTGAGCCAAAAGCCTACATCGCAACTTATCAGGATTTAGGTTTAATTAAAGATAATTATTTAACCATTATTTCTCCGACTAAAAAGGTAAAACAGTATTCTTTAAGTTTACAACCATCCAAAAATCCAGAGGATTTCAAAATCTTTTATGATGAAACACCGGTTAAGAATTTACAGCAAGGTTTAGTTGATAATTGTATCGCTGTTTACCAAAGTGTTTCGTTTTGGTTGAAAGAAAACAAACTCAATAAATAATTTTTTTTGTAATTTTAGAAAAAGATTTAGTTATGAAATGGACAAACGATAGAAGCGGAAATGTTGATGACAGACGAGGATCTGGCGGTGGCGCAGGAGGGCTTGTCGGTGGAGGTTTGGGAACTTTAATTATTGCGGCTATTATATTTTTTCTTGGAGGTGATCCATCGGCGATTTTATCCTCAGGAATGGGGAATACTGGTCCGCAAACAGAACAACGTGATTTGACGGCAAACGAACTTAAGGTTCGTGATTTTGTTGAAATGATTACGGCTGAAAATGAGAAAACCTGGACTAAAATATTCAATGAAAATGGGATGCAATACCGTCCTGCAAAAGTGGTGATGTTTGAATCTGTAACCCAATCTGGGTGTGGAACTGCAGAAGCTGCCATGGGACCATTTTATTGTCCGGCTGATGAAACAGTTTATATGGACATGAGCTTTTTCAAAGAATTGGAACAACGGTTCGGTGCAAAAGTAACTGAGTTTTCTATTGCTTACGTATTGGCTCACGAAATGGGACATCATGTTCAAACACTTTTAGGAACAACTCAAAAAGTAGATCAACTTAGAAGCAGTAGAAAATATTCTGAAGCAGATATGAATCGTGTTTCTGTCGCAACTGAATTGCAAGCAGATTTTTATGCTGGAGTTTGGGCAAAACAAACGGACAGCAGAGAGCATATCTTAGAACCTGGAGATATAGAATCTGCCATTTCTGCAGCTGAAGCCGTTGGTGATGATAATATTCAAAAACGTTCGCAAGGTTATGTGAATCAGGAAAGCTTTACACATGGTAGTTCACAGCAAAGAAAGGATTGGTTTATGAAAGGTTATAATACCGGAGATATTCGCCAGGGAGATACCTTCGATGCTTTGTTAAAATAGAAATACTGTAAATAATATATCTTTTCTATAAGAAATTAAAATCCCGATTAGTCGGGATTTTTTTGATATAAAAAAACCGCTGTGTAAATGAATACACTGCGGTTTATTAAAATATATGAATGTGATTGAATGTGTCTTTTTAGTTTTGGTTTACAGAATCTTCAACTGAAGTTGTCGCCTGATTAACCTTGTCCTGAACTTGTGATGCTACGTCAGTCGCTTTGTCCTTCAAATCATTTCCCCATTTGTTGAAATTATCTTTTGCCGTATTCACTTTATCTTTTACTGCTTGTTGCTGTTCTGGTGTAGCGTTTTTGTATTTCCACCATACCAATGCTCCAAGTCCTAATAATGCTAATAATCCGTTCTTTTTAGTCCCCATAATAGTATGTTTTTAATTTAATGAATAATTAATTTGATACGATTTAATATGTAAAATCTGTGCCAAAGAGTTTTAGTAATCATTAAAATTTTGTTAAAAAAAATCCGTCTCGCTAATTTAACGAGACGGATATTATTTTAACTTTAATTAAAAAGAAATAGGATTTTATCCTAAATAAGGATATTTGTAATCTTTTGGAGAAACAAAAGTTTCTTTAATACTTCTTACAGAAACCCATCTCAACAAGTTCATTTTAGAACCTGCTTTATCGTTCGTACCTGAAGCTCTTGCTCCACCGAAAGGTTGTTGCCCTACAACAGCTCCTGTTGGTTTGTCGTTGATATAGAAGTTTCCTGCCGCATTTTCTAACGCTTTGTAAGCTTCATCAATTGCATAACGGTCTTGAGAGAAAATTGCACCTGTTAAAGAGTAAGGAGAAGTTTCATCAACTAATTTCAAAGTAGCCGTCCAGTCTTTATCTTCATAAACATATACAGAAAGAATTGGTCCGAAGATTTCTTCACATACAGATTCATATCTTGGGTTAGATGCTTCAATAACAGTTGGTTCTACAAACCATCCTTTTGAATCGTCACATTTTCCACCAATAATTACTTTTGCTTCGTTTGATTTTTCAGCTCTCTCGATATAACCTTTACATTTTTCAAAAGAGTTTTGATCAATCACCGCATTCACGAAGTTAGAAGGATCTTCTGGACTTCCCACTTTAATGGTTTTCATCTGAGCTTCAATCACCTTTTTCACATCATTCCAAAGAGATTGAGGAACATAAGCTCTTGAAGCAGCAGAACATTTCTGACCTTGATATTCGAAAGCGCCACGAACCATTGCAGTTGCCACAGCATCTACGTTCGCAGAAGGATGAACCATGATGAAATCTTTTCCACCAGTCTCTCCCACAATTCTTGGATAGGTCTTATAAGTATGGATATTAGCTCCCATCATTTTCCATAAATTTTGGAAAACTTTAGTTGAACCTGTAAAATGAAGGCCTGCAAAATCTGGATGAGACAATACTTTTTCAGCAGTCTCTTTTCCATCAGTGAATATCATATTGATAACTCCAGCAGGTAAACCCGCTTCAATAAGAGCGTCCATAATAACTGTTGCTGAATAAACTTGTTTGTCAGATGGTTTCCAAACAACTACATTTCCCATCATCGCCATACAAGTTGGCAAGTTTCCCGCAATAGCTGTAAAGTTAAACGGAGTTACCGCAAAACAAAAACCTTCTAATGGTCTGTATTCTGATCTGTTCCAAATTCCGCTGTCTGAAACTGGTTGCTCGCTGTACATTTCAGTCATGAATTCTACGTTGAAACGCAAGAAGTCGATGAATTCACATGCAGCATCTATTTCTGCTTGATGAACATTCTTACTTTGAGCGATCATGGTAGCTGCATTCAAACGATTTCTATAAGGACCAGCAAGTAAATCAGCCGCTTTCAAGAAAATCGCTGCACGATGTTCCCATCCTAAATTGTTCCATTTGTCTCTCGCTGCTAAAGCAGAATTAATAGCGTCGTCTACATGACTCATGTCTCCTTTGTAGTAGAAACCTAAATTATGTTGGTGATCTTGTGGAGAATTAATCACTACTTTTTCAGAAGTTTTGATTTCTTTACCGCCGATAACCATAGGTATTTCAACTTTCTCTTTCCACATTTTTTTATAAGTTGCGATCAGGGATTTTACCTCCTCTGAACCCGGCTCATAAGTTCTAACCGGCTCATTTATTGCGAAAGGAACCTGTGAAATTGCTTTTGACATATTTTTAATTTTTATTGATTTTTAGATTATTACAAAGTTAAGGGAATTCGAGTTATATTCCAAAAATTGGCATGGCTGAAATCTAGTACTTCACCAGCATTTTATCGCAAACCATCTTGCTGAGAGTAATTGTAGAACTGTCATCTTTCAGAATTGTCATCGATTGATCGTATTTTTCGATTTCTATGATTTCGAGTTTTTTACCTAATTCCAATTGTTTACTATTGAGATAACTTAGGAATTCATCATCAGAAACGGTCACAGAGCTGAAAATGATTTGATCGCCAATTTTGCAACTGCTTAATTTTTTCAAATCTAAGGCGATGATATTTCCTTCTTTATCGGGAATCGGTTCGCCATGAGGATCAAATTTTGGATATTGTAGAAGTTCATCCATTTTATCAAAGAAGATATCGGAATGAACGTGTTCTAATTGTTCGGCAATTTCATGTACATTCTCCCAACCAAAATTCATTTTTTCAACGAGAAACATTTCGGTGAGGCGGTGTTTTCTTACAATTAAAGCAGCTTGTTTATTTCCTTCTTTGGTGATTTTTAATGGTTTATAAGTTTCATAGATGATCCATTCTTTTTGTGCAAACTTCTTCATCATATTATTAACACTCGGCATTTTTACATTTAAAAATTTACTTAACTCGTTTACAGTTACTGTATTGTCGTCGTTTCTTAAATGAAAAATTGCTTTTAAATAATTTTCTTCTGTAAGTGAAATCATAAAGTTAGATTGTTGATGGTGCAAATCTAACAAAATAAAAGCGTGTAAAAAATCACACGCTTACTTTTAAATAAAAATACATGAAGAAAAATTTACACCTCTTTTAGAAAATCTTGAACCCAACGTTCAACTCTAAAAATTGGATGTTAAAAAAATGGTTATTAGTTTTATATTTGGTTAGTTTGATAGTACAAAGATGAATTAAAAAGTTTTTAAATGTTAAGTTTTTTCACCCATTTTGTATGGTTTTATTCACCCTTTTTTCTAAATTTAATCCATGAAATATTCCTTTAAAAATGATTATGCCGAAGGCGCTCATCCTCAGGTTTTAGAAGCATTGATTCAGACGAACCTAATACAGCAGAATGGTTACGGCCTCGATGATTATTCGATAGACGCGGAGCAGATTATTAAGCAAAAAATAAATAATCCTAAGGCTAAAGTTTTTTTAGTTTCCGGAGGAACGCAAGCGAACTTAATTATTATTTCGGCTTTTTTACGACCACATGAAAGTGTTGTTTCTCCTGATACTGGTCACATTTTCACCAACGAAAGTGGCGCAATTGAAGCAACCGGACATAAAGTGCACGGGATTGAAAATAAAGATGGGAAAATTTATGCCAATGATATTCAAAAATTAATTGACGGTCATCAAAATAAACCACATCAGGTTAAACAGAAAATGGTGTACATTTCGAACTCCACAGAGTTGGGAACGATTTATTCTAGAAAGGAATTGATTGATTTATACCAATTCTGTCAGGATAAAGATCTTTATTTATTTGTTGACGGAGCTCGATTAGGACATGCTTTAACTGCAGAAACCAATGATTTGACTTTAGAAGATTTTGGAAAATATACAGACGCCTTTTATTTGGGAGGAACAAAAAATGGTGCTTTGATTGGCGAAGCAATTATCATTAATAATGAAAGTTTACAGGAAGAATTCGGTTTCCATTTAAAACAAAAAGGCGCTATGCTGGCAAAGGGTCGTTTGCTCGGAATTCAGTTTCAGGAATTGTTGAAAGAGGATTTGTATTTTGATTTGGCGAAGAATGCGAATCAACAAGCCATGAAAATTAAAGAAGCCTTTAAACAAATTGGTTGTGAATTTTTATGTGAGACTTTTACCAACCAAATCTTTCCGATTTTAAATCAAAATCAAATTGACGAACTTTCGACTAACTTTGATTTTTACGTCTGGAAGAAATTGGATGAAGAGAAATCGGCAATTCGTTTAATTACTTCTTGGGCCACAACAAATGAGATTATAGAAAAATTCATCACCGAAATAAAAAATTTAAAATGAAAAAAACAGTCTTCTTTTTGAGCGTATTGCTCGCCGTAGGTTTCAACGCACAAAAACAGGACAAGGATCCTGAAATTGCTGGATATGTAAAAAATGTAAGTAAGGATTCACTTAGAGCCAATATTGAAAAGTTGGTCAGTTTTGGAACCCGTCACACGATGAGTTCTACGACCGATAAAGACAAAGGAATCGGTGCTGCAAGAAATTGGGTATTATCGAAGTTTAGAAGTTATGCGAAAAATGCTGATGGAAGAATGGAAGTATTTCTACAAAATGAAGATTTACAACCTGACGGAAAGCGAATTAATAAAGTAACTAATCTTGGAAATGCGATCGCTCTTTTAAAAGGAACTGATCCAACAGACAAAAGAATCATTATCATTTCCGGACATTTGGATTCCAGAGTTTCTGATGTTTTGAATTCGACCGATTACGCGCCAGGCGCTAATGACGATGGAAGTGGAGTTGCTGCGGTAATCGAAAGTGCAAGGGTTTTAAGTAAATCAAAATTTCCGATGAGCATTCTTTTTGTGGCGGTAAGCGGGGAAGAGCAAGGTTTATTAGGAGCGAAAATGCTTTCAGATAAAGCAAAGGCGGAGAAGTGGGAAGTTGAGGCTGTTTTAAATAACGACATGATTGGGAACAACAGTTTCGATGCACCGAAGAATGACGGAACTCCAAAATTAAGAGTTTTCAGTGAAGGTTTGTCTGCTTTTGAAACTGAAAAATCTGCGGCAAGAATTCGGAATTTCGGTCTTGAAAATGATGGGAATGCACGCCAATTAGCAAGATATGTAAAAGAGATTGGTGAGAAATATGTCAAGAATATTGATATTAAACTAATTTATAGAAACGACCGTTTTCTACGTGGTGGTGATCATACTCCGTTTGTTAATAGTGGATTTACTGCGGTTCGCTTAACTGATTATTACGAAAATTATGATCATCAACATCAGGACATCAGAACAGAGAATAATAAAAAATATGGCGATCTAATTGAGTTCATGGATTTCGATTATCTAAAAACCAATACCGCTGTCAACGTTGCCGTGTTGGCGAACTTAGCGAAAGCAACTCCTCAACCAGAAAATGTTTTGATGGATGTAAAAGAATTGTCAAATTCTACCAAATTAAGTTGGGAAAAACCAACCTCAGGAAAAGTAAAAGGATATCAAATTTTGATACGTGAAACCAGCAGTCCTGTTTGGACAGAAAGAATTTTCACGACAGAAACTTCTTATACTGTTCCTCTTTCCAAAGATAATTATCTGTTTGGGGTACAAAGTGTTTCTGTTTCCGGAAACCAAAGTTTACCGGTTGTTCCAAAAGTGTCCAGATAAAAAAAATTCCGTCTCGTTAAATTAACGAGACGGAATTTATATTTCAACTAAATATTTAGTTATTGTAAATCTTCAAATTTATCTACAATTTTCTGCGAAACTCCAGTTTTACTGAAGCCACCATCGTGGAAAAGATTTTGCATCGTCACTTTTCTCGTTAGGTCTGAGAAAAGACTCACACAGTAGTTTGCACAATCCAAAGCATCAGCATTTCCAAGTGGAGACATACTATCTGCGAAGTTGAAGAAACCACTAATTCCTTTTACACCAGCGCCAGCTTTAGTCATTACCGGAGATTGAGAAATCGTGTTAACACGTACTTTTCTGTCGCCCCAATAATATCCGAAACTTCTTGCGATACTTTCTAGATAAGATTTATTGTCTGCCATATCACCGTAATTTGGGAATACTCTTTGTGCAGCGATATAAGTTAAGGCCAAAATAGAACCCCATTCATTCATGATATCTCTATCCCAAGCTGCTTTCATTACTTTATGGAAAGAAACGGAAGAAACGTCCCAACCTTTTTCCAAGAAATCGTAATTAAGATCAGTATATGATTTTCCTTTTCTAATGTTGACCGACATTCCAATTGAATGAAGAATGAAATCGATTTTACCAAATTTTTCTTCAGCATGAGCAAAAAGTTTATCCAAATCTTCAACTGAAGTGGCATCTGCTGGAATAACATCAGAACCAGTTTTTTTTGCTAACTCGTCAATTTCGCCCATTCTCATTGCGATTGGTGCGTTGGAAAGAATAAATTCAGCTCCTTCTTCATGACATCTTTCTGCGACTTTCCAAGCGATGGATTGGTCGTTTAAGGCTCCGAAAATAATTCCTTTCTTACCTTTTAATAATCCGTATGACATAATCTTAATTTTAGACAAATTTAAAAAATTTTTATTGTTTAACGCATAAAAAAAGAACCGTATTCATTACGGTTCTTTGTATCCTTTTAAAGCAAGATTAGTTAGTAGATTTCTTTACTGCTGCTTTTGCGTCTTCTGCGGTGTCTTTGGTCTTGTCCCAGGCATCATCTGCAACATCTTTGCTCTTTTCCCAAGCACTGGAAACGGCATCTTTAGTATCATGCCAAGCATCTGCTACATTTTCTTTCGCTCTTTCCAGCCAACCTTCGTGAGTGGGCTCCGCATTTTTTTCTTTTTGTTCGCGAATGTAATCTTTTGCTTTATCAGCGTAATCGTTTACCGTCCATTTAGCTTTTTGTACTGCATCTTCCGCTTTGTTATAATCTTGTCTGTCCATAATAGTAATGTTTAATGTTAATATTTAGTGATCGAAATATTTAATTTGATATTGGAGAAGGTTGCAAGATTTATTCCTAAAAACGCCAAAATTATGTTAAACATATTATAAAATTTTCTTAAACTCAATAATTAATGTTTTTTAAATGATTGATGTGAACCTTTAGTTTTCTATTTTTGATATCAAAGAAAACAAATGGAAATAGTGCGTTGTGGTTGGTGCGAGAAAGATGATCTCTATAGAAAGTATCACGATGAAGAATGGGGAAAGCCGATTTATGATGATGAAACTATTTTTGAATTTTTAGTTTTAGAAAGTTTTCAGGCTGGACTTTCCTGGTATACGATTTTAAAGAAAAGAGAAAATTTCACAGAAGCTTTTGATCAATTTAATTATAAAAAAATTGCAAACTATTCTGATGAAAAAGTAGAAGAGTTAATGAATAACGCTGGAATTATAAGAAATAGATTAAAGATTTTGGCAACCATCAATAATGCTCAAAAGTTTCAGGAAATACAAAAAGAATTCGGCAGTTTTTCAAATTATATCTGGAGTTTTGTCGATGGACACCCAATTGTGAATCATCCAAAAACTTTAAAAGATGTTCCCGCAACCACGGAAATCTCAGATGCTTTATCAAAAGATTTAAAGAAAAGAGGATTTAAGTTTCTGGGTTCAACTGTGATTTACGCGCACATGCAAGCAACTGGAATGGTGAATGATCATTTGGTGGATTGTCATTGTAAATAAAAAATGCGGCTAACTTCTTAACCGCATTTTGATTTTTCACTGATAACTATATATCAACTCTTATTTTATTTTGTGATCTTTCCAACACTTTTTTAGACAAGAATTTAACTTTTGTGACTATGTGGTTTACAAATCTATTTAATAATCCGATCCAATACCCACTCAATCATATTTCTCTCAGAAGCAGCGTGATCCGCAGAAAACTCACCTCTTCTTCTGTTCGCAATAACAGAATTTACCGTAATCGCTTTATGTCCTAATAATTTAGAAAGACCGTAAATAGCCGAAGTTTCCATCTCGAAATTGCTAACACCTAGATCATTTAAGGTTTCCAAGAACTTGTCATCGAGTGCCTTTAGACGAAGCTGTCTTCCCTGTGGCGCATAGAAACCTGGAAAAGTTGCAGTATTTCCTCGGTATTTTGCATCCTTATAATATTCGCCCATTTCTGCTGCCCAATCAGAAAAATACAACATCGGTTTAATTTTCTCGTAGGGGAATTTCGCCATAAAGTTTCTGGAGAATTCATTTTCAAACGCATAATCTTGGTAAAAATGAAGTAAGCCATCAAGACCAACCACATTTTCTGTCACCAACATATTATCAACTTCAACATCAGGATTCACACTTCCGCAAGTTCCCATTCTGAAAAGTTCCAAAGCCGTATGATCAGTTTTAAATTCTTTATTCTTCAAATCAATATTCACCAAAGCATCCAATTCGTTCATCACGATATCGATGTTTTCAGTTCCAATTCCGGTTGACATTACCGTGATTCTTTCGCCACGCAAAGTTCCGGTATGCGTATAAAATTCTCTTTTATTTTTCTTGATTTCAATCTTATCGAAATATTTAGAAACTTTTGGAACACGGTCAGGATCACCAACCAACATGATTTTTCCAGCAATGTCTTCTGGCAATAAGTTCAAGTGATAAACACTTCCGTCGTCATTGAGCACCAATTCTGATGCAGCTAATTTATTAAGCATATTATATTTTTTGTTTTTAAAATTATTATTTGGGGTAGATATTTGTCAAAGCTGAATCTTTCTAATCTATTATTGATTTTTAGGGCAGACATTTCCGCCTTCCGTTCCCGCTTTTTTCCTCCTCGTTCCTCGTCAAAAAAAGAGCTCCACTCAAGTCGGGCTGCAGATTTGTTTTTATATTCAAGTAATCATCCATCATCCATCATCCATCACTTAACCTCCAACTCGTTTCGTCTTATAACCCATTTCTTTCAAAATCACCATAATTTTGTCACGGTTATCACCCTGAATGATGATGATTCCATCTTTTTCAGATCCACCAATTCCTAAAGTTGTTTTCAGTTTTTTTGAAATCTTTTTTAGTTCTTCATCGTTGCCTTCAAAACCCTCAACTAAAGTCACCGGTTTACCGTGACGTCCTTTTTTTTCAAATTTACAGACGAGCGGTTCTATCTGTACGAACTTTTCTACGGGCATTTCGAAATCCTGTTCTTCGTGTTCAGGAAACATATTTTTGAGTTGATCTCTTAAATCCATCAACCAAAATTAATCAATTTTAATTATATTTCAATTAACAAGGCTTGTTTTTCCAATTGTAAAATTTCTTTTATTACTATTTTAATACTGAAAAATTAGTGAATTGGAAATCATAAAAAAATCTTAAAGTTTAATATTGGTTCGTTTTGTTCCGAACTAAACAGTAATTTTGCAGGTTAATATTTTAAATTTATAATGAAAATTGACAAAGAGATTTTTCGTGAAATGGTTAAATTTTATGGAGAAGCCTTCCATTTACCGCCACTTGCTGCGAAAATTTATTCCTATTTAATTTTTGATTTTGATAGGAATGGTGTTTCTTTTGATGAGTTTGTTGAGATTTTTTGCGCAAGTAAAAGTTCAATTTCTTCAAACCTCAATTTACTTTTAAACCTAAATATTATTACCGATTTCAATAAAATCGATGAAAGAAAACGGTTTTTCATGATGAACGAAAAATACATGAAACTCCGATTTGAAGAAATTATCGAGAAAATGGAAAAAGAATTATTGATTTTAAATCAACTGAAAGACTTTCGAAACACAGGTGATGAAGAAGCATTGCGGAAGTTTGAAATTTATACCAGTCTCTTTAAAAAGAATATTACCAATATAAAGGATTCTCTTGATCAACTTTAAAAAACCAGAAATACGAACTTCATATAAAGAATTTAATAAAGCCCAATTATAAAATAAGATTCATGAAAAATAAAATTATTCTACTATCCTTCTCTGCTTTGTCGGTTTTATCCTGCAAAAAAGGAGATCAAAAACCTCCGCAAGGACCGAAAGTTGTAACGACCGTTGTAGTTGAAAATAGAAATGTTACGGGATATTCTACGTTTCCGGCAAGTATCGAAGGTCGTGTAAATAACGATGTTCGTGCGAAAATGCAAGGTTATATCACCCAAGTTCTTGTAGATGAAGGACAATACGTTTCGAAAGGACAACCATTGTTCAGATTAGAAACTAATTCTTTAAGTCAATCTGCGAATGCTGCAAAAGCTGGCGTTGGTGCTGCACAATCAAGTGTTGCTGCTTCTGATGCAAATGTAAAAGCTGCACAATCTGCGGTAAGCGCGGCGCAAGTTGAAGTGAATAAACTTCGGCCGTTGGTAGAAAAAAATATTATTTCTAATGTTCAACTGCAAACTGCAGAAGCGAATCTTGCCAGAGCACAGGCTCAAGTTGCACAAGCGGTTGCTGCAAAACAACAAGCTTCGGCTGGAGTTGCACAGGCACAAGCTAATTACCAAGGTGCGCAGGCAAATGTTGATTACTCTGTTATCCGTGCTCCAATTTCTGGAGTGATTGGAAAAATCAATTTCCGAAACGGAAGTTTGGTTGGTCCAGGAGATGCGACTCCTATTTCAACGGTTTCTGATACCAGCGAATTATACGCTTACTTTTCAATGAATGAAAAGCAGTACCTCGATTTTCTAAAAAATGCTGTAGGTGCCAGCGTTCCAGAAAAATTAAAAAATATGCCAGCCGTAGAATTATTATTGGCAAATGGTGATGTTTATAAAGAGAAAGGATATGTGAAAGCGGCAACAGGTCAAATTGATCCTAACACCGGAAGTATTCAGTTTAGAGTTTCTTTCCCGAATCCTGATAAGCTTTTGAGCAACGGAAACAGCGGGAAGATTAGAATTCCGGTGGCATATGATAACGCATTGGTGATCCCAGAAAGTGCGACTTATGAACAACAAGGTTTGGTGTACGTCTATAAAGTAAAACAAGACACTGCAAAAAGCGCTGTGATTTCAGTTATTGATCGTGTTAATAATATGGTCATCATTAAGGATGGTGCAGAAAAAGGAGAAGTTGTAGTTGCAGAAGGTGTTGGAACTTTAAAATCAGGAGCTCCTGTTAAACCAGAACCGAAAAAATTCGATGATATCATTAACGCTATAAAACCGATTTTCTAAAAAGATGATAAAAAAATTTATAAACAGACCGGTTTTATCCACGGTAATTTCCATCATGATTGTTGTTTTGGGAATACTTGGATTGGTATCTTTGCCGGTCACACAGTATCCTGATATTGCGCCGCCAACTGTGCGAATTTCAGCAAATTATACCGGAGCAAATGCGCAAACGGTAATGAACAGTGTAATTATTCCAATTGAAGAACAGGTGAATGGAGTAGAAGGAATGGATTACATTTCTTCTTCCGCCGGAAATAACGGTTCCGCCTCAATTCAGATTTTCTTTAAACAGGGAATAGATCCAGATATCGCGGCGGTGAATGTGCAGAATCAGGTTCAGCGTGCAATTCCGCTTCTTCCTTCAGAGGTTACAAGATCCGGAGTTCAGGTGAGCAAGCAGCAAACCAGTGCTTTGATGTTCTTGACTTTCTATACGGCAAACCCTAAATTAAATGAGGTTTGGTTGCAGAATTACATGAACATTAATATTATTCCTGAATTGAAAAGGGTTAATGGTGTTGGTGATGCCCAGGTTTTTGGTGGAAAAAATTATTCCATGAGAATTTGGTTGGATCCTGCAAAAATGGCCGCATATGGTTTGGAGCCTTCCGAAGTTTCTGCGGCGATCAATGATCAATCCAGAGAAGCAGCAGCCGGAGCATTAGGTGAAAACAGCGGAAGTTCATTTCAATATATTATTACGTATAAAGGAAAATATAATGAAGTTGACCAGTTTGAAAATATTATTTTGCGAGCACTTGGAAATGGAGAATATCTTCGTTTAAAAGATGTTGCAGAAATTAAATTGGATTCTCAATCGTATGCCGGAATTGGTGAAAATAATGGACGCCGTGCTATCAGTATGGGAATCTTCCAAACACCAGGTTCCAATGCGCAGGAAATTATTAAAAATATTAAAGTCTTTTTGGATGCCACCGAAAAAACTTTTCCAGAAGGAGTTGGATATACCATTAACTTTGATACAAACGAATTCCTGGATGCTTCTATTCATAAAGTAATTACCACTTTGATTGAGGCCTTTATATTGGTGTTTTTAGTAGTTTTTATTTTCCTTCAGGATTTTAGATCTACTTTAATTCCAGCAATTGCAGTTCCTGTTTCGATTATTGGAACATTCTTCTTCCTGAATTTATTTGGTTATTCACTTAACTTGTTGACGCTTTTTGCTTTGGTTCTTGCTATCGGGATTGTCGTCGATGATGCGATTGTCGTCGTAGAGGCCGTTCACGCAAAAATGGAAGGCGGGATTACTGATGCCAAAAAAGCAACAGTAGAAGCGATGGATGAAATTACAGGAGCGATTATTTCAATTACTTTGGTAATGGCGGCGGTATTTATTCCGGTAACTTTCCTTAAAGGACCAACTGGAGTTTTTTATCAGCAATTTGGGATTACCTTAATTATTGCAATTTTAATTTCAGCCGTTAATGCATTAACATTAAGTCCTGTGCTTTGTGCGATGTTCCTTAAACCGCCAGCACATCATTCTCAAGAATATGCAAGCATGAATGTGATGCAAAAATTCTTTACCAAATTTAATACTGGATTTAATGCCGGAACTAAAAAATATGGACAGTCATTCAAATATCTTTTAAAACATAAATGGGTTACGCTGATCATTTTCGCCGCTGGTGGAGTTACTTTCTGGTGGGCAAATTCAACGATGCCTACAGGATTTATTCCTAAAGAAGACCGTGGAATTCTCTTTGCAGATATTCAATTGCCACCAGGTGCTTCAATGGAAAGAACCTATAATGTATTAAAGGATTTACAGGAAGAAGCAAGAAAAATTCCAGGAGTTCAAAACGTTACTTTTACAGCGAGTAGAGGATTTATGTCAGGACAAGGTTCCAACGTTGGTCAGGCATTCGTTAAGCTAAAACCTTTTAAAGAGCGCGGAAAAGCACAAGGTGAAAGTGTAGATGATATTACTAAAAGACTTTTTGGAATAGCAGGTAAATATCCGGATGCGAAGATTATTTTCTTCTCTCCACCAAGTGTACCAGGATTTGGAACCAGTGATGGTTTCTCCACCGTTTTATTGGATAAATCGGGAGGTGATATTAATGAATTGAATAAAGTAACTCAAAATTTTGTTGGAGCATTAATGCAAAGACCAGAAATTCAGTTTGCTTCAACATCCTTTAACACCAACTATCCACAGTATGAGATGGTGGTTAATGTGCCTCGGGCAAAAGAAAGTGGTGTTACTTTGAACAGTATTTTGAGTACAATGCAAGGTTATATCGGTGGAATTTACTCTTCTGATTTTACCAAATATGGGAAACAGTTTAGAGTAATGATTCAAGCATTACCGGATAACAGAAAATCCCCGGAAAATTTGAACTCTATTTTTGTAAAAACCAATTCAGGAGCGATGGCGCCTATTTCACAGTTTGTTACTTTGGAAAAAAGTTTTGGTCCACAATCGCTGGAGCGTTACAATCTATTTACTTCAGTAGCAATCAATGGTTCCAGTAATCCTGGTTATTCTACAGGTGATGCAATTAAAGCGGTGCAAGAAGTTGCTGCAGCCAATTTGCCAGCCAATTACGATGTTGAGTTTACAGGATTAACGAAAGAAGAAATGAAAGCAGGTTCTCAAACCTATGTTGTGTTCCTATTGAGTTTCCTATTCGTTTACTTTATTTTGGCTGCACAGTACGAAAGTTATTTACTTCCGTTTTCAGTATTGTTCTCATTGCCTTTGGGAGTAATTGGAGCATTTTTCGGACAGCGTATTTTCGGATTAGAAAATAATATTTATTTCCAGATTGCGATTATCATGTTGATTGGTTTGTTGGCAAAGAATGCAATTTTGATTGTAGAGTTTGCGGTACAACGGCGTCATCATGGTGAATCAATTGCCATGTCTGCGATTAATGCTGCAAAAGCAAGGTTACGTCCGATTTTGATGACTTCATTTGCCTTTATCTTTGGGATGATTCCATTGGTGTTTGCAACCGGAATTGGTTCTGTTGGTAACCGTTCTATCGCAACGGGTGCTGCTTCAGGATTATTAATCGGGACTTTCTTTGGACTGATTGCAATTCCTGTATTGTACGTGATTTTCCAATATCTTCAGGAGAAAGTTGTTCCACTGAAAGACAAAGAAATCAACCTCGGAGAATAATTGAAAGTCAAAAACTTTTATGAAAAAAAAAAAATGAATAAATACTTCAATATAAAAACACTTTCAGTTGTCTTTTCAGCGTTCGTTCTTACTTCATGTATGACGCGCGAGAAATATGAAAGACCGAAAGAAGTCATCAGCGAAAATCTTTTCCGCACCGATTTATTACCGAAAGATTCAGTAAGTATGGCAACTGTTTCGTGGAGAGAAATTTTCACCGATCCAGTTTTGCAAAAGCATATTGCGAAAGCCTTAGAAAATAATTTAGATGTAAGAGTCGCGCTGCAAAATATCAATGCAGCGGATTCTTATTTAAAGCAAAGTAAAGCGGCCTATTTGCCAACCCTTTCTGCAGGTCCGAATTATACGTTTCAAACTCAATCTTTGAATACCCAGTCGGGGAAGCTTTTGGGTCAAAGAGTTTACGGTAATCAATTCGATATCACGGCAAATGTTGGTTTGGAATTGGATATTTGGGGAAAACTGAAAGCACAGCAAAAAGCACAATTAGCCAGTTATTTGGGAACTGTTGCAGCACATCAAGCCGTGAAAAGTGATTTGGTTGCGTCCATAGCTTCGGCTTATTACCAGCTTTTAACTTTTGATGATCAAAAAAGAATCATCAATGAAACCATTATTTTAAGAAACAAAAACTATGAAACCACCAAAGCGTTGAAAGATGCCGGAACGGTAACTGAAGTCGCAGTTCAGCAAAGTGAAGCGTTGGTTTTCAATGCAGAATCGATGTTGATAAATATTGATGTTCAGATTGCTTTGCTCGAAAATACGCTAAGTGTTTTGATGGGCGAACCTGCTCATTCGATTGAAAGAACCAGTATTGCTGCGCAGAAAATGCCGGTGAGTTTGAAGTTGGGTTATCCAGCCAATTTGTTAGAGAATCGTCCAGATGTGAAAGCTGCTGAATACAATCTGATGAATGCTTTTGAATTAACGAATTCCGCGAAAGCACAATTTTACCCAAGTTTAAGATTGACCGGAAGTGCTGGGATTGCGTCCAAAGATTTGGATCAGTTGTTCAGTGCAAGTTCTCTTTTTGCTAATGTTGTCGCAGGTTTAGCACAACCGATTTTAAATAAGAGACAGATCAAAACGCAGTATGAAGTTAGTTTAGCACAAAAAGAAATTGCTTATCTGAACTTTAGAAAATCATTATTAAATGCCGGAAGAGAAGTTTCTGATGCATTGAAAATTTATCAGTCGCAAGACGGTTTCATTAATTTAAAAAAGAAAGAAAGAGACGCCTATAAAAACTCCGTGAACTATTCCCAGGAATTGGTGAATTACGGAATGGCAAACTATCTGGAAGTCATCAATGCAAGCGTCAATCAACTGAATGCTGAATTGAATATTTCAACTGCTGAATATTCTAAATTAGATGCAGGAATTGAATTATACAGAGCATTAGGCGGTGGCTGGAGGTAATTTCTAAAAGTGAAAGAGGGATTGAAATTTTTCAAATGAGTTTATATTTTATTGCAGTTGTTCCGCATAAGGAACTTCGTCAGAAAGCCAGAGTTTTCAGTAAAGATTTTGCTGAACGGTTTAATTCTGTAAAGTCATTTGAAAATTTCCCTCATATCACTTTGATCAAACCTTTTCATTTCGATGAAAATCAGGAAGACGTTTTGGTGGAAAATTTTTCTGTAATGAATTTGAAATCCTTTACTTTTGAGGTGAATCTTAAAAACTTCGGATGTTTTCCAAATAAAGACAAACCGGTTATTTTTATAAAGCCCGAAAGTTCAACCGAACTTCAGCAGTTATATGATGAGGTTCAGCCAAGTATGAAATTTCATTCTTATGCAAAAATCCATCCTCATCTTACGGTTGCATACAAAGATTTAAGTCCTAAAAATTTTCAGAAAGCTTGGGAAGAATACCAAACAAAAACTTTCGAAGATTCTTTTTTAGTAGACAAGATCTGTCTTTTCAAACATGAAAATAAAAAGTGGAATCTTCTTAAAATCAAATATTTGAATTGATTATTTATTTGGCACGAATGCACGAATATTTTAGATTTGTTTAAAACTTATTCGTGCATTCGTGGCAATTTTTTATTTTAAATATTTAAAGAATTCCCACATCACAATTCCACCACAAACAGAAACATTCAAAGAGTGTTTTGTTCCCAACTGCGGAATTTCCAGGAAAGTATCGTAATACGAAAGTGCTTCGTCGCTTAATCCATCAACCTCATTTCCTAAAACCAAAGCGTATTTTTCATCTTTATTAATGGGATAATCGGTGATGATTTCCGAACTCGTCGTTTGCTCGATTCCAACAATTTTAAAGTTTTCCTTTTTTAGATTTTGTAGTGCTTCTGCAATATCTCTTTCATAAACCCAATCCACGCTTTCTGTTGCGCCCAAAGCGGCTTTGTGAATCTCACGATGTGGCGGTTGCGGTGTAATTCCACACAAGACAACCTTTTCAATTAAGAAAGCATCTGCCGTTCTGAAAATCGCACCAACATTATGCATGCTTCGAACATTATCTAAAACCACAACAAGCGGCGTTTTTTTGGTCTCTTTAAAGGTTTCGATATCTATTCTGCCTAATTCTTCGAGTTTCAGTTTCTTTGTGGATGACATTTTCGTATTTTTGGCAAAATTAAGGTTTTTCAATCTTAATGTTTTAAGTTAAATAATTTTTAAACTCAAGTCCGTGGCTAAAGAAAAGAAAGAAACTCCTTTAATGACGCAGTACAATACCATCAAGGCGAAATATCCTGATGCGCTTTTGCTATTTAGAGTGGGAGATTTTTACGAAACTTTCGGGACAGATGCGATTCGAACCTCGCAGATTTTAGGAATCGTTTTGACGAAAAGAGCAAACGGTGAAGGTCATATCGAACTTGCCGGATTTCCACATCATTCAGTTGATACTTATTTGCCAAAACTCGTGAGAGCCGGACTTCGTGTTGCGATTTGTGATCAATTGGAAGATCCAAAAGGCGTGAAAGGAATTGTAAAACGTGGCGTGACTGAATTGGTCACTCCCGGCGTAACGTTTAACGAACAGGTTTTAACTTCCAAGAAAAATAACTTTCTACTTTCTATTCATAAACAAAAAGAGAAATACGGACTGGCTTTGGTTGATGTTTCGACTGGAGAATTTTTAACTTCAGAAGGAAATCTTGAACAACTGCTTCATATCGTCGGAACTTTTGATCCGAGTGAAATTATTTATCAAAGAACTACAGAACTTCCTGCGCAATTGAAAAACCGCAATTCTTTTAAATTGGAAGACTGGGCTTTTCAATACAATTATGCCTACGAAAAACTGACCAATCATTTCAAAACCAATTCATTAAAAGGTTTCGGAATTGAAGATTTAAAATTAGGAATTGTCGCAGCCGGCGCTATCTTTGCTTATTTAGTTGAAGATACGCACCATGCACTTTTACAGCATATTACAAAAATAAAACTGATTCCGAAAGATGATTATCTGATGATGGATCATTTTACGTTGCGCAATTTAGAAATCGTTTACTCAAGTCACCAGACTGGAAAATCTTTGCTCGATATTATCGATAAAACTTCAACTCCGATGGGAGGAAGATTGTTAAGAAGAAGATTGATTTTGCCTTTAAAATCCGTCAATGAAATCAACAGAAGATTAGATTTAATTGAATTTTTTAATAAAGAAGAAAATCTGAAATATGAGATTTTACAATTATTAAAATCGATTTCAGATTTAGACCGTTTGATGGGAAAATTGGCTTCAGAAAAAATTTCACCGAAAGAACTCGGTTACCTTCGTCAAAGTTTGATTAATATTCGAAATATTAAAGAATTACTTCAGCCTCACGGTGAGGTTTTGACTTGGTTATCGCCGCTGATTAATTTGGATGAACTCATTGAATATTTAATTAATTATTTGAATGAAGAACTTCCCGTTAATATTTCAAAAGGGAATGTAATTAAAACCGGCATTTCAGAAGAACTCGACCATTTGCGCGGACTTCAAAGCAAAGGAAAAGGTTTTCTTGATGAAATGTGTGACCGTGAGGTGAAACGCACCGGAATCACAAGTTTGAAAATTAATTTCAATAACGTTTTCGGCTATTTCATTGAAGTTAGAAATTCTCATAAAGATAAAGTTCCGGAAGACTGGATTCGCAAGCAAACCTTGGTGAATGCTGAAAGATACATCACCGAAGAACTGAAAGAATACGAAGAGCAAATTCTCGGTGCGGAAGAAAAGATTTCAAAAATCGAACATTTGTTATACCGGAAAGTTTGCGAAAATGTGATGATTTACATCGATCAAATTCAGGAAAATTCGAGAATTATTGCTGAATTGGATTGTGGAGTTGGATTATCAGAACTTGCTGTTTCTGAATCTTATACGAAACCGGTTTTAAATGAAGGTTTTGAAATTGATTTAAAAGAAGCGCGACATCCGATTATCGAAAATGCTTTGCCTTTGGGTGAAAAATATATTCCGAATGATTTGTTTTTAGCGAAAGATTCGCAACAGATTATTATGGTTACCGGTCCGAATATGGCGGGTAAATCGGCGATATTAAGACAAACTGCAATCATTTGTTTAATGGCACAAATCGGAAGTTTTGTTCCGGCAAAACACGCAGAGATCGGAGTTTTAGATAAAATATTTACAAGAGTTGGAGCGACCGATAATATTTCTTCCGGCGAATCAACGTTCATGGTGGAAATGAATGAAGCCGCGAATATCTTAAATAATATTTCTGAAAGAAGTTTAATCCTATTAGACGAAATCGGACGTGGAACTTCAACTTATGACGGAGTTTCGATTGCTTGGGCGATTGCGGAATATCTGCATCAACATCCAACGCAACCGAAAACTTTATTTGCCACGCATTATCATGAACTCAATGAAATGACGGTTAATTTTGAAAGAATTAAAAACTTCCACGTTTCGATTCAGGAACATAAAGGAAGTATTATTTTTCTTCGGAAATTATTGTCTGGCGGAAGTGAACACAGTTTCGGTATTCACGTGGCAAAGTTGGCTGGAATGCCTGCAAAAGTAGTAAACCGTGCCAACGAAGTTTTGAAAACTTTAGAAAAAAGCCGTTCTCACAGTGGTTCCAAAGATTCTGCAAAAGCGATTACCGATGAAAGTCTGCAACTTTCTTTCTTTCAATTAGATGATCCAGTTTTAGAAAATATTCGGGAAGAATTGCTAAAGATTGATATTAATACTTTGACGCCGATTGAAGCGTTAATGAAGTTGAATTCGATTAAGAAAATGATTGGGCGATAAAATCGCTGGGATCCGAATTAGTATTCAGTGGAAAAATGATGAATTTATTCGCAGACGATCGTAAAATACTGCGTGAAGTGCGATCTTACATTTGCTCCATCAAGAGTTGCTGGATTCCATCTTTGTTGGATTGATCTCACCACTCGAATTGCTTCTTTGTTAAGTTTTTGATTGCTGCCAGTTGCTTTTACATCCATTAGAGCACCATTTCTTTCTATAATAAATTCAATCCTTGTTCTTTGCATGCCACTTTGGTTGCAGTCAATATTTTCAGTTATAAAACCAGAATAAACCAATTGGCTGAATGCTTCGTTACCCTCTGGAAAAGTGGCTGGAATTACCTCACCCTCTAATATTACATCTCTATTCGGTAGTGGAGAAGTTTTAGTAGTTTTCTGGGCGAAAAAGAATGAACTAAAAAATAGAAATATAATTAAAAATTGTTTTTTCTTCATAATAAAAAAGTGGTTAGGAATTGACCCCTAGTTAAAATCCAGATTTAAAGGAACTCGATATCGGTATCGAACTGGTTGATTGTCAATTTTAGCTGGAACCCACTTTGTTTTTATTTTAGAAAGGGCACGAATTGCTTCTTTGTTAAAACTTTCATTTGTTCCGATTGCTTTTATATCAGTAATGGATCCGTCTCTTTCGATCACAAATTGGAGTTCACAAGATTCTTTTCCCTGACCTCTAACTTTTTTTTCTCTGAAATTATCTGCAATCATTTTGCGGAAATTTTGCAAACCGCCGTCTGGGAATTCAGCCATTTGTTCGGTAATGGCATAAGCATCTTTTGTACTTTCTTGCGAAAAAACAAACCCGGAGATAAGAAGTGTAAGTAATAAAACGAGTTTTTTCATAGTTATATTTTACTCAAAATTCTGCAAATCAACCAGTTTTCTATACACCCCGTTTTTGTCGTATAATTCTTGATGAGTACCTTGCTCGATGATAACTCCGCGTTCCATAACAACAATCCAGTCTGCTTTTTGAATGGTTGAAAGTCGGTGAGCAATGACAAGCGAAGTTCGGTTTTCCATCATTTTTTCTAAAGCGTCCTGCACGAATCTTTCACTTTCAGTATCTAAAGCAGAAGTTGCTTCATCCAGAATCATAATTGGTGGATTCTTTAGAACTGCTCTCGCAATTGAAACTCTTTGTTTTTGTCCGCCCGATAATTTATTTCCGTCGTCACCGATATTGGTGTAATATTTTTCTGGAAGATGATCGATGAATTCGTGTGCGTTTGCAATTTTCGCTGCAGCCATCACTTCTTCTTCGGTAGCATCGGGTTTCCCCATCAATATATTATTGAAAACCGAATCATTAAATAAAACGGATTCCTGCGTAACCATTCCCAGAAGATGACGGTAATCGGTCACTTTTAAGTTTTTAATATTCTCGCCATCAACTAAAATTTCGCCTTCAGAAACATCGTAAAAACGGGCTAACAAATTGGCAATCGTCGTTTTTCCAGAACCGGATTGTCCTACCAGAGCGATGGTTTTTCCTTTCGGAAGAATAAGATTAAAATTCTTTAATATCACATTATCTTTATCGTAATAAAAACCGATATTTTTAAATTCAATCTGATTTTTTAAAGTAGAAACTGGAACTGGATTTTCAATTTCATCTACTTTTAAATCGTAATCCAAAACTTCTGCAACACGATCTAAACTCGCCATTCCACCTTGGATATTAGAAATAGCACTCGATAGTTTTTTTGCTGGATCCAGAATTTGAAAAAACATTCCGATGAAAACCAGGAAAGTTTCCGGCTCCATGGTTTGTGAAGTAAGGATTTGAACACCCGCAAACCAAGTGATAATTAAAATGGTTACAGAACCTAGAAACTCACTCATTGGTGAAGCCATTTCCCGACGACGACTCATTCCGATGGCATATTTCTTCCAATTGTCAGTGGTGCTGTTAAATCTGTTTTTTAGGATTTTATCGGCATTGAAAATTTTAATGACTTTCGAAGATTTTAAGGTTTCATCAACCAAAGAAAATAAATTCCCTAATTCCTCTTGTGCAGCCGTCGCTTGTCTTTTCAAACTTTTTCCAACCCAGGCAATAATCCCGCCCATAACCGGAAAAACGAGTAGAGAAAATAAAGTTAGTTGTGGTGAAAGGATAAACAGTGTAATCAGCGAAGTGATAATCATAAATGGAGAGTTGATGATGTCTACCAAGCTTCCCATAATTCCACTTTCTACACTTCCGATATCATTTGAAATTCTCGACATCATATCTCCTTTTCTTTTTTCAGTAAAAAATGAAACAGGCAATTTTAAGAATTTATCATACATCGCAGTTCGCAAATCTTTAGTAATTCCAACACGGTAATTAACTAAGAGATAAGCACCTAAATAACGAAATAGATTTCTAAGCAAGAAAGCTGTCGCAGTGATAGCACAAAGAATTGCCAGAACTTTTACGGCGCCATGATTATCAATTTTCGTCTGAATGGTGTAATACGCCCAATCCTTTGCGTAGCCGAAGAAATCAACCAGTCTTCCTGAGTTAACTGGTGGTTTTGAAGTATCAACTTTCTCTACCGTTCCAAACATTAATCCTAAAATTGGGAGCATTGTTGCTACAGAAAAAATATTGAGTACCGAGTACATGATGTTGCAAAACATGCTGATGAATAGATATTTCTGATGCGGTTTTGCGAAAAAGAGTATTCTTTGGAAAGGTTTCATTAAGTGAAATTAGGTGGCGAATTTACGGAATTTTCAATTGTGCGTTTGATTAATTGAAATTGACTTTGTCAGTATATTTTGGAGCGAAATTCTTAGGAGTTAATTTCTCTATCGTTTTACCAAAATTATTAATGATTTGCGTTAAATTATCGAAATCTACAATTTCTAAATCGTCGTTCAACTGATGATAATGTTTTGCTTTGGTCATATCAACAGTTGATAATGAATGTGCTATTATTTTCTTTTTTACAAAACTTACATTGTCGGAGCGATAAAAAAGTTGTTGTTTTTTGTAGGGATCAGGCTGGATTTTTAAATTGTTTACAGCCTTCTCGTTGAAAAGTTCATCCAAGTCTGAAAATTCGTCACCAGTCATATATAAGGTGTTCGGGCCAAATTGAGAAACCGTCGCAATCATTTCAAAATTAAACAATGCCGCAATATTCTGCTGTTGTTCCTGCAAATCTGGAATTTCAACAATCGCTTTCGATCCTTTCATTCCTTTTTCTTCACCATTAAATGCGATATACATTAGAGAAAAATCTGATTTTTTTGTTTTAAAGTAATCTGCTAAACCGATGATTGCAGTTACGCCACTTGCATTGTCATCAGCGCCATTAAATACTTTATCCTCGGTGTTTTCGCTTGTGCCGATATGATCAAAATGTGCAGAGAAAGCGAGAGTTTTTTCAGATTTCCCTTTTTTAATTCCACATACATTATAAACGATTTTGCCTTTGTATTCAAATGGAATTAAATAGGAATCGCCAATACAGTAACTTAATTTATTGTCTGCGAATTGTTTAGCAATATAAACTGCCGCGGAATCATTTTCGGGAGTTCCGATATCGCGACCTTTCATTTCGTCAGATGCTAAGTGGGATAAGACTTCGATGACTCTTTTCTTTGAAACTTGTTGGGAAAATAATAATGAGGAAGTACCGATTACAAAAAGAAGGAGAACTTTTTTCATGTTGAGTTTATTTGTTAAAGATAAAAATTTAAATGAAAAGATAAAAAAACAGCTCCCCAAAAGGAACTGTTTCACTCAAAAAAAATCGTTGTAAGTCTAACGGAGTCTGTCCACAGATTTTACGAGCCTTTCGTCTTTCCGGATATATACATTTGCAATGAGCAAACATATAATAGATAATAACGGGAAAACAGGCTCAATACCCTTCTCAGGAAAATTAATTCCTCCGGATAAAGTGAGTAGCCAATACGCCAATAAACCGAGCAACAAAGCGTTTATAATCATACTGATGTTATTCAGCTGGATTTGTCTTTTGCGGTCTTTATAACTTAAGATACTGATGAATCCAAATAATACGAGAATCACACAAGCTACAGATATAAAAGGTGTGGATCCAAAAAGGGAAAAGTCCTGACCTGTAACAAATAAAAAAACGGCGCCTATAATCGCCAGAAATATCCAAACGGTCTGTATTCTTTGCAACATATTATTCTATTCTGACTACAAAAATAACAATAATTTTTGCATAATTAAAAAATAAACGTAGATTTGCATTACAAATGACCTATAAAAGAAAAGTCACCCGACCTAACTTTCTTACTTACAATTACTTATAATTTACTTTTTGCGTAACATTTATGTTCAACATTGAAACATTAAGGTCAAAATCCGATTCCGATTTGACTAAAATCACAAGCGATCTTGGCGTTAAAATTGCTAAAAACAGCACCGACAACGATAAGATTTTTGCTATTTTGGATTTTCAAGCATCCAATACAAAAGTAGTGAAAGATTACTACAGCGCGACCGAAACTCCTATGAATACAGAAGAACCAAAAACGCCGGCCCCGAAAAAGCCAGCAGTTAAAAAGCCAGCTCCAAGAAAAAAAGTAGAAAAACCTGTAGAGGATTCTGCTGAAACGCCGAAAGAGATGGCAAAAGAAGTTGCGAAAGTTACTCCTAAGGAAACAAAAGAAGTTCCTGTAAAGATTGAAGCGGAAAAGCCTATTGAAAGTTCAGAAACTGAACAGTCTGAGGCGCCTATGCAGAATCAACAAAAGAAAAAAAGACAACGTGTTGCGCCTCCAAAAGCGGAAACCGAAAATACTGAGAAAGAAGTTGTTGTAGAATCAGAAGCTCAACCAGAAGCGAAACCTACACAATCTAAAAATCAGAATCAGAATCAGAATTCCAATCCAAACCAGTCAGGTAAAGGAAACGGAAATGAAAATCCCAACCAAAACGGAAATCCAAACCAGTCAGGCAAAGGAAACGGAAATGAAAATCCAAACCAAAATGGAAATCCAAATCAAAATGGAAACGGAAATCCAAACCAAAACGGGAATCCGAACCAAAGCGGAAATCAAAACAAACAGCCGCAACATCAGCACAAAAATCAAAATCAACACAAAAACCCTAACCAAAATAAAAATCAACAAAGCGGTGATTCCAACGAAGAGCCAGCTAAAAAAGAATTTAATTTTGACGGCTTAGTTACCATTGAGGGAGTTTTAGAAATCCTTCCTGATAATTATGGTTTCTTGCGTTCTTCTGATTTCTCCTATATTTCCTCTCCCGACGATGTCTATGTATCGACGAATCAGATTAGAAATTACGCCTTGAAAACTGGAGATACTGTAAAAGGAATTGTGAGATTGCCGAAAGAAGGTGAAAAATATTTCTCTTTATTAAAGCCGACGGAAGTTAACGGAAGAGATCTTGAATTTATTAAAGATCGAGTTGCTTTTGAATTTTTAACGCCACTTTTCCCAGAAGAGAAATTTAATTTAACAGGGAAAAATGCAACACCTTCCACCAGAATTGTAGATTTATTTACACCGATTGGTAAAGGACAACGTGCTATGATTGTAGCACAACCGAAAACTGGTAAAACCATGTTGTTGAAAGAAATTGCGAATTCAATTTCTGCCAATCATCCGGAAGCGTATATGATGATTTTACTCATCGACGAAAGACCGGAAGAGGTAACTGATATGGAACGAAGTGTGAATGCAGAAGTAATTGCTTCTACATTTGATGAGCCAGCAGAAAAGCACGTAAAAGTTGCCAATTTGGTTTTGTCGAAAGCACAAAGAATGGTAGAATGTGGACACGATGTTGTTATTTTACTAGATTCAATTACGCGTTTGGCAAGAGCTTACAATACAGTAACGCCGGCTTCAGGTAAGATTTTATCGGGTGGAGTTGATGCCAATGCATTGCACAAACCGAAAAGATTCTTCGGAGCTGCCAGAAATATTGAAGGCGGTGGATCATTAACAATTATCGCAACAGCATTAATTGATACTGGTTCAAAAATGGATGAAGTGATTTTCGAAGAGTTCAAAGGAACTGGAAATATGGAATTACAGCTTGATCGTAAAATTGCAAACAAACGAATTTTCCCAGCCATCGATTTAACTTCTTCCAGCACAAGAAGAGATGATTTACTTTTAGAAGATACCGTTCAACAAAGAATGTGGATTTTAAGAAAGTATTTGGCAGATATGAATCCTGTAGAAGCAATGGAATTTGTGAACAGAAGTATTAAAAACACTTTAAATAATGAAGAGTTTTTGATGTCAATGAATAAATAAATAATTGAAATTTACCTTTAAAGGAGATTTTACCTTAATATAAAAACCGTTTTTCGAAGCGGTTTTTTTCTTGATGTCTATGTTAAAGATTTATTAAAGTAATCCACGCTTTTTGGAATTGGTCTAAATAATGGTTAAATTTGACTATTAACATTTAATACAATAAAATTATGTCATTCGAATTACCAAAATTAGGATATGCGTACGACGCATTAGAGCCAACTATTGATGCGAAAACGATGGAGATTCACTATACAAAACATCATCAGGCATATATCGATAACTTAAATAAAGCAATTGCAGGAACTGAGTTAGAAGGTAAATCTATTGAAGAAGTTTGTAAAACAGGAACTGATAAAGCTGCGGTTAGAAATAACGGTGGTGGACATTTTAACCATTCCCTTTTCTGGGAAATCTTAACTCCAGGTGGAAGTAAAGAACCTGTAGGAAATGTAAAAGCAGCAATCGAAGCTTATGGTGGTTTTGAGAAATTCAAAACTGATTTCTCTGAAGCAGCAAAAACTAGATTTGGTTCAGGTTGGGCTTGGTTATGTAAAAAAGCGGATGGAACTGTTGCAGTTTGCTCAAGTCCAAATCAAGATAATCCATTAATGCCAGTTGCAGATTGCCAGGGAACACCAGTTTTAGGACTTGATGTTTGGGAGCATGCCTATTACTTGCATTACCAAAACAGAAGACCTGACTATGTTTCTGCGTTTTTCGACGTTGTAAACTGGGATAAAGTAGAAGAGAAATTCAATAAATAAATTGAAATAACTCCATATAAAAAGGTTCAGAATTTTCTGAACCTTTTTTGTTTTTCGATGTTTTTTTATTAATAAAAATCCTTTCTAATTTATATAAAATCGAATTTCATGTAAATTAATCAATCGCACTTAAGCCATTTAATTTCAAACCATATTTCCATTTTACAAAGGCGAAAACTTGGTATAGTTTATACTCGAATTTAATTCCGTAATTAATGTTGGGATCATAATCAATTGATGATTCGATGATGTTTCTATATCGTCCGGAGAAATAATAGGAATTCCATTCGCTGACCAGAAATTGGTTTTTGCTTTTCAAATAACTTTCAGAATACATGTTCATCGGTTTCGCGATCGCATTAATGAAATAAGTAAACTGACTGTCGAGAACATCTAAATCATATTCACCATCATCATTTTTCTGCGCATGAATTGGAGTGTTATCTTTACTCCGATCCGCGATATTATTTTGGCTGGAGCAACTTATAGTAAGTACAAGAATGCTTAGGAGAAATAGTAATTTTTTCATTGGGAAGTTTTTATTAATTCATCAAATTTACAGCCAAAAAAAACCGTTTCGAAAAACGGTTTTTAGTTGATGATAATTAGTTCGCTTCTCTTTGTATAACCACAAAGGCGGGGAAGTGATCACTATATCCACCAGTGAAAGTATCTCCGTTCCAAGAGCGAAGTGGATAACCTTTCCAGCTTCCTTCTCTGTTGATGAGATATGGTGGTGCGAATATTTCTGTTTTATATACTGAATAACCTTTACCAACTTCATCAGAAATTAAGTTTCCTGAAACAATAATTTGATCAAAAAGGTTCGGTGCGTCCTGATAAGCCAAAGAAGCAACTCCCTTTTTAAATAAAGGATACATTAAATTAAGGTAAGGTGTCTCTGGACTCAAATCTTTTGGACTTGCTACCGCTTTTAAAACATTTTTCAAACTGGTATTTACAGGGTCATCATTAAAATCTCCCATTGCAAATAATTTTGTGGTAGGATCTTTCAATCGTACGCTGTCCATTTGTTCTTTTAAAACTTTAGCTGCTGCATTTCTTCTAGGTAATGAACGGGCTTCACCACCACTTCTTGCTGGCCAGTGATTCATAAAGATGGCGATTTTTTCGTTATCCAAAAATCCAGTTGCTACGACAATATCACGAGTGTAAGCTCTTTTTCCGTTTTCATCGTAGATTTTAATTTCTTTCTTTAAAGAATTACTTGGTGTAAATCTTCTTTTCTGATAAATAATCGCAACATCAATTCCACGTGCGTCATAAGAGTTGTAATGGATGATTCCATAATCGTATTTTGCAAGAAGTGGATGTTTAATCAAGTCTTCGATTACCTGTCTGTTTTCTACTTCGATTAATCCTAAAATAACAGGTGCCGTTTTGGTGTATTGAGCGCCCATTTCAGATATTACTTTCGCTTGATTAGCGATTTTAATATTGTAGTTTTTGGTATTCCAGTTTTTTGCACTTTTTGCCGTAAAGTCATCTGCAAGAATTTGCTTACGAACTACTTTCTTTCCTTTCAATAATTCATCTCTCCACTCACCGCGGTATTCTTCGGTTGTTTCAAGGTATTTCAGGGAATCTAATGGTACACTTCTGTGGAAAGCTGGGTTGCTTATATCTTTTGTTCCATCGATGTAGTCTGCAGACGCAATTGTGTCCCACAGGTTTTCTACATTCATAAATCCGATTGTCGCCACTTTTCTAAGTTGACCTTTCTGTTGACTAAATATAAAACAGAACGCCATTAAGAATGCAAAACTTAAAATTTTTCTCATTATAATCTTTAATTATATTATTAATGCAAAGTTAGCATAAATATATTTTTGAAAATATTAAATTTTCTATTCTACTAATATTTATCATATTTAGCATTGGTAATGTGTTAAAAAAATGTAAAGTATTATAATTATGCTTATTTTTGCTTCAATTAATTTACTGAATTGATTTTTAATTCAAACAGCGAAAAATAAATTATCAACATGATTAAAAAATTATCTTTAATCTCTATGTTTACCTTGCTTCCAGCATCGTTTTATTTTGCACAAACTACGGTTTATGCTTATTTAAAAGATGCAAATGGTAATGCGGTGGAAAGTGCAGAGATTGATTTAAAAGGATCTGGTAATGATGTAAAGGCAGACAAAATTGGGTATTTCCAGTTCGTCGATCTTAAAACAGGACATTATCAAATTGTCATTTCTAAACCGAATTTCGAAACCAAAGTAATGGAGTTCGATATTAATGACGAGAAAAAAAAGGACTTGGGCGTTGTTACGCTTTATTCTAGTTTAACTGGAGCGGACCAAGGACTTGCCATTATTGAAAGTAGTGGGGATGAAGAAAACACCAGTCAAGGAACAACGATTGGTCTTTTGCAATCTTCACAAGACGTATTCAGTAGAATTGCGGCTTTTGATTTAGGTGCTTATTGGTTCCGACCAAGAGGTATTGATGGTAGATCCGGAGAAACAATGATGAATGGGGTTTCTATGGTGAAATCTGATAACGGAAATGTAGACTTTGGAAACTGGGGAGGTTTGAATGAAATCACCCGTTATCCTGAGACTTCAGCTAATCATGCTCCTTCTGAGTATGCATTTGGTGGAGCAAGTTCTGTTATTTATAAAAACACCAATGCTAGTGAATACCGTAAAGGTTTCCAGGCAACTTATTCATTAACCAACAGAAATTATAGAAACCGTGCGTCTCTTCGCTATAGCTCAGGAATGAGTAGAAGCGGTTGGGCATTTACCGCAATGGCTGCCAGAAGATGGGCACAGGAAGGAATCCAGGAAGGAACTTTCTACGATGCTTGGGGTGGTTATTTAGGAATTGAGAAGAAAATCAATGATGCTCATACCATTACTTTAAATGCATTTGCAGCGCCTTACACTAGATCTACTGCGAGTCCAAGTACGCAAGAAGTTTATGATTACAGAGGCGTACATTATAACTCTTATTGGGGATGGCAAGATGGTAAAAAAAGAAGTGAAAGAGTAAAATCTGGCTTCCAACCTATTTTCCAGATGCAGGATTTCTGGAAGATTAATAAAAAATCAAGTCTTCGTACCGCAATTTCTTATCAATTCGGTAAAGATAAAGGAGCGAGATTAGACTGGCAAAGTGTTCCCAACCCATCGCCAACTTATTACAGATACTTACCTAGTTTTTATGATTCTTTAGATCCCAATGCTTCTGTAGCAGTACCGAATGATGGAACTCCTACAACTGCACAACAAGCTTACCAAGATGCTTTGGCAGGATGGCAAAGTGGAGATGCAGCATATACTCAATTAAACTGGGATGCATTATACAGAAGAAATATGAGCCAGCCAGCAGGAACTTATTATGGAGAAACTGGTAAACGTGCGCTTTATTTTCAAGTTGCTGATGTAAGTGATGATAAAATCTTCAACGCAGGAACTCATTATGTATACGACTTTAACAGTACTTCTAAGTTCTTGTTAAATGTATCTTATGAAAACTACAAATCTAATTTATACCGTGAAGTAAAAGATCTTTTAGGTGCTGATTTCGCATTGAACAGAGATCCATTTGCTGCAACCAACCAACCTGGTAAAAGCGGACTTTACAATGAAGGGGAAACCGACGTTGCAAAAAGAGTAGGTGATAGAATTAATTATGATTACAGTTTCGCCAGACAGGAAATTAAAGTGAATCCAGGTTTGAAAATCCAGACAGGTCCATTTGATGTATTCGTTTCTGGTTTAGCTGGCTATTCATCTTCATCTAGAGAAGGTCATTTCCATCATTATTTATACAAAGATTCTTACGGAAAAAGTCCGGATTATAAATTCTGGGATTTCGGCTTGAAAGGACAGGTGATTTACAAAATGAACGGTAGAAACTTCTTGGTTTATAATGGAGCTTACTTTTCACAAGCACCTTTCTTAGAAGATCTATTCATTAATCCAAGAGTAAATGCTTCTACGGCACCGAATGTAAGAAATACTGTAATTAATGCAAACGATTTGAGTTACGTAATTAACAGTCCATTCTTTAAAATGAGATTAACTGGTTATTTAATCGAAACTCAAAATGACACTAATGTTCAGAGATTCTTTGCAGATGGTATTCAAATAGAATCAGCAGGTCAAGACGGAGCGGTTGCGAATGTACAAAGTGCTTTTGTAACTCAGATTATGTCGAATGTTGAGAAAAGAAATATCGGTGCTGAATTAGGGGTTGATGTTAAAATCTTACCAACTTTATCAGTTCAAGGTTTAGCAAGTTTTGGACAGTTTACCTACAGAAATGATCCGAATGTTTATTTCGCATCTGATGCTACAGGAACTTTCGAAAACGGAAAATCTTACCAGGACTTAGGTAAAGCTTATTTGAAAGATTCAAAACAAGGTGGAACTCCACAACAGGGATATTCATTAGGGTTTAGATATAACTCTACGAAATACTGGTGGTTTGGAGCAAACGTGAATTATCTTGATGATAACTTCCTGGATCCATCTGCATTATTAAGAACAGAAAGATTTGTTCAGAATACAGTAACTGGAACTCCGTACGCAGGTCTTAATGAAAATGAATTAAGAAGAGTATTGGCACCAACCAAACTTCCTTCTGCTTATTTCTTGAATGCCAATGTTGGTAAATCATGGAGATTAGGAGCTTATTACGTGTTGCTTACGGCATCTGTAAATAATATTTTAGATAATACTAAATATATTACTGGTGGATTTGAGCAAACAAGAAGAGTAACATTCCCTGGATATATTGAGGAAAGCAATAGAGAATTCCCATTATTCGGGCCGAAATATTGGTACACTCAAGGTAGATCGTATTTCGTAAACCTTCAAGTTAGATTTTAATTAATAATCAGAATTTTAAAAAACAATAAAATGAATTTCAAACAATATTTTAAAACCGCTTTTGTAGTTGCTGTTTCAGCACTTGCAGTAAGCTCTTGTGTAAATAAGGATGATTGGGATACTCCTCCGATTAACTGTAAGAATAAGTTTGATGCTGCAACCATTTCAATGGCTGATTTTAAAGCTCAAGCTCCTGCAACGGGATATCTTTTAATCACAACTGATCAGATTTTTGACGCCTATATCGTTTCTTCTGACGAAAATGGTAACTTCTACAAAACAATCTCTTTCCAGGATAAACCAGAAAATCCAACTGCTGGTTTGCAAATGGAGGTTGACAGAGCAAGTAACTATGCAGATTTTCCAGTAGGAACTCACATTAGAATTAATGCTAAAGGTTTACGTTTAGGTTTAGATCGTGGTTCTGTGAAAATCGGTTCTGTAGATCCTAACTTCTCAATCGGTAGAATTCCGGGCGTATTATTTGGTAAATATATTTCTGCAGTTTGTAACGGAAATACAATGGATATTGTAACAATCAAACCTACACAATTACCAAGTCTTGCTGCTTCAATGCAAGATAAATACATCAATACTTTGGTAACTGTTCCTAATGTTCAATTTAATATCGCTGACCTTTACCCTGTAAACAAAACATATATTGATTATGTTGCAGGAGCTGGAGTAGATACTGACAGAAAAATAGAAGATGCAGTAGGAGGATCTACCGTACTTAGAAGTTCTGGTTTTGCAACTTATGGAGCAACTCTTTTACCTAAAGGTAGTGGTAGCCTAACTTACGTAGTGAGTAAATATAACGCCAATTATCAAATGTTAATCAGAGGTTTAAATGATGTTAACATTCCACCAACAGGAACAAGATTTGACCCAACTCCACCAAAAGGAGGTTCTGCAATTACTTATCCTACAACATTGAATGAAACATTCCAAGGATTTACAGGGACTTTATTAGATACTTTCGCGCCATATATTAATGATCCAGTATTAGGAAACAGATATTGGCAGATGAAAACGTATAGCAATAACAACTATATCGAGCTAAGTGCAAATGCTGGTTCAGGACCATATGAAACCTTCTTCATTGTACCGGTTAACTTTACCCCAGGGAAAAAATTAACTTTCGATGTAAATGTTGGTTACTATAACGGTGCTGCCCTAAAAGTATATACTTCTACTAATTATACACCATTAGGAGACGTAACTGCGGCAACTTTAACAGACATTACCTCAAGCTTTACAATTCCTACAACACCAGCAAGTGGTTACGGAGTTTTAGCACCAGCAGGATCATACACCCTTCCAGCAACCTTAACAGGAAATGGATTCGTGATGTTCAAATATGTTGGAGTAGGTGGTGGTGTTACTACTACAATTCAGTTAGATAATATCGCTGTTCAATAAGGATTAAATTTTCTTATCATTCATACCAATCCGTCTCTGTAAAGAGGCGGATTTTTTTGTTCTTATTTAGAAAATAGTTACGTAAGAAAATTATAAAACCGATCATTTAGAAAAATCGAATAATTACATTCTTAGTAAGAAGCAACAAAATTTTCGCTTCTTTCAAAACCCGTCCCGCTGTCCGCTATATCCCGCCAGGGCGAGGATGCCGCTCCCATCAGGGCTATAACTTCAGACATTTCTTCTTGCCACTGAAAAATCAAAACACTTTTAGTCTTACAAAAAACACTTTATCAATCCATAAAATAATTTTCTAAAAATTGATAAATTCCTCCCCAATTGCCAATATTTACACTTTAACTTCATTTCTTTTTCAGCTTTATTAAAAGAGACAAAACCCATTAATTTTATATAAATTTAATTAAGACAAATTAGTCCTATATAAAAAGATTTTATATCTTTGTCTTATCGAAATCAAATAGTATGTTATCAAAAACCTGTGAATATGCCTTAAGAGCGATGATTTATATCGCGCAGCAGTCTCGCGACGGAAGTATGATTAACATCAAAGAGATCGCCGGAAAAATAAACTCACCTGAACTTTTTATTGCAAAAATTCTTCAGGGTTTAAGCAAACAGGGATTTCTACAATCCTCAAAAGGAAGATACGGCGGCTTTTATATTTCTGATGATGAAGCGAAACATTCCCTCGCAGATATCATTACTGCTATTGATGGCGATAAAATGTTCGCGGGCTGTGGACTTGGCTTAGCATTTTGTTCAGAAACGAATCCCTGCCCCATTCACAACACTTATAAAGAGGCGAGAGATCAATTGCATGAGATTTATGGCAAAACAACTTTAAGCCAGTTTAGAACTGAAAACTCGGTCCAGAAACTACAATTAAGAAGAGAATGATTGAGGAGATTTTACTCCTTAAAAATAAATACAATCAATACTTATTTAACAAATAAAAACTTATCAAAAATGGCTACAATAGAAACGTTGGATGTGACCAAATTAGAACCTCGAATGAAACATCCTACTATTTTTAAATATTTTGATGCCTTACAACCCGGCGAAGAATTCGTTATCGAAAATGACCACGATCCAAAACCTCTTTATTATGAATTAATAGGTGAACGTGGCGATATTTTTACTTGGGAATATTTAGAAAAAGGTCCGGAATGGTTTATTGTAAGAATTTGCAAAAATCCTTTAGAAGAACAAAAAGAAGTTAAAAGATTAATTGTTACGACTATAGAACCGAAGTTTAAACACCCAACTATTTTTAAATATTTCGATGCCTTGAACGCGGGTGAAAGTTTTATTATTGAAAATGACCACGATCCAAAACCATTATATTATGAATTGATTGCCGAACGCGGAGATATTTTCACTTGGGAATATTTAGAAAAAGGACCAGAAGTATTTGTTGTAAGCATTTGTAAAAATCCTTTAGAAGAACAAAAAGAAGTGGAAAGATTAAATGTAACTGCGATCGAACCGAAGTTTAAACACCCAACTATTTTTAAATATTTCGATGCTTTGAAAGCAGGTGAAAGTTTCATTATCGAAAATGATCACGATCCAAAACCACTTTATTACGAATTACTTGCAGAGCGCGGAGATATTTTCACTTGGGAATATTTGCTACAAGGACCAGAATTATATGAAGTTCAAATTGCTAAAAATCCAGTGAGCGAAACTTCCGGCACCCTACCAGAAAAAGATATTCAAAAAGCAGAGATGCTAAAAGCAAAAGGAGTTCAGTTTGCTTGCAGTAGCGATAAAAAGGAGGAAAGCGTGAAAGCTCCAATTTACGATTACGATAAATGGGAACTCGATTTTCTTACCGATTATATCGTAAATACCCATCACCGATACCTTAAAGATAATGCAGAAATGCTGAATGATTTGGCCATAAAAGTTGCAGAACATCACGGCGATAATCACCCAGAACTCAACCGACTTTCTACCATTATATATCATTTTTTACAGGATTTGATCGACAATACGGTAAGAGAAGATGAGGTTTTGTTCCCGATCATCAAACAAATGGTTGCTAAACAAAGAAATGCAGAAACTGAAATCACCTATAAAGTGGGAACATTAGAAGATCCGATTAACATCCTGAAAAAAGATCATGACGTTGCGGCTGCGGACTTACTGTATTTCCGAAATTTAACCAATAATTACACGCCACCAGCGGATGCCTGCAGTTCTTACCAATATCTTTTCAAAAAAATTCAGGAATTCGAAAGTGATGTACAAGCCCATATTCACTTAGAAGAAAGTTTCCTTTTTCCAAAAGCAATTCAGCTTGATAAAGAATTGGCTCAATTGAATTAGAAGAAACGATTGTCCGTTATTTGAAATAAAAGCAATTTAAATGATGCCTTTTCGCTTGCGTTAAAATTTTCATTGTTTTTAAAAACGGATATTCATAAATGAAATTACTGCAGACTCATTATGTGTTTAAATTTGAAAAGTCGAGAAATGTCTGCAGTTTTTTCTTTTAAATAATAAATGAAATTATGGAAAATATAACCGCCAAAACAAAAATTTCAGAGTTGATCAAAGCCAATTCGAAAAGTGTAGATGCAATTGCTTCTTTGGCAAAACCGTTGGAGAAACTGAAAAATCCAATCCTCAGAAAAATCATGGCTTCCCTGGTTACGATTGGTGAAGCTGCGAAAATGGGTGGAACAACTGTCGAAGAATTCAAAAGAGTTCTTCTTCCACTTGGATTTACTTTCGAGCAAGAAACTTCTGCAAAAGAAGAAACGGCGTCAGAAACGAAACCGACTTGGTTACAAAAGGCAAATCAAGCTGATATTGATTTTTACGATGTTCGACCAATTATTGATAATGGCGCAGATCCTTTAAAGGAAATCCTGGGAAGATTCAAAACAACTGAGCCTGGTAAAATTCTTTGTATCATTAATAATTTTGTGCCGACGCCTTTAATTCATCTTTTAAAACAGGAGAAAGCTGAAGCCACTTTTGTTGAAACAATTAGTGAGAAAGAATTCAATACCTATTTTTTGAAAAAAGAAAAAGAAACCGTTCATTCATCAGTAACTGCAGAAGAAAAATTGAATATGGATGATGCTGAAAGTTTCGCTGCGATTTGTAGTAATTTCACCAAAGAACAAACCAAAGAAATCGATGTTCGCGAACTCGAAATGCCCGGCCCAATGGAAATGATTCTTTCTGAATTGCAGGAACTTCCCGCTGGAAATGCGTTATATATTAATCACAAAAGAGTTCCGGTTTATTTACTGGAAGAACTTGCGGATAAAAATTACCAAGTTCACATTAATAATAGAGAGGAAGGAAACGTGAAAATGTTAATCTTCAAAAAATAAATGGCACAAATTAGTATAGGAAAAGCCCCGGGAAATAGCGCAGTACTTCCATTTTATGCAACGGGAGCGGTGATGTTTTTTGTTCTTTGTGTATTGATGGTTTTCAGCCCGGAATCCTTTACGCAACATTATTTCGCACCGCATTTATTGACGATTGTTCATGTTGCAGCTTTAGGTTGGGGAACGATGATTATATTTGGCGCCGCACATCAGTTATTGCCTGTTATTTGCGAACAGGATTTGTACAGCGAAAAAATGGCGGCTTTTGTTTGGTATACCTTGACTTTGGGAATGATTTTACTCACTACCAATTTCTGGAATTTAACCGTCGGTTGGGTGATGATTGCCGGAGGTTCATTAATTGTGATTTCAGCGGCGCTTTATTTATTTAATGTTTTAAAAACGAGTAGAATTTGTAAGAAATATTCGATTCAAAAACTCTTTCTGACGAGTTCTGCGATTTGGCTTTTGTTTACGGTAATCGTTGGATTATTGCTGGCGATTAATTTAAAGTTTCCTTTCTTTAAACAAAGTCATTTAGAAATATTAAAACTCCATTCTCATGCAGGATTTGCGGGTTGGTTTTTACAGTTGATTACAGGAGTAAGTTCCAAATTAGTTCCGATGTTTTTACTGGGTAAATCGAAGAAAGATTATTTGTTGAAATGGGCTTTTATTTTTCAAAATTTAGGATTAATCCTATTCCTCGCAGATGGTTATTTTATCGGAGTAAGTCCTCGAGTTTTAATTTACGCAGCGATTGTTTTAATCGGAGTTATTTTCTGGTTACTTTATTTATATGACAATTTCAAAAACCGTTTAAGAAAAAGAGTAGAGTTGCTGATGAAACACGCTTTTCTTTCTTTTTTAGCTTTGGTGATTTCAATCTTGCTTTTACCTGCCGTTTATTTTTCAAGTGGTTATCGCTGGACAATGCTTTACGGAACATTAATATTCATGGGATGGATTACCAGTATTATTTTAGGAAAAACCTTTAAAACGCTTCCGTTCATTATTTGGAATGATCATTATAAAAACCTTTCCGGGAAAGTAAAAGTGCCGTTACCAAAAGATTTGTATAGTGAGAAACTAACTGTTTGGCAATTCAGAATTTTCATTGCTGCCTTTCTGGTGTTTGCCTTGGGAATCATTCTACAACAAGTAATTATCATCAGAATTGGTGCGGTGTTGTGGGTCGCAGTTGCTGTTTTATATAACGTCAACGTCTTTAAATTATTATTACATAAAAGAAATAAAATATCATGATACTTGACCCAACAAACGAAAGTTACGATAAAATAAGTCGTGCAGAAATGGCCCTTTACGAAGTTATAGATCCCGAATTAATGGTGAATATTGTCGATTTAGGTTTGGTGTACGATGTTGAAATAAAAGACGAAAACATCGTCAAAGTGACCATGACTTTAACTACGCCGCATTGCCCAATGGGTGAAGCCATACAAACTGGAGTTAAGAATGTTTTGGAAAAAGAACTTCCTGATCATGAAGTAGAAATAGATCTCGTCTTTGAACCAGCCTGGAATTACGACATGGTTTCCTCAGAAGGAATGCAGCAGCTTAATAATAGATAATTCTTAGTTTTTTATAATTGTTACCGAAATACTTGATTGTATTTCAAATAAAAATCCGTTTCAAATTGATTGAAACGGATTTTGTTTTTTAACCACAAAAGTCACAAAGTTTTAATTCTCTTAAAAGTGAAATTATACTGCTGAAAAGTTTACAAAATATAAACCTACTGCTTGGTATCGTACAATTAAAAATAACTGTAATATCCTTTGTGAAAACATTTGTGTCTTCGAAAAAAAAAAAAGAGTTTAATTTGATTTAAACTCTTTGTTATTAATTATAGTTTTTTTTAAAAACTAACTTCATTCACTTCTTTACCTCTTTGGAAATTCATGGTTTTCTGATTGCCTTTATAAGCGATATTAACCAAGTTGAACTGTTTCGGGAAAGAACTTAATAGGATGGTATTTTTAATTCGAATGGTACTGATGTCAGAGATTCCATTTGCTTCGAAATAAACCCAAACTGATTCGCCATTCACTTGACTGCCGGTAAAGGTTAAACTCTTCGAGCTTCCATTAACGTATAAATCAAAATTGTTATTAACGTATCTTTTTACTTCTGCTTCAAAACCTGCTGTATTTGGATTGATTTTAATCGCGTCAGAAATATGAGCAGTGTTTAGTTTGGTTGTAAATTTTAAAGTTTTACTTGCTTCCAGATAATCTACTTTGGTCATTGATGAATAGAAGTCTGCTTTCATAAAACTCAGCAAGAGCATCAATGCAAAGATCCAAGTAATATGTAAAAATTTTTTCATTTCAATAATTTGTATAAGAATATTCTCAAATATGATGCCAATTAGAAGTTGACGTTGACCTGATATTTATCGTAAAACGCCTTGATATGGGCAACTGCGTCCTCAGCCGTGTCTACCACTCGATACAGATTCAAATCTTCCTCAGCAATCATTCCATTTTCCAATAAGGTATTTTTAAACCAATCAATTAAGCCTGACCAAAATTTAGAACCGACTAAAACGATTGGAAATCTTCCGATTTTATTGGTTTGGATTAAAGTGATCGCTTCCATCAATTCATCAAGTGTCCCAAAACCTCCGGGCATGACGATAAACCCCTGAGAATATTTTACGAAAATAACTTTCCGCACAAAAAAGTAATCGAAATCAATGCTCAATCCTTTGTCGATATAAGGATTAAAATGTTGTTCAAAAGGCAATTCAATATTAAGTCCAATTGATTTTCCACCGCCTTTTCGGGCACCTTTATTTCCGGCTTCCATAATTCCAGGACCGCCGCCAGTAATGACTCCGAAACCGATTTCTGTAATTTTTTCTGCAATATTGGTAGCAAGTTCGTAGCAAGCATCTGTCGTTTTCATTCGAGCCGAACCGAAAATAGAAACGCAAGGTCCTATTTTAGCCATTCTCTCATAACCATCTACAAATTCTGCCATGATTTTAAAAACCATCCAACTGTCTTTGGTAATGGTTTCGTCCCAGGTTTTTTCTTTAAAGGAATTTTGAACTTTCTGGTCAATTTCAAACTCATTGCCTGTAATAATCTTAGTCGTTCCTTTTCCTCTTTCTATTTTGCTCATCGTTTATTTAAAAAATTGTTCTGCTTCAATTACTGATTCTGGTCTTCCGACATCAATAATCGTCGCTGAATGTTCGTAACCATGAATACTTTCGTTAGTCATCAAATCCAAATATTCCTCCATTATCGAAAACTTTCCGGTTCTTTTAATTTTGTTGAAAATTTCTGGATTTACACAGTGAATTCCGCTAAAAGCTAAAGGTTTGAATCCTTTGTTAAATTCTGCGAGTCGCTGTTCACCAGATTCCACATTAAGCCATCCTTTCAAAATCATTTCTGGGTTGAAGAGCAGTTTCCTTGAGCTTTTTCTATCGGAGACTGCTAAAGTAGCAAAATCTTTTTTCTCTTGATGGTATTCTATGAAAAAATTTAAATCTAAATCCGTTAAAATATCTGCATTCATAATCAGAAAATCTTCACCGTGATCCAAGAGCTTTCTAGCAAAAACTAATCCGCCACCGGTTTCTAAGAGCTGATCTTTCTCATCAGACAATTCAATATTACAATTGAAGTTATCATTCCTTTTTAAAAAATCAGAAATCTGTTCACCAAAATGATGAATATTAATCACGAAATCGTTGATCCCGAAACTCTTTAAATATTTGATATTTCTTTCTAACAAAGGAACTTCATTAACCAGAGCCAAAGCTTTTGGATGATGATCGGTAAAAGGTTTTAGCCGAGTTCCTTTTCCTGCTGCGAAAATTAATGCTTTCATAATTTTATAAATAATGAGCAATTAGTAATCGGTAATGAAATAATATAACAATTGCTCATTACCTATTATTTATTACTTATGATTAAGTTGAGGTTGCTCATCGTGATTTAGTGTAACAGTAGTTTGAGGATATTTCTCGCGAATAAATGCAGCTGTTTTTTCTGCTGCATAAACCGAACGGTGTTGTCCGCCAGTGCAACCAAAATTGATTTGAAGATGATCAAAATCTCTACCAATATAATTATCGATATTAATGGAGACGATATTTTTAACCAATTCTAAGAATTTAGGCATTTCGGTTTTTGCTTCTAAATAATTCTGTACGCCGATATCGCAACCGGTTTGAACTTTATATTCTTCAACTCTTCCTGGATTTAAAATTCCGCGGCAATCAAAAGCGAAACCGCCACCGTTACCTGAATTATCTTTTGGTATTCCTCCTTTTTTGTAGGAGAAACTGTGTATTTCTATTGTTAAACTCATTTATATTTTTCGATTTAAGATTAAATGCGACCATCCGCAATTTAACCATTAAGGTTTGATTAAGAGGTTAAGGTCATTAAGTTATTTTTGACAAGTCAAAAATGTTGACTGTAAATTCTTTCTGTAATTAAAGTATTAGTCGGGAAGTTGGGTGAAGTACTCATTTACTAATGGCTTTAATGATTTGGTGATATTTGTTGTGAAGAAGTTAATTAGCAATCCTTGAGGTTTTTTCAAAACTTTCATGTAGGTCAGTAGTTGTGCTTCATGTACTGGCAAGGTTTCTTCCTGTGCTTTAAGTTCTATTACAATGCAATCATTTACCAATAAATCCGCCACCAATCTTGTCTTCATTTCTAGTCCTTCGTAAATAATGGGAACTATAAATTGCTGCTTTACCTCATATCCATTTTTGAGCAATTCATATTTTAAACATTCTTCATAAATACTTTCTAATAATCCTGGACCAAGATTCTTGTGAACTTTAATCGCTAATCCTATTATTTCATAAGATAATTGAGTCACCTCTTTTTTTGTCATCATCTCATTTTGTTTTTAGTTCCTATTTTTTTTCGAATGAAAAAAACTTAATTCTCTTAATTCCTTCACTAAAATCTTAATGGTAAAATTTTTTATTTTTTATCCATTCGAATGATCATTCCAATTTTCTGTTTAATCTCAACAGAATTTAATTTTTCAATCAGGTTTTTCAACTCAGGATATTCATCCATTTCTTCCCACGAATTTGAAAATTGATACAGGTTTTCAATTCCTTTATCGATGCTCGATATAAAATGTTGTTTCCTTTGAATCAGTCCACGGAAACCATACGCTCCCAAAACTTGTAGGAAACGAATCAACTGAATCGGCTTTACCGTATTTCTTAGTTGAGTTGCTTTTTCATCATTCCACAAGGAGAAATAATAATCCTGCATTTCATTTTTAAAATCAGTTGGAAAATTAGCTTTAGCCTGAAATAGAAAAGAAATGACATCGTAAATTAATGGCCCTTTCATGGCAGATTGGTAATCAATAAAGAAGATTTCATCTTGATGATTGACCATTATGTTTCTCGCCTGAAAGTCGCGCATCATAATTCCTGTCGGATCCAAGTTTTCTATTTTGGAAACCAGTTTCTTAAATTCTAATAATAGTGAAGATTTGTGATAAGAGATTTCCAAAACATCGGCAATGAAACTTTTAAAATAAAATAAATCACTGGTAATCGGTAAATCATTGTAGTTTTCATATTCAAAGGTTTTTGAATAATCAATTTTATTTTCTGTTTTGATTTGAACTTCGGCGAGTTGTTGAAGCGTTTTTTTAACCAAAGTTTTTACTCTTTCTGTCAAGCCTTCTTTTTCGATGACTTCAGATAAAGTTTGTTTACCAAGAAATTCCTGAATGTATAAACTGCGGTCTTCAGAAATTTTCAACACTTTTGGCGCATTCACTTTTAATTCAGAAAATAGGTCAGAGAAATAATAAAAGCTTTCGTTTTCACGAATGTTCTCGTTGAAAGTAATGATGTATTTCACGCCGGAACTTTCACCTACATAATTAACTCTTGCAGAACCACTTTGGGCCAATGTAAAAAATTCTTGAGCGGCTTTTCCGGTATATTTTTCGAAAAAATCTTTTGCTTTTTGATCAGTCATACTTTTACAAAGATAAGGAAAAACGTATGTCAGAAAAGACTATATTTGCTGTTATGTTCAACGATTTCAAGCCGGTTCTGAAAATTCTTCTACGTTTCATCATTTTATATGTGGTGTTGGTTTTGGGCTACCAGTTTTATTTAAATGGATTCAAAAATTCTGGATTAGATTCATTTTCAACTTGGTTGATGACGCAGGTTGATTTTATACAAAATCTATTGGGCTATCCTTCGAAAATGGTCGAAGGGAAACCGCAAGATGAAACCACTTGGTTTTTTGTGAGTGGCAAATATGTTTCTCGTATGGTCGAAGGTTGTAACGCCATTTCCGTCATGATTTTATTTTTAGCCTTCGTCTTTGCTTTTTTTGAGGGTTTTAAAACATTCGTTTTCGGAGCTTTAGGAATTATTGCTCTTCACATAATGAACGTTTTGCGTATTGTTGGTTTGAATATTTTAATTGTTGAACATCCGCAATATTCTAAAATGGGACACGATTATTTATTCCCGGCAATTATCTACGGAAGTGTTGTTTTGCTTTGGTTGATCTGGATTAAATTTTATGCCTTAAAAGAACCCAAACATGAAAGTGCTTAAGTGGTTGTTGGTCGCAGTTGCAGTTTTTGGTTTGATTGCCGTAAGAGTTGTTGAAAGCGAAATTTTTTATGATCCTTTTCAGGAGTTTTTTCATTTGGCGAATAAACATGCGTCGTTTCCAGATTTTAACTGGCTTCCTTTAATTCTGAATTATCTTTTCCGATTTGGATTAAATTTACTTTTATCAGCTGCGGTAGTTTCTTTGATTTTTAAAAATAAACAGTGGACTTTGCAAGCAATAATTTTAATATTGATTGTTTTTGTAATCACCTTTCCGATCTATCTTTATTGTATTCACACCAAGTTCGAAATCGGTTATCTTTTCTCTTTTTACATGAGGAGATTTGTCATTCAACCTTTGATTTTATTGTTGATTATTCCTTTGTTTTATTATCGCCAGCATATTCAAAAAGTTTAAAGTCTGTGTGCTTTTTTTTAAACACATTAGCCGGATTAGTTTTAGTTAAACGCAAAGTTTACATTAGTTTTAGCATTCTTCAATTTTGAAAGTAAAGCTTACGCACTTAATTCCTAAATCGAATTCTTAATGGTAAAATCTGAATAGTTTTATCAGTGAATTCATTTGTGCTATTTGTGTTTAATCAAATAGTTTTTAATCATCAACAGAATGTTTTCCTTCCTGAGCGATAGTTTTCGCGTTCCATTCTATTTTTTTAACGAATGGTCTTTGTCTTACCGGACATTCCCATAATTCACAAATTTCGCAAGAAGTAGGTTTGCAGTCATCTAAATGAAAATTGAACTCAATCGTTCTATCGGTATTTTGAGCAATAAGTTTATAGACCTCTTCCATTTCATTGTGGGCTTTCCGTAGTTCGTAATACCAAGGTAAAGTTAAATGGGCGTCGATATGAAGTCCGCTGCCATGTTGCTGAATTCGCATATTGTGAACATCCATCCATTGGCGTTTTCTGTTCTCGTTCAGGAGTTTTGCTATTTCTTGAAGCATTCCTAAATCGGCTTCGTCCATTATTCCACTTAACGATTTTCGAATAATTTTGTAACCAACAAACATGATGTAGCTACCAAAGAGTAGGGCGACTACAGCGTCGATCCAATATAATTTAGTGAGTTGAACTAATATTAAACTTACGACAACTCCGATCGTAGTAAAAGTGTCGCTTTTTAAATGTTTACCAGAACTTTGCAAAACAAGAGAATTTTCTTGAATACCTTTCTTGGTAGAAATGTGTCCCATTAAATAATTGATAACCGCAGTTGCAGCGACGATCCAAATTCCCCAATCCAATTGCTTCGGAATATTCCCTTGTAAAAGTGAGTTAACGGATTGAACAATGATAATTACGCCCGCGAAAATAATCAAGGCACCTTCTACACCAGAAGTTACAAATTCGACCTTTCCGTGTCCGTAAGGATGATCGACATCTTTCGGCTTTGCAGCCAGATAAAGAGAATATAATCCCATGAAAGCGGCGATGATATTCACGATACTTTCCATAGCGTCAGAAAAGACGGCATCTGAGTTGGTGAAATGCCACGCCAATAATTTCCCTAAGAAAAGAATAATACCAACGATAGCGACATTTCTTTGGAAAGTGAAGTTGGTTTTGGGACTATTTTTAATTTCGGACATGATAGTTTTATTAAACTTATTAGGAATGTTTGATGAATCTAATACATAAAAAATGCTCACTTTCTGTGAGCATTTAATTTAGACTAATTTGTTTTGGTAGAGATATTCTGCGATCTGTACCGCGTTGGTTGCGGCTCCTTTTCGGAGGTTATCTGCGACAATCCAAAGATTTAATGTTTTTGGTTGTGAAACGTCTCTTCTGATTCTCCCGACAAAAACTTCATCTTTTCCTTCTGAATATAAAGGCATTGGATAGATGTTGTTTTTGACATCATCTAAAACAATAACGCCTGGAGTTTCTGCAAGAAGTGCTTTTACTTCCTCCAAATCGAAATTATTTTCAAATTCGATGTTCACACTTTCAGAATGTCCACCTTGAACAGGCACACGAACTGCTGTTGCAGTAATATTAAAAGTGTCGTCGCCCAAAATTTTCTTAGGCTCGGTCATCAATTTGATTTCTTCTTTGGTGTAATCATCTTCATCGAAAACATCACATTGTGGCAACGCATTTTTAAAGATTTCGTAAGGATAAACTTTTGCAACTTCCTTGTTTCCGACAACTTCAGCATTCAACTGATCGACTGCATTTTTACCCGTTCCTGTTACTGATTGATAAGTTGAAACGATGACCCTTTTAACATCGTATTTCTGATTTAAAGGATGCAACACCATCACCAATTGAATGGTTGAACAGTTTGGGTTTGCAATGATTTTATCTTCTTTAGTTAAAACATTGGCATTGATTTCTGGAACGATTAATTTCTTATCCACTTCCATTCTCCAAGCTGAAGAATTATCAATAACTGTTGTCCCAACGGCTGCAAATTTTGGAGCAAATTCTAATGAGGTTGTTCCTCCTGCAGAAAACATAGCGATTTCAGGCTTTCGGTCTAAAGCATCTTGCATCGAAACAATTTCGAATTCATTTCCTTTAAAGGTGATCTTTTTACCGATTGATTTTTCGGATGCGACAGGAATTAATTCGGTAACTGGAAAATTTCTTTCTTCCAGAACCTTTAACATAATTTGTCCCACCATTCCGGTAGCGCCTACTACTGCTATTTTCATTGAGAATATTTGTTTTTAAATTTATTTAAGCGAAAAGTGAAGGAAACACTCTTGACCATGGGAATGCATAAGCGAAAAATACGAATGCAATCAATCCCATAATAACGATTTTCATCGCAAGAGTATCATTCGATTTCATGTATTTGTTAATGATCGTCATTAAAACTACACCGATCAACATTGACACTGGATGTTCTACATAAGAGAATCTTGAGGCTGCATTACTCATTAACGTTCCTGTTTCCAATGCTCCTTTTAATCCTGGAGAAAACACCAACATGAAAATACCAACGATCAACTGTACATGAAATAGAATCATGGTAATTAAAGTTGATTTACGTAATAATTTAGAAATTTTACCAGAGTAACCAAACATGGTAGCCAATAATGCAACGATGAAAATAATGCCTGAAAGCAAAATTAAGTAAGCAAAACCTTTGTGTGCTTCAGTGATAATCTTAAATGTATCCATAGTATTTTTTTGTTAACGGCAAAGATAAAGAAAATCCCAACGATTGTGGCATCGTAAGTAAAAGATAAGATAGAAGTGAATAAAAAAAAACTGCCTTACAAAATAAATTGTAAGGCAGTCTGTATAAAATTACTGGATAGTTTAGAAAGAATATTTAAATCCTAACATTGCGCTCCAAGTTGTAAATCTATTACTTGCAGCTCTGTACGGTGAAGTCACAAGGTCTGCACCAGAACGTAGCATTGTGAAAGTTGGGTCAGGGACCGCATTTTTATCTGCTCTTGCTAACACTGCTGCTCCATAAGAACTAACTGCGTTGTCTTGAATTCCCCAATTAGAGTTAAGTAAATTACCAAAGTTTAAGATATCTAAACTGATTGCTACTTTATCTCCTTTTTGAACCATGTTGGTAAACAAGTTCTGAGAAATTCTAACGTCAACACGGTTTAACCATGGTAATAAGAACTCATTACGAGGAAGAATTTGCCCTCTGTATTTTTCTAATCCGTTGTCAGCAATGAACTGGTTGAAAGCTGCATCCTGTTGTGCTGCTGTAAACACAGTTGCTGTACCATTTTTAATATCAGCAAACTTAGTTACTTCACCAGCTTTAGGGATGTACATTAAGTCATTAGCGATACCATCACCATTTACGTCATTAGAATAGTAGTATGAGAATCTTCCTTGGTTAGCTCCACTGTAGTAAACTCCAATTGTAGTGTTTTTAATGTTATAACTAACATTAGCAACAATTCTATGAGGAACAGAGAACGCTGAAATACTCAAGTCTTGCTGGTTTGGAGAATCAACAGTTGGTGATGCTTGCCAAGCTGAACTTGCACTTGATCCTGCATTTGCAGAAATCTCTTTTGCTTCAGAGAAAGTATAGAATACAGATCCTGACAATCCTTTCCAAGTTCTCATGTTCGCTCCAAAAGTTGCAGAGAATGCAGTTCCTTTGGTGTCAGAGTTTGTTAAAACAGTAGCATTGTTTGCTCCAATTTTAGTATTGTATTGGTAAGAAGCTGCATTTGGATAAAATACACGATCTTGATTAGTCATTCTTGCTGTAGACTCTTTTCTGTTAGCTCCATATTGGAATACAGAATTGACGTCTTTAGTATATAGAATGTCAGTTGTCAATGTGAATACAGAGTTTGGAACTTTGTAATCAGCACCGAAGCTAGATCTCCATACAGAAGGCATTTTGAAATCTCTATCAACTAATGCAAATGATGCAGGTGCACCTTCTTTAGGGCTGGTGATAAATACGTTTCCTGCTCCTGCTGGTGGATTATTTACATAATAGTAAATATCTTGAGGTTGGAAAGTTACGTTTCCGATCCATCCTGCGATTTCAGCATAAGAACCTGGTTCTACAGTGTTTTGTAAAACTCCTGCATTGGTTGGCATATTTGTTAACCATACGAAAGGAACACGTCCTGTAAAGATACCAGTACCTCCACGTAATGTTAAACTTTTGTCTCCAACTACATCATAATTAAATCCTAAACGTGGAGAAAGAGAAACTTTAGATTTTGGCCATTCACCAGAAGCGTAGTTTCTTGGGTTTCCGTTTTTATCTAATAAATCTAATGCATCAATCGAAGGATTTGCAGTAAGATCATTCAAATAGTTAGGAAGCTCAGCTCTTAAACCAATTGTAAAGTTGAATTTGTCGCTTAATGTAATTCTATCTTGTAAATAAGCAGAAGCTAATCCGAAATTAACTCTTGAATAAGTATCTTGGTTTGCATAAGGATAAGTTAAACCAAACATAATTGGAGCAACTTCGTTAGCCGTTCCTGTTTTCAAGAAATCTTCTACTGAAGCATAACGGTAATAACCTGTTCCCATTCTGGTATAAGAGTTACCGAATTTTTGAACTTCGTAAGCGATACCTGCCGTAAAGTTACTTTTTCCTACAGTATACGTTAAGTTGTTGGTAAAAGAGAAGTTATCATTAACAACATCATTTAAGTAAGAAAATAATTCTGTACCGAAACTGATGTAATTTCCACCATTTGCAGAACCATCCCAGATATCAACAAAAGGGAAAAGCTTTTCTGAAGGAGAAGTTCTTTTATCTTGAATTTTTGAGTAGGTAAATAACAATTTATTTGAAAGACTCGAGTTGAAAGTTGAATTTAATTCAGCAGTAATAGAGCTTACATTATTTTCAAAACCGTAGTTACCACTTTCAAAAGTCATCGCTTTATCACTTACACGTCCCCAAGCTGATCTTGGTGCTGGACCTGACGAAGCGTTCGCAAGTTGCTGCGAAGTTCCTTTCAACATATTATAACGAAGCGCAAACTTATGTTTATCGCTGATATTCCAGTCTAAACGAACTAAGAATTTATCACCTTGTTGTTCTGCTTCATCTGCATAACCTTGGTAACGGCCTGGGTTATATCCCCATCTGTTGATCAAGTGATTTTGAACCGCAATTAGATCAGATTCTTTAACTCTTGAAATATTGTTAGCAGGATCAGAAATTCCATCTTGTGAAGCTCTCCAAAGATTCGCACCAGAAGCATTAGCTCCCGTAGCAGTTTCTCTTTCACCACTTACAAAGAAGAATAATTTATTTTGTAAAATTGGTCCACCTACAGTAAATCCATTCGTCATTTTCGCACCGGAAACTTTTTGAATTTCATCACCATTAATTTTCCAACCACTTAAATCTTTACCGGTATAGTAACCGTATAATGAACCATGGAATTTATTAGTTCCAGATTTCGTAATTGCATTAATACCTGCACCAGTAAAACCAGATTGAGTAACATCAAAAGGAGCAATGTTTACCGAGATCTCTTGAATTGCATCTAAAGAAATTGGCTGTGAGTTTCCACCAGGAAGTGGGCTACTGCTTAAACCAAAACCGTTATTGAAATTTGCACCGTCAATCTGAAGGTTGTTGTAACGAGCATCACGACCAGCAAATGAGTTACCGTTTGCTTGCGGAGTTAATCTCGTAAAGTCTGTAATACTTCTAGAAGATTGTGGAAGATCTTGAATTAGTTTTTGACCAATATTGGTTGCAGCACCAGTCTTGTTCATGTTTCTACCACCGGTTCCAGAAATGATTACCTCTGCGATGTTTGCTGTTTTCTCACCGAATACTGGATTCAGTGCGAAAGGTTGACCAAGTTCCAAGTATACATCTTCGTATACGATTGGTTTTTCGCTACCATAAGTAACTTCTACTTGGTATGGGCCACCAACACGCATGTTGGATAAGTTAAAAACTCCTGCTGAATTTGCAGTTGCGGAATAAACCGTCCCAGATGGCATGTGCGTTGCCTTAATTGTTGCGCCAGTAATTTTCTTACCATCGCTCATTGTTACAACACCAGACATGTTACTTGTTGTTACCTGTGCATTTACGGAGCCATACCCTGCAAATGCTAAAGCAGCAACGAGAACAGTTTTCTTTAGTGGATTAAAATTCATCGTAGTTAATTTTATTATACTTATTGATAAAAGATTTTTGCAAAAATATCTAAATTAAATGGTACTTTCGTTAACAAAGTGTTAAATTTTAAAAGTTTGTTAATTTACTGCCTATTCATCGGGAAATCAAAATGTTAAAAATTTTATTCTTTATCTATTATTGTAATTGGTATTGCCTATTCCTATTAAAGAGTCTTTGTAAATTGCACTTTATATAAATTATTTTACAGCTTTCAAGCTCAGGTCAATGTTCTCTGCAGAATGGGTTAAAGCACCTGCTGAAATAAAATTTACACCAGTTCTTGCAATGTCTTTTAGCATATCTCGGGTGATTCCGCCAGAGGCTTCAGTTTCACATTTCTTACCGATTAATTTTACCGCTTCTGTCATCATTGAAACATCCATGTTGTCGAGCATGATTCTGTCAGCTCCAGCTTTTATGGCTTCCTCTACTTCTTCTAAATTTCGGGTTTCAACTTCTATCTTTAACGGTTTTTTAACCTTTTCAGTATAAGCCTTTGCCATTTTCACGGCATTGGTGATACTTCCGTTATAATCGATGTGGTTATCTTTTAACATAATCATGTCATACAAACCGAATCTATGATTCGTTCCGCCACCAATAGCAACTGCCCATTTTTCACATAATCTGAAATTGGGTGTAGTTTTTCTGGTATCTAAAAGTTTCGTTTTTGTTCCCAATAATCGGGAATCCCAATCATGGGTTAAGGTTGCAATTCCACTCATTCTTTGCATACAGTTTAAAACAAATCGTTCCGTAGAAAGAATGGAACGAGCACTTCCAGTAACATAAAAAGCGATATCACCTACTTTTGCCGAATCACCATCTTTTAGTAAACGTTCTACTTTTAAATTTTTATCAAACTGTTTAAAGATCATTTCAGCCAATTCAACTCCCGCTAAAATACAATCTTGCTTTACCAAAAGTTTGGCTTTTTGTTCCAAATCTTTAGGAATCGTAGCCAATGTAGAATGATCACCATCTTGAATGTCTTCTTCTAAAGCGTTTTTAATAAAAGTTTTTAAAGCGTCTTTCGTAACGTATATCGGTTTTTTCATTTTTTTATATTTGAAGGAATCTTAATTTTTAATTTGATGAAGATTTAAATTTACTTACTTATTTCTTGCCACAGGTTTGTCGTTTCTAGACCATTCACTCCAGGAACCTACATAAAGATTTGGAATCTTAAATTCTGCGTAATCCAAAGCCAATAATGTATGGCAAGCGGTAACTCCAGATCCGCAGTGAACTGCTATTTTATCTGAAGGGATGTTTTTTAAAACTTGTGCGTATTTTTCATGAAGAACTTCAGGACTTTTAAAAGTTCCATCTTCGTTCAGGTTTTCTTTAAAAGGAATATTGATGGCACCTGGAATATGACCTGCAACATCATCGATAGGTTCTGTTTTTCCATCATAACGGTCTTTTTCCCGAACATCAATAACGAGGTAATCAGGATTTTCTGAATGTTTCTCAATAAAATTAATAGCTACTGTTGGAAGTTTCCATTCTTTTAAAGAAATTTTATCAACGATTTTTGGCTCTACAATTTTTGAATTCAAGGGTAATCCTTTTTCTTTTGCCATTTGAATACCTCCATTCAGAACCTGAACTTTTTCAATTCCGGCTGATCTTAACATCCACCAAAATCTTGCGCCCGCAATTGAAGCATTTTTATTGTCATAAACAATGACATGAGAATTTTGGTTAATTCCTAAACGGTGTAAAACCTCCGCAAACTTCTCTAAACTTGGCAAAGGATGTCTTCCACCGTTTTTTGCATCTTTTGGAATTTGGGCTAAATCATTATGCAAATCAACATACAATGCACCGTCAATATGCTCTTCGAGATATTTCTCATAAGCAGAACCGCCACTTCCAGCGTCAACGATTACCACATTTTCTCTGTTTAAATTCGCTAGATCTTCAGCGTTGATTATTGGGGATAATTTCATTTTACTAAATCTTTATTATAAAAAGCACCTTTGTTTTCGGTCATCGTCAAGGAATGTTTGATGATCAAATAAGAAATATTAGTTAGGTTTCTCAGTTCAGAAAGTTTGGGAGATAGAATAGAGTATTTGTACAACTCATTTACCGCATCAAAAATTTCATGTTGTTTTTTCTTTGCCAAAGCCAATCGGTCATTGGATCTAACGATGCTCACCAAGTCGCTCATCATTTCCTGCAACTGTCTTCGCAAATAGGAAACCATTACCATTTCGTCCATCATTTTCATTCCTTCTTCATTCCATTCCGGAACCGCTTTCAAATCATCAAAATTGAAATCGTTAATTTCTAAAAGTTCTACTGTTTTCAATGCCGCATTATGTCCGAAAACCAAACCTTCTAATAAGGAATTGGAGGCTAGTCGATTAGCTCCGTGTAATCCTGAATTCGTACATTCTCCAACCGCAAATAAATTTTTAATGGAACTTTGTCCGTCCATATCAACATCAATTCCGCCCATTAAATAATGGCAAGCAGGAACTACGGGAATTAGTTGGGTAAAAGGATCGATCCCTTCATCCATGCATTTTTGGTAAATATTCGGAAAGTGTTCAACGAATTTTTCATGATCCATTTCCCGACAATCGAGGCCAACATAATCGTCACCGGAGATTTTCAATTCATTGTCAATGGCTCTTGCAACGATGTCACGCGATGCTAATTCTTCGCGATCATCGTATTTATGCATAAATTTTTCTCCGTCTTTGGTTCTGAGTTTTGCGCCATCACCACGAACTGCTTCTGAAATCAAAAACAACATTCCATCTCGCTTAGAAAATAAAGCGGTTGGATGAAATTGGTAATATTGCATATTCGAAATTTTCCCGCGCGCTCTGTGTACGAAGGCAATTCCGTCTCCGGTTGCAATAATCGGATTGGTCGTATTTTTATAAACATGACCCGCTCCGCCCGTTGCAACTAAAGTTATTTTAGCCGTTATCTTTTTGATTCTTTTATCTTTTTCGTCCAGAATATAAGCGCCATAACAATCAATTTTCTCAAGGTCGAAAACTTTCCCCGGAACATGATGTTGTGTAATCAAATCGATGACATAATGATGCGCCATGATTTCGATATTTGGAGATTTATTGACTGTTGCCAATAAAGCACGTTCGATTTCGGCCCCGGTAATATCTTTGTGATGAACGATGCGGTTCTCGGTGTGGCCGCCTTCTCTTCCGAGCATGAGATGGCCATCTTTTTCATCGAACCGAGTTCCCCAATCCACCAGTTCGCGGAATCGGTCTGGACCTTCTCGAACGACCATTTTTACGACTTCCAGATTGTTTTCACCATCGCCGGCTCTCATCGTATCGTCGATATGTTTTTGAAAACTGTCTTTATCAAAGTCTGTTACTACAGATAAGCCGCCTTGAGCATATTTGGTGTTGCTTTCGTCTTCATCGGCTTTGGTGACGATGATGATTTTGGCTTCGGGCATTCTTTCGGAAATTTTTATCGCATAAGAAAGTCCGGAGATTCCTGATCCGATGACGAGAACGTCTGCTTTTATCATTGAGTTATTTCAAGAGTTAAGTTCAAAATTTTAATTAAATAAATTTAAACAATTTATCATTCGGTTTTCTCACTTTTTTTAAGTTCTGAAAATCATCTTCTGTCGAGCGATAACCAAGGGCTAAGGTCACGGCGACTTTCTCTTTGGAAGGATCTAATCCTAAAATTTCATCAATTGTTTCTTGCTTAAAACCTTCCATCGGACAAGTGTCTACATTTTCTAAAGCCGCTGCGAACATCAGATTCCCCAAAACAATATAGCTTTGTTTATCAGCCCAAATCATCACTTCTTCTGAATTTAAATGCTGAATATGTTTACTAATACTTTCACGAAAAGGATTTAAACTTTCCAAAGGAACTTCTCTCGTTGCGGAAATATGACTAAAGTAATTACCAATATATTCATTGCCAATACTGTTTTTCGAAACAATAACGATTAAATGCGAACACGTCGAAATTTGTGATGGATTGTAAAATGCTGGAATCAGTTTTTCCTTCATTTCCGAATTTTGTACAATAATGATTCGATAAGGTTGCAATCCCAAAGAGCTTGCGGAAAGTCTTGCTGCCTCAAGAATGTTATGAAGCGCTTCCGTAGAAACGTTTTTTTCTGGATCAAATTTTTTAACCGAATATCTTTTGTTCAGTGCCTCGAGGTAATTCATCTAACAAAGATAAATAAATGAGACGGAATTTTCTCGGTCAATTTCTTCGATTGAATTTAGTGAATCGTCAATTTTCTTCGAGTGAATTTCTAAAGGTGAGTTATTCAATAGTGAATGTTCTTTAAGTGAATAAGTGAATGGTGAATTTCTGTAAGCATATTTTTACAAATAGATAGCCATCCAAAATTTTTGATTTATCAAAAATAACTTAATGAACCTTAACTCCTTAACCCAAATCTTAATGGTTAAATTTCTTCAATTAAAAGAGTAAATGGTAAATTTCTGCGAGTGAGGTTTCTTTTGAGTGAATAAATGAATGGTGAATTTCTATAAGTAAATTTTTACAAATAGATAGCCATCCAAAATTTTTGATTTATCAAAAATAACTTAATGAACCTTAACTCCTTAACCTAAATCTTAATGGTTAAATTTCTTCGATTAAAAGAATGAATGTTGAATTTCTTCAAGTCAATTTTCTAAAGTTAAATTTAATAAATACTAAGTTTAAAATATTGACTATTCACAGCAACGCTAATTGCCCATTCACTGCGAAGCAAATTAATGCGTAGTAATTGACCGTCAGAAAAGTCCGCCGTTTTGCTGTTTCTCGAAAAACTCATCAATAAGAAGAGGCTCTGTTTGTGCTGCTTTTACCGCAAGTTGATCACAGATTTCATTTTCTAAATGTCCGGCGTGACCTTTTACCCAGTGAAAAGTAGTTTGATGTGCTTTAATTAAAGGAACCATTCTCTTCCACAAATCTGGATTTTTGACATTTTTAAAACCTTTTTTAATCCAGCCGAAAAGCCATTTCTGATTGATGGCATCGGAAACATATTTGCTGTCGGTATAAATGTGAATGTCGTTTTCGGTAGATTTCAATTTTTCTAAAGCCGTTATTACCGCCAATAATTCCATGCGGTTATTGGTGGTAAGGCGAAAACCTTGAGCATATCTTTTTTCGTAACTTTTTTCGGGAACTTTCATTACGATTCCGTAACCGCCTCTTCCGGGATTCCCACTACAAGCCCCGTCGGTATAAATTTCTATTCTAAGACTCATTCCTAAAATTGAAAATCATCATCATCATCCAAATCATTCATCGAAGAACCAGAAAGGTTTTGTTTGCTTGGCATATCGAAAGCAGCACCTGGATCAATCGTAGTTTTGATTTTTTCAAACCCAGTTGGCGTGTCTTGCTGTCCGAAATTAGAAGGTTGATAACCATAACCGCCGCCGCCAGCACCACCGAATAAATCGAGGTCGGCAAATTTTGCAATATTTTTATGGAAAGACATTCTAACGTCTGCGGTAGCACCATTACGGTGTTTTGCGATAATTAATTCTGCCTGATTTTCAGTTGAAGATTCTCCGCCGTCCTCATCATTATCCCAAGTTGTAATTTTATAATATTCCGGACGGAAGATAAACGAAACAATATCCGCATCCTGCTCAATTGCTCCCGATTCACGAAGGTCAGAAAGCATTGGTCTTTTTCCGGGTCTCGTTTCCACACTTCTTGAAAGCTGTGAAAGTGCAATTACAGGAACGTTCAGTTCTTTTGCAATTGCTTTTAGGGAACGGGAAATCAATGCGATTTCCTGTTCACGATTTCCGGCGCCACCTTTTCCGGAGTTCGCGGTCATCAGCTGAAGATAATCGACCATGATAATTTTCACTCCATGTTGCATTACTAATCTTCGGCATTTTGCTCGGAAATCAAATACAGAAAGTGAAGGCGTCTCATCAATATATAAAGGAGCGTTTTCCAAAGCGGAAACGTTGGAGAATAGTCGTTGCCATTCGTCATCAGACATTTGTCCTTTTCTTAATTTCTCAGAAGAGATTCCGGTTTCTGAGGCGATCATTCTGGTGATCAACTGAACAGACGCCATCTCCAGAGAGAATAAAGCCATTGGAATATTGTGTTCAACCGCAATGTTTCTAGCCATGGAAAGCAAGAAAGCGGTTTTACCCATCGCGGGACGAGCCGCAATAATAATTAAATCTGAATTTTGCCAACCACCAGTTTCTTTATCAATATCTTTAAATCCTGAAGGAATACCTGAGATTCCTTCTTTATCTTTTAAGGCTTTAATGGTTTCAATCGCCTGCGCTACCAAAGTGTTTGCGGTATCGAAACCTTTTTTAATAGTTCCGTTCGTTATTTCAAAAAAGGATTGTTCGGCTTTATCTAAAAGTTCGAAAACGTCAGTGGATTCTTTATAAGAACTGTCGATCACATTGGCAGAAACATTAATCAAACTTCGCAGAATGAATTTTTCTAAGATCACCCGAACGTGATACTCGATATGTGCACTGGAAGAAACTCCCATTGTTAAATCAATGATATAATGATCGCCGCCTGCAAGTGCTAATTTGTCGGATTTCTTTAATTCCTGAATAACGGTCATTAAATCGACCGGATGATTTCCTTCGAATAACTTAACAATGATGCGGAAAATTTCCTGATGTCTTGGATCATAAAAAACATCTGCCGTCAATAAATCGATGGAATAATCCAGACCTTTTTTATCAATCAGAAAAGTTCCGATAACAAGTTTCTCGAATTCTATTGCATTTGGGGGCATTTTTCCGTCGGAAATAGAAAGTTCCTTAGCGAAATTACCATGAATTAATGAAGATAAAGTTTCCTTTTGTGCCATGTGACAAAGATAGTTTTTTTAAGTTTTTGTTCCGAATTTTTAATCAACAATCTATTCTCTTTGATGGTCAATAAGTTGTTTGTTAATGTATTGCAATGTTGATAAGTCGAAAAATAACCGGTTTTCATTTTAGCCCGGATCGCAATGGAAATCCTTTTTTCGGCGATGGGTAAAGGTGCTGCGGAAAAAGATTGCAATGAAGAGCCGGACTGAGTTGGTAAGAAGATCTACTCTTGAGGCTCCTAAAAAATTAATAGTTCATTTTGCGAAGTTTTGGTACGGTGGTTCCAACTAAAAGTGCAATTAAAACCGTCATTGTTCCGCCGAAAACTACGGAACGGACCACGCCGAGAAGTTTGGCTGCGACACCACTTTCGAACTGTCCCATTTCGTTGCTCGACATGATGAAAATTGAATTCACACTTAAAACTCGTCCACGAATATGATCTGGTGTTTTTAACTGAACGATTGTTCCACGGATGACGACGGAAATTCCATCGAGCATTCCGCTGGCAATGAGTAAGAAAAAGGAGAGCCAATATAATTTTGAGAATCCGAAACCGATGATACAAAGACCGAAACCTGCGACGGCGACAAGGAGAATTTTACCTTGATTTTTGGTTAATGGAACAAATGCCAACGTCATGATAATGCACATGGAACCGATATCTGATGCAGCATTGAGCATACCAAAACCTTCGGAACCAACGTTTAAAATGTCTGTCGCGAAAACGGGAATCATAGCGACGGCGCCACCAAAAAGGACGGCGAACATATCGAGGCAAAGTGCACCGAGAATTTCTTTGGTTTTGTAAATGTAGGCGATTCCTTCGCGCATACTTTCTACGACGCCCATCGTTCGGTCGCTGATCTCAGAATGATGTTTGTTCAGAAACCAAAAGAAAATTGAGGCGAAAATCATTAATCCCACAATGACCAAAATGGTTCCGGAAATGTCAATCCAGTGAATCAAAAATCCACCAAGTGCGTGACCAGAAACGGAAGCGGTTAGAAATGTGGCTTGGTTTAAAGTAATGGCGTTTGGAAGTTGTTCTTTGGAAACTACTTTTGGAATCATCGACGGAACAATTGGACCAATAAAAGCACGACAAAATCCGGTGCAAAAAATGATGGCGTAAATAAAATAGGAAATCTGAATGTTGCTTAAATGCAGAAGACTACTGCCGAAAAATGCCGGTATCGCCAGCAAGCCGATGAGAAAAACGTACGCATAATTACAAATTAATAAGAGTCTTTTCTTTTCGGAATTATCGATAACGTGACCAGCGTAAAGTGCCGTAGAAACTGCCGGAATTACTTCTGATAAACCGATTAAGCCAATGGCAAAAGGGTCTTTGGTTAATTTATAAATCCACCAACCCATTAATGTTGCTAACATTCTGAACGATAAAACCAGAAAAAATCTGCCGGTCATGAGATTTCTAAATTCAGGAATTCTTAAGGTTTGAATGGGTTGCAATGAAATCATTTTGCAAAAGTAAATGTTTTAATTTTTTTTTGCCACGAATGCACGAATTTTCTTTATGCAGTTTTTCTCTAAAAGTAAGTGCTCTGATTTAGATGGAGATTCTTTGGATTATTTTATTCGTGCATTCGTGGCTTTTAATTTTTTGCCACGAATGCACGAATCTTTTTTCAGGATATTGTGCTGTTTGAAATGTGAATTTCACTTTTTTAACCGCAAAAGAAACAAAAGGTAAATGAAATAAAGAACTCGAAAAGAATGCAAAAAGTAAAATCGTAAGGACTTTTATCTTAGTTAATCTTTTGAATAAATTTTTTTTTACCGCTTTTACTTTTTTGTGGTTTAAAAAAAGTTAGACAAACTCGGAATAGTTTTAAGAAATGGTTTGCATTTTTTATTCGTGCATTCGTGGCTTTTGTGCAACCCATTAATTTTAATTTAAAAATTTATCTTTGAAAAATGAATTGGATTTTATTGATTATCGGCGGATTGTTTGAAACAGGGTTTGCGACTTGCCTCGGAAAAGCACAAGAAACTACTGGAAAGGAAAGTTATTTTTGGTGGGCTGGCTTTGTGATTTCGCTGTTTCTGAGTATGTTTCTCTTGTATAAAGCGATTTCTGTGGGCGCGAGTCCAATTCCGATTGGGACGGCTTATGCAGTTTGGACGGGAATCGGTGCAGTCGGCGCGGTTTTTATGGGAATGTTTCTTTTTAATGAACCAGTGACTTTTTGGAGAATGTTTTTTGTTTTTACTTTAATTGCTTCTGTTGTTGGGTTAAAAGTGGTTTCGAATTAAGGTTTTTCAGAATTTGTTATTCCAATCGTTCCACCAATATTTCTTGCGAAATCTACTAATGCCCACGTTGCGGCAACAAGTACAACTCCTCCACCAACCAGTGCTACGGTTGCGCCCGTTTTATTTTTCTTAATTTCTTTAATATCATTTTTTGCGAGAGCAATCGGCTGCTGTTTTCGGGTCCCGATAATGCTGTCTTTTTTGACTGAAGTGACGTCAACAAAAAATTTGCGATTGCTTTTATCGTAAACTGTATATCTTGTTCCAGCCTGGATTTTGTCGAAATTTCCGTGATTTTGGTAAACATTATATTTCGTGGAAACACAGGAAACGCTGACAAGAAGTATTAAAAGGTAATAGAAATATTTCATGGCTCTAGATTTTTAAAAATTATTTCCGGAGCGCTTCAAGAAAATCCCCGATTTTCCGGTCGTTGGCTAATCTAGGAATTTTATTTTGTCCTCCAAGTTTCCCTTCTGATTTAGCGTAATCCTGAAAAGCATTTTTCTTTAAATTGGTTATAATTAAAGGTTGTAAGATATTACCAGAAATTAAATCATTGTAATACGTATTTCTTTTTCGCATTTCACCATCGAGGTTTTTTCTAAAGTCTTCCAGATTTTCAGGTTCTTTTTCAAACTCAATAAACCATTCATGATAAGGCAATCCTTCTGCTGGATTAACTTGTGGTGCCAAATGAAATTCTGTCATCTGCGCCGGAAATTTTTTAACCGTCGCTTTTAAAGCTTCTTCTACTTCGAAAGCAATAACGTGTTCACCAAAAGCAGAGGTGAAATGTTTGGTTCTTCCGGAAACCAGAATTCGGTAAGGATCTTTAGAAATAAACCGAACAACATCGCCAATGGAATAAGCCCAAAGTCCTGAATTGGTGGTTAGAATTAAAGCGTAATCTTTATGAAGTTCAATATCTTTTAAAGTCAATCTTTTCGCTTCAGGTTTTCCATATTCTTCTAAAGGAATAAATTCATAGAAAATTCCGTGATTGGTTAAAAGCAATAAACCTTCTTTTTTAAAATCGTCTTGAAAGGCGAAAAATCCTTCGCTCGCGGGAAAAGTCTGTAAAGTGTCAACAGGTTTTCCGAGAAGTTCGTTCATCTTTTCGCGGTAAGGTTCATAATTGACGCCACCGGTAATAATGAGTTGAAGATTGGGGAAAAGTTCTGTAATTTTTTTACCGTTTCGCTCGATCAATTTTTCAAAATACATAATCAACCAAGGTGGAATTCCTGAAATCAGCGTCATATTCTCCTTTTCGGTTTCTTTTACGATTTCATCAACTTTGGTTTCCCAGTCTTCGATGAGGTTGGTTTTTAAACTTGGCAAACGGTTTTTCTGTAAATAAGACGGAATGTGATGAGCGACAATTCCTGAAAGTCGTCCGGTTTGAATGCCGTTGATTTCTTCCAGTTCTGGACTTCCTTGTAAGAAAATCATCTTCCCATTAACGAAATCAGCATTATTTTTTTGAGCAATATAATGAAAGATAGCACTTTGCGCTGCGGCGATTTGATAAGGCATTCCTTCTTTTGAAATAGGAATGTATTTTGAGCCAGAAGTTGTTCCTGAAGTTTTGGCGAAATATTCCGGAGTATCGGTCCAAAGAATATGGCGCTGGCCTTTTTTTACTTTTTCGATATAATGTTTCAAATCTTCGTAATCCGCAACTTGAACTTGCGCTTGAAAGTCTTTAATGTTTTTTATATTTTCAAATTGATGAGTTCGACCAAACAAAGTTTTTTCGGCAGTTTTTACCAGAGAACGCAAAAGTTCCTCTTGATTTTTAATGGCGTTTTTTTTAAAGGATTGGGTTCCTTTAACATGTTTTTTTGCCCAGATTAAAGCGATATTTTTCTTAATGAAATTGATCATAACGCAAATTTAAAGCATTTTAGAAATAAAATCTTAAACCTAAAGAAAAATTAAGCAGCGTAGCATTCGAATAATATTTTTCGAATTTAGGATTGTCGATGTTGGTGAAAGTATGAAGGAAATAAAATCGTGGTCCACCGACAAGATAAAGCGAATTATTGTTGGTGATGGAATAAAGGCCTTTTGCGCCAAGAATTAAAGCATTTCCACCTTCGCGAAAACCTTCAGTTCTATAAGGAGATTGGCTTTGGATTCTCATACTTGCTACACCGACATTTCCTTCCAGATCAAATTTATTAGTGACTTTGTAGCGGTATAAACCTACGATTTCAAATGAAGTCAGTGCCGGACTTTGAAGATCGCCGAAAATTGACACCTCTTTTACATCCGCAAATCCTCTTTGGAACTGCAAGCTTAAACCGATGTTTTTATAAAATGTTCCCGACAACCCAACTCCAAAACCGGTAAAGGTACCGAGTCCGTCTGCAATAAAATTATTTCCGATTCCTGAGGAAGTATTTCCCTGAAGCTCAAAAGAAAAATTCTTTTGTTTTTGTGCAATCAAACCTACTGAAACTAAAGCTAAAACTAAAAAAAGTAAATATTTTCTCATGGCTTAAAGGTGATTTGTGCAAAGTTAAAATAGCTTTTTTCGACCGGCAAAATAATAGCTAAAGAATCATAAGATAAAGTGCAAGCCGTTTCGTTGGAGGTAAATGACGCTATTTTTCTGTCAAAAGACAACTCTTTTTCTGCGGTAGTTCCGGGACCACCAAGTTTGAAACTTCCATCAGAATTAGATTTTGTTTCTGAAATTAAAATAGAACCAGAATTTAGTTTTACGTCAATATTCGCAGCATTTTGAGAGGTGATTTTGCCTTCTACAATAACTCTAGAATGATTTTTATATTCTGGTTGACACCTGGTATTAGGCGACATCAAAAAAATAGCACCGAAAATTGGAGAAAAAATAAAAGATGTTTTCATTTAAATTAATTTAAAAATTATAGCGATATCCTAATCCTAAACTCAGGAACGTAGAGCGGTTATAAAACTTCTGAGTTGCTGGGTTTTCATTATAAACATTGTTTAAATAAACATTGACTTTCGCTGCAAGAAAAACTTGCTGATAACCTTCGCGATCCAAAGTGTATAAAGCTTTTCCTCCAAGATTAAAACCGGAAGCATTCTCTTTTAGTTTTTGATTTTTGGCATCAACTAATAAATTAGTTTGTCGGTAAAAACTGAAACCTGCCATTTCTTCAATTGAAAATTCTTCGGAAATAATGTCGCGATGTGTTAAATAGAAATCAATATTGGTAATGGTTGGTGACCCAATATTACCGTAGCGGTTTTCCTCGCCGTACTTTACATTAGAAAACAGAACATTATAATCTAATCCAACTCCGAAATTTATTGGCGTTATTAGATTTCCGCCAAATCCGAAACCATAAAATGGCATTAATAATTTTGATAAATGATTATTTCCAATAGGTTTCATTACGATCATTTTCGTTTCGATATTGGAAACAACGTCAAGTCCATGCTTCTTTTTCTGACCGAAAACTAAAGTTGAAACGCCGAAAAAAAATAGAAATGTAATTCTCATTATTTCAAATTTATTTCATTAAAGATAACATAAGTATTTCCAGATGGAATAAGTATTTCCAAAGAATCAGTGGAAATTGTACATCCTGTTTTAGAAGATGAAAATGATTTTATTTTCTTATTTAAAACTAAAGAAAAGGTGTCGGAGAGAAGTGGACCAGATAATACAAATTCTCCGGAACCAGTCGGAATTGTTTCGGCAATGTTTTTACCATCACTTTTAATGAAAACTTTAATTTCGTTGAAATATAATTGATTTCCAGTAATTTTTCCTTCCACATAAGCACGGGAATTATCTCGGTTTTCAGAATTACAACTGACAAAAATATTGAGTAGAAATATACTGAAAAGAGTAAAGAAAAGTTTCATAATTTTTTTTTAAAGATATAAAAAAGCCTCGAAATAACTTCCGAGGCTTGCCAGATTAAATCTGACTTATTTTGCTTTATATCTCTTATCCGGTGTTCCGTCTTTTTTCAAATGTTCGTTTGCTTTATATCTTTTGTCTGGTGTTCCGTCTTTTTTCATTTTCACTGCAGAATTCGTTGCGGCTGGTTTCAATGCCATTGCTGGTTTTTTAGCTTCTTCTTTTTTTACAGCTTCCATTTTCTGTGCTTTCGCAGGAGCCATTTTTGCAGTTTCTTTTGGCATTACTTGTTGCGCGCTTGCAAGTCCGAGTCCTAAAATCACGGATAATGCTGTTAATAATTTTTTCATTTTTTTAATGTTTAAGCTTCTATTGTGTTGTTTTATAGATGAATAAAAGTAAACAAATTATGTGCATAAATATTCTTGACTAAAAACTTTAACTAAAATTTAATAGTTATTAACACTAGATTAAAGTGTCGAACCTTACTATGATCATTAGGAATGAAAAGTTGCATTAAATTATTTCGCTAAATTTGCATCTTCAGTACGATTTCGGAAAAGTCCCGAAATCGCTTTTCCGTTTTATAATAGGACTCTTTTTAAGTCCAGTTTTTACCTTCAGAATAGGATATGCAGTTAAAAAACATCACAGAAACATTTCTTCCCCAACTTCTTCATTTAGAATTTGGAAAAGAATTGTTTACACAACTCGATCAAAATAAACATCTTGCTGTAAAGTCATTTGCAGGTTCTTCTCCTGCAGTAATTGCGGCAGAATTATTTTTGATTAAAAAGAAATCGCTTCTATTTTTGACCGATGATAAAGAGGACGCTTTATATATCACTGCAGAATTAGAAGATTTATTGGGCAAAGAAAATGTACTTTATTTTCCACCAACTCATTTGGAACCTTATCAGATTGAGAAAACTCAAAATGCCAATTTGGTTTTAAGAACCGAAGTTTTGAATAGAATTCACAACGATAAAAAGCCAAGAGTCATGATTGCGCCATTTGCATCTTTGGCGGAAAAGGTGATGAAGAAGGATGATTTTAAAGCGATTTCTCATACCATTAAAACTGGCGATCAACTGGATTTTAATTTTACTGAAGAATTGCTTCATCAGTTTAATTTTAATCATACCGATTTTGTTTCTGAACCTGGCGAATTTTCTGTGAGAGGTGGAATTGTGGATGTTTTTTCTTATTCTAATGAAGAACCTTACCGAATTACTTTTTTTGGAAATGAAGTCGACAGCATCAAAACTTTTGATATTGAAACTCAACTTTCAAAAGAAAAGGTAAAGGAATTTCAGTTGGTTTCTAATATGAATTTTTCTGCGCAGGGAACAAAAGTTTCTTTGTTTGATCTCGCACCGAAGGATTTAGTTGTAGTTACGAAAAATGCATTTGTTGGTTTTAATTTTATTAAAAGTTTCTACGAAAAAGCAGAAGTGAAATTCGGAACTTTAGGGACGGAAATTAGACATCTCCCGCCAAATGAACTTTTTGTTTCTGAAGATGATTTCAGCAAAGACATTAATAAATTTGAATGGATCGATTTTACTTTGCAAGAAGTGAAAGGGAGCGATGCTGAAATTGTTCAACTGAATCAAAGTCCGCAACCGAGTTTTCATAAAAAGTTTGAACTTTTACTTGAAGATTTAGAAGAAAAACAAAATGATGGTTTCCAAACGTGGATTTCATTCTCCTCCGAAAAACAGAAAGAGCGATTAGAATCTATTTTTGAAGAATTAATTTCACAGCAATCTTCTTCAGATAATGACAATGATTCAAAAGATTTTGCAGAGAAGAAATCAAAATTTTTATTTAAGTCTTTTAAATCTGAACTTCACGAGGGTTTTGTGGATTTAGACCATAAAATTTCCGTTTATACCGATCACCAGATTTTTGACCGTTACCAAAGATTCAAAGCCAAAAACTCTTTTGCAAAATCAGAGCAGATTACACTGAAAGATTTAATGCAAATGAAAGTCGGCGATTATATCACACACATCGACCACGGAATTGGGAAATTTATGGGTTTGGTCAAAGTGAATAATAACGGAAAAGTTCAGGAATGTTTTAAATTGACTTATAAAAATGGCGACTTATTATATGTAAGTATTCACTCATTAAATAAAATTTCAAAATATAATGGTCCAGATGGACGTGAGATTGTTTTATCAAAACTGGGTTCTCCTGCCTGGAAAGCTTTAAAACAGAAAACAAAAGCCAAAGTAAAACAGATTGCTTTTGACTTAATTCGTTTATATGCACAACGGAAAACGGCGAAAGGATTTGCCTTCACACCCGATTCTTATTTGCAAAATGAACTGGAAGCGAGCTTTATTTATGAAGATACGCCCGATCAGGAAAAAGCGACGGTTGATGTAAAAGCGGATATGGAAAACGATACCGTAATGGATCGTTTGATTTGTGGTGATGTAGGTTTCGGAAAAACAGAGATTGCGATTAGAGCAGCGTTTAAAGCAGCAACTGATGGAAAACAAGTGGCGATTTTAGTTCCTACGACGATTTTAGCTTTTCAACATTATCGAAGTTTTACAGAAAGGTTGAAAGATTTCCCGGTAACGATTTCTTATATGAATCGATTTCGAACTGCGAAACAAAAAGCCGAAACTTTAGAAGGATTGAAATCAGGAAAAATTGACATCGTAATTGGAACGCATCAATTGGTGGGAAGTTCGGTAAAATTTAAAGATTTAGGCCTTTTAATTATTGATGAAGAACATAAATTCGGTGTTTCCGTTAAGGACAAATTAAAAACGATAAAAAGTAACGTTGATACTTTAACATTGACTGCGACGCCAATTCCGAGAACTTTGCAGTTTTCATTAATGGCAGCGAGAGATTTGTCGGTTATTAAAACGCCACCGCCAAACCGTCAACCTGTTGATACGCAAATTGTTGGTTTTGATGAGGAAATGATTCGCGATGCAATTTCGTATGAACTTCAAAGAGACGGACAGGTTTATTTTATTAATAATAGAATTGAAAATCTGAAAGATATTGCTGGCTTAATTCAACGCTTAGTTCCTGATGCGAAAGTAATTACAGGCCACGGACAAATGGATGGAAAGCAATTGGAGCGAAATGTTCTGGATTTTATGGAAGGGAAATATGACGTTTTGGTTTCTACCACCATTATCGAAAGTGGAGTAGATGTTCCGAATGCGAACACGATTTTTATTAATGATGCACAGCGTTTTGGAATGGCAGATGTTCACCAGATGCGCGGCCGTGTCGGTCGAAGTAATCGAAAAGCATTTTGTTTTCTGATTACGCCGCCGTTTGATATGGTTACTAATGATGCCCGAAAAAGACTGGAAGCGATTGAACAGTTTTCCGATTTGGGAAGCGGTTTTCAGATTGCGATGAAGGATTTAGAAATTCGTGGCGCCGGAGATTTATTAGGCGGTGAACAAAGTGGTTTTATTAATGAAATGGGATTTGATACGTATCAGAAAATCATGCAGGAAGCTTTGGAGGAACTTCAGAACGATGAGGAATTCGAAGATTTATTTGATAATGAAGAAGACCGTAAAAAACTTTTTAAATCGACCAAAGAAGTAAATATTGATACGGATTTAGAATTAATGTTGCCTGATTCTTATGTTCAAAGTATTGAGGAAAGATTGTCATTATATCAAAAATTAGCAGAGATTGAAAGCAAAGAGGATTTGCATAAATTAGAACTGGAATTGATCGACCGTTTCGGAGAATTACCTTCCGAAGCGATTAATCTTTTGAAATCGGTAGAACTGAAATGGATTGCAGCCGATATTGGTTTTGATAAAATCGTGGTGAAGAATGGAGTTTTTCTCGGTTATTTCCCGCCTAATCCTCAGGATAAGTTTTATCAAAGTGAAAAATTCAGGAACATTATTTCTTATTTATCGAAGAATCCAAGAGAAGCTACTTTAAAAGAGAAAACCAGTAAAGAAGGAAATCAACTCATGATGCGTAAAGAGAATGTACAGAATGTTGATGAGGTGAATTCTGTTTTGGAAAGGATTTTGGGGAAATAAACCGTCTTCTCAAAATTTCTAAAAAAAGAGTACTTTTGCTAAAATTAATTTTAATAATGAAAAAAGTTTTAAATATTTTCGTCCTTATATTCAGCTTGGTGATTTTGTTTTCCTGCGAACCGGGTCGTGATGAAAATGGCGATTTACTTTTCGGAGTTGAACAACCAAATCAAAATGGTGGCGGTGGAACAACTGGAGTAGTAAAGCATTTGAAATCTGTTACGTCAAAAGATGATAGCGGTGAAACTGTTACTTTTAATTATACTTATTTACTGGGGAAATTGGTCAATGTGAAAGCAAGTGATAATTCTGTTTCTTACAATTTGACTTATGATAATAACAATATTAATAAAATAGCAATCGTACAGAATGATGGTTCGATTACCACTACCAATTTTACAATTACTTATAATAATGGAAAATTTGTTGAAGCAAAAGGAGTTGGTACAGAAGACACTGGAAACTCTTTTAAAAACACTATCACTGCAAATTATACCAATAATAAAATAACAAAGATTTTATCAAAAATGGTAGGTGTTGACAGCGCTGATCCAAATGTTTTGTACGATATGTTTACGCTTCAGAGTGATGTTACTTATACAGGAAGTAATATTTCCACATGGAAATTTTCCACGATATTTCCTGCAACTCCGCCGATTACCATTCCGCCCATTGTCATTTCTACTACATTTAGCGATTATGACAACAAAATAAATCCCTTTAATACGTTGCCTGAAGCTTATAATATAGTAAGCTCGCTCTATGGATTTGATAATTCTGCGGTGACTGGTTTTTCAGCCAACAATTATAGAAAAATTGCGGTTAATGGCCAATCGGTGACTTATACCTATACTTATGATGCAGATGGTTATCCAACAAAAGCAGTTGCCTCTGGTAATCTTGGTACTCTAACTTTCGTATACCAATAAAACTTTAACATGAAATACCTAATTGTAGGTCTAGGAAATAAAGGCGAAGAATATACTGAAACCCGGCATAACGTCGGGTTTAAAGTTGCTGAAAAAATTGCCGAAACTATTGAGGCACCTTTTAAATCATCGAACTTTGGTTTGCTTGCTGAAGGGAAATATAAAGGCAGAAAAGTATTGATTCTGAAACCTGACACTTATATGAATCTTTCAGGAAATGCCGTGAAATTCTGGCTTCAGAAAGAAAATATTCCCGTAGAAAACTTGATGATTGTTACCGACGATTTGTCATTGCCATTCGGAACTTTAAGAATGAAAATGAAAGGTTCAGACGCTGGACATAATGGTTTAAAAAGTATTCAGGAACAACTTCAAACGCAGAGTTACCCTCGATTAAGATTTGGGATTTCTGCAGAATTCAGCGAAGGAAAACAAGTCGATTACGTTCTCGGAAAATGGGAAGGTGAAGAAAAAGAAAAACTTCCCGAAAGAATCGAGAAGTTTTCTAAAGCGTGTTTGTCTTTTGTATTTGCTGGAATTCAGAATGCCATGACGACATTTAACGGAAAATAAATTTACTGCTTTCTGAAAATTTACTGCATATTTTTATTATTCTTTTTGCTCATCACCCAATTAGAATTGGTTAAGTTATAAATTTTCTGAATGTCTTTCAGGATGTTCTCAAAGTCGATTTCTAAATCGATTATTTTCCCTGTTTTCATATCGAAAACCAAACCGTGAACAATCGGATATTCATCAACCAAATATTCTTCCTGTACACAAGCCATTTTAATAACGTTAATGCATTGTTCCTGCACATTCAGTTCTACCAATCGGTCGTAGCGTTTTTGTTCGTCGTCAATTGCGTCTAACTCTGCTTGATGCAAACGATAAATATCACGAATTGTTCGCAACCACGGATTCAAAAGACCCATGTCTTCCGGAGTCATCGCAGCTTTAATTCCACCACATCCGTAATGTCCGCAAACGATGATATGTTTTACCTGAAGATGTTCAACGGCATACTGAATCACTGCCGTGGCGCTCATATCTAATGTATTTACGACATTAGCGATGTTTCGATGAACAAAGAGTTCGCCTGGTTTCATTCCCATCATTTCCTCGGCAGAAACTCTGCTGTCTGAACAACCGATATAGAGAAAATCCGGATTTTGGGTGGCAGAAAGAGTTTTGAAAAAATCGGGATTTTCAGCCAGTTGAGCTTCCATCCATTTTTTATTATTCTCAAATATAAGGTTGTATGATTTTTTCATTGACTATAATTTGGTTAAGGTTTTCTTGCTAATTTCTGATTTTTTTACGGTGTAAAATTAAGCGCTAGAATTGAAATATAAAAAATTTCAGGCGAAATATTTCTGTTAAATTTTAGCCAATCTTATGATTAATGTAACCTGAAGTCGCATTTTCATTAAGGGTGAAAGTAGCTGGATTTCCTATAGCAACAGCGTTTGACGGAATGTCAAAGTTCACGTAAGCATTCGGTGCAATCAAAACATTATTTCCGATTTTGATATTTCCGACGATGACGGCATTTGGGCCAATCCACACTTCATCTCCAATTTCGGGAACGCCTTCATTTTTTCCACGGTTGGCTTGAGCGATGGTTACGCCTTGAGCAATATTACAGTTTCTACCGATTTTCGCTTTTGGATTAATGACCAAAGCTCCCCAATGTCCGAGATATAAACCTTCACCGATTTGCGTTTCGGGATAAATTTGAAAACCGTATTTAATCTGATAATGTCGTAAAATCACTCGCCATACTTTTCCTAATAAAGTATGTTTAGGATGTTTCTGAGTCGTTCTTAAAAGATAAATAAAATGCAAGTTAGGACTAAAGAATTTCTTCCATATTTGAAAGGTAGAAAGCCATTTTCCGCTTTCGCGATAAAAATCTTTTTGAAGAGTAGAATAATTTGACATATATACAAAGATAAAATAAAACTGATTTATAAATCATCAATAATTTTAACGATTGATTTCACGGAATTCTCCAGATTAAATGGCATTTTGTAATCCTTTAAATTCTGTTCATACTTTTCGAAGCTTTCAGGGTTTTCGAGGGCTTTTTTCATTCCTTCATAAATTCCATCTTCTGAATTCTCTGTGATTAATCCCAGTTTCCCCTCTTCTAACATTTCCCTAACGCCGGAAACATCAGTTGCAATAATTTTCTTTTTTAAAGTAATTGCTTCAAATAAAACAGTCGGAAAACCTTCATATCTGGAACTTAAAATATAGAAATCTACTTTCTTAAAATAAGGATATGGATTATCGGTAAAACCTAAAAGAGTAGCCGTTTTCGAAACACCTAATTCGTCTTTCAATTTTTTAATGTTTTCAAAATCGTAACCATTGCCAAGAATGAGAACTTTATGATTTAAACCTTCATCCAAAAGTCGTTTGTGAACTTTCAATAATCGGTCAAATCCTTTTTGTGGAAAAACTGTTCCAACAGAAATAAAGGTTTTTACCGTTTCATCAAATTGATAATCTTGAACTACAGAATCTGATTTTGATAAAATTTCTTCCGTATCTAAAGGATTATAGATTCTTGCAATTTTCTGTTTTTCCTTTTCAGTTTTTGCTAAAGTTGTGAAATCCTTTTGAATTTTTTCTGAAATAGTCATGATTTTATCAAAGCCAAAAAACTTTCGAAACTCTTCATCCGTGTAATTATGGAATTCAGTTTTCTTTAAATCATTATGAATCCAAATCAATTTTTTTGATGATTTTAAAGGAGAGTTTAATATTTCATCCCGCATTCCGTGAATCGCTGCAAACTCAATATCATATTTTTTTCCTTTTAAAATAAATTGATAAAGTAGTTGAGGAAACATCTTCAAAACCTTTTGATAGAAAACCCGAAAACCTTTTACCGGCAAATCCTGAAGGCGATTGGTCGTAATCATTTCTCCTTTATTCAAATACAAAACATTGATCCAATTGGGAACTTCCGGTAAATATTTTCCTGAATATAAGTTCAATAAAAGATCGATTTCATATTTGTCTTTCGGTAAGTTTTTCAGAAAAGTCACCAAAACTTTTTCTGCACCGCCATGGCGCAAAGAACCGATTCTGATGAGGATTTTCTTTTTCAAACTATTGTGTTTCTACAAAGATAATAAAGCGGGTCAGTTAAGAAGAGTAATCCGTATATTTAATTTTAAAATTACATTAAATGAAAAAACGTCTTGAAAATATTACCAAAATGGAAAACATTCTGAACCGCACCGACGAACTTATTTCAGAAATGGAAAAATTACTCGAAAAGTGGGATCAGAATCAGTACGATTTTAACGAACTTATGAATTATTATACTAGTGAAGAAAGGGGAAAAGACCTGGAAGACGACCGGTTGAAAATTATTCCGCAAGATTTACCGCGTGGTGTTTTAAGTGAGGATGCCGTTTTTGACACTTATGGGAACAGAAAAGATCTTTTAATTAAAATGATCAAATTGGGAGTCGCAGGTCTGGAGTAATCTTTAAGAGTTTATTTACCAATTTTCAGATTTGCTTTTTTTGCAACTTATTTTACGGGTTTGTAATTGTGAGGGAGATTTTCTTTAATATACGCATCCAGATTTGGTCGAATGTCTTCTAGTTCACGTGGATACATCACGTTGTTCTTCAATGCTTTATCGCCGTATTCTTCAATCGTACAAATGAATTTCGCGGGAGTTCCTGCAAAAACAGAATTTGATGGAGTAGAAGAATTGAGTACAGAACCCGCGCCCAGAATACAATTATCGCCCATTTCAACACCAGGAAGAATCGTACAGTTATTTCCGATGAAGCAGTTTTTGCCGATTTTTATTCGTCCGAAATTTCTGGCATCGCGATATTTCTCCATCGAGCGAATCACATACATTGCGCCATCATGATTGATGAAGGTACAGTTTGCCGTAATTTTTGTTCGATCTCCTATTTCAATTAAGTACGGTTCTGACCCAAACTTTGGAGCTTCAATAAACACTACATCTTTTCCGACTTTCAATCCGCGGGATTTACAGATTTCGATGTATGCTTTATCGCGTAACTCCAAGCAAATAGTGTTAATTTTTAGAATGATTCTGTAGAAGATATTCATTGCAAATAATTATGAATTAAATTTAGTCAAATAAGCTATTTATTTGCTCGAAAATTTTAGTATTTTTATTAAATAATTTTTCTTTAATATTTTTGTTACCACTATTTTTTTCTCGTTCTAAAGCCCATTTCATAGCATTATATACATTATCCTCCCCAGGTGAAAATAAAATACCATGGTCCTTCGAATCTATCATTTCCGAAATTCCACCAACATTTGTAGATAAAACATAAGTATTTAACAGAAGCGCTTCTGCTATTACCAAAGGATAGCCTTCACTGTAGGAAGGTAGAACGAAAAATTGAGCTTTTTTGATGTAAGGAAAAGGATTATCATGATAACCAGCTAAAATAAAGCTATCCTCAACGTGGTTTGCCGAAATTATTTGTTTTAACTCGGTTTTTTGACTTCCCTCTCCAATAAGTAAAGTTTTAATAGAGTAACCCTCTCGGATTAGACGTATATGAGCATTTAGTAAATCTTTAAACCCCTTTTGATAAAATAGTCTTCCTAAGGAAATGAAATCAATTTTACCATAATCAAAAAGTTCATTTAGTTCTGATTTCTTAAATATTTCTTCGATGGGCATAGGATTATGGATAACCTGCGAATTTGGTAAATGTACTTTCCAAGTTTTTTCCACAATATTTTTAGAGAAATAAGAAACGAAAACACCCGCAGAAAATCGTTTCATTTTATTAATGATCTGAATGTTATCATCAAACGAAAAACCTGAATTTCTTAAATCTCCATGGTACCAAAATACCTTCTTGCTTTCTCGATTAGGACTGTTTAATATGTCATCATACATGTAATGACTAAATGCAACCTCAATATCCAAATTTAAAAGGTCATGCTTTTTGTAAAACCAAGTGGGATTCTTCTGAAAAATATAGTATTTAATTCTTCTGAGCGTTTTTTGAGTAAAATGGATAATCTTATTTTTAGATAAACTATCTACACCTTTTCCAATACTTAAGATCCTAATTTCCTTAGGTATTCGATCTAAAAATTCCCCCTGATAATAATTTAGAAGCAAGGTAATATCGTATTTTGACTTATCTAAATGAGTTAAGATAGTGAGTAAAACATTTTCAGTTCCACCCATTTCCATGGAACGATTGCGAAATAAAACTTTCTTTTTCTTTGAACCTCCTTCCATCTATAATTCTTCCATTACTATGTCTAAGTTTCTATACTGCTGCTTAAATACTGGTAATTTATCGGTTTTCTGAACTGCTAAATTAGTTAATATATTTATGATTTTAGTTTAAAACTATAATCCGAATTTTTTCTTTAATTCTTCCCTGTATTTATCCTCATTATTTAATATTCGTTTTTTTATAGGTTCCCAGATTGCTCCGTACTTTAACTTTTTACGAACAAAGTCTTTGTTCCCATGATAGAGGCCATAGCGTGGAATAGATAATAAATTATCATTTTTAGCTAAGTTTTTGAATTCAAATGAGAAAGAATATTCTACTTCAGCCTCTCGCAAAAATTTTATTTCTCTTTTACCAAAGTCCAAATTTACGCTTCCGTTTGGATAAGCAAAAGTAGTTACTCTTCTATTAAGCAATTCTCCTAATACAATGATTGATTTTTTGATTTCAAGTTCGGACGTCAAATCATTCTCATTGGCCAAAATAGGATGATTCATTGTATGAGCACCTATGTCGAAAACGCCAGATCTTTCTAATTCTAATAATTGATTTAGTGTGATATATTGACCGCACTTTGTGGGCTCATAGTATTTTTCCTGGTATAATTTAATAATTTCCCAATTTTGACTTAAGCTCAAAACTTTCATTAGTGAGCGCGGGTAAATATCATTGAGGCTCTCGCGTTTGATGTTCAAAATCTCCCCAATACAATTAAGTAATTTCTCTTTATCATAATCACTACTTTCAGAATACCAAAAATTAGTTTTTTCTTGAATTATCTTGGGTGAAACAAAAATTGATGCTGTTAATCCTCTTTCTTTTAAAATTGGATAAATCAAAGAATACGTCGAACTATGGCCATCATCCACAGTCAGATGAGTGATGTTTTTTGACGTAACTTTTCCTTTGTAGAAGTTCTGAATTTCTTCAAATGGTATAACTTCGTAGAGGTCTTGTATCACATCAAGAGTTTCTTCAAACCATGTACGGTCGTGAACATCGTGAAAGTTAATAATCTTCGCCATAGTTAGGTGTTTCTGTATTTTTTTAATGTAGTAATTAACAACATGCAAACTTACTTTTAACTATGAAAGATTGGGTACAATTTATCTTGATAACATTCTTTAGTTTAAACATAACCTTCATCATAATAAAAGCGACCCAGGTAATTATGCATATCTAAATCGCTGTCGGAAAAGCTGATGATAAAGTGATTGTGTTCTGCATCAGTTTCCTGATGTTCAAAAGGATAAGTCGTTAGCACTACTTCGTTTTTATAGCGTTCAAATTTCTTTTTATTTAGAAGGTCATTGCTGATTTTTTGAGTCGAAGTAATCAATACCCCAAATAAATTCATTTTCTTTCGGAGTGCTTCAACACTTTTTAATATGGAATAAAATTGGACGATATCCAAATTGTTAAATCGATAATCAACTACTTGCAACCAATTTACTCCTCTGTAAAAATGAGGTTTCACAACAAAATATGCCGCATTTCCTTCTGTTGTTTTCTCGGATTGATAGACGGAATAAGGCTTGGATTTATAAAAAAAACGCCAGTTGAAATAATCGCGATTCCTCAAGGATTCAATTACATTCTCATTCCAATTGAGTTGTGGTAATTCAAGTTCGGACGATCTGTTTATTTTTTTAAACTGCCCCACTTTATTTGGTAATTGGTATGAAGTAACCGCTTTTACTTTGACTTTAAAACCTCTCCAAATTAGGAACTTCAATTTACTAATTGGCGATGCCCACTTTATATAAAAACTTAGATAACCAATTTTTTTAGCGCCCATTTTTTGATGGATGATGGCTGATTTTGCAGAAAATCCAACTGCTATATAATAATCTCTTCCTAAATAATAGTTAGCGAGCTCCTTTCCTATTCCTTCTCCTCTGTTTTCTTCTAAGACAAAATAGTCTTGTCCCCAAAACGCTGGAATAATTTCTTCATTCAAAGAAAGCGGAACTGGCATCGTTAGCATTTGAGCGACATATTGTCTGTCTTTCTCAACACTATAGATAAAATCTTTTTCGGTCGATGCAAAAGGATTTTGGACAAATCGATAAATGTCATAATGCTGATGAGGTTTGCGTATTGAAAAACATTCATCGTTAAATTTGCTAATTGTATTCAACGAGAGAGTTTTCTTTTCTGAAAGTTTAAAGTATTCTAACACTTGAATTAATTAATTTTTAAATATCGTTTAACTTTCGAAATTAAATTATTTTCCGATTCAAAGATAATCTTTGATAAATTTGACTCTTGTGTTATTTTGTAATTCCCTATTTGCGTGATTTCTCTCCTTAAACATGTTTCATATAAAACTTTATTCCAGTTTTCAGTGAGTTTCTTTTTCTTAGACTTATCTTGTGAGATTCCTTTACTATGTAAACGATATAAATATAGAGGTTCTTCAATATATTGAAGTTTCCCCTTTTCATATATTTTTAAATACATGTCAAAATCTTCAGATAAAGCCAGAGTTTTATTAATCCCAACTGTATTTTGATAAATACTTTTCTTAAAAGTGAAAAAATGGGAAACTTCATTATTGATGTTGAAAAAAAAATTATTATTATTTTTAATTTTTCGGGTACGAGAATAAACGTTTAAAGGCTTCATATAATCGTCACACAAAATTATTTGCGAGTAAGTTGCACTGACACTATTATCTTTGGAATACTCTTCTAAACTTCTCTCGATAGCATTTTCAAATATAGAATCATCAGGATCTAAAAAGCCAAGTATTTCTCCATTTGCATTTTCTACACATTTTGCTTTAGTATAACCTACACCTTCATTTTTCAAATTGCGAAACAGTTTAATTTTCGAATCTTTGTGAGATAATAATTCAAGTTGCTTATATGAATTATCCGTAGAGCAGTCATCAACGATTACAATTTCAAAATTCTGAAAAGATTGATTTAAAATACTCTGATAGCATTCCTGAAAATATTTCCAGTTATTATAATTTGCAATAAGAATTGAAAATAGCATTTTTTATTTTTTTATTTCTGTTCAAAAATACGATATTAATTGTATTTCATTAGTCTTATGAAATAGGTCAATTTGGGAAGAACTCATCCGAAAAAATGGAGTTTCTATTTTTGATCGTATTAAAATTCGCTTACTTTGCAACTAATTAATAAATATAAATGCGCCAAGCCTTAGTTACAATCTCAATTCCACTCTTTAAATGTGAAGATTTTTTGGTAAAATGCTTGGATTCGGTAAGAAATCAGACCTACACTGATTTGGAAGTGACATTAATCAATGATCAAACTCCAGATAATAGTGTTGAAATTGCTGAAAAATATATCAAAGAATACCGTTTGAAAAATTGGAAAATTCTTCATTTAGAAAAAAATTCCGGTTTGTCGGTTGTTCGAAATAAGGGAATCGATACGGCAGAGGGTAAGTATCTTTTTTTTCTTGATAGTGATGATACGATTACTCCTAATTGTATTGAAACCTTAGTTGAAATTTCAGAAAGAACGGGTGCAGAAATGACAATCTCTCAGCTAGAATGCGAGCAACTGGAATCTGGCGAAAAATCAATTTGTATAAAAATACAATCTGAGAAGGAAATTATTACAGGAAACGATAAAATAATGAGTGCTTTTGCAAATTCCGAGTTGGTTACTTATGCCGTTAACAAATTATTTATTGTTGATTTTATTCGGAGAAATAAAATCAATTTTATCCCAGGACTATTTGCACAAGATGAGTTATGGACTTTTCATTTCATGTTGAAATTAAATAAAATTGCGATTCATAAAGGGATTACTTATACCTATTTTCTACATCAAAAATCAGTAATTCATAATCGTGATAAAAAGCATTTTGATAATTGGGCTACGATCATTGGCTATTTTGATGCGGCGTTGAAATCTGAAAATCATCAAGAAATCAAGGCTTTGATTCGAACACATATCATCAATTACAAAACCATGACGCTAATTATGAACTGGAAAGCTAAGAAAGAAGATTCCTCTTGGATATACAGTTTTAATCTTTACAAGAAATATCCTAATTTAAGATTTCGAGATTATTTCAGATCAAATTATACTTTTGAAACAAAGAAAAAAGCAGTTAAATTAGAACTTCCTACTTCCATCGCAATGCGACTTTTTAAATATATGTATTACCGGTAATTACTTTTTAATTTTATAAAATTGATTGAGTAAAGAAAAATTAGAAAGTAGAATTTGATTGTAAACTTTTGTAAAACCTCTGTAGGTTCCTAAGACTGTTTTTTTATCTAAACCGTCGAAAGCGCTTTTTAGTCTATTGTTATAAAATTCATTTTGTTCCGCTGAAAGCGTTGGTTTAAAGTGCTGATAAACTTTGATGGCATCGATAAAGTTTTTATAAGCAACGCTTTCAAAAATTGCTTTCCTACTTTCATATAAGTTGAGTTTTTTAGCAAAATCTCTCATGTAAAGATCTGTGGATACGATGTCTATTTTTTTTAAGTTAAAAGACTTCGCGGAAGAATTTAGAAAAATATAGTGGGTGTAAATTCCGTTGCAAGTTCCTATTTTATGAGCATATTGCAAAAGTTGTCGTTCTACAATTTCGTCTGCATTTAATAGTCGTTCTGTAAATCGAAACGAAACTTTCTTAAAGAGGTCTTTGCGATAAAAACCACGAAAATGAATATCATATCGGCCGATTGTTTTTTGAAGTGCGTCAGAACCTGTAATCAAATGAGACTTATATTCGTCGACATTTTCTAATAATTCATCCAAAGCGTAAATGTTTTTTATTTTACCATCGCTAAATACTGTTTTCACAGTCATTCCAACCATATCCAATTCTGGATTTTTTATAAATTCCTGAACTGCTTTTTCAACTGCATCGGAAGAAATAGAATCATCATGATCAAAAAGCATGATGTAAGCGCCAGTTGCAACATCTTGTCCTGCCGCTTTTGCATATTGTGCGGTTCCCTCATTTTCCTTATTGACGATTTTAATTCGATCGTCTTTTTTCTGATAGGTCAAAAGTTGATTTAGAGTATCATCTTTAGAACCATCATTTACACAAATGAATTCAATATTTCTATAAGATTGATTAAGAAGGGAGTCCATCGATTTATTGACAAAATCGCCCAGAGAAACTGAATTGTAAAAGGTGGTGATAATGCTGACTTGTGGATTCATATAATTGAGCTTTTATGCAAAGTATGATTGTTGAAAAATAGAGTTTTTTTATTCCCGATAATTTATTCGTAAATAAATTGAGTAAGCTAGAATTTACTAATCAACCAAAGTTTTATTTTTTGAGAATTTTTAAAAACTATTTTGTTAGATTGTAGAATATCTTTTATAAATAGTGTTTTATAAGCGTAGTAAAAAAACAGAGAAGAGTCTGAATTATATTGTTGCCAAGGTTTTATTTTGCCGACGTAGTGATAGATGGTAAACCACTTATTTCTTTTCTTATTTCCTAATTGATATGAAATAGCATTTACGAGTAATCTTGGCATCGTTAACTTCATCCCACTTGTAAAATTGTATTCTTTAGAAATTAACTTGACTCCACCATTATTACTTAAAACTGAATTGAGAATATCCTGATCTTGAAAGATCGGATTTTTGATTGCTTTAATTGCGTCAAAGAATTTTTGATCTATATTTTGCTCTCTGATTAACTTGATATTAAATAAAATGACACCTGCATTAAAATACTCATTGTAATCTTTCATCAATAGCACGTTTAAAAAGTAATCTCGCGTGAAATCATGTTTGATATTTTTTATAAGTAAATTTTGAACATAAATACTGAGGCTCGAGATTGCAGCTTTATTTTCAAAATCAATGTCGGCATAAAAGGAAATATCGTTATCAACGATTAAATCACTATCAAGATAAAGGACTCTTTCGTAATTTTTCAGCAAGTCAAATATAAAAAATCGATAGTAAGTACTCAGAGACATATATGAATTTAAGTGATATTCTTCTGGATTTTCAATTTTAAGAATATGATATGATATAGAAAAATTAGAAAATGAATGTATCATCTTATTTGCTAATGCTCTGTTTTCGTCAGAAATAAACTCTGAGAGAATATTAATTTCATATTTGGTGTTGCGATCACTATTTTTGATGATAGAACAAATAACAACGCTTGCATATTTAAAATAATGATCATCACAAGTAAAAACGATGGGTAAAAGTTTCATTTTCAAATTTTATAATATTGTTCTACTTTTGGATGACCGACGTGCAACATAACCTCGTCGCCAATTCCGGCATCTTCAGAGCAAACGCACCATTCCGCAGGTAGTAAATAAGGCGAAATTCCTAATTCTTTTGCTGCTTTCCACATCACTAATGATGCTCTGGATGGTTCTCTCTGCATAATTTCCGCACACTTTTCAAAAAACAGGTTACCGTTTTTGTCATCTTTCCATAAAGTCATTGGACTTTGATTATAAGAATGACCGAAACCTCCACTCAAATCTTTGATTTCAAAAGTATCAAAAGAAATTCGCATATCCTTTTTTAATAGATTTCTTGGATTTTGAGGTACGCAAAAACCAAATATCTTTGTGAGATAGACCAAGGTGTAAAATTCGGGCGATGCAATATACATATCAGTATCAATAACGCATTTAAAATCGGCATCAGAGTTTGTCAAACTTAAAAACTTAAAGTAGTCTGCTGTTCTGTATAAATATCTTGGGTGTTCTTTGTCGGGAATCGGAGAAGTGGATGCGATCACATTCACATCAGGAATATCAATTATGAAATCAGAATAAACCGTATATTTTGCATTAGGAAAATACTTTTTAAGGGAGGTAAGTGAAGGATCTAGCCTAGAGTTTGATTCGAAATTACTACCGCCAGCATTTACTCTGTTTTCACCAAATTCACTAAAGCAAAATTCAATTGAAATGGAATTGATCAATTCTTTTAACTCCTTATTCTCATTGAGATATTGTTCAGTAGATTCCCATTTATTAAGTGGAGAGTTATTTTTTATAATGGTTTCGGTTTTCTTTCTTCCAGTTAGCACTGCAAAAGATTCCTGAAGTCTCCAAAGTAAAGTTCCTAACATTTTAATTTTTTACTGTGTGTTATGGGGAAGGTGTTAAATCATTATTTAGTTTATATTAAGTTTTAAGTTTTTGACTAAAATTATTAACTTGCATTTCCTTTCATAATATTAATTAATGCAAAAGTATTGTATTTAAACTATAGATAATCTTTAATGGAAAAAAACATACTTCTTATTAATAAAAGCGGACTTAATCAAGCATTTATTAAGGGCTTTAAAGATGAAGGGTTCAGTGTGATTTCTTTTTTTGATGATAGTTTTCACCCCTACACTAAGTCTTTATTTACAAAATACACTAATATAATTAGAAGATTATTTCTTAAAGATAAGGAATATATTCAGCGTCTTGAGAAAGCCGATTATCAAAAGAAATTACTTAAAAGAACGCAAGTTGTCGCGAATATGTATCGGTTTGATTATGCTTTGTTTTTCCGGGCAGATCTTTATCCTGAGAAAATAGTGTCAGAGATTCGAGAAATATCTGATATTATGATCTCATACCAATATGACGGGATGAAAGTCTGTAGAAATATTTTGAATTATACGACCTATTTTGACCGTATTTTTGTTTTTGATCCTGATGATTACAAAAATTACAAGCATATAGGGTTTTTGCCACTAACTAATTGTTGGTTTTCCGATAATTCAATTGCTAGACCAAATGAAAGAGATTTTTTTTATGTGGGGGTTGGAATTGATGAACGTAAGAAAAATATTAGGAACTTCCAAAAACACCTATCGGGAAGATTTTCACTTAAGGCATGGCTTTCAATTCCTTCATTCAGGAATGAAGAAGAGTTTGGAGAAATTAAATATTCTCATTCAGTAATGTCTTATGAAGAAAATATGCAATTTACTAAATCATCAAAAGCAATAATCGATTTTAAACTACCTTACCACAATGGTTTATCATTCCGTTTTTTTGAAGCAATATTTTATGAGAAAAAGGTGCTAACTAATAATTCATCAGTAAGAAAATATGATTTCTATCATCCTTACAATATTTTTGTAACTGATTTTGATGATTTGGCAGGTATTGAAGAATTTATGAATTTACCTTATCAAAAATTAAGTGAAAATATAGTTCAGAAATACAGTTTCTCTAATTGGATCAAATATGTACTGGATGAAAAATGTTTTGAAAAAATAAATTTACCTGAATGCAATTAACTATTTTCACTCCTACATACAACCGTGCGTATATTTTAGAAACACTTTTCCAAAGTCTTTTAAAGCAGACGGTGCGAGATTTCGAATGGTTGATAATAGATGATGGCTCCATTGATAATACAGCTGAATTGGTTGCAAAATTTATTGGAGAAGCAGATTTTCCTATTCAATATATTAAACAGGAAAACCAAGGTAAACATATTGCTATTAATGTAGCCGCATCAAATTCAAACGCAGATTACATTCTGACGATTGATAGTGATGATTATCTATCACCAAATTGTGTTGGAATCTGTAAAGAATTAGTATTGGAGATTGCAGAAGATAATAAGTTTGCTGGGTTTACTTTTATTCTCGCCACAGAAAAAGTTAATTTAGATTGTGGTACTTATGGACATCAAAGATGGCTTCAAGGACAAACATGTGATTGGGGATTTCAAGGAGAGATGAATTTTGTTTTGCAAACGAGAGTTATGCGGGAATTTCCGTTTCCATCTTTTCACGGAGAAAATTTTTGCCAGGAATCGGTTCTATTAAATAGAATCCTTCAACGTTACAAAATTCTTTTTACCGATCACGTTTTGGCTTTCGGTGAATATTTAGAAGATGGTTTGAGTCAAAACCTTTATCAGCGATTGTTGGATAATCCGAATTATTCAATGCTCTCTTTAAAAACGAAGCTTGCAATGGTAAAAACGGATGAAGAAAAAATGCAGTTGACGAAAAGTTATTGGGATATTGCTTTGAAAACGAATCAATCAAAGATTAAGTCCTTCTTGGACTTTCCACTTTTATTGAATTTACTCTATTTTAAATATCGCATTCTTCAAAAGTTTTAAATCTATCTAATTTTATCACATTAATAGCGAATTCTTCATCTTATTTTATAATAATATTGATGTAATCTTCGTCATGAAATTCATAATGATTAAGTATAAAGATGAAAATTGGAAAGATGTATTTCCCATTTTCATGTGTGGAATGATACCAAAAAATCCTATCAAAAGTAAAAGTGATCTTTCAGGGATAATAAAATATAAAAAAAAGTTTCGTAAATAAGCAGATGTTTTTAATGTGATATTTGGTAGAATATATGTGATATTTAATTTCCTTTCACTTTTATAAAACTCGATTCCGATGATTAAAGAGCTTATTAAAATTAAAAATAAAAAGCGATGCCAATCGTAAGCAATTAAAAAGATAGGGAGAAAACATAGCAATAAAATAACATATAAACACACCAGTAAATTCGGATTTAAGGTATTATTATAGGATTTAAAACTTGTTTTAATTTTGTCGAAAAAAGAAAGCAAAAATAAAATTTGTATCAGATAGAAAAGTGAGGTAATTCCTCTAGAATAACCGTTCCATATAATAGATATGAAAAATTTCGGGAGTAAGAAAACTGCTTTATCTGAGAGTTGGTCAATTTTCGTATTACTGTTTGGTAAAAATTGATATCCGGAAAGAATTTGTGTCTCCTGTTCCACGGTGCCACTATAATGGATACACAAGTAAAAAATAAATAGCGTAGGAGTTAGAAATGCTATTTTTGTTGCAATTTGACCAATAGTTGGATTAATTAAATAGTGGATTATTACTATTGTAGGAATAAAAATAAAGAAACTCATTTCATGATTTAGGATAGCAATCATACATATAGCGTTCAATAAAATCCACTTTAAATAGTTGTTTAATTTAGGATGCAAAATTGTTTTAACGAGAAGAATTAATAAGATTATTGTGAAAAAATCTTTAAAATTAATGATGTCATCAATAATTAAAAATGGAATTACAAAAGGAAATAGGAAAAAAGAAAAACTTATTTTGTATTTAACAACGGAGATTACAAAATAACTGACAAATAAAGAAATTAAAATAAGATTGAAACTTTTAATAATAAAAAGCGGGTTTAAATTTAATATTGAACTAAATAATTTAATTATTTCACCACTTATCCCTCTTCTCACAAAACCACGTGAATAATTAATAAGGGTGTTGGTATTAAAGTAATCGAGCTCAGGTGTTTTCAACGTGTATTCTACCAGATGAATTCCTGTGAGAATTACAATAATGATAATCAATATGATTTCTAAACTTTTTTTCATTTGTGATTTTACAGTGTTTTGCGTGTAGAGCTATTTTTTCACTAATAAACCTTCTACAATTCTTCCCATTTCTTTACCCCAAACCGTCCAATTCAACTCTTCTTCATATTTTTTCCGAGCATTCAAAGAATATTTTTCTATTTGATTCGGATCACGAAGTAAAATCTCAATTTCGTCAGCATATTCCTCTGCATTTGCTTGTAAAGGTAAAAGTATTCCTGTTTCTCCAGATTCCACTACAGCTGCAACACCGCCCGTGTTGGTAGAAATTACAGGTAATCCGTAACTCGCTGCTTCACAAAATGAAATAGGAGTACAGTCTGCTCTTGTTGGCATAAACATAAAATGAGAGTTTTGTAAAAAATCAAAAATCTGTTGAGCCTCCGCAGGATTGTTTTTATTTAAAAAAGGAATTACATTCATCACTTCTGCATCTGTTACAGGCGGAATACATCCCACTACTTGTAACTTCACAGGATAGTTTCTTTTGCGCAATATTTTCACTGTATCTAAAGCGATTTGACCACCTTTTCGTTCCCATTCTACGCCTAAAAAAAGAAACACGATTTCACTGTTGTAATCTTTATCAGCAATTTGTTGAGGTGCAGTTGAGTTTGAGCCAAATTTAATCACGTTGACTTTGTTCTCTGGAATTTTATAAAAATCGACCGCATGTTTCGCTGCCCAACTAGAAGAAAAAACTAAATTGTCAGATTTTTGTAGTGCTAATTTTTCTATTAATACGGTCGTTTTTTTTGAAAGCCATCCAAATCCACTCATTCCATCATAATAGTTGAGGAGTTGATGAAAGGTGGCATCATTGAGATAAAGAATCGGTTTGCTGGTTTTCAAAAATGCGATATCTGCAATCGTTGTCGGTGCAAAAATTACATCTGCATCCGAAGGTTTTAAGTTGTTCTGAAGTTTTCGAGAGGCAGAAAAAGCTTTCGCTAAAAAGTGATTTCGGTTGAATCCGCGGTTAAATATTTTTTTATGAAACTTTTCAATTATCAAAAAAAAATTAGATTCTAAAGGACTAAATCGGTTTACTGGAACCCATTCCACTTCAAAATCCTGTGCCAAGAAAGCTTGGTACATTTGGTAAATAGTTCCGGACCAGATTTTCTTGTCTGTTAGTGGACCACTACAAAGAAATGCGATTTTAATTTTTTTTGTCATTTTCAGCAAATAGAAAAAGGGAAGAGTTATTTTTTCATCCAATTATAGATAAAGATTCGGTTTCGCAAAAGCCAAGGTAAAAATTTTAATGCAGCAAAAATTCTATTTTCTTTCACTAAAATATTAAAATTAAGGTTGGATCGCGAAAAAATCTGCCAGTTGGATAATTTTTTAATTTCTCCGCCGTAATATTTACCGATAATTTGGTCGAGTTTATTATGTCTCAAATCTCGTTTAAAATTTATTTTCCCTGCGGAAAGTCCGGCTTCATGCCTTCTGTATGCTGACATTTTTCTGGAAATTCCATGAAGTTTTCCAATGTTGGAAGCTGCTAAAAATAAAACAGTGTCGAAGTATTGTAAATCAGGCTCTCTTAAAGTAATTTTTTTAGCTTCAGATTTCAAAACTTCGGAGCGCATCATTACCGTTGCGGTATGTATGACCCAGTGTTTATAAATTTCTATAGCTGAATATTCACGTTCTTCGACTTTAGAAAATAAGGTTTCATTAATTTCTGGGTCGTCAGAAATATTAATTGCGGTATGAAAACAAAGACTGTAATCTGGATTAGAACGAAGGAAGTTAAGTTGTATCTGAAGTTTTTCAGGATCGGTCCAATAATCATCACCTTCGCAAAAAGCCACAAAATCACCGGTTACTTGTTCCATTGAAAAATAGAAATTGGGAGTCGCTCCGATATTTTTATCATGTTGAAAAAATTTCACCTCAAAGTTTTCTGGAACAAGACTAATGACGTCATTTACAACCACTGCGGTGTTGTCGGTGGAATGGTCGTCACAAATAATCAATTCAACTTGAGCATCTACTTTTTGCATTAAAATTCCCTCCAAATTTTCACGTATAAATACTGCATGATTGTAGGTGAGGACGATGATAGAGATTTTAGTCATTAAATATCAGATTAAAGATATTTTTTAAAGATATTTTAAAACCTATAAAACGAGGGTCATTATAGCGAAGCAGAATTTTCTTTTTATGCTTTGAATGGTTTAAATTAAGCCTTTCTTCTAATTTGCGGTAAAAATAGAGTTCTGTTTTTTTGTCTATTTTTTGTTTTGATGGAGCTTTGAATAATTTTCTGTTTTTCAAAATATCATCCCACCATTCTTTGTTTGGGTTGCCTTCTGAAAAATGTTTGAGTTTAATATTATGGGCCAATAAATTAGAATATTTCTCTGCGACACGAACTGAAAAATCGAGATCATATCCGTGAAAACCTTTGATGTTTTCATTGAAGGGAAACTCTTGATGAATTTTTTTTCTACACGCAAGAAATACACCATCAATTGCTAAGACCTCCTTGTATTCTGAAATATTATAATTTCGAACCTCAGTATTTTTATTAAATTGGTGAAGATTCCTAAAGGAATTCTCAAATTTATCCCACCACGCAAAAGGTACGTTTGGAACATATTTACATCCAGCAAGTCCTATAATTCCCCAATTTGGACGATTTAGGAATTGTATAAGAAGGTCTCCCCAATTTTGGGTAATAAATTCCACATCTTCATGTATAAAAAGCAAGTTTTCATATTTTGCCTTTTTTGCACCATGGTTATACGCTTCGCAGATTCCCATCAAATTAGGATTTTCGATTTTTACGATTTCATAATCAATGCCTATAGTTTCTGCAATGTTTTTCTGCAATGTAGAAAAATATTTTTCCTGGTAAGAAGAAATAATGATTGAGAGCATGTTTTTATTTTATAAAATGGTCATATTCTTCAGAAACTTGCTTACCATTCTCATCAAGTTTCCACGATGAAGATTTATTGGCTGTTTGTATGTAATATCGATTTTCTTCAGTCAGGTTTTTTGGATCAATATACCAACCTCCGTGTTTGCAAGTAAAATTACCAGCTAGCCTAAGTCCAGTCATAAAGTCAAATAATTTAAAAAATGTTTTCGGATATTTTGGTTTGTACAGCGCAAAAGTTGTATCAATATTAGCAAAATATACTTCTTTTTCAATTTCTGCTAACCAATATCTTTTTTCCCAAATGTTAACTTTTTCTTTGAGAGGATAATAATCCGGAATATTTTGAGTGTCGATTGCGAAACCCACTTTATTTACTCTTTTATAATATTTAAAAAGATAATTTAGCATTGTAGTTGCAAAATCATCGGGAAGTTTTTCATTTGGTATGATATCAGAGTCGGTGAGGAAATAAAATCCTTTGCCATATTTTTTTTGAAGCTTTTTATTTTTGAAAAAAACATCATGACCCAAATTATTTTCGAGACTTTCCACAACTACTTTATCTTTGATTTTTCTATAATATTCTAAAAGAGGTTTATAAGATGATGCATTGTCAATAATTACGATGTTGGAAAAATCTCTTTTTTGAAGGAAGTTAATTAGTTGTTTAAGGTAGTAAAGCTGATTAAAATTAATAATAATAACAGGAATGCTTTTGTGGTTTTTAATTTGACTTCGCACCTTGCTGTCAAACTTCATTAGAAAGGTTAAATGAAGAACCTCGAAAAGTAGCATTGCGCGTCTTTTATGTGCCTGCAATTTCGCCCAAATTCCTTTGAGATATTTAATAAATTGGATGTGCTTTTTTTGAAAAGACATATTAATAATGAAAAAGGATTAAAATTGTTATCATTACATTTTGCTGTTTTTATTTAAAAGAGATTTTTGGTAAGGGATTTTAAGAATTTTATACCAAGGTTTCGTCTTGAGGTAAATCGGTAAAAAATTTAATTTGCTGGGATATTTATTTTTCCATGTTAGATAAAGATAATCATTAAATTCCTTTATAAGTTCTTTTTTTTTAAATAAATACGAATGTTTGTTTAAAATGATTTCCAGATATTGTTGTCTTGCCTTCTGTTTTTCTGCGTCATTATTCGTTAATGAAGAGATGTTAACTGCAGACATTCTTATATGAACTTTCGCTTGGTCAATAAAGATGATTTCCTTGCCTTCGCTATATTCAAGAACAGCTAAATCATCGGAATACCACGCAAGTGGAAAAGGTTTGAATTTATATTTACGGTACGTTTTTGTTCTGAAAATATGTTCGGACAAACTGCTTCTGTGTTTCTCTACATATTTACTTCGCCAGATTAATTTCGATGAAGCTGTTTTTGGATAATGTGTGAATTCATTAGTTCTTTCGCCAGTCTCATTAATGAAACACTGACTGAATTTCAAAACATTCGTATTTTGTTGATTGGCTAAAGGCAGATTTTCGTAAAATTCCTCTGCGAAATTAGCGGATATGGTATCATCGTCTCCTAAAATTTGAAACCAATCTTCTGTTACATTTTCAAGAATTCTTTCCCATTGCAAAGCGAGATTTTTGCTACCTAAATTATCTTTGTATTCAAAATACTTGTACTCACCTTCTTGAAAATTTTTTTGAATTAGAGGGAATGGATTATCAGGGCTTGAATCATTGCCAATATACAGAGTGAAATTTTTATTAGTTTGTGCTGCAACAGATTTCAGAGTTTCTTCGAAAAAATTTATTTTGTAATAAGGGATAACGATGGCTAATTGATTCATTCCTGCCTTTAATTAAATGTTAAATGACTTTAAAGTATTGTAAACTATCAAATGAAAAGAAATAAACTTATTGGTACAGAAGTTTATTCACTTTTAAAGAGGGATATTTGTGATAATATATTAAAGACATTAGAAATAAGATTTAAATTTTTCGAACGTAATTAAATTAAGAGATTCTTCTCTATTTCTGTTAAGGATATAATATTCAAAAAAATCATTTTTCACATTTGTCGGTTTTCCTAAATCAACTTTTCTGGAAATCACTCCAATTCCCCAATCTGTATCAATACAACAGCTGAAAATATCTGTTCTTTTTCTAGCATTATAAAAAGCTTTCCAAGTAGTTCCGTTCCAATATCCACCTGAAGGCGATATTCGATAATAGTAATTCTCTGAAGCGTGGAATTCTGTGGGTGGATTGCAATCATGCATTACAATATAGCCGTCATCTGCAAGGTATTCTAGAGAATTATTAATGTCCTTTTGTACCTGATCTGCTAAATGTGAACCATCAATAAAAATAACATCAAATTTCAATTGTTCATTTAGAAAAGTTCCTTCCCGTAATCCAGCGAAAAATTCGTCACTTGTCATTTTGAAATCCACATCGTTTGTCTCTGATTCATATCCTGGATCAACACTGTATTTTATTTTTGATCGTATAAGGTCAAAATTTTCATTCGTATGTCGAACTCCAATTTCCAGGTAACAAGTTTCTCTTTTAAAATTCTGTAAGATAAAATTGATAATATCGGATCTCAAAGGGTTTTTATTAATCTCAGCCTTTGTTGCTATTTCAGCCTTTATATGGTAATCATTAGTCAGATATTGCTCGGCCAAACTAATTTTAGTAAGTTCAGTTTTGTTAATGACCACGTGGTCTTTTTTAAGTAAATGTATTTTCATATTATTTCCATTTATATTTTCCATAAACTACGCCATGATGATAGCTGCCGTGAATCACAAATTCTGAAGCGGTATCAATCACGTCAAAATGGCAAACGTTTGCTAACTCATCATATCTAAACAGTTGTGGAACATGAAGAAAGGTAGTTATATTATAAGATCCAGCGCATAAAAATTTAGGTTCTATAATCAACTGATATTTGCTTTGATTTTTATTTAAAACGACTTCTGCGGAAAAAACTCTGTTTTGGTGTGCGTCCTGAATTGTGACAAAAATGTTCGCATTGTTAATGTTGCCATTATTTGCTATTTCGAATTCAATTATAATTTCGTTATTAAAGTCAAATGAGGATTCTGATTCATGATTAGAGTTAAGAATAGTGATTTTTTTAAAGAATATTTTGTCGTTTCTATCTTCTTCCGTAATAAAAAAGGATTTTCCTTTTTCTGACTCTTTTAGATACAGATTGGTGATGTTTTTAATTGTGTCTTTTTTTGTAAGGATACCGTTTTTCAGATAAATACCTGAATTACAAAGTTGTGAAACAGCTGTTAAATTATGACTCACAAACAAAACAGTCCTACCTTCTCCTTTGCTAACATCGCCCATTTTCCCCAAACACTTTTTCTGAAATTCTGCATCTCCCACTGCCAATACTTCATCAACAATCAAGATTTCAGATTCCAAATGCGCAGCAACTGCAAATGCCAGACGAACATACATTCCTGAAGAGTATCTTTTTACCGGCGTGTCAATGTATCTTTCAACACCAGAGAAGTCTACGATTTCATCAAATTTACGTTTAATTTCTTTTCGGGTCATTCCGAGGATGGCGCCGTTCAAATAAATATTTTCGCGACCGGTCATTTCGGGATGAAAACCGGTTCCAACTTCCAGGAGAGAAGCAATTCTTCCATTGGTGTAAATTTTTCCGGTGGTTGGTTTTGTAACTTTACTTAATAATTTTAAAAGAGTAGATTTTCCAGCACCATTTCTACCAATAATTCCTACAGCATCGCCTTGTTCGATTTCAAAATTGATATCGCGTAAAGACCAAACATATTCACTTTCGCCTTTATTAGCTCGGTCATTGGCTTCTCCGATTTTTAAATAAGGATCTTCTTTTCCCCGAACTTGATGCCAAAAACGATTGAGGTCGTGCGAAAGCGTTCCGGTTCCTACTTGACCGAGACGATATTGCTTAGATATATTTTCTGCCTTTAATGCAAGCATATTTTTATTAAATTAAATCTTTTTTTTATTCGTGTTTGTTTCGTTATCTATCCATTACTCATTTATACCGTATCCATAAATCCTTTTTCTACTTTATTAAAGACTACGGTGCCAATTGCTAATAATGTAAAAATAATGACAGTACTAATGAGCAACATTGTTCCCGAAAATTCGCCAACTCCCATCCAGCCGTATTTAAAGCATTCGAAAATTCCCGAGAGTGGGTTGTAATAGGCGATGTTTTTGAATCTTGCTGGTAGTGCAGAAAGCGGGTAGATTACTGGTGTAACATACATAAATAAACTCACTCCGAAACCTAGTAACATTTGTATATCTCTGTATTTTGTAGTTAAGGAAGAAAAAATCATTCCCATTCCCAATGCAAATGCAGCCATTAATACAATTAAAAAAGGCGTAGCTAAAATCCAGACATTGGGCTGTACTTCTCCTTTGAAATAGTAATAAATGAAAACGATTATAAATAATCCCATCTGTACTCCAAACCTCATTAGATTAGAAATGACTATTGTTAATGGCATCACTAATCTTGGGAAATATACTTTTCCAAATATTGCGGCGTTACTTGTGAATACGCTGGAAGCTCCAGTTAAGCAAGATGAGAAATAATTCCACAGCGTAACACCAGCTAAATAAAATAAAATTTTTGGGGCGCCATCTGTCGATAAATTGGCAATGTTTCCAAAGACAACCAAATAAACAATTGTAGTAAATATGGGATTAATGAAAAACCAAATGGGACCCAAAATCGTTTGTTTAAAAGAAGAAACGAAATCTCTTTTTACGAACATGTAAACCAAATCTTTGTACCGCCAAACTTCGGCAAGTTTTAGATCGAATAAGGAGTGGCTGGATTCAATAGTTTCCGTCCATTGTTGTTGAGGTTCGCTCATTTGTGCTAATAAGTTTATGTAAAAATAGGGTAAATTAATGAATTTTTGAAAGTTCGCTGACGCTATATCGTAATGAAGATTATCTTACTATAAGATGTAATAGGTTTTATTCAGTGTGATTTTTTTTTGGTCAAACATACTGTTCTCTATCTTCAAATAATACTGTGCTATAAGTCGTTTAAGTTTTATCCCAACGTTTTTCTACCAATCGATTTATAGAAAAATCCTTTATCTTCAACTTGCTCCAAAGCAAACATGTTTCTTCCGTCGAAGATGGCTTTGTTATTCATTCTCTGCGCCATCATTTCGAAATTAGGGTTTTTGAACTCACTCCATTCGGTGGCGATCAAAAGACAATCAGCATTCTCTAAAGTAGAATACATGTCTTTCGCATAAGAGATTTGGTCACCAAGAACGTGACGTACATTTTCTTCCGCAATAGAATCATAGGCAGTAATCTCTGCACCTTTTTCTAATAATAGTTTAATATTATCTAAAGAAGAAGCTTCTCTAATATCATCGGTATTCGCTTTAAAGGCTAATCCCCAAAGTGCGATCTTTTTCCCTTTTAAATCTCCTTTAAAATACTTTTCAATTTCAGAAACGAGAATTACTTTTTGAGCTTGATTTACTTCTTCGGTCGCTTCTAAAATTTGGAAATCAAATCCTTCTTGCTTTCCGGATTTAATTAAAGCTTTCACGTCTTTCGGGAAACAACTTCCGCCATAACCAATTCCAGGGAAAAGAAAACGATGTCCGATTCTGTCATCAGAACCCATTCCTAAACGAACTTTGTCAACGTCAGCTCCAACTTTTTCACAGTAGTTAGCGATTTCATTCATGAACGTAATCTTTACTGCTAGAAAAGAATTTGCTGCGTACTTGGTTAATTCAGACGATTTCTCATCCATGAAAATAATTGGAATTCCAATATTGGTAAAAGGTTGATAGATTTTCGCCATCACTTCCTGAGCTTTTTCAGATTCACTTCCAACGATAACTCGCGCAGGATTCATTGAGTCTTCCACGGCAAATCCTTCCCGAAGAAACTCTGGATTAGAAACGACATCGAAAGGGATTTTTGTTTTAGTAGCAATGGTTTCTCGAACTCGATCTGCTGTCCCAACAGGAACGGTTGATTTATTCACCACCACTTTGTAATCGGTAATCATTTCACCAATTTGATTGGCTACAGAAAGTACGTAAGATAAGTCGGCAGAACCATCTTCTCCTGGTGGAGTTGGTAAAGCCAAATAAATAACTTCACTTTTTTCAAGTGCTTCTTTAATATCTGTCGTAAAAAACAATCTTTGTGCTTGAATATTTCTAAGGAACATTTCTTCGAGTCCAGGCTCATAAATAGGAACGATGCCTTGCTTCATGCGTTCTACTTTCTTAGCATCAATATCAACACAGTAAACGGTGTTTCCTAATTCTGCTAAAGTAGTTCCCGTAACCAAGCCTACATAGCCAGTTCCAACGATAGTAATATTCACAATTTAAGTTTTTTATGTTGTTGCAAATATATGAATTAATCGTTTGTACGCTGTTTATTGCTCTTCCAATAAAATATAATTATTTTGTCATTTTATTAAAAAGATGTATATTTGCAAAAGATTTACGGATATTATAATGAAAAGGCCTTCGGAAGAAAGCCTTTTTTCGTAGAGTATTTTAGAAAGATATGGAGATTAAAGCGCAAGTAGAACAACTATTAAACGATTTTTTAGCAGAAAGAGAAGATCTTTTTTTGATTGATATTAAATTTTCTGTGTCTGATCATGTTAGGGTAATTCTCGACGGTGATAATGGAGTGACCCTTCAGGATTGCTTAGATGCAAGTCGTGCAATTGAGTTTAATATGGATCGTGACGAACATGATTTCTCTTTAGAAGTAATGAGCGCGGGTTTAAGTGAGCCACTTAATACTCCAAGACAGTATCGTAAAAACATCGGTAGGTCTCTGGAATTGTTAATGAATGACTCTTCAGAAGTTGAAGGAGAATTAACGAAGGTAGAGGATGATAAAATCACCTTAATTCTAAAATACCGAAAACCGAAAGAAATCGGAAAAGGAAAAGTAGATGTAGTTGAAGAGCGAGAAATACCTTATTCCGATATTAAAAAAGCACTAGTTGCAATAAAGTTCTAAAAACAAAAGAGTGATAATTTTTAATTAGGCACTCTTTTATGATAAATTGAATTAAATTTAAAGGGTAAAAACTTTATATTTCAAACCTTAAACAAAACATATATTAATGGACGGTTTAGCATTGATTGAAGCATTTGGCGATTTCAAAGAAGACAAAAACATCAGCAAGATTGACCTGATGGCAATTATCGAGGATTCTTTGAAAACATTATTAAGAAAAAGATTTGATTCCGACGATCATTTTGATGTAATTGTGAATCCAGATAAAGGAGATTTTCAGATATTTTTAAATAAGAAAATTGTAGCAGACGAAATGTCTGAAGATGATGACTTGGAAATTGAAATTTCTGAAGCAAAAAAAATAGATCCAACTTTCGAAATTGATGATGATTTCTCCGTAGAAATTCCAATCGAGCAATTAGGAAGAAGAAGTATTTTGACGCTGAAGCAGATTTTAGCGACCAAACTTCAGGAACATAACAACGCAGTTTTATACGAGCAGTTTAAAGATAAAATTGGTGAAATCGTAGTCGGTGAAGTGCACCATATTCGTCACAAACACGTTATTTTGTTGGATGATGAGGAGAATGAATTTATCTTACCGAAAGAAAATCAAATTCCGTCTGACTTCTTTAAAAAAGGAGAAAGCATTCGTGCGATTGTAGAAAGTGTTGATTTTAAAGGATCAAAACCACAGATTATCGTTTCGAGAACTGCACCAAAATTTTTGGAGAAATTACTGGAAATGGAAATTCCAGAAATTCAGGATGGTACCATTATTTTGAAAAAAGTAGTTCGTATACCAGGTGAAAAAGCGAAAATCGCGGTAGATGCTTATGATGATAGAATCGATCCGGTTGGAGCTTGTGTTGGAGTAAAAGGTTCTAGAATCCATGGAGTTGTTAGAGAGTTGAAAAACGAAAACATCGACGTTATTCAGTGGTCAAAAAACCCTGAGATCATGGTGAAAAGAGCATTAGGAAATATTACTATTAATAAAATTGAAATCAACGAAGAGACGAACTACGCGTTAGTTTATACTCCGGTTGAAGAAATTTCAAGAGTAATTGGTAAGCAAGGACAAAACATCAGATTAGCTTCTTGGTTAAGCGGTTATGATATTGATGTTTACAGAGAAGCGAGTGAAGATGATGATGTTGAATTAAGAGAGTTCGCAGGAACCGAAGAAGGCGATATCGAACAGTGGATTATCGACGAGTTCCGCAAGGTTGGTTTGAATACTGCAAAAAGTATTTTAGATAAAGAAACAGAAGCGCTTCTAGGTTTAACTGATTTAGAAGAAGAGACAATTACGGAGGTGAAACGCATCCTGAAAGAAGAGTTAGAAGACTAAAATTTTCTAAATACGGTATCTAAAGTTAAAATAGGTTAACTTTGCAAAAAATAAAATAAAAGTATAAAGTATACATGCCAAAAATTAGATTAAACAAAGCGGTTAAGGAATTTAATATTTCGATGACAAGACTTGTAGAATTTCTACATGCCAAGGGAATCGAAGTGGAAAGTAACCCGAACGCTCAATTGGAAGAATCGGCATATTCTGCATTAGAAGCTGAGTTCCGCAAAGACGGGGAACAAAGAAAAGCTTCTCATGAGGTGGTGATCGCTAAAGTTCCGGAAGAAAAACTGGAGATAGAGCCGTCGCAGCCTGAGGTAATAAGAGCCAAAGCAAGTCTTAGACCTGAAACCAGAATTTTAGGGAAGATAGACTTAGATCAAAAGAAATCTGAAGTGAAGGTAGAGCAGCCAGCTCCACCAGCGGAAGAGCCAAAACCTGTGGTTGAAAAAACTCCTGTTGCTGAAGTAGCACCAGTTGTTGAAAAAGCCCCTGTTTCTGAAAAACAGGAATTTAAGGTTTTGGATAAAATTGATTTGTCGAAGATTGAAGGCAACAAGCCAAGATCATCCAAAAAAGATCAACCCAAAAAGCCTGAGCCGATTGCGGAAAAAGCACCTGTACAAAAAGTAGAGGAAGCTCCCGTTGCGCCTGCAGTTGTAGAAACTCCAGCGCCGGTAGTAGAGGCTCCGAAAGTGGAAGCGGTAATGCCTCCTGAATCGGATAAAATTGAAACGGTTTATAAAAAATTAGAGGGTGTGAAAATCCTTAAACAAACTGTTGATTTATCACAGTTTAATAAACCAAAACCTTCAGCAAATTCAGCCGCTGCCAAAAAGAAAAGAAAGCGTATTGAAAAACCTAATCCTACTGGTGGAGCAACTCAACAAGGAGCTCAGGGGAATCGTCCTCCTGGTCAGGGCCAAGGCAGCCGACCTCCTGGTCAAGGTCAAGGAAATCGCCCACCTGGTCAGGGTGGTGGTGGAAACCGTCCTGGTGGTGGTTATCAAGGTGGTGGAAACAGAGGTCCTGTAAGAAGAGGTCCTGTGATGCCAGTTGAATTAACTGACGAGCAAGTTAAAAATCAAATTAAGGAAACTTTAGAAAAACTGACCAGTAAGGCAGGGAAAAATAAAGGAGCCAAATATAGAAAAGAGAAAAGAGTTTACAGAAGAGAGCAAGACGAGCGTCAAGATGAAATCGATGCTGCTGACAGAACTCTGAAAATAACTGAGTTTATTACGGTAGGTGAATTAGCTTCATTAATGAATGTTAGTCCAACGGAAGTAATTTCAGCTTGTTTCTCTCTAGGAGTTATGGTAACGATGAATCAGCGTTTAGAAGCAGATACTTTATTGCTTGTTGCTGATGAATTTGGATACACCATTGAATTCTCTGATGCTGATGTAGAAGAATCTGCATTAGAAGAAGATACCGATACTGCGGAGGATCTAGTAGCTAGAGCTCCAATCGTTACCGTAATGGGACACGTAGATCACGGTAAAACTTCATTGCTGGATTATATTAGAAAGACCAATGTAATCGCCGGTGAATCTGGTGGAATTACACAGCATATTGGTGCTTATAACGTGAAGTTGGAAAACGGTCAAAGAATTACATTCTTAGATACTCCAGGTCACGAGGCATTTACCGCAATGAGAGCCAGAGGGGCGCAAATTACTGATATTGCAATTATCGTAATCGCTGCTGATGATGACGTGATGCCACAAACTAAAGAAGCAATTTCTCACGCACAAGCTGCGGGAGTTCCAATGATTATTGCGATCAATAAAGTGGATAAACCGAACTCTAACCCAGACAATATCCGTCAACAACTTTCTGCAATGAATGTATTGGTAGAAGAATGGGGTGGAAATGTTCAGTCGCAAGAAGTTTCAGCGAAATTTGGTAATAATATGGATGCTCTTTTAGAGAAAGTATTATTGCAGGCTGAACTATTAGAATTAAAAGCGAATCCTAACAAAACTGCAAGTGGTGTAGTAATCGAAGCCTCTTTAGATAAAGGTAGAGGTTATATCTCAACTATTCTTGTACAAGCAGGAACCTTAAAAGTTGGAGATTACGTTCTCGCTGGAAAAAATCATGGTAAAGTAAAAGCTTTGCTTGATGAAAGAGGGAAAAATATGGAAGAAGCAGGACCATCAATACCGGTAACAGTACTGGGATTAGATGGTGCACCAACTGCCGGAGATCGTTTCAGAGTATTCAAAGACGAAAGAGAAGCGAAAACAATTGCAACCAAAAGAGAGCAGTTACAACGTGAACAATCAGTTAGAACTAAGAAACACGTAACGCTAGACGAACTGGGAAGACGTATTGCTTTAGGAGACTTCAAAGAATTAAACATTATCCTTAAAGGTGACGTTGATGGTTCTGTAGAAGCACTATCTGATCAGCTTCAAAGTTTATCTACTGAGGAAATCAGCGTTAAGATTATTCACCAAGGTGTTGGGCAAATTACTGAATCAGATGTGTTATTAGCAGCAGCATCAGATGCGATCATGATTGGATTCAACGTGAGAGCAGGTGTTAATGCAAAAGAATTAGCTGATAAAGAAGAAATCGAAATCAGAACTTATTCAATTATCTACAAAGCGATTGATGAAGTGAAAGAAGCGATGGAAGGAATGCTTTCACCAGAAATTAAAGAACAGGTAATCGGTAACGTAGAAATACGCGAAACTTTCAAAATTACGAAAGTAGGAACGATTGCTGGTTGTATGGTTCTTACCGGAAAAGTAACAAGAAATTCAAAAATCAGATTGTTGCGTGATGGTATTGTGAAATTCGATGGAGAACTGGAAAGTTTGAAACGTTTCAAAGACGATGCAAAAGAAGTAACCAAAGGCTACGAATGTGGTTTGAATATCAAAGGATACAATGATATTGAAGTTGGAGACATCTTAGAGGTCTACGAAGAGATCTCAGTGAAGAAAAAATTAAAATAATTCTTTAAATATTATTGAAAGCCCGCTGTTTTTAGCGGGTTTTTTTTGTGCTTGAAATTTAGAATAACTCTAAATAGTGACTTTTGAAATGCGTCATATGTGTTTATAATTTATTTTCTTTGATTTTTATTGATTGAGCCGGCTGAAATTTTTATGTTTTTTGCGCATAATGTTTTTAATTGTTGTGAAATAATGAATTTTAATGTTAGATATTTTTTCATTATGAAAATAATTATTGCTGATGTTAAAATTTATTAACATATTTGTCGCTTAAATATTAAAATGTGTTAATATGAATGTGAAATTAAGAATTTTAACCGCAGGTGTTTTGTTTTTTACAGGACAGGCGGTAGTGGCACAGCAGGATTCGACCAAAACTCAAAATATTGAGGAGGTGGTTGTGGTTGGATATGGGACTCAAAAGAAAGCAGATGTAACCTCCTCGATCTCAACAGTGAAGGGGAGTGATATTGCTAACTTAAACACTCCTACATTCGAAGCGCAATTAGCGGGTCGTGCATCAGGAGTGCAAGTGGTAAGTAGCTCGGGTGATATTGGTAGAGCACCAACAGTGCGTATTCGAGGTGTCAATACGATATCCTCAGGGACATCTCCTTTATATGTGGTAGATGGAGTTCCTATTTTTGCCGGTGATACCGGTGGAGGGAATACCTATACTAATGCATTGGCGGATATCAATCCTTCAGATATTGAATCCATGACGGTTCTGAAAGATGGTGCAGCTACTGCTATTTATGGATCACGTGCCGCAAATGGTGTTATTTTAATCACTACGAAAAAAGGGAAAAATGGAAAATTCTCTGTGTCCTACAATAACATGCTTAGTATAGCAAGTGTTGCGGAGAGATTAGATCTTTTACAGACTCCGGACTTCTTGACAATTTCTAATGAAAAAGCTGCAGCGGCGGGAACGGTGTGGGCAAGAGGTAGTGAATTTAATACAGATTGGCAAAAAGCGGTGCTTAGAACAGGTACGCAAACTGATCATTTCTTATCGATGACAGGTGGTCTTGGAAACGGTAACTATTACGCTTCTCTAGGATATACCAAACAGGAAGGTGTTATTATACCAAATGGGATGGAGAGGATTTCAATGAGAATGAATGCGGATCAAAAAGTAACAGATTGGTTTAAACTCAGCACAAATTTTTCATACTCGGAAACATCATATAAAGGTTTAAATAATGGATATAGTTCTATATCTGGAGCAATGTTCAGTTCAATACGTCAATTGCCAAATACACCTATCTATGATCCACGTACTCCGACCGGATATAATATTTTCACAGAAGGTACAACAAGTAGAGTTGGACAGTGGGATAACTTTATTCCAATAAACAGTAATCTTACAAACATTGCATACATCGTAAATAATAATAAGTATACCTCTGATCTTTCCAGATTTATTGGGAGTATCGCTGGAGATGTGAAAATAACCGATTGGTTGGATTATAAATTGCAGGTAAGTAAAGACCGCTCTGTAACTACTGGTTTTCTTTATTGGAACCGCATCCATGGTGATGGGTTTTCGCGAGGCGGGTATATTGATAATAATTATCTGAACCTTGACCGTTGGAATATTCAAAATATTTTAAATTTTAATAAAAGTTTTGGTTCTCATAATATTAATGTAGTATTGGTTAACGAATATCAAAAGCAAAAAACAAATAGTTTCTTTGCTGATGGACAAGGATTATCCTCCGATTTCTTTGGAGATGTTGGGGTGATTTCTGGTTCATATGCAACCCAAACTTCTGGAGGGGGAGCTACAGCCAATGGTCTTATTTCTTACGCGGCTAGATTAAGTTATAATTTTGCAAATAAGTATTTTGTTCAGGGAACAATTAGGAGAGATGGTTTGTCTTCTCTGCCAACTGCAAATAAATGGGGTAACTTTCCAGGAGTTTCACTTGGATGGACGGTTTCGAATGAAGAATTTATGAAAGATTTAAGTACGCTTTCTGAATTTAAATTAAGAGCATCTTATGGAAAAGTAGGGAATACTGATATCGGAAACTATCCATATTTAGGATTGTACAACAGTTTCAAGTACGCGGATTACAATGGTATTGGTTACTCACAAGCTGGTAATGACCAACTTAAATGGGAGACAAATACCAAGAAAAACTTAGGTGCTGATTTTGGTTTTTTAAACAACAGAATCTCGCTAAGTGCTGACTATTTTATTAATGTGAATGATGGTTTGATCCTTGCGGTTCCATTGCCGCCATCTTTAGGGGTTCCTGGTAATTCAATAAATAAGAATATTGGGAGTATGGAAAACAAAGGTTTTGAGTTTTCTGCCAATGCTGATATCCTTAAAAATGAAAACTTAAAATGGAACATTGGAGCTAATTTAACTTTAATGCATAATAAAGTTACAGGTCTTGTAGATGGTAAAGATATTGTACAGTCTCAAAATGGTGAAACGGCGTACCTCATTAGAGAAGGAGAGTCTTTAAGATCTCTTTACGGATATAAATATTGGGGAGTAAATGCGGCAAATGGTAATCCTGTTTATTATAAAGCTGATGGTACTTTGGTGCAAGGTAATATTGCAAATCAAGCATATTATTTATTTGATCCGTCAAATCCTGGTACATTAGGTGCAGCCTCTTCTTTGGCTAATTCTGATAGACAGATTTTGGGAAATACCCTTCCAACTTATTTTGGATCGGTAACCACTTCGTTACAGTATAAAAGATTTGATTTCAGCGTAATGGCAAGATTTAGCGGAGGAAATAATATTTTCAATGTTACAAGAAGAGAATTGCTAAATCAGGATTTTTATAACAATGGAACGGAAATCTTAGGAAGATGGCAAAGTGCCAGTAATCCTGGAGATGGATGGACTCCAAAATTACACGGAGGTAGAGGCAATTTTATTAATTTAAATGGACAAGCAACCTCGAGATTTGTTGAAAAAGGTGACTATGTGAAAATTGATAATCTTACTTTAGGTTATTCTTTAGACCCTGACATGTTATCAAGTATTAATCTTACTAAATTTAGAATATATGGCGTAGTACAGAACGCTATAATGTTTACAAAGTATAAAGGGATTGATCCCGAGATGGAAAATCTAGGTATGGATTATAATGCAGTACCAAGACAAAGAACAATTTCATTTGGGATTAACGCAACTTTCTAAAAATTATTAAAATGAATATCAAAAATATCAAAACAAAACAATATTTTTTGTTACTGGTGGTTGCTGCTTTCACTGTCACCAGCTGTAATAGAGATAATATTATAGAACTGACTCCTTACAATCAGATTAGTGAGGATATAGCTTTCAGTTCGAAGGAGAATATCATACTCTCAGTTAATGGGATGTATCAGGCTGCCACAATTGGTCAGTATAATAACGCAAACCCTTCCTCGGCGGGTAGAGGATATCCTTTTGGCGCAGCGTACTTTCAGCAAAATGACATGCGTGGTGAAGATATGGTGAATACTGCCTCTTTCTACGCGGTGACTTACACTGGAACTTGGGATCCTTCTGGATCATTAAACACTGTATATTATTGGGTAGATACCTATAGACTTGTTAACCGTGCCAATCTTGTGATTGAAGGAGTTAATAAAGCAATAGCGAATGGAGTGATTTCCGCAACAGAAGGAAATGACTATGTGGGGCAAGCTTTATTTTTTAGAGCCTTCAGTCATTATGAGTTGTTGAATTTTTTCGCAAGACCATACAAACATACTGCAGATGCTTCTCATTTGGGAGTTCCTTATCGATTGAAACCGAGTAACTCGCTGACAACCATCGAAGAGAATGCAAGTCTTCCGAGAGGAACTGTAGCAGCAAACTACACTCAGCTTTTGGCAGATTTAGATCAGGCAGAGAGCTTGATGACATCTAAGACAACTAGAACCCCTAAGAATGCAATTGTTTACGTTGCTAAAGAAGCAGCAATTGCTTTAAAAACTCGCGTGTATTTAAGCAAGGGCGATTATCCTAAAGTTATTACAGAAGCTAATAAGCTGAATGGGCTTTACACATTAGAATCAGATCCTAATGCTCCGTTTGCCAAAAATTATACAAATACTGAAAGTATTTTCTCTCTTGAAAATTCCGCAACTAATAACCCAGATGTAAATGGTGCTTTAGCTTCTATGTATAATGGCAGAAGTTTAATAGCAATTAGTCCTATCATTTGGAATCAACCAACATGGTTAGCTACAGACAAGAGAAGGTCTGCAAATATGGTTAGAAGTGCGGCTGGTGTATTGTTTACGAATAAATATAAAGATACCGGAACACTTACAGATGCTTCGCCACTTCTAAGATATTCTGAGGTTCTTTTGAATAGAGCAGAGGCTAAGGCAAGAACTGGAGATGTTACTTATTTAGCAGATTTAAATACTGTAAGAAACAGATCTTTAGTTGCACCTGCTACTGAGCAATACGCCTCGTTTGCAACACCTGCAGATGCTGTTAATGCAATCTTGATGGAACGGAGAGTAGAGTTTTTAGCAGAAGGTCTTCGTTGGAATACTATTCACAGATTGCAGCAAGATAATCTTACCCCTACCTCAGGAATTCCGATGAAATATAGAAACGGACAGAATCCTACAGCATCAGATTATCAAATTGGAGTTCCATACGTATATAAACCTACAGATGTACCCGCTATTCCTTATAGTGATCACAGATATGTCTGGCCGATCCCAACATTGGAAACAAGTGCTAATCCAGTTTTAGCTGCACAGCAAAATCCTGGATATTAATTAAGTTAGATTTTAATCATAAACATCAAATATTTTTTTCAAAATGAAACCGTCAGAAATGGCGGTTTTTTCTGTATAGTAAAGTCTTCTTTGTTTGGGTCTGCTTATATCGAATATTAAATATTGAAAAAAGTTCACTTTATGTTTTTTGCTATTACTTTTTGAATTTTAACAATTAAAATTCAATTAATTAAAAAATCTGTTTAATTAATCTCATTAGTCATGCTTAAAGCCTTATTGATAATGCATTTTTTGAATTTTTTGAAAGCCTTTACCAATTTGTTATTGTTAAATTAAATTAACATATTTGCGGGTATAATATTAAAAAAGTGTTAATATGAATATTAAATTAAGAGTGTTAACTGTAGGTGTTCTGTTCTTTACAGGCCAAGCAGTAATGGCGCAGAAAGACTCAACCAAGGTTAAGGATATCGAAGAGGTAGTTCTTGTTGGTTATGGTGCGCAAAAAAAGTCAGATGTTACAGGTGCAATTGCAACCGTAAAGGCAGATGTTTTACAAGAACAACCTGTTGCTTCTGTTGAGCAGGCTCTTCAAGGAAAGGCTTCTGGAGTTCAAGTTGTAAGTACAGGTGGTAGAGCTGGTAATAATACCAAAATTAGTATTAGAGGAAATGGATCACTAAGTGCTTCCAATAATCCTTTATATATTATAGATGGTGTTCCTCAGGAAAACTTAGGGAATTTATCTTCTGAAGATATTGTAAGCATGCAAATCTTGAAAGATGCGGCGTCAAGCGCAATTTATGGATCACGTGCATCTAACGGTGTTGTTATTGTAGAAACCAAGTCTGGGAAATATAATAGTAAACCGTCAGTAACTTTCAATACTTCTTATGGTATTCAGGAAATTATTAAAAGACCTGATTTATTAAATGGAGATCAGTACAAACAAGTTCATGATGTTGCAAGACAGAATTACTTGAATGATATTGCTAGTGGAACATTGGCTTATCCTGCTGCTGGTTCTCCAGGTGAATTGGCTTTAAATAATCCAATGGCTGCAACAGGGATTAATACCAATTGGTTGGATCAAGTTCTGAGAACAGGAGCAATTACGAATAATCAATTAGGTTTTACAGCGGGTAATGAAAACTCGAAAGTGTATTTGTCAATTTCAAATGTAAGTCAAGAAGGTATTATCAACAAAGATGATTACCAAGTGACGAGATTAAGATTGAATGTTGAGCAAAAGATGACTGATAAATTTAAAATCGGCATTAATTCATATTATACTCAGTCAGAAGCAACACCAATTGCTGATGATAATAACACGTACCAGCCTTATAGCAATGCAATTAACGCAGCACCTAATAAAGCAGTATATGGAGCTGATGGTAAAATCAACAGGAATATGAGTACCAATAACCCATTATTTGCTTTTGAAAGAGATGTAACTGATAAATGGCAGAGAGTTGGAGCTAATTTTTTTGTAATTTATAATCCAATCAAAGATTTAACTTTAAAAACCTCCATTAGTGGGAATCTTAATATAAATAGATACAACAGATTCGATGCACCCAATACTAGAAGAGGTGAAAAGGCTGGAGTTCCATGGGGTTACGGTTATTATAGTACAGAAAACAACAGAGATTATTTAATTGAAAATACAGCAACATATAACAAAAAATTTGTTGATGGTAAATTGAATGTAAATATTGTTGCTGGACAATCATTCCAGAATTGGCAATATGAAGACTCTTTTGTGCAAGGTGAAAACTTTCCATCTAATGACTTGAAATGGTTAGTTTCTGCAGCTACGATAAATAATGGTCGATCATATATGAATGAAATGTCATTGGCATCATTCTTTGGTAGAGCACAATTTAACTGGGATAACAGATATAACTTAATGCTATCAACAAGATATGATGGTTCTTCAAAATTCACACAAGACAATCGATGGGGGAATTTCCCAGCAGCATCTATTGGTTGGACGGTTTCTAATGAATCATTCTTCAATGTTCCTGTAATTAATGAACTTAAGTTTAGAGCTTCTTATGGTTTTACTGGTAATCAAACAGGAATTCCGTTCTCAGCTGGTTTAAATTTAATTAGTGCTGGAGAAAATCATAACCAAAATCCAGGAATGGCTGTTACAGATTTATTTGATCCAACCAGAAAATGGGAGAAAGGAGAATCTATGGACGCAGGTATGGATTTATCAATGTTCAATAGAAGAGTTAACTTGAATGTTGATGTTTATAACAAAACAACCAATGACCTTTTATATAGAATACCAGTGAACCAAGAAACAGGTTATCTTAATATGCTGACCAATGTTGGTTCTATCAATAATAAAGGAATTGAGGTTACTTTAGATACAAAATTGATCAAAGCAGATAAGTTCAGTTGGGATTTTGGAGCCAATTTCTCCTATAATAAAAATGTTGTAGAGACAATTGGTACCAAATCAGGACAGTTTACTACTGGGTTTGCCTCTATTGTAAAAGAAGGTGAGTCTTTAGGATCATTCTATTTACTTGAAGCTGTAGGTGTTGCAAGTGAAAAGTACGAGTATAAAGATAAAACTGGAAAAGTAACGAAAGTTGTTCAAGCTGGAGATATGATTTACAGAGATATCAATGGTGATGGTATAATTGATTCCAATGACAGACAAGTATTTAGCGGAGGTATTGCGCCAATGTATGGTGGTATTAGCACCAGAATATCTTATGGTATGATTGATTTATCTGCGAACGCACAATATTCTATTGGGAAAAAAGTGTACGCAATGTATAAAGAAAAACAAGTAGGAGGTGCTGCAGTAGGATATCCATCATTTTCTGAGAACATGCTTGGTGAACAAATGAATTACTGGACTCCAGAAAACATGGATACTAACGTGCCAAGACCTCACTATGCGAGTGTAATTTCTGCTTGGAATAATCAAAGATCAACTAGGTTCCTAGAAGATGCAGATTATCTTAGAATTACAGATATTACTTTAGGGGTGAATCTTCCTAAAGAGCAATTAGGATTTATTAAATCAATGAGAATTTATGCTCAAGTTAGAAATCCATTTACATTTACTAAATATTCAGGTGTTGATCCAGAAACTTATTATGTAGATCAGGCAGTTAAGGGTAGTCAAAATTCAGCAGATACGACTAAAATTTCATCTGGTGTAGACTCAAATGGTATTCCTAACGTAAAAATATACAGTTTAGGAATGAATATTAACTTCTAAGAATTAAAAACAATGAAAAAACTAAGTATATTATTATTGGCATGTGGTCTATTTTTAACCTCATGTAATAGAGCACTAGAAGCGGAATCTGTTGCGTCACTTGATGCAAATTCACCGCTTTCGACAGGGGATGTTGACAAATTGTTGACAGGAGCTTACAAAAGAATTATGGAGCCAAGTGGTTATCCTTATTTCAGCATTATGGCTACTGAAGTGATGGCTGATAACTACAAACCAGTTAAATTTCAATTCATTCAGCTTCAGTATTTATTCGAACATGTAGTACCTCCGGGAGATATCTTGTTAAGTTATTATTACAAAGATTTCTATACCGCGATCTCAAGAGCGAATACTATTATTAAAGTACCTTCTGCTTCAGCTACACAAATTGGTAAAGCGAAATATGTACGAGCACTTTCGTACCTTAGACTTTATGACTTATATGAAGGAGTTCCTCTTGTTGATGAAAATACGGTTCCAGGACCTATTGCAGCGAGTTCAGGTGCTCAAGTATTAGATTTTATTATTGCTGATTTGAAAGCAGCAAAAGGAAGTATTGAGCCATTCAACGCATCTAATGCTTCTTTAGTTCAGTTAACACCAACCAAGGAGGCTGCTCAAGCTCTTTTGGCAAGGGTTCTAAGAATGAAAGGAGATATTAATGCTGCGGGTATAGAAGCTGAAGAGCTTATTAATAGCGGGAAATTTAGTATTGCTAATAATCCTAGTAATAATGATTCTGAAGTAATTCTAAAATTTGCTGGTAACAGAGCTGAAGAAAACGGATCTTGGGGATGGATCATGAGTTATGATGCTAAAACATGGAACTGTTTCGCAGCGGCTGATGATTTATTGGCTTTATTGGGAACAAATGATACAAGAAAGACTTTGTTTGATATCGCGGAAGCGCCTGCAACAGGAGGTTTTACTTTTTCAAACAAATATAGTCCTAATGATGATTCTGATCTCTTGATTTCTAGAATTCCAGAAATGTATTTAATTTCTGCAGAAGCAGGAAATACAGCAAGATTAACAGAATTGCAAAGTATCCGTAAATCAAACCTTTCATTAGATAACGAAAGAAGACTTGAATTATCTTTCGAATGGGTAAGATGGGAAGACTTGAAACTTAAAGGTGAAAAATATAAATTACCTTTCCCTCAAGGAGCAATGGATGCAAATGATTTATTGCATTAATTTTAAATGATTGATTTAATATTACTAATCAGGATAGAATTTTTTCTATCCTGATTTTTTTTAATCTTAATTAATGAAGAAAAAATCCGAATTCTTTAAATTCCCAAAAAACACCACAGAATTCACCACAAAATTTTCCTTAGATCAACCAGAATTTGAGAAATTTCTTAAAGTCAATAAACTAAGTTTTTCTAAAGAAGGAGATATGATTAAAATGATCGAATTTCTTAACAAGTAAATTTTTATATAAAATTGATAAACCACGCTTTTTGAGCGTGGTTTTTTTTTGTGTCAGTTGAAGATTCATTAATGTTTTCAAATGATAATTATTAAGTTATAAAATAGTTTTTATTTAGATTCTGAAATTTTTTTTGTAAAGGTATCCAGTAATTCCCTTTTGATAGCATGGTTTTAACAAACATTAAGAAATGCTAAAATTGTCATTTTGGAAACAATATCGCTCTATTGTCACGCTTTCATTAATGAAATAAAAAAAACATTATCATTTTTTGAATAAAATTTGCATTTGTTAAAAAATATTAACATATTTGCCGCATTAAAATATTAAAGTGTGTTAATATGAATGTAAAATTACGAGTTTTAACTATTGGCGTATTGTTCTTTGCAGGACATACGGTAATGGCTCAAAAAGCAAAGCGCGACACCACTACTAAAGTCAAAGATATTGATGAAGTAATTCTTGTCGGCGGAATTAAATTAGATCCTGCTCAAAAAGTAGGTGCTTATAATGTTGTATCCAAGGCGGCTTTCGAATCAACACCGTTTTCATCAGTTGATGATGTACTGAACGGTAGAGTTGCGGGGCTTAACTTTTCATCTGCGAGTGGAGATCCGGGATCATCAAATATGGTGACCATTAGAGGGGTGAGTTCTCTTATTGGTACGCCCAATCCATTGTATGTTATTGATGGAGTAGTTGTAGGAAAAGGTTCAGATAATGCTTCATATATGGAGTCTTGGAATCCTCTTTCTGCAATCGACCCGAATGCTATAGAATCAGTTTCTGTTTTGAAAGACGCTTCTGCAACGGCGCTTTATGGGTCTAGAGGAGCGAATGGGGTAATCTTAATTACAACTAAAAAAGGAAAATACAACCAAAAAACAAGATTCGAGTTTTCTAGTGAAACTGGTGTTCAGGATCGTGCTTTCGATAAGTTAAAGCTAATGAATGCTGATGAATACATTAAATACGGAGGTATTTTGATGTGGAATAGCCAGACACAATTAGGAACCACTTTTACGGATCTAAAAGGAGCAACTGATTTCTTCCTTGAGAACTACGAGCCACAATATGATGGTACACAAAATACAGATTGGATAAAGGCAGTAACCAGAACTTCTTCTGTGGTAGAAACTTATAATTTTGGTGTTTCCGGTGGTGCAAGCAATACTTCTTATAGAATTGGAGGTTCTTACTACAAGAACAGTCCACTAGTTAAAACTTCAGGTTTTGACCGTTTGAGTATTAATACAGCGCTTGATCATAAAGCATCCGATAAAATTAAGTTTGGTTTAAACTTAAACTATTCGAATATTAAGAGACAAACCTATTTCGGAGGTAGAGCGTCGGCAAACCCGGTGACTTCCTCTATCATGATTTCTCCTTTACGTACCGTTTATAATGCGGACGGTTCTTATAACCAAGACTTGGGAGAAGGTTCACCTACTCCAGGTTTTAACCCGGTGTCAATCTTAGAAGAAACCAGCCAGAACTCAACCATTAATACTTTTATTGGTTCAGTAAATATGGATTATCAGTTTGCTAAAAACTTTTACTTCAATTCATTATATGGGATGCAGGCGCAGTTCATTAAAGAGATACAATCTGTTTTAGCAGGTCACCCTGTTTATACCATTATGTCAGCAGAGCAAGGGTTCTTAGGTGACGCCAGAAGTACAATTTTTGATTGGAACTGGTCGAACACGGTTTCTTACCGTAATGTTTTCGGAGGAAGACACAATGTTCAAGCTTATGCAGGGATGGAATATCAAGACCATACTTACAATAACTTAAATGTGTTGACTTTTTCAATGAATGACCCAAGACCTTACTTCGGTTTTTCTGACACGCAAATTGCAGGAAATACTGATTTGCAATGGCGTCAAATTTCATATTTCGGTAGATTAAATTATACCTTAGATAGTAAATATACTTTGTCTGGTCAGTTAAGACGAGATGGTAACTCAACTTTAGGAGATAAAAAGTGGGGGAATTTCTGGTCTGTAGGTGGCTCTTGGAATGTAATGAATGAAAGCTTTATTCCAGATGCGTTTTCTTCTTTAACGTTGAGAGCGAGTTATGGAGTTTTAGGAAACATTCCTTATGCTGACCAGTGGGGTCCACAATATAGTAAATTCGCAACTTTAGGATATAACTCACAAATCGGTTGGGGTGACAACGGCGGTTATGGAGGGATTACTTCTCCAGGAAATACAGCGTTAGAGTGGGAGCAATCTTCCCATTTAGATGTTGGTACTGATTTCGGCTTTTTCAATGACCGCTTGAAATTTACTTTAGACTATTATGATAAGTTAACTGAGAAAGCGATTTTTAAAGAGTTTCCTGCTAAAGAAGCTGGTGGACCGTCAGAATACTACGCCAATGTAGGAAATATCAGAAACCGTGGATTTGAAGTGGTTATCGATGCGGTACCTGTTAGAACAGATAGTTTTTCTTGGAATATTAATGCCAATGGTGCATACGGAAAATCGATGGTAGAAAAATTAAATGTGCCACTTGTGCAATTTAAAGGAGAAACTTCTGATGGAAGCAATGAATTAGTCGCCTTAGCACCAGGACATTTATTAGGAGAGTACTATACCTATCTTTGGGCAGGTGTCGCAAAAGTAGATGATGCCGCAAATGGTATTAAAGCAGGTGATGGATTGTGGTTTACAGATGGTACAAAAAGCGCTGTAACAAATGATAAACTAAAAGCTACCGAAGCTTGGATAGGTAAAAATGCCTTTCCTACTTACAATGTGGGATTAACCAATGAGTTCAAGTATAAAAACCTTTCATTAAGTTTTTTAATCACGGGTCAGTTTGACTTTATGGTGCAGAATGGAGTCCGTTCTTATACCCAACATGATGGTCGGTTCATAACTCGGAACCAAATTACGGATGCACTTTATAACAGCTGGACGGATGCACCTGGTGCCGAGAATTACAATGCAGATGGTCCAAAAGCAGTTATTGGTAACCCAAGTAGTTCACGTTTAGAATCTTCCCGTTTCTTAAGCAAAGGAGATCACATCAGATTGAAAGAAATGAAAATCGCCTATTCTTTCGGAGAATTATTTAAAAACTCAACAGGAATTAACAATTTGACTATTTACGCAAGAGGAACAAACTTATTCACCCATGTATTTGATAAGAATTTGAACTACGATCCTGAATCGACTTCAAATTCATGGTCTTGGATTGGTAAAGGAAGATATTGGTATGCTTCTCCAGTGTTGAGAACAGTATCAATGGGTGTTCAAATTGGTTTCTAACAAAAAAAAATTTAAAATGAAAAAGTATTTTTTAATTATATCAAGCTTTTTACTCTTCTTTGCTCACAATTCATGCAGCGAAAGAGACTTGGATTTATTTCCACCCGATCAGGATGAAATTACTGATATTAATTCAGAAGCTAAAATGCAAATGCTGCTCAATGGTGCTTATTTGTCTGTTAGTGCTTCTAACGTTTATGGTACCGACGTAATGTTGTTTGGTGATCTTATGGGAGACAAATTATTTGTGTCCAATACTAATCCTTCTTATCTTAATACCTTTAATTACAATTATAATTCGTCTCAAAGCGATTTCGGATTTTATGGTACATTGTATAATGTTATTATGAACTGTAATTTGGTCATCAATAATACAGCGGTAGCTAGTAATGCTAACGTAAATAGAATTAAAGGAGAGGCCAAGATTATCAGAGGATTAGCCTATTTTACTTTAGTTAATTATTATTCACCAACCCCAACATCAGGAGTGAATCAAGACTATGGAGTACCATTGGTGCTTTCTGATTATGATGTGAAAGTTAAACCTGCCAGAGCAACGGTTCCTCAGGTTTATGACCAGATTATTGCCGATTTGAAAGCTGGGGTGAATTCAGCTAGTGACAGCCCTTCGAAAAAAGTAATCCTAAGTAAGACCGCAGCAAAATTACTGTTGTCAAGAGTTTATTTAACAAGAAGAGCAGCAGGTGATTCACAACTGGCATTAGACTATGCTACTGATATTGTATTTAATTCGCCATCGACTTTTGCGAAAATTAATGCTACAGCTTTAACTAAACCGTATAATTCAACCAGTGCTTCTATGTATGAACAGTATTTTTCGGGAAGTAATGAAGATGAATTAACTGGTAGTGAGACCTATAAAGATACTCTTCGTGCTTATACGCTTCCAGGTGCTGAAAATCATCCTGAAACTATTTGGGAATTAGATTTAAACATTAATTCCAATAGGGAGACAGGAATTGGTTCTAACATTTCTTTACCAGGTTACTATCATAGAACTGATTCTAGAAAATGCATGTTGTTTAATCAAACTTTTTATAACAGTTTCCCTGCAACAGATGTAAGAAGAGGTACTAATGCTACAGGATTATTAACGAATACTTCTGCTCCAAAAACGGATACGCCAGGAGGATACTGGACTAATAAATATCCGAGATTTACAAAAGAGGGTAATTATTTTAGAAATATTAAAGTACTTCGATTTGCAGAAGCACAATTGAACAGAATTGAAGCATTGTTCTTAACTGGTCAAAATGCTCAGGCACTTACAGAATTGAATGCATTTGCAGCTTCAAGAAAAGGATCTCTTTATACAGGAACCGATTTATTAAAGGATATCTTAACTGAAAAAGGGAAAGAATTCTATGGCGAAGGTCAGAGGTTTTTGGACTTGAAAAGAAACAATTTATCGATGGTTAGACCATCTAACTGTTCTGTAAATTGTACGGTAACTCCAGATAATAAGTTATTTGTTTTACCAATGTCTCAAGGAGCGTTGAATTCAAATAAAAACTTAAAACAATATCCAGGATATAACTAAAATATCTTTAGGTAATAATCAAAGGGCTGTAATCATCAAAATTACAGTCCTTTTTTATTTCACCATATTTCTTACATTTGTACACCAAACAAATAGAATGAGATTCATCCTTTTCTGCATATTTCTTTTTAGTTATAACCTTAATGCACAGATTGTCAACAAAACTGACTCTAACCGTGTAAAACCTGGCGATACTTTAGTCGTTGATTCCGGTTTCAAAGATTCACTGAAAATTTTTAAACCTACCATTTACGATTATACCTACAGAACCCAGTTTTCTGAAAAGAAAATCTTTGATACCGCTTTTACCCACGACAAAACTTTTATATTTTCTCAATATAACAACCGTGATAATTTTGGAAAAATTCAGTTTGCCAATGTAGGTTCTGGATTTAATCCCTTAGTATTTGAAGTGGATACCGAACAAAATTTGTCTTTGCTTCCAACCAATAAATCTTATTTTATTAGAGGAATTAAGGATGTCAATTACTACGATGTAAAAACACCAACAACGGCTTTTATTTATCACAATTCAGCACGAAATGGAGCGGTGCTGCAATCGACGTACACGCAGAATATTGGTAAAGAATTCAACTTCGCGGTAGAATATACCGGACTTCGTTCGCAAGGTCATTATCTCAACTCTTTGGCGTCAAATAATGAAGTGCTGTTCTCTGGACATTATCTTTCTAAAAACGGAAAATACGAAGCCTTCGCTCACTTTGTTCATGATAATGTAAACAATCAGGAAAACGGTGGAATCGCCGATGTTAATCTATTTCTGAACGGAAATTCTGATTTTAACAATCGGGAAAATTTACAGGTCAATCTGAATAATTCTAATTCTCAGTTTGCTTACAGACGCTATTATTTCTCACAGGAATTTAAACCTTTTGCCTCCGAAAAGTTTCCGTTTAAAATCCGTCATACTATTTTTAATCAGACCAATAAATATTACTATAATCAAGGTTCGCCAGAGCGGTATTATTTTACCGATGCTTCAGAACTATATGATTATCCGGCCTCTTCAAAAAAATATTCCAAGAATTTAAGCAATACCGTAAGTATCCTTTTTGATAAAAAAAATTTCAAATTAGATGCAGGAGTTCGACACCAATTAATCAAGTTGGGAGTTGGTACGCCTTTTCCAACTGCTTTAAATTTCCCTCAAGAACTTTCTGAAAACAGAATTGGCGCTGTTGGAAATCTCCTTATTAAACTTTGGGATAAAGTAGAATTAAACTCCAACTTAGAATTTTCCAGCGGAAAACAATTTGGCAGTTTTGTCCGTTCTCAAAACTTATTGAGATTCGAACCGATACCGGATTATTTCGTCAATGCAAAAGTGAATTTCCAGTCGGCGTCACCGAGTTTCAATTTGTTGTTAAATCCTTCCGTTTATAAAAACTTTAATTATTATTTCGCAGATCCCAAAAACCAAAGTATTACCGAAATTGGTGGTGACGTAAATTTGAAATGGTTCAAAAGTAGCGTGTTTGCGAATTATTTCAGAATAGATAATTACACTTATTTGGATTTTAAAGCACTTCCACAACAGAGTTCTTCTTCGGTGAATATTTCACAAATCGGTGGCGAAGCAACGTTCTCTTATGGTAATTTTCATCTGAATCCAAAAGTGCTTTTCCAATCTGCTATCGGAAATAAAGATCTTTTGCCAATGCCTAATTTTGTTGGAAGAGCCAATCTTTTTTATCAAACAAAAGCCTTTAAAAACGCAGCCGAAATTCAAACCGGAATTAAAATCTATTACTTTTCAAAGTTCGCTTCTCGTGAATTTTCGCCAGCGTTAAACGAATTTATTCTACCAAACGCAAATTCTTATTCAATTGGTGGACAACCAATTGCTGATATTTATTTTAATATGAAAGTGAAAAGAATGTTTTTCTTCGTTGAAGCACAACATTTTAATACAACCTTGATGAAGAATAAATCCTTCACGGCACCCTATTATCCGCTGTATGATTTCCGTTTGAACTTGGGAATTGTTTGGTATCTTTTTAGTTAATCAAGTTTCGAAGGTGAATAAAAAATCGATCACAATCAATTCTTTTTGGCCTTTGCTAAGTGAAATCGAAGATTCGACGAAGTCAAACGCCTTTGCGCCCTTAAAAAGCGGTTTAAAAATATTCGAATTGGAGAATTCCCTTTGCGTCTTTGCGTTAAAAAAAAGCATTATAAAAATTAGTAAGAAAATCAGATTATTTTGAAAAAACTAACCAACATCCCTTTTTTAGAAATTGAAAGCATTCCTTTGCTCATCAAAGATTTTCTGACTCAAAAAATTACGGGTTTCGAATCCCAGTTTTTTAACTTAGAAAATATTGAAAAGCAGTTTCTACAAAAAGAAAAATCTTTTTCTTCAGACAAAAGGAAAGTGCTTTGTGAAGTTTTACAAAATCAATATTCAGATTTTCCACAGTCAGAAAATCAACAATCTAATCTTAAAAATTTAGCATTAGAAAACACTTTCACCGTAACGACTGGACATCAATTAAACCTTTTTACCGGACCTGTTTTCTTTATTTATAAAATTTTGCAAACCATTAAATTGGCGGAATTTTTAAACGGAAAATTTCCAGCAAAGAATTTTGTTCCTTTATTTTGGTTGGCTTCTGAAGATCATGATTTTGAGGAAATCAATCATTTTAAAACGGAAAATAATTATTACGAAACCAAAGCCAAATCTGGTGGCGCAGTTGGCAGAATAAAAGTGGAAGACGATTTCTTCATTTCTCAGTTTGAAGAAGAATTTAAAGATTCTGTTTTCGGAACTGAATTAATCTTATTATTAAAACGTGCTTACAAAAATGGAAATACGCTTTCGCAAGCAACCAGAATTATCGTTCATGAACTTTTTGCTGATTACGGTTTAATCGTCCTCGACGGTGATGAAGCAAAATTGAAATCAGAAATGAAATCAGTTTTCAAAGACGAATTACTGAATCAGGATTTATTTGAAACCACTCAGGAAACCGTTCATTTTTTAACTGAGAAATACGGAAAGGTTCAGGTTAATCCTCGTGAGATAAATTTGTTTTACCTTTCAGAAACACGTGATAGAATTGCCTTTGAAGATAATCAATACATTATCGTTGATCAAGAGAAATCTTTTAGCCAGGAAGAAATTTTAGCCGAATTAGAAAATCATCCCGAAAGATTTAGTCCGAATGCGTTAATGCGTCCGGTTTATCAGGAAACGATTTTGCCGAATATCACTTACATTGGCGGCAATGCCGAAATCATGTATTGGTTGGAACTGAAAAATTATTTTGAAAAACTCAATCTTCCTTTTCCTATTTTGATTCCAAGAAATTCGATGTTAATGATTTCTGAAAAAACGGTTACTAAAACGAAGGACTTAGGTTTAGAAATTAATGATTTTTTCAAAAATTTCGCCGTAGTTACGAATGATCTTTTACTGAATAATAATGAAATTCTTCCTTTATTAAATCAACAGGAAACTCAATTAAAAGAACAATTCATCAATTTAAAAGCAAAAGCAGAATTGACGGAAAAAACCTTTGGCAATTTAGTGGAAGGAGAACAAACCCGACAGTTGAAATCTTTTGACCGCATGAGAAAAAGATTACTTCGCGCCGAGAAAATCAAACAAAGTGAAAAACTGGAACGTTTGGAAAACTTATTTCAAAAGATTCATCCGGGAAATACCTGGCAAGAAAGAAATTATAACTTCTCCGTGTTTTACTCGGACTTCGGCCAGGAGTGGCTTCATACTTGTTACGAGGAATTGGAGGTTGAAAACTCCGAATTAATAATTTTTACTATTTAATTTTAAAGCAGTATTTTTGTAAATATTTATCTAAAAGATGATCAAAAAGTTTCTTATTACAGCTGGTATAACAGCAATTGCAGGTTTGTCTGCCCAAAAAACCCATACGGTGGAAAAGGGCGATAATCCCTATAATATCGCAAAAAGATACGGAATGACCGTTGATGATTTGGTGAAATTAAATCCAAATTCTAAAGACGGAAAAGTATCAATCGGCGAGGTTTTGCTGGTTAATAAATTGGCTTCTAATACGGGTTCAGCACAGCCAAAAGCTAATTCATCTTCTGCTAAAGTGGGGAAGATTATTCTAAAACCAAAGCAAACGATTTACGGAATTACCAAGCAATATCAGATTTCAGAAACTGAACTTAGAGCGTTAAATCCTGAATTGGATTCGCACATGAAGATTGGTGATGAAGTAACTTTGCCATTAGCAAGTATTCAAAAATTTGGTGGTGATCAGCAAGTTGTCGCGGCCAATAAACCGGTTGAGACTTTTACGCCGACCGAGACTGTTAAAACAGTTTCGCAACCAGAACCTACTAAGACTGTAACAGCTGTTGCTGATGAAAATTCATACACCGTTCAGGCAAAAGACAATTACTATAAACTGTCTCGTAAATTTAATTTAAATCAAAAGGAACTTTTTGCTCTGAACCCAGGTTTAGAAGAGAAAGGTTTGCAAGTCGGTGATATCATTCAGGTAAAAGGAAAAGGTTCCGTAGAAGAAACGAAAGCTGATCCAATTGCGACGACTGTTTCTCAAACCACTTCTACGCCAACTTATTCTACAACTTCGGTTGCTGATGATTATGTGACTTATACGGTTCAGGATGGCGACACGGTTTTCGGAATTTTAAATAAATTCGGAATTACTTTAGACGATTTACTTTCTTTAAATCCGAATCTTTCGCAAGGTTTAAAATCCGGAATGGTTTTGAAAATTAAAAAATTAGATTCGGCTTATGTTAAAAAATCTGGCGATGCGCTGAACGTCGTAATCATGCTTCCGTTTGGTTTTGACAGCAACGATTCTAAATACAGAACATTGTCTCTTGATTTCCTTGCTGGTGCAAAATTAGCAATTGAACGAAATACAAAAAGTGGTAAAAATCTTGACATTAAAGTAATTGATGCCGGGAATGAAAAAAGTTTTAAAAACTCTTTAACTCAAATTAATAAGGACAACACGGATTTAATTATTGGTCCATTTTTTAAATCAAGTGTTTTAGAAGTTCTGGATTATGTGAAAACAAGCAAAATCCCAGTAGTAGCACCTTTTGCTAATTCCGATGATTTGTTAGGTTACCAAAATTTAATCATTATTGAAACCAATGATTTTATTTACGCAGACCGTATTGTGAAAGAAGTAAAAGATGCGTTCTCTGATCAAAAGATTTATATTGTTGCTGATGCAGATCAAACCTATGCGAAATATTTAGAAACCAATCTTAAAAAGAATTTAAAAAACGCAAATGTTATTCTGGTAAAATCAGCTTCAGATATTCAGCCTGATCAAAATATGATGACTGGTAAACCTGCTCCAGTTATTGCAATTTTAGCAAATAAAAGTGATGATGCTGGCGATGCGTTTGCCAACAGAATGATTGCGCTTTCTAAAGAAGTGGACGGATTAAAAGCATTCAGCATGTACTATTCTCCAATTTTCGAGAAAAAAGTAGATGAATTAAGCCAGAGTAATTTGGTTTATTTAATGGATAGAAAAATTGATACGGAAGGAAGTTTCGAAAAAGAAATTCTGGAAGCATACAAAAAGAAATATTGTAAAGCACCTTCAAAATATGCGGTTATCGGTTTCGATGTAGTCAATGATATGTTGAGTCGTGAGAATAAGAAAGGAGAGATTTTCAAACAAATGAATAAAGTGCAAACACAGTTGGCAACCAAGTTCGAATTTGAAAAAACAAAATCCGGAGCTTACGTCAACAAAGGATACAGAGTGGTTCGTTTGATTCCTAATTAAAAAGAAAACACACTTGATGAACCTTATTTTTTAATTCTAATTTATCAGTAAATAATTATATGAAAGCACTTGTATTTCCTGGACAAGGTTCACAATATGTCGGGATGGGGAAAGAATTGTACGAATCCCGTAAAGACATTAAAGACTTAATGGATTCAGCTAATCAAATTTTAGGTTTCGATATTCTTTCGATCATGTTTAATGGCTCAGAAGAAGATTTGAAAAAAACAGAAGTTACACAACCCGCGATTTTTATCTACTCAGTAGCGGCATTAAAAGCAGCATTGAATGGAGTTGCGCCAGAAATGGTTGCAGGACATTCTTTAGGTGAGTTTTCAGCTTTGGTTGCAAACGGAGTTTTAACTTTTGAAGATGGTTTGAAATTGGTTTCTACGCGTGCAAAAGCAATGCAAGAAGCATGTGATGCTAATCCAAGTTCGATGGCGGCAATCCTTGGACTTGCTGATGATGTAGTAGAAAGAATCTGTGAAGAAACTCCCGGAATCGTAGTTCCTGCCAATTACAACTGTCCTGGACAATTGGTAATTTCTGGTGAAACTGCAGCGGTAGAATTGGCTTGCCAAAACATGAAAGATGCTGGTGCAAAACGTGCTTTAATGCTTCCTGTAAATGGTGCATTTCACTCACCTTTGATGCAACCTGCTCAAGAGAAGTTAGCAGCAGCAATTCACAATACCAAGTTTTATAAACCTACAATGCCGGTTTACCAAAACATTACGACTACAGCAGTTACCGATCCTGAAGAGATTAAATTGAATTTGATTGCACAATTAACTGGTCCTGTAAAATGGACGCAATCTGTGCAAAATATGATTCAGAAAGGAGCGACTTCTTTTGTAGAAGTAGGTCCTGGAAAAACTTTACAAGGTTTGATCAAAAAAATTAATAATACCGTAGAAGTTTCTTCTGCAATTTAATAAAATACGAGAATGATTTTTTCCCACGGAAAATTATTGCTCACGTCTGAATATGTCGTCTTAGATGGCGCCTTGGCTCTTGCTCTTCCTACAAAATGGGGGCAAGAGTTTTTTGTTTCAGACCATGCCGACGGCAAGTCTTTAGTCAATTGGACTGCGCTTCATAAAGGAAAATCTTGGTTAAATGCAACGATTGATTATCGAACTGGAAAAGTAGTTTCAACCAACATTCCTGAATCTGCAGCATTTATTTTAAAAGTTTTAATGAAAGTGAAAGAAGTTTCTGCGATTCAATTGAAGCAGGATTCTTCTTATTCAATAACGACTGATTTACAGTTTCCAGCGAATTTCGGTTTGGGAAGCAGTTCTACTTTAATGAATAATTTGGCGCAGTGGGCAGCAATCGACGCTTTCGAGTTGAATGAAACTTGTTTGGGCGGAAGCGGTTATGATATCGCCGTTGCACAAGAACAATCAGCAATTCTTTATCAAAATCAACCTGAAAGAATTGTTCACAAAATAGATTTTAATCCTAGTTATACTAAGGACTTAATTTTCATTCATCTTAATCAAAAACAAAACAGCCGGGAAGGAATTAACCTTTATCGCTCGAAAGAAAAATCACCTGAACTCATCGAAGAGTTTTCGGGGATTACGAGACGTGTTTTAGAAGTTCAAAATTTAGAATGTTTTTCTGAATTAATGACGCTCCACGAAAATAAATTAAGTGATTTCCTCGGCATTGAAACCGTAAAAGAAAAACATTTCGAAAACTGTCCTTCTTTTGTTAAAAGCTTAGGTGCTTGGGGAGGTGATTTTGTAATGAGTTCTAAGTTTTCGGGGTATGAGGACTATTTTTCGGGAAAGGGTTTTTCCACTGTTTTTACCTATCAAGATTTAATTTACTGATAACTAGTTGTTTATCGATTTTGGAATTTCTTGCAGATTCTGATGAATATCATTATTTTTAAAACCTAGTTAATACTTAATAATTATTAAATTTGTTTTCTAATAAAAAATTCAGAAATATAAAGACGTTATGAAGAACATTAAAATCATTCAGCAACTGCACGACCTAGGAATTACTGGTTATGAAGAAGTATCTTACAATCCGACCTATGAAGAATTGTTTGTTGCGGAAATGTCCAGCAAAAACGCAGGTTTTGAAAAAGGAGCGGTAACTGAATCTGGTGCTGTAGCTGTAAAAACTGGTGTATTCACAGGACGTTCTCCAAAGGATCGTTTCATCGTAAAAGATGACGTGAGCAAAGACACTATTCACTGGGATGGTAAAGTAAATTTACCAACTACACCTGAGATTTTTGAAAGCTGCAAGCAGTTGGTTTTAAAACAATTATCTTCTTCAAAAAAAATATATGTTGTTGACGCATTCTGCGGAACCAATCCTGATACAAGACTTAAAGTTCGTTTCATTATGGAGGTTGCGTGGCAAGCGCATTTCGTTACGAATATGTTCATCCGTCCTTCTAATTTTGAATTGGAAAGTTTCGGTGAGCCAGATTTCATCGTAATGAACGGCTCCAAAACCACTAATCCAAACTGGAAAGAGCAAGGATTAAATTCTGAAAATTTTGTAATGTTTAACCTTACAGAAAAAATGCAGATCATCGGTGGAACTTGGTACGGTGGCGAAATGAAGAAAGGAATGTTCGCGATGATGAACTATTACCTTCCATTAAAAGGAATGGCTTCCATGCACTGTTCTGCAAACGTAGGTGAGGATGGAGATGTTGCTTTATTCTTCGGTCTTTCCGGAACTGGTAAAACGACTCTTTCTGCAGATCCCAAAAGATATTTAATCGGTGACGATGAGCACGGTTGGGATAACAACGGAGTTTTCAATTTTGAAGGTGGTTGTTATGCAAAAGTAATCGACCTTTCAGAAGAAAAAGAACCGGATATTTTCAAAGCAATCAGAAGAGATTCATTGTTAGAAAATGTGGTTGTTAATGAATATGGTGAAGCAGATTATACTGATAATTCAATTACTGAAAACACCAGAGTTTCTTACCCAATCTATCATATCAGCAAAATTGTATTGCCTTCAAAAGCAGGACACGCCAGCAAAATCGTTTATTTATCAGCAGATGCATTTGGAGTATTGCCTCCGGTTTCTATTCTTGATGAAGACCAGGCACAATATCATTTCCTTTGTGGGTATACTTCTAAATTAGCAGGTACAGAAAGAGGAATTACAGAACCAGAACCATCATTCTCTCCAGCGTTTGGTGAAGCGTTTTTAACGTTACACCCAACCATGTATTCTAAAACCCTAATCGGGAAAATGAAAGAGCACGGTGCAAAAGCTTATTTGGTAAACACTGGTTGGAACGGAACAGGAAAAAGAATTTCTTTGAAAGACACACGTGCAATCATCGATGCGATTATTGATGGATCAATTGACACTGCAGAGAAAACAACAATCCCTGTAATGAACTTAGAAATCCCGACAGCATTACCAAATGTTTCAGAAGGAATCCTGGATCCAAGATCAACTTATGCAAGCGCTTCTGACTGGGAAGTTAAAGCAAAAGATTTAGCAGCACGTTATATCAAAAACTTCGAACAGTATTGCGATAACGATGAAGCGAAAAGATTAGTAGCAGCAGGACCGCAATTATAAGAATTGTAGGTTTTAAATATAGATTCCCTTAACTTTTGTTGAGGGAATTTTTTTATGAATTCTAGAGATAAGAATTGAAATTAGGAACGCTAATGTGAGGTGCTTTTTATATCTTTAATTTTATATTACTATACTTAATAAACATTAAATATGAAAAACTTTTTACTTTCAACATTTACTTGTGTGCTCCTCGCATCTTGCAGCTCTTCTGCAAACCTTTCTGATTCTTCAACCAATCAATCCACAGATTCAACTTATGGCTTTACCGAAAAAAAGCCCATTAAAGTTGGAGGTGGAGAAGGCGGACCCCTTAGTGAAAGAAAATATTTGAACTCCCTTATCGGACCAAATGGTGAATCGGTGACCTTTAATAGAATTGGTAGTTGTTGTTTTTTTAAGTCGAGCAGTAGCCCAATGGGAGGTGGATTGCTAGATAAATTTGCGGTTACTTACGAAGGAAAAAAAGATACCGTTGTTTTGTATTTGAATATGTATGAAAAGGGCAAATTGCTTGCACCGGTCGGATTCAAAATGAAATGAGTTTTGCGATGATCAAAAAAACAATACCAACAGATCGATCAATTGCCTGGATTTCTTTAGTTCCTCAACTTCTATTGATGGCATTCCTTTTTGGTATCTTTTATATATTGAAAGTAAAAGAACCTTTTGTTTTTGTAGGTTTTACCTATTTACTATTATCTTTTGGTCTCAAGAAGATTTTCCTGAAAAATCATAATAAAGGAATTGTTCTGACAAAAGAAGGAAAAGATATGGAAGCAATCGCTTCCTTTAAAAAAAGTGCCAGTTTCTTTTCGAAGTATTCTTGGATAGATCGTTATCGGTACATCACTTTATTGGGTTCAAGTAAATATTCTTACAGGGAAATGGCATTGATCAATATTGCTTTCTGTTACGTGCAATTAGGTGAAATAGAAAAGGCGAAAGAATACTATCAAAATATTTTACGAGAATATCCAGGCAACAACTTGGCAAAGCAATATTTACTTAAGCTTAATTCTCCTCAAGCGTAAATAATTTGTAACACTCACAAATCAATAAAAATTATTCATCTGAATTTTTATAATCTTTAAAATACATTACTAAAATTAAAATTATTTGCAGAAAAATTGTAGAAATGTGATTTTATTGAACTCAAAACTATTTAACTTAGTACTTTGTTTCGAAATGAGTTTATTAAACTTCGATTAATTGAAGGCTTATTCAAAGTTAATTTTAGATCAGATATGAAAAATCTAATCATCATATTAATTACTGTTTTAGGTTGTACAGAAAGTATTTCTGCTCAGCAACATTTGGTTTTAAAAGTAGACAGTCTTTTCGTTCTTGCCGATCGAAATAGTAAAGTGTTGGACATTAGTCGGTATAAAATTGATATGGCGTCTAATGCAACAACCATTGAAAAACAGAAGGCTTATCTTCCTGAACTTGGCACCTCTTTATCTTACGGTTATCTCAGTAATTCGCAAGTTTGGGATAATCATTTCAATTACGAAAGCACGGTTAAGGTTCCTCATATTTCAACTAATTTTTCTGTTGAGGCAGGTTATAAGATCTTTAATGGAAACGCTGCGAAAAATCGGATTGCCCAATCGAAATTGCAGGAACAGATTGCACAGCTTAATTATCAGAAAGACAAAGAGGATATCCAGTTTCTTTTGTTGGCAAAATATCTTGATCTGGAAACATTGAAAAATCAGGAAAAGGTATTTTTAGAAAATATTGCTTTGGCGGAAAAGCGAATCTTTAATGTTGAAAAATTGATTGAGCAAGGTTTGCTTACTCATAATGAAAAAGTACGCAGCGATTTACAATTGACCGAATTCAAACAGCAACTCGATGAAGTCCGGAATAATATTTCTATCGTGAATCACGATCTTACTATTGTGCTCGGACTTCCAAAAGAAACCATTATTGAACCTGATCCATCACTTTTTTCAAAAGAATTTAAAATAGATTCAGCTGATCGGTATGAAAACGGTTTTACAGATCGATTACCTGAATTAAAAGTAGCAGAACTCAATAATCAAGTCGCAAATAAAGAATTGAATATTGTAAAATCAATTCGTTTGCCTTCCGTTTCGCTTTTTGCTGGTGATGCTTTTGCTCGACCTTTTCTATATTCAATTCCACCAATAGATATTTACTCCCATCTTTTTCAGGCAGGCGTAAAAGTAAGTTATGATATCGGTTCACTTTACAAAAGTAAAAATCTCATTCAGCAGGCAAAAATGGCGGAAACACTTTCGCAAAAGAATGCCGGTTTAAAAGCTGAAAAAGCAGAAATGGATATTTATGCCGCTTATGTGAAACTTCAGGATGCACAACAAAAATTGACTTCCCAACAGGAAAGCTACCGTTTGGCGCAAGATAATTACCGAGTGGTCGAGCAAAAATATCTCAATAAATTTGTAGTAATTACCGATATGTTGGATGCCAGCACTTCTTTGCTCGCTGCCCAGATTAATGTTAATAATGCTCGTATCGGCATCATTTATCAATATTATAATCTTTTGAAAACCTCCGGACTTTGGGAGGAGGTGAGTCATTAAAATAAAGTTTAAACCAGTGTCAAATATGAAGTCACCAAATAAAACAAAAACCGAAAAGAAATCTCTTTCACCAAAATTTAAAACCTTTTGGAATATCCTGGCAATCATCATTGTGGCTGGACTTGTGTTTTGGGGACTCGCTGTGTTTTTCCATATCGGTGATAATGAATTTACCGAAGATGCGCAGGTTGATGAATATGTAAGTCCGGTTAGTACGAAGGTTTCAGGTTATCTTAAAGAGATTCGTTTTGATGAACATCAACCCGTTCATAAAGGAGATACACTTGCAGTGATCGATGATAGCGAATATAAAATTCAATTAATGGGCGCAATCGCAAATTTAAAACAGGCACAAGCAGGAAAAACAATCGTGAGTTCTGATATTGGTGTGTCTCAAAATACAACCTCGATTTCAGAAGCCAATATTGATGAGGTAAAAGCACGTCTGGAAAACCAAAGACAAAATCTTCAGCGATATGCCAATCTTCTAAAAGCAGATGTCGTTCCACAGTTTGAGTATGATCAGGTAAAAACAGAATATGAAGCGATGAAAGCCCGCTATGAATCTCTTCTTCGTCAGAAACAATCTACAAAATTAAATACACAAGCAGTTGCAGACAAAATTGAAGTTTCTGAAGCGGATATTATGAAAGCACAAGCAGCGGTTGATCTTGCCAAACTCAATCTTTCCTATTGTTATATTACAGCGCCTTATAACGGAATCATGGGCCGCAGAAAGATTGATGACAGCCAATTGGTTCAGGCGGGACAAACTTTAACAACCATTGTAGAGTCAGGAGAAAAATGGGTGACGGCGAATTATACGGAAGCACAAATCGCAAGTATTCATCTTGGAGACAAAATGAGCATTAAAGTAGATGCGTTTAAAGGGAAAACTTTTACAGGCGAAGTAACTGCGATTTCCGGTGCGACGGGAAGCCGATATTCGGCAACGCCTTTGGATAACTCAACGGGAAACTTCGTTAAAGTACAACAGCGAATTCCGGTACGCATTAAATTTTTAGATAAAGAAAAAGATCTGGAAGGAGTTCGTGCAGGAATGAATGTTCAGGTCACCAAACAATAACGGATCGTTATGGAAAATTCGATATTTCACGAACCTGTTCCGGATTGGGTTGAAAAGGTTTGTATCATTCTTTTGGTCTGCTCACAAATCATGATCAGTGGAATTCCTGCGAATGCAATCGCTATGGTTACTTCATTTTTGGGCGATGAAAAAGATGCCATTCAATTCATTTATTATGGCGGTGTTGTCGGAAGTGCAAGTGCTTATCCATTAATTGGTCGTTTTTTGCGCTATTTCCGTAAAAGACAGCTTTTGCTTCTCTGCATTTCTCTGGAACTGATTCTACTCGTGATTTCGGTTTTTACTAAAAATAATCTGCAGCTGTTCGTCGTTAATTTTCTGCTTTCAAGTGTCAAAATGGTTTGCCTGATGACCTGTCTGGGTCTTTTTCTGAAAAAATTTAATCCAACAAACAGCCGGGGATTGATGTACGGAATGTATTACGCATTATCGTTCAGTTTAAGTCAGCTTTATTCCTATTGGGTTGCGGTTCTTTTGCAAAGTTACTCCTGGAAATATACTTTTCTAATCAGCCTTCCCGGAATTTTTGTAAGCTTTCTCATCGTTGTTGTTTTAATGCACACAAGAAGAATAGAAAAAAAATATCCCTTATACCAGATCGATTGGCTCGGATACTTTCTATTTATTGCTTCAAGTTTGGGTCTTTCCTATGTCTGCATTTTTGGTGAACGGTTGTACTGGCTTCAAGATAATACGATTCGACTTATACTCGCTGCCTCAATTGTTGGATATGTGCTTTGGACGATCAGGATGCTAATTGTCCGAAGACCTTATGTCGATGTTAGAGTTTTGGCAAAATACAGTCATGTGAGAGTTGGCGTCGCATTAATGATTGCCTTGTTCTTCATTTATAATACGTTCAGTATTTCCACCGAATTTATGAAAGTAAATCTAGGATATACTGATTCCTATGTTGCGGCCACGAATCTTTATCTTATTATTTCTTTTGTCATATTTATTCCTCTTACAGGGATTTGGCTTCATAAAGTACACCGTGTCCGCGAAAGTCTTTTTGTTGGCTTTGCTTTATTTGCAATCTATTATTTGTACACCGCTCGGTTCTTTTATCCCGAAGAAAACAGTACTTTTTTCCTGATTCCGATGATGCTTCGGGGAGCAGCTTATGGTATCAGTATTACGTCGCTGTCTTATTATGCTTCGGTTAATCTTGTTCAAGCCGACAATACCCACCGGGCTTTCTTCTCCATTATTTCCCGATCCGTTATTGCAGCACCGATTACCAGCGCTTTGTGGCTCGACAGTTTCAATTATTTTAAGCAAAAAGAATACGATATCGTTTCCGCCCAATTTGGAATGGATGATTACCGAGTTTCGGGATTATGGAAAAGTCTAGTGTCATCCAATTTAAAATCTGGCAGCAGTTTGGATCAGGCTGAGCAGCTTGCTCAAGGTACGCTACACAATATGATCTACAAAGAGGCATTGATTATGAGTGCGCAAAATGTTTATTACCTCCTGGCCGCGATAAGTATTGCGCTCGCTATTTTGGTTTTGTTCTTAAAGGTTTTGAATGTTCATTATGTTTCAGAAAAAAACAAATATCAGATGACTTATATGGATGTGTAGTTGATCTATTTTGGGAAGTCAGCTTCGTGTTGATGATATGAATTTAAGAAAAATCAGTTCAGATCTATTTCGTAATTTCTCATAAGATACTTTTCTGCCATTTTAAATAGTTTAGGAGTTTTCGTATTCCCTTTTCCATTGTTGAATTGCTTGCTCTTCATCTTGTAGTGGTCCACTCATCATTTTGTAGGGCAAATAATTACGCAGTAAATCTTGCAACCATTCTTCAAATTCTTCTTTCGTTGGATTTGGATTGGATTTGTAGAATGATTTTTCGTAATCCCAGAAAAATACCCCTTTTTGAGAAAGGGTTTGCGGAGGTTGTTTTTCTCCTTTGTAATATTTGCTAAAGTATTTTTTTGATTTCATCAATTAGCAATTTTTAAGATCTTATTTAGGTCAAAATTTGTAATAGAATTATTTATTTGTTTTCCATTTTTGTATAGTAGATTTATTTTAGTTTAGTCCGATCAAAAGAAAGTCAGGTAGTTACTGATTCGAATTTCTTCTAAAATATAACTTAAAGTATTTAAACAAATGAAAAATCAAAGTTACAAAAGTGAATCTTGGAAACTGTTTCGTGAATGCATTATTGAATCTGATGGTTACAAATGTGCGCACTGCAATAGAAATAACTTAGAAGTCATTTTGCAGGTTCATCATAAAAAATATATTACGGGAAGGAAGCCTTGGGAATATTCACCATCTTACTGCATAACTTTATGCAGAGGATGCCACGCAAGACAACATGGAATTATAATGCCGAATTTTGGTTGGGAGTATTTATGCGATGAAGATTTGGGTGGCTTAAATGGTGAATGTGATAAATGTGGAAATCAAATGAGATTTGCTTTTCATATACATCACGAAAATTGGGGGTTTATGCAAGTTGGAAGACAATGTTGTGACAACCTAACGGATTCAAATCTCGCTTCTAATAAAATTGATTCAGTTAAAAGATTTGAAATAAGGAAACGTAACTTTTTAAAATCTTCTAGGTGGAAATCTTTTTTGAGTGAGAACAGAATTTTTAAGAATTTATTTGAGATAAAAATTGAAGAGATTGATAATGTTTATTTTTTGACTATCCACGGAAAAAAAAGTAGAGAGAAATATATTTCATTGGATTCAGCAAAGTGTAAAGCATTTGAAGTTATCGAAAACAGCAGCTTTATTAATTATTGTTTAAATAAAAAGATTCCTTTACCGAAATGATGATTATGAATGGTAATGCAAATAAAAACAACTCACTGGATTTCAGTGAGTTATTTTTTTTAAATGTGGAGTTGGAGGGATTCGAACCCTCGTCCAAACAAGCAACACATAAGATTTCTACATGCTTATTCTGCAATTAATTTTCGACTGTAAACAGAGTACAGACACCCAATTTACAACTTAACTTCTTTAGTTTTCGATCCCGAACCGAAGTCTTTCGAGACTTATTTCTGCATTGCTATGCCTCAGAATCAAACGCCGCAGAACGGAGCATTTGCGAGACATCTTGCCTCCTTACTATCTTCGGGAGAGCGCTTGAATCCTACTTTATTCAGATTAAGCTGCAAGAGCGAACTCTTGGTTGCCAGTTAAAAGTTTGCAGCAAGGGATTAAAGAGATCGCGCTACGGTTCTCTGCATGCTTACTTACCCATCGATCTTGCTGTCGAAACCAGTCAACCCCATGTTTTTGTAAGACCACAAAGATAAACAAAAATAGTTCTAAAATTAAAATCATTTTTACATTGAGCGGAGTCGAAGTGTGGGCGTAACCTTTTTCTGGTGATTAGCACTCGCTTTGCTCGCAAATGACCAAAAAAAAGATCGGGCTTTCCCTCGCAATTCCTCTGCAAATAAGAAGTATTCATCGACTCAAAAAATAAAAATAAATAGAAGAGAGATAATCCCTTACGCGAGATCCCGCTTCTTCACCAATCTTTTTAAGATCCACAAGTTTCAGCAATTTCCAATGTCCCCAAAATTCCCTTATCCTAACTTGCACTTCGCTCAACCTTGTCACGATTCAAAAACGTGACAAGGTTTAATTCAACTAAAATTTCCTACCATACTTTGCTAAATACAAAACTTTATGTTTATAATTCCCACATCGAATCTCTAAAAAAAATTCACACTAAAAAAACACAAACCAACCGAATCATCATTTGTGACATTCGTGAGAAACCATTAGTGCTATTTGTGTTTAAAAAAAAATTGTGCCCTTTGCTAAGTGAAACGCCCTTGCGTTCGTTATTCAGCATTGTATTTCTCAAAAACCTTTGCGTCTTTGCGTTAAAAAAACAACAATAATTAGCTAAGATTTATTTGATATTTTAACAAAAACCAAAATGAAAATTTCTAAAAAAATCATAAAACCCGTTAAAGCAGGTTAAACTATCCACTCCTAAAATTCAAAAACCCAAAACCAACCCAATATCCAATTATATTTACCTAAATAACATGAATGAAAACAAAACTACTATTTCTCTTATTTTTCATTGCGTCAATTACTGCCTTTTCGCAGCAATACATTACGGGAAAAGTAAGCTCCGAATTTGATGCTGCTTTGCAAAATGTCGTCATCTTCAATACCAGAACCGATGAAAAAGTATTGTCCGATAAAGAGGGAAACTTTACTATTGCAGCCAAACCAACCGATGAACTTCGATTTATAAAAAGTGGGTACGACAGAATCTCTTCTAAAATTTCAGCTCAGAATTTTTCAGAACCTTTAAATATCTTGCTGACAAAGTCACCTTACGATATTGCAGAGATTGAATTGAAATTTCAAGCGACCGGAAATTTAGAAAAAGATATCAAAACTTTAGATCCATCAAAAAGAGTTGTTGCTTTAAACTCAACCATGAAAGCTTATATGATGACACCGCCGACAGATGTTGCACCAAAACTTTCTGTACCTTCCGCCTTTGCCGCTCCCAATTATAATGCAGGACAAGTCAATATTTTAGGAATCGCTTCAGCAGTATTTGGATTAATCAAGAAAGCCAAGAATCCACCCATAACTACGCCAAATTACGCTGAAACCCAAGCGTTTTATCGCCGCATAAAAAACACTATGGATATGAGCTTCTATACTTCCCGTGGTTTTGATGAAGAACAAATCGACCATTTTCTTATTTACGCTGATCAAAATTATTCTTTAGCAAAATTATACCGCAAAAACTTTGATATTTCGGCCATCGATATTGCAATGAAATTAGCCTACAAAGAATATATCAAAACACACAAAGTCGGTTCTTAATGATTCGAATATTTTTATTACTCGTTCTCTCTTTCTCTACCTCGTTATTTTCTCAGAAAGTTTCGGGAACAGTAACCGATGAAGATCAAAATCCAATTCCCGCAGTTTTAGTTTTTAATATGAGAACGGAACAGAAAGCCTACACCAATCTTAATGGTGAATTTACCATTGATGCTTCTCAAAACAATGAATTGCGATTCATCCGCCAAGGTTTTGAAAGAAGTTCTAAAATTGTTAATTCACAAGATTTTTATACTCCTTTTTCAATCACTATTATTCGGAGCGTTCAAGACATTGAAGAAGTAAAAGTTGCCGCAGTTCGATTAACTGGTGATCTGAATCAAGACGCTAGAAATTTAACAAAGTTCGATAAAGTGGCGAACCTTCAAAGAGAAGTTGGCGTTCCCGGACCACCAGAAAAACCAAGAGAAACGCCACCGCCAACCGTAGAGCAAGTTGGAGTGCTTAAGTTTGTACGGAGTAATTTGAATTTTTTCACTTTGTACAAAAATGTTTCGGGTGATGCACGAAGAATGCGCCAGTTATATAAATATGAAGATCTTCAAGATAATGTAGAATGGATTAGGGGAAAAGTCGGTGATGAATATTTTACCAAAATGGAAATTTCACAAGATAAAATTCCAGAGTTTCTCCAGTTTTCAATCGGCGTAAAACCCGAAATCAATAAATACATCAAAGCCCGAAATCTCTCAAAAATACTTTTTATTTTAGAAGAAACGCTTCCTCAATATCTTAAACGTTAAACGAGTTTTTGATGAATCGAATTTACATCATTTTCATAATCTGCTTTTCCTCGCGATTATTTTCACAACAGGTTTCAGGAATCGTAACCGATGAAGATCAAAATCTAATTCCTGAAGTTCTGGTTTTTAATATGAAAACCGAACAGAAAATCTACACTAATCTCGCTGGCGAATTTACAATCTCTGCTTCATCAAACGATGAATTGCGTTTCGTCAGAAGAGGATATGAGAGAAACTTAAAAGTGGTGACTTCACAAGATTTTAATATTCCTTTTACAATCATAATTATTAGAAATTCCCACGAAATAGAAGAAGTGAATTGTTCAGCAGCCAACGGGAAATTTAGGAAAAGATGTGAAAAATTATGGCGACACAAAATCGGTTGCTAAATTAAAATCAGAGACCGTAAAATATATTCGGTCACAATCTACACCTGAAGTTTTGGCATCTAAACCTGGTGAATTTGTTCAACCAATTGGACCAGGGTTTTCTGTAGGTAGACCAGTAAACCAATGGGATGATATTGATTTTATGAAATCCCTGATCGAAAGTATTGGGCAAGATTTTTTCACCGATGATTTAAAACTTAAGAATTCGGAAATTCAACCTTTTATTTATTACATTTTTAGAAATTTTGACCGAAAAGAAATTCTCTTTCGTGGGATTTGTTCCCCATTTGATCTTTCCCGTTTTATTAATGAAAGTTATAAAAAGGTAGAACCTTATCGTGAAAATCTACCGAACAATCCAGCTCAGAAGAAGAAAAAGAAATGACTGTACTTTTAGTTTCTGTATTTCATTTAGCACTTTGATAATAGAGATTCTTTACTTGATCGTAAAACAGAGGTAAGTTATAATATATTAAAATTTCCGAAGGATTTTTAATATTGAAATACTTCTTTTGCAAACTTTTGATGAAAGATATTTTTAAACATTTTCCTTTTAGTCTCTTTTGCTTTAAAGAAAATAATTTATTACTATCTTTAATCCTGATAAATAATGTTGCATAAAACACTTACAAAACACAAACAAATGAATAAAAATATAATCGCTATCGCCATTGCGTCCGCTGGTTTTATTATTGGACTTGCCTTTTTAGGAAGCGCCATTAAAAACAGAAATAAATCAGAAAACACCATTTCGGTAACTGGTTTGGGGTCCAATAAATTCACGTCAGATTTGATAGCCTGGAGCGGAAACTTCTCGCGCAATAGTTTCGAACTTAAAACTGCTTACGACGAATTAGCAAACGATAAAAAAGTTATTGAAAATTATTTAGTATCAAAAGGAATTGCAAAAGATCAAATGGTTTTCTCAGCGGTTGATATTCAGAAACAGTTCAATTACGGAACCGACGCTAACGGAAGAAGTACGCAGACTTTTGCAGGGTATCAACTTTCACAAACGGTTTCTATTGACAGCAAAGATGTGGCAAAAGTGGAAAACCTTTCAAGAAATATTACTGAAATTATTAATTTAGGAATTGAATTTACTTCTTCACCACCGAATTATTTCTACACCAAACTGGGAAGTGTAAAACAACAAATGATTGCTGATGCAACAAAAGATGCCAAACAACGCGCAGAAAAAATTGCCGAAAACGCCGGTGCAAAATTGGGGAATCTAAAGAAAGCCACGATGGGAGTTACTCAAATCACTGCTCCCAATTCTACAGAAGAATATTCTTACGGTGGAACATTTAATACTTCTTCCAAAGACAAAGAAGCGAGTATTACGATTAAGTTGGAATATGAGGTAGATTAAAAAATCACTTCGTCAAAGTTTAAACTCCGTCAAAGATTTTAAAATTGATAAACTTTAGAGTGCAATTCTGTCTCAATCTCTTTCACGTTGTCAACCGCAAAATTGCTGAGAATAAATAAATTCATCGAATTTTTTCCTGGGCCATAACTTGGTTGAATATAATCTTCGGAAATAATCGAGAAGCCATTTCTTAAATAGAAATTAATTCTTCTTTCCGCCATTTCATCTAAGTGACTCGGTTCGGATTCTAAAACGATGTCTCCAAATTTATCCTTTAGTTCTGTTAAAATCTGTGAACCTAATTTTAAGTTCCGAAATTCTTCGAAAACTTCAAAATGTTCTAAATAATGACAGTTTTCTAATTTCCACAGAATGACATAGCCAACGTGAGTTTCATCGTTCTTTAAGGCATAAATAAAACTGTCGGGATTATCTAACAGGGCTAAAAATTGGTCTTCATCTCGTCGTTCATCTTCCGGAAAAGTTGTTTCATAAGCAACGTAAATTCTTGAAAGTTTTTTGCGCGTCTGTAATTCTTCAAACCAAATCATAGTAATTTTATATATTTTTTAATCCAATCGTTGTGTCTGGATGCCGATATAATAGGGAATAATTTACCGATTAAATTCGGGAGATTATATTGAATACATCATCGAATCATAAGTCAAAAACGCTTGGTCGTCTCGTGATAAACATGTCTTTAATCCACAGCGTAAAAGCCAATCCCAAATAAACAAGAAAGAAAACTCCTGCTGTCGCAAAAGTAGAGTAGATGAAAAAAACACGGAGTTTAGAAACCGGAATTCCCAATTTGGCGCCCATTCTCGTGAGTACTCCAAACCATTGTTTTTCCATTTTATGTCTTAGGTTATCCAGCATTTGTAGAGCGTTTTTTAGAAATTCAAAGATACGAAACTTACTTTTAAAAAATTCTGAACTTATTTATTATTCAGCAAATCCTTGTATTCTGAATCTGCTCATTTGATTTAATTTTACGGAATAATTTTAGCTTTCCATAATTTGTTAAAAAGCTGATGAATTTTTAGTAACAACCAAATCTACCCAAAATGAAAAAATTACTTGTAATTCTCCCGTTATTATTAATGTCTTGCACCAAAAAAGAAGCGGTATCGGAAAATACGGCAAAGCATGATTCAGTCATTCTTTCAGATGATAATATTGATAATAAAATGGACTCCGCCGCAAACGGAAACGTTTCTATTGATGAAAATAATGCTTTAAAAGAATCCTTCAAAACATCCAGAATTATTGAAGGAAATAAAATCATTAAAACAATTCAGGCAGACATGATTCCACTTACGATTGCTGATGAATTTACCAAGCCCGACCAACAAATGGTTTTGAAAATAGAAAACTTTACCGGAAAGAAAATCGATGGTAAAATTACGCCCGAAAATCCACAAATGAATATCCGTTTTAATCAAATCAAACTAGCCAAGGGTGATTACGACGGACCTTTCGGACGAGATATCAACTACGATATAAAAGAAAATGGTGAAATCTGGCTCCTTATCGGTAAAAGCAATATGGCTTCGGGCGACACAAAAGGAAAATTTACGATTAACTTAAAATAGCAGTATTGAAAAATTCAAACCTGTTTTTCCATCGAAGCTGAACGTTAATCTTATGTTAAAACATGCCGTTGGTACAGTTTCTGAATAACGGACTTTAATTAACTAAACTACTACTATATGAAAAATATGTTTTTATCAGCAATCGTTGCCACTGCGACTCTTGCAAGTTGTTCCACGGTTTCTTCGATTTTACAAAATACCTTTCCTTATAACGCCACGGTTTTGGTAACTTCAGGTTCGCCAGCAAATACTGTTTTGTCCAATGTTTCTGCCGCTCAAAGTATTAATCAACTCACGGGTTCTGGTGCAAATGTGAAAGATATTCGCGTTTCAAATGCCACGATTTCTGTGAATTCAAGTACCAGTGTTGGACTTTTCAAATCGGTAAAAGTGTATCTTTCGAATAACGGCAGCAATGAAGTTTTGGTTGCTTCCAGAGAAGATATTCCTGATAATGTAGGGAATTCACTCGCCTTAGATATCAACTCTAACCAAGTTTTAGATAAAATGATGAAATCGGGTAGTGTGCAGCAGAGATTGGTTTACGTGTTGAAACAGTCGCCAACTTCTGATATTTCGGTGAAAACTTCGATTGGATTTAGCAGCCTTCCAATTACGAACTAATTTATTTTTTAGGAGCAACACGATTTGCGCTTCTTACGAACTCCGGTCCGGCTGTCCGTTACAATCTTTTTTTGTCTCGTTTAACAACGAGCAAAAAAAAGGATTTCCACTTCCATCCGGGCTAGAATAACATTCCTATATCCATTCAAAATAACCAGCATTTAATGTTGGTTATTTTTTTTAAAACAGATTTCACGGACCTTTTAAAAAATCTAAATGTGTCCTTTTTATAAAGTTATATCAATATAACTCGACGATTGTAAGATCTAGAAAAAGGAATTATCTGTGGAAATCTGTGGAAATCCGTGCACATAATATTTATCATTACCTCCTGTAATCCAATCTCACATTTCTTCCCTAAATTTGTACTTAGAAATTTGCACTCATGAATGTATTCGACCTTATTATCAATGACAAAGAAGTAGTTTCTTTAGAAGATGTTTTCCTGAATAAATACAATCACCAAAATATTCAGCAACTCATCAAAGAATACAGGTATGTTGAAGAATTAACGAAATACGGATTGCCGGTCAACAATAAAATTCTTTTACAAGGACATTCAGGTTGTGGAAAAACTACCACCGCAAAAGCAATTGCCAATGCACTTGGCAAACCCATTTTAATTCTAAACTTAAGTAATATCGTTTGTTCCAGAATCGGCGAAACTTCCCAGAACATCAAACAGGTTTTCGATAAAGCAGCGCGTGAAAAAGCCGTTCTCTTCCTGGATGAATTCGATCAAATCGGAAAAGAAAGAGGAAGCGATGACAAAGATGTGGGCGAAATGCGGAGATTGGTCAACACCATTATTCAACTCATCGATTATTATCCAGCAAACGCGTTATTGATCGCCGCGACCAATCATGCTGAAATTATTGATCTTGCTTTATTACGACGTTTTCAATTGCGCATCAATTTCGAAATGCCAAGTTCCGGTATTTTAGATACCTATTATGATAAGATTTTAAAACCGTTCCCAGCAGAGATGCAAAACTTCGAACGACAATACAATATCTCTTTTGCCGAAGCCAAAGATTATGCTTTTACCAAAATGAAATCTGCACTGATTGAGAAATTAGAACGAGAAGAAAAAAATCTTAAATCAATTTAGAAATAGAATTCATCCCGATAGTTATTATTGGAATGAGAGTGTTTAGATTGAATTTATTTAAAAAGTAGAATTTTAATAAATCTTTATTTCATTTAAAATTAATGTAAATTTGTAATAATGAGTGAAAAAAATCTTTATGTAATTGCAGGCTGCAATGGTGCTGGGAAAACCACAGCGTCATTTACTATTTTACCTGAAATTCTTGAATGTAAAGAATTTGTAAATGCAGATGAAATTGCAAAAGGTTTATCGCCGTTTCAACCGGAAAAAGTTGCTTTTGAAGCGGGTAGGATTATGCTCAAACGGATAGATGAACTCTTTGAAAATGATGAAAATTTTGCATTTGAAGCAACTTTGGCATCAAGAACATATAAGCAAAGAATTGTAAAAGCAAAACTAAAAGGGTATAATACGATTTTGCTTTTCTTCTGGCTTAATAATGTAGAACTAGCAAAAGAACGTGTAAAAATTAGAGTAGAAGAAGGTGGGCATAATATTCCGAGTGATATTATTGAGAGAAGATATTTGAATGGAATCAATAACTTATTTGATATCTATCTTTCAATTATGGATCAGGTTTTGATTTTCGATAATTCAGAAGGAAACCATCAATTAATTGCTGAGAAATATTTGGGTGAGAAAGTCAATATTGTCAATCAAGAAAAATTTAACGAATTAAAAAATTACCATGACAAAACAAGATAAAATAGAACGGAAAAATAAAATTATAAAAGGGCTTAAAAAATCCTATGACAAAATGGTTGAGGTTAAAAGAAAAAATAACGGTGAAATCGCCATCATGAAAGGAGATAAAATTGTTAAAATTAAACTGTAAATAGTCTCCGCTTTTTTGTAAAAAAATAAATATATCCCAAAAATAACCGACAATCTCTGCCGGTTATTTTTATGAAAACTTTCAAAGTCTATTATCTATCCGTCCATTATCTTTTCGTCTATTTCACAGAAACCATTTTATTCAAGCTCGCCAAAATTTTCGCGCTTTCATATTTCAATGCATATAAATGTTCACCACTGAATTCTATAAATTCTTTCGACTCAGATGCGTTATTAAAAACCAGCATTCCTTCTGTAAAAGGAACATCTTTATCTTCCTTGCTGTGAATAATCAATTTCGGAATTTTAGTAACTGATTTTATATCTTCTTTCGCTGAATACGGCGAAACAAAATTATTTTCCAGAAAATCTTTATATTCAGGTGCGTAAACTGCCGCAATATCGCCAAAAGAAGAAACCGTTCCTTCAAGTACTAATCCTTTAATTTGATCTTGATGGTTTTTTGCTAAAAGCGTTGCAACCTGAGTTCCTATGGAAGCGCCATAAATAATGATTTTTGTATTTTTTATATCGTTTCTTTTTACAAGTTCATTAAAAAACTTTTCTCCATCTTCTGCGATGTTTTTATGCATTGGCGTACCGGTTGATTTTCCATATCCACGGAAATCGATTAATACAACCTGATAATTATCTTTCAGCAAAGGCGTAAGAATCGGTGCGTAAGAACTGATGTTTCCACCAGCACCATGAAAATAGAAGATGGTTGCTTTCGCTTTTTGATTGGGTTTTAAAAGGACACCAGTAATCGTGTCATTTTCAACCGCGAATTTTAAATTTTCCGGATTTTCCCATTCAATTGGTTTTAATACTTTACTTGGAAAGTAGAACTTATCATCCATTTGAGCATGAACGAAAAGCACTTTAGTAACCAATAAAAGCAGTAGTAATAATTTAGTTTTCATCTTAAATATTTTTGTAAAAGTAAATTACTTTCGCAACTCTCTAGAAAAAAATTATACTGAATGGTGAAATTTTATTTCCGAACCGTATTTTAAGAAAAACCAATTCTATTTTAACCAAAAAAAATAACCGACAATCACTGCCGGGTATTTTTATATCAAGACTAAAAGTCTATTATCTTTTTGTCTATTATCTATTAGTCCACAAACTATTTCCCTTTCTTAAAATAAGCAATTCCACATTCCAGGAACGCTTTGAAATCCTCTTTCGGCATATAACCGGAAACCGGTGTATTGATTACTTTTCCATCTGGAGAAATCAAAACATAATGCGGTTGCGAATTATTATTGAAATTAATTTGCTGGAACAAACTCCATTTATCACCAATCGTTTTTACTTTTTTCTTTTGTCCATTCCCCATGTCAACAGAAGTTTGCTCGCTTTCTGGCAACGCTTCTTTGTCATCAACATATAAAGAAACAAGAATAACTTCGTTTTGTAGAATTGGTAAAATATCTGGTTCACTCCAAACGAATTCTTCCATTTTACGACAGTTTTCACAACCGTAACCTGTGAAGTCGACCAACATCGGTTTGTTTTCTTTTTTCGCTAATTCAATTGCTTTGAAATAATCATGTTCAGGATGCATTCCTAAAATTCCGTCTTTTTCATCGTGAATATAACTCACATTGATTGGAGGCAAAATTCCGCTTAAGTATTGAAGTTTCGGTCTTTCTCCTGGGAATAATCCTTGAATTAAATAGATGACAAAACCAATTCCTAAAGCTCCGATTATTTTTCTGCTTATTGAGATTTTAGCATTTTTATCATCGTGTGGGAATCTGATTTTTCCGAATAAATAAAGAACTAATCCAATTGAAATTAAAATCCAGATGATGATAAACAATTCTCTTTTTAAGAAGAAGGTTTTTGATACTAAATCCGCTTTTGATAAGAATTTTAAAGCCAAACCTAATTCGATAAATCCTAAGAAAACTTTCACGGTATTCATCCACCCACCAGATTTTGGTAAGCTTTGCAATGCTTGTGGAAATAAAGCTAGCAATCCGAAAACGATTGCCCACGAAAATCCAAATCCTGCTAATGCAAAAGTCAACAACATTGGAATGTTTGCTGAACCTGTAAGAGAACTTCCTAATAAACTTCCCAAGATTGGTCCTGTACAAGAGAATGAAACGATAACCAAAGTTAAAGCCATAAAGAAGATTCCGATAATTCCACCAGCATCTTCTGCTTTCGAAGATTTATTCGCAATTGCACTTGGCAATGTAATATCGTAATAACCGAAGAAACTTCCGGCGAAGAAGATGAAAATGATAAAGAATGCAATGTTCAACCCAACACTTGTCGAGATTTGATTAAATACGTTTCCGGCAATTCCATCAATAATATGGAAAGGAACACTTAATAAAACGAAGATTAATAAGATGAAAAATCCGTAAATAAACGCATCTCTTTTTCCTTTCGCTTTATCTTTCGAACCTTTAGTAAAGAAAGAAACAGTTAAAGGAATCATTGGGAAAACGCACGGCGTCAACAATGCAATTAATCCTCCGAAAAATCCTAATAATAAATACGTCCAGAAGTTTTCTGAATTTTGCTCCTGAGCAATTCCACAATCTGTTTCTGGATGTGCGAAATCAATAGATGCTACTTTTAATCCTTCCTGAACGGTTGCAACTGGTCCAGTAATTGTGGTTTCTTCAACGTTAGTAGCTTTTACACTATCTGCATTTTCGCCAGCAATTGGTGCTGCAACGGTTTCTTCTGGTGTAACAACTGATTCTGCGATTGCAGTTGAGGTTACTTTTTGTTCGAATTCTAAAGTGTTCGGAGCCAGACAAACGCGGTCATTACAGGTTTGATAAGTAATCTCTGCAGCTACATTGGCCGGTTTTGCGTTGTTTTTTAATTTGAATTTCTGTTTAAATAAAACTTTGTCAGAATAATAAATGATCTGAGCACCGAAAGCTTCAGAAAATTCATCGTGTTTTTTACCAACTTCTATAACTTTTCCGATGAGGGTGATTCCGTCTTTGGAACTTAGTTTCATTTCAGTTGGAATTCCTGAATCTTCTGGTAAATCTTGAGAATAAATATGCCAGTCTTTCTCCATCGTGGCAGTTAAAACCGCTTCAAATTCATTATTTGCTAACGAATTAATTTGATATTTGAATTTTACAGGATCTTTGATTTGTGCAGTAACTCCTTGAAAGAGAAATAAGACAATGAGGATAAACCAATTTTTAAATTTCATTTTTACTTTTTACTTTTTAGCAATTTGTTTGCTTTAACGAACGCTATAATTTTACTTTTATGATTTCTGAACTTTCTTTTGATGCCGCGAATCTTCGGTCCTGGCGAAAAGGAATTACTCCTAAAATGTCGTCATTTCGATCGCATAAAAGCCAGGTTTTTTGCTGGGCTAAAATAGTGATTTTTTCATCCTTACAAAATTTTGAGATCTTCTTTTTACCTATCATTCCAATGGGATGGAATAAATCGCCTACTTTTTTACGTCTTAACTTTAAAGGTAATAGCGTTTTTTCAGCGTCAATTTTCCAATTAAAACGTCCTAATTCTTTGATTTCGTTCTTAATGTTTTCGGGGAAAATGATTTGGTTTTCTGAATTAATGATCAACGTAATTTCCTCATCATTTACTTTTTCAACTTCATTTGCAATTTTTTGAATGGTGAAAATTTCGCGATCAATCATTAATTCATATTCACTGGAAATAAATTTCTTTCCAGTTTCAGCTTTTTTGATTTTTACAATTTCTTCAACATCATTAAATCCATATTTCCTCAAGATTTCAAATTGAATAAAATCACTTTGATTCAAAAAGAGCTCTTTATTAATGACTAAATAATCTTCATTGTTAATGATGATTTCTTTTTCAATGTCTGAAACTTTTTCATCAACGAAGTTTTTAGTTTGATTCAAAAACGAAATGCTTTTACCAAAGTTTTCTAAAAAGTGTTCATTGATTTCCATCAATTTAGGAACAATTTCATGTCGAATTTTATTCCTTAAATAATCACTTTTTTGATTGGATAGATCTTCCCGGAATTCAATTTCATTTTCTTTAGCAAAGTCATAAATCTCTTGTTTAGAAAAACCAAGAAGCGGACGAAGGATTTCATTTTCGTCAGCGGGAATCCCACTCAAACCTTTAATCCCGGAAGCTTTTGAAAGATGAATAATAAAAGTTTCCAGTTGATCATTTAAATGATGCGCAGTAGCAATAAAATTTAAATTCTCCTCTTGCTGAATTTTTCGAAAGAAATCATAACGAATAATTCTCGCCCAATCTTGAATTGAATTTTTCGGTTTGTTATCTTTTCCAGAAACTTGATAGAGATGAAAAGGAATATTATTTTGTTTGCAAAATTCCTCCACAATCTTTTGATCAGCATCAGAATCAACTCCACGAAGTTTGTAGTTAATATGAGCAACTTCAAATTGTAGATCCGAAGATTTAAATAAATGAAGCAAGACCATAGAATCAGCGCCACCACTTATTGCAAGCAGAAATTTTGCATTTCTGTAATCAGCGTAAAGTCCTGCTATACAATGCCGAAAAGTCTTTAAATTAAGCAATTTTTAAGGTTTTTTTAAGGAATATTTAGCAAAGATAATTCTTCTGTTCAAAATGAAATCTCTATTTTTGGCGCAATAAAAAGATTATTATGAATATCGGAAAAATAGGAGCCGTTTTAGGAATGGCAGTATTGATGACTTCTTGTGTGAGCAAGAAGCAATTTGATGCATTGAATACCAATTACAATCAATGTATCACTAATGTTGGGGAAAGACAACGTGAGATTCAGGATTTGAAAGGGTTGAATTCTGGTTTAGCAAGCGAAAACGTTTTACTAAAAGGTCAGAATGATGCTTTGAAATCTTCACTAGATGCTTGTTTGTCTAACAGTGGAAAAGGTTCGGCCAATATTGATAAATTGATTGGAGAGATTAATTCTTCGAACAAATATATCAAACAGTTGATTTCTACCAATTCTAAAAATGACAGTTTGAACTTGGCTTTATCTAATAAACTGAAACGTTCTTTGGATAATATCGCTGATGGTGATGTGCAGGTAAAAGTGTTAAAAGGAGTGGTAATGATTTCTTTGTCTGACAACATGTTGTACAAAACAGGAGATTATAACATTTTACCAGCGGCTCAAGATGTATTAGGAAAAGTAGCGAAAGTAATTAATGACTACGATACTTATTCTGTATTGATCGAAGGTAACACTGATAATGTTCCATTGAACTCTACTAATGTGCCAAAAGACAACTGGGATCTATCTGCCTTGAGAGCAACTTCAATGGCGAAAGTTCTTCAAACAAAATTCGGTGTTAACCCAGCGAGAATTACTGCTGGTGGACGAAGCGAGTACAACCCGAAAACGACCAACGCGTCAGTTTCTGGAAGAACAGAGAACAGAAGAACAGAAATCATCATTATGCCTAAGCTTGATGAGTTTATGAAATTAATGGATATTGCTCCAGTGAAAAACTAAGCGATTATCTTTTAGATATCTATTCAGCGCTGTTAGAGCTTCATGTTCTAACAGCGCTTTTTTTATTTTAAATGCTTAAATTTGACTTAAATTAATACTACATGAGTTTTTTTGAAGAACAATGTCCAGAGATGGATCGCTATTTAGAAAATCATACTTCGGCGGAACCTGAGATTTTGAAAAGATTACGAAGAGAAACTTTTCAAAAAACCACGCAGCCTCACATGATTTCCGGTTATCTGCAAGGACGACTTTTATCGATTTTGTCTAAAATGAGCAATCCTAAAAATATTCTGGAGATTGGAACTTTTACCGGTTATGCGACTTTGTGTTTAGTAGAAGGTTTATCTAAAGATGGGAAAATAACGACTTTAGATATTAATGAAGAACTGTCTTATTTACCGAAAAAGTATTTTCAGGAAAGTGAATATTCAGGGCAGATTGATTTTCAGTTAAAAGATGCAAAAGTGTTTTTAAAAGAAACTGAGGAGGTTTTCGATTTCGTTTTCATCGATGCCGACAAAGAAAATTATGTAGAATATTTTAATTTAATAAAGCCCAGAATAAAAAGTGGAGCGATCGTCCTTTTTGATAATGTATTGTGGTACGGAAAAGTTTTGGAAGAAGATCCGAAGCAAAAATCCACGCAAATAATCAAAGAACTTAATGAGATGGCTTCAAAAGATGAAGATTTCGAAAATGTTATTTTACCTTTGCGCGACGGACTTCATTTAATCAGAAAAAAATAAACTTTAGGAATAACGATGAACAAAGGAATTTGTACAGTTTCGGTGGCTGCAATTCGCGCAGAGCAATCTCATCAGTCAGAAATGACTTCGCAACTTCTATATGGAGAAACCGTTGATATTCTTGAAACTAAAGGAAAGTTCATCAAGGTCAAAATGGATTTTGATGGTTATGAAGGTTGGATTGATGCACAACAGATTTCTGAAATCTCCGAAGAATATTTTCTTGAAAGAAAAACTGAATTGGTATTGAATCCGATTCAAATGTATAACACTTCACAAGGTGCCATCTTATTGTCCATGGGAAGTGAAGTGAATTCTGAAAAAACAGAACCTTTATTTTTAAACGTCGAAACTATTTCAGAAACCGCTAAACAATTTCTAAACATTCCTTATCTCTGGAGTGGCAGAAGTTTTTTCGGAATTGATTGTAGCGGATTCGTACAATTGATTTATAAAGTTCACGGAATTTCTTTACCAAGAGAAGCTCAGCAACAATCAGAAATCGGCGAAGTCTTAAGTTTCGTTGAAGAAAGTAAACCTGGCGATTTAGCCTTTTTTGAAAATGAGGAAGGAAAGATTACCCACGTTGGAATGATGCTTAATGATCAGGAAATAATCCACGCTTCCGGAAAGGTTAGAATTGACTCTTTAGATTCCACCGGAATTTTTAACAAAGAACTCAATAAACACACTCATAAACTGCGATTTTTACGCAGTAACTTTTAAAAAAAATATAATGCCTAATTTAGGCCTTCGTATTTATTTAGAATCATCATGAAGAAATTACCCTTTTACCTCAAGATTGTTTCATTTGTTCTTTTGATATTGATCTGGGATTATATTTTTATGAATTATCGGAATTTGCCACTTAAAGTTCCTGTTTACTTTGATTGGGACGGAAAACCTAATTTATATGTACCTCGAATGATGATTTGGTTTTTTGCTGGAGTTGCTACTTTCGTTTATTTGTTAATTTTTTACCTAACGAAAAACATCAATTCTCCTTTATTAAAAATGCCTGAGAATAGTAGAGATGATTCAAAAAACGCGGAGAGAATTGTGAGTATTTTCCATTTAATTATCATGCTTCTTTTAACCTTTATTACTTACGAAAGTATTGCAATCGCCTTAGAGAAAAATGAAGTTTTAAGTCCAGTTACCAGTTATATAATCGTTGTTCTTTTTCTGGGCGTCATCGCAATGATGATCTATTCATATGTTATTTCTAAAAGAACCAGTTCTCAAAACGCTACCAATTAATGTTTTTATACAATCTCTTCATTCGTTTGCTGATTTCCACCATGAGAATTGGCGCAGTTTTTAATTATAAATTAAAAAAAGGTTTAGCAGGAAGAAGGCAAAGTTGTGATTTGGTAAAAGCGAAATTTTCGAAGGAGGATAAAATTATTTGGATGCATGCCGCAAGTTTAGGCGAATATGAACAGGGACTTCCGGTCTTAGAAAAACTAAAGGGTCAATATCCAACTCATAAGATTTTAGTTACTTTTTTCTCACCGTCAGGATATGATAATGTGATTAAAAAAGCTACGATTGCAGACGTCGTTTGTTATCTTCCATTTGATACTGAAAAATGGGTAAAAGAGTTTACTTCAAATTTTAAAACGGATATTTTCTTCACTGTTAAATATGATTATTGGTATCATCTTTTAGAAGAACTAAAAAATCAGGGCGCAAAAATATATGTTGTTTCTGCGTTGTTTTATGAAACACAAATTTTCTTTAAAGTGTACGGAAGTTGGTTCGTGAAACAATTGAAGAAAAATGTAGATTTCTTTTTTCACCAAACTCAGCATTCTACGGCCTTGGCGAAAGGAATAGGATTGAAAAATTCTGTAACAGCTGGTGATACTCGATTTGACCGTGTGAAAAAACTGCGCGACCGAGATAATACGGTGGAGTTTATTGATGAATTTAAACTGGATCACACGACGATTGTTTTTGGAAGTTCCTGGGAAGCTGAAGAACGGTTGGCAGAAATTATCCTCGCAAAAAATAAAGAGGTGAAGATAATTATTGCGCCACACGATTTAAAAAGAGTGGCTCATTTGAAAACATTATTTCCAACAGCGATTCTTTATTCTCAGATTACGGACAAACAATCCTTGCGATTCTTAAATGTAAAAGTGCTGATTATTGATTGTATTGGCTTGCTTTCTAAATTGTATTCATACGGAGATTTAGCGATTGTAGGCGGAGGTTTTCATTCGAAAGGACTTCATAACATTCTGGAAGCAGCAACATTCGGAATTCCTGTTTTCTTCGGAGATCAATATACCAAGAATCCGGAAGCTGATGAACTCGTTGCCAAAAATGGAGGAAAATCTTTTGAAGATGAATTTTTCGCAGCGCCTTATATTTTAAGTTTGTTAAAAGATGAAAATTATCGTCTTAAAATGGGTGATAATGCGAAGAATTTTATTGATTCTCAACCGAATGCTTCTGATTTTGTCTTTCAAAAGATTTGTAAAAATTAATAAGATTAGGCCTTATTTAAACCTTTTCTATTTTAATAAAACTAAAAATTTTGCCGATGTTACTGCACTGCCGGAAAATCCATTGGATGGAATTACGTTTTTGAATAGTAAAAATTTGTAATGAAAGATGGTTTAATTTATAAAAATCAATTCAAAAAACAGATGTAGTTCTCAGCTTCGTTTTACTTCAATAAACCTTCTGCCTTAATTCCTTTCAGGAGTAAATCAATATTATCAGGAATATTTTCAGGATCAATCCAACTTAGGAATAATCCATTATGAAGGGTCAAATCTTCTAAGCTTTTATTCTTTACAATTTGTTGATGAACTTCTTCAAAACTTTCTCTTAGATCTAAATAATAATCAGGATCTAATTTTTTAGTTAAAACTAAAGAACGGAAGATCTTATTAAGAAGATAGATATATAGTTTATAATGATCGCCAGTTTTCGGTGCGTGTTCTAATGTTTCGCTCACCAATAGCATTGTTAAGGAAACTTCTCCCAATTTGTCCGTCGTAATTTTAACGTGTTCTGTGATTTTTGCGCTAATTTTTCGAATCGCTGGTAAGAAATATTTAGTTCGTCCGAATTTTTTTGCTGCAATTGAAACTTCTTCTTTAACTAAAGCTTGCATTTGATTTCGTTTATCATCTGCCGTTTCGGGATCGATCAACTCGAAATAAAGTCGATGTGATAAAATCCGGTCTTTTTTAAGCAAACGAATAATCAGTTTATCTTTTTCACCAGAAGTAAAATTTGATATTGCCTCTTTAAATTCCTTCGAATATTCCATTAATTAAATATTTTTGAATATTTCATAAATCCGTTCAATGCCCAATTCGCAGTATAATACCAAGATTTTAAGGTAGAGAAATTCATGTGATCTTTATAAACCAAATATTGGTCTTTCATAATGTTCGTCTTTTTTCGGGAAATACTGCTTGCGTGCATTCTGTATTTTGCCATCGTTTTCGGAAGTGGTTTTCCGACGGGGATTTTCTTTAATAAATTCAGCCACATCACGTGATCTTCGCGTTTGCTTCCGGCTGGAAAAAATTCTTTACCAACTCTTTCAGAATCGTACATTGAACTTAATAAAGATAAACGGCAAGTTTTCAACAAGTTATCAAAAGTTACTTCTTTGTCCGCTTCAAAATCTGCAATCTTAGGATTTAAGTTTTCATCACATCTTGCGTAGTTAGAATAGACGAGTTCTGCTTTCTCCTTTTTCATAAATGAAACCATTTCCTCTAAAAAGTCCGGTTCCCAATAATCATCGGCATCTAAGAATGTAATGAATTTCCCTGTAGCTTTTTCTAAAGATAAATTTCGGGCATGTCCGGCGCCACCATTTTTTTTTGCGATGGTCAGGATAATTCGAGGATCATTGATGTTCTTAATAATTTCAATAGAATCGTCCGACGAGCAATCGTCAGTGATCAGCCATTCCCAATCCGTAAGTTTTTGATTTAAAACGGATTGAATAGTCTTCTCTAAAAACTTCGAGGAATTATAGCAAGGCGTGATAATCGAAACTTCGGGCATTGTGTTTTTAAACTTTAGTATTACAAATTTACGATTATTTGTTTCATTCAAAAATTCATTTCAAAACCTTAAATTTGTGCTTTAATCACTTTGTTGAAGTTTAATCCCGAAATTTCGGGATTGACAAAGTTTTTTATATTAAAAAATAAAATTTCAAATTAATGTTTTACGACCATCAATCCATCGACAAAAAGTGGCAGAAATTCTGGCAAGAAAATCAAACCTACAAAACTGATAACGCAACCGATAAACCAAAATTTTATGTTTTAGATATGTTTCCTTATCCTTCTGGAGCGGGTTTACACGTTGGTCATCCACTGGGTTATATCGCTTCAGATATTTATGCGAGGTATAAAAGACATCAGGGATTTAATGTTTTGCATCCGATTGGTTATGATTCCTTTGGTCTTCCGGCGGAACAATATGCCATTCAAACTGGTCAACATCCTGCCGTAACAACGGAAGAAAATATTACGAGATACGAGCAGCAGATGCGTAAAATCGGTTTTTCATTTGACTGGAGTAGGGAAGTGAGAACTTCAGATGCTTCTTATTATAAATGGACGCAATGGATTTTTATTCAACTTTTCGATTCGTGGTATAATAAAGAAACTGATAAAGCGGAAGATATTAAAGAATTGGTTCGTCATTTTGAAGATCACGGAACTCAAAATTTATCGGCAGTTCAAAATGACGCCTTAAATTTCACCGCAGAAGAATGGAAAAGTGCTTCTGAGTTAGATCAACAAGATATTTTGTTAAACTACCGTTTAGCTTATCGTGCAGAAACGACTGTAAATTGGTGTCCGGGTTTAGGAACTGTTTTGGCGAATGATGAAGTAAAAGATGGTAAATCTGAAAGAGGTGGTTTCCCTGTTTTCCAAAAGAAAATGATGCAGTGGAGCATGAGAATTACTGCATATTCTGAAAGATTATTGCAAGGTTTAAATTCTTTGGATTGGCCTCAACCATTGAAAGATGCGCAAGAATACTGGATCGGAAAATCTCAGGGAGCGCTGGTAACTTTCGATGTTGAAGATTCTGTAGAAAAAATTTCTGTTTTCACCACGCGTCCCGATACTATTTTTGGGGCGACCTTTATGGTTTTGGCACCGGAAAATCCTTTAGTTAAAAGCTTAACGATCGAAGGTCAAAAAGAAGAAGTTGAAAATTATATTGAACAAACTTCAAAGAAAACAGAGCGTGATCGTATGTCTGACGTGAAAAACGTGAGTGGTGCTTTCACCGGATCTTATGCTTTGAATCCTTTTACTGAGGAAGAAATGCCAATCTATATTTCAGATTATGTGTTGATGGGTTATGGAACGGGCGCTGTAATGGCGGTTCCTGCACATGACGAACGTGATCACCGTTTTGCGAAGAAATTCGATTTGACAATTGTAAACGTAATTGAAAACGATAATGATATTCAGGAAGAGTCTTTTGATTCGAAAGAGTCCGTATGTGTGAATTCAGAATTTTTAAATGGATTAAAATATGACGACGCCAAATCATTAATTATTTCTGAAATAGAAAAGAAAAATATCGGTCACGGAACCACTAATTACAGACAGCGAGATGCTGTTTTCTCCCGTCAAAGATATTGGGGAGAACCGGTTCCTGTTTATTATAAAGAAGGAATGCCGTACACTTTGCCAATTTCCGCTTTGCCTTTGGAACTTCCAGAAGTTGAAAAATATCTTCCAACTGAAGATGGCGATCCACCTTTAGGAAACGCTAAAACGTTCGGTTGGGATGAAGCCAGTCAGAAAATTGTTTCTACTGATTTAATTAATAATGAAACTGTATTTCCTTTAGAATTATCGACGATGCCAGGTTGGGCGGGAAGTTCTTGGTACTTCTTAAGATATATGGATCCTAATAACCAGGAAGTATTTGCGGATAAAGACCTTTCAGATTATTGGGGGCAAGTTGATTTATATATTGGTGGAAGCGAACACGCAACCGGACATTTACTGTATTCCCGTTTCTGGAATATGTTCATGAAAGACCGAGGTTACATTAACCATGAAGAACCTTTCAAGAAATTGATCAATCAGGGAATGATTTTGGGGATGAGTGCTTTTGCGTATAGGGTAAGTTTAAGGTCTATTGTAAAAGCAGAAAGCAAGGTATCTGACAGTGGAAAAACTGTAAGCGATTACTCGGAATTTAATAATAAATTTTTCTATCTGTCAAGTAATATCGCAAAAGATAAATTTGAAAATTTGGAGATTTTATTAAAAAACCAAATGGAAGAATTTTTGAATAATCTGAAGCAACAATATAACATAGATGATAGTTTCGAAATATTAAAAGAAAAGACAAATTTGGATATAAGCAAAATTCACGTTGATGTTTCATTACTAAAAGGAGGGACAGATGAACTTGATATCGAAAAATTTAGAAACTGGCGTTCAGAATTTGCCGATGCTGAATTTATATTAGAAGACGGAAAATACATCTGCGAACGCGAAGTTGAAAAAATGTCCAAATCAAAATACAATGTGGTTAATCCAGATGATATTTGTGACGAGTTTGGCGCTGACTGTTTGCGTTTGTATGAGATGTTCTTAGGACCTTTAGAACAGTCAAAACCATGGAATACACAAGGTTTAAGCGGCGTTTACGGATTCTTGAAGAAATTCTATAACCTTTATTTTAATGGAGATGATTTTGAAGTTTCTGAGGAAGAACCAACCAAGCAGGAATATAAAATCCTACATACCTTAATTAAAAAGGTGGTGTTCGACATCGACAATTTCTCCTTTAACACCTCGGTATCTCAGTTTATGATTGCAGTGAATGAATTGCAAAAACTGAAGACCAATAAAAGAGCGATTTTAGAACCTTTAGCAATTATTGTTTCACCTTACGCGCCACATATCGCAGAAGAACTGTGGAACAAGCTGGGTCATGCTGATTCAATCGAGTTTGCACCTTTCCCTCAGTTTGAAGAAAAGTACTTGGTGGAAGATGAATTTGATTACCCAGTAAGTTTTAATGGTAAGATGAGGTTTAAATTAAGTCTGTCTGCCAGCTTATCTGTACCAGAAATTCAGGAAATCGCATTAGCTGATAACCGGACAAAGGAACAATTGCAGGGAAATTATCCTAAAAAGGTGATCATAGTCCCGAAAAAAATAATTAATATTGTTCTCTGAAAATAAATACTGTAAAAAATATTTATAGTGCAATCATAAAAAACAGGACGTAATTTTTGTGATTTTTGAAAGGTATTTTTGAAATTGAAAATTATAATCATTTTTTGATTCTATAATTATTAATAATTCAATGTTAACGTATCTTAAGATTACATAAAATTGAATTTTATGACTTGTAATTACTTGCATTATTAAATATTTTAACTTTATTTTACAACTCGAAAATTTAAAATAACAATTATAATTTAGTTTAGTATGGAAATGAATGTTTCAAACAACGAGGAGCAAGTAGTTGCTAAAAAATTAGGAGGTTTAAATCCTGCCTTAATACTGCCTATTCTTATCGTAATAGGGTATTTAATTTATTATTTTGTTTTGGGGAGCCCAGGGAACTTCAAGGCTGATCCAAGACTTACAGGTGCTTCTGTTGCGTTTTCTGATGTAGACATTAAGGAGATCTCTCCAGAAGGGTTTATGGGAATTATCTACATGGGTGGACCAATCGTTCCAATTCTTATTTCATTTATGATTATCGTAATCGTTTTCTCAATCGAGCGTGCTTTAGTTCTTAAGAAAGCTGCAGGTGCTGGTAACGTTGACAACTTCGTATTATCTGTAAGAAGATTGCTTACTCAAAACAAAGTTGATGAAGCTTTAGAAGAGTGTGACAGACAACAAGGTTCTGTTGGAAATGTTGTGAAAGAAGGTTTAACTACTTACAAAGCATTATCTCATGACACTACAATGAATAAAGAGCAAAAAATGGTTGCGCTTAATAAATCAATTGAAGAGGCTACAACTCTTGAAATGCCAATGTTGGAGAAAAACATGATGATTCTTTCGACATTAGGTACTGTTGCTACCTTAGTTGCACTACTAGGAACGGTAATCGGGATGATTAAAGCGTTCCACGCACTAGGTTCAGGAGGTGGTACTCCAGATTCAGCTGCACTGTCAATCGGTATTTCTGAAGCATTGATTAATACAGCTTTAGGTATTGGTACTTCTGCAGTTGCAATTATTTTCTACAACTATTTTACTTCTAAAATTGACGGATTAACGTTCAAAATTGACGAAATCGCAATGTCAATCCAACAATCTTTTGCAGAATTTCACTAAGAATTCCTGAACGATTGGAGATCTGTAAATTTTAAATAGATCTCAAAAAACAGAAGTTTAATAAAAAATAATTTACAATGGCGAGAGTCAAACCAAAAAGACATAATATAAGGGTAGATATGACGGCGATGACCGATGTATCGTTTCTACTCCTTACGTTCTTTATCCTCACGGCTCAGTTTGCAAAACCTGATATCGAGACGATAACTACGCCATCTTCTATATCTGAAAAGCTTCTTCCCGAAGGTAGTCTTATGACTATTCTAAGTACAACAGACGGGAGATTCTATTTTACACCAGTTGATAACGGAACCGAAAGAATCGCTCTGTTAAATAACATGGGACAGAAGTATGGTATGACATTTACTGATAAAGAAAAGGCAGCTTTTGCTAATGTTCAGACAGTCGGAGTTCCGATGAATCAATTAAAAGGATTCTTGGATCTTTCAGATGAAGACCGAAAAGCTTTTAAAAGCAAAACGGGAATTCCAATGGACAGTACAAATAAGCAGTTAATAGATTGGGTACAACAAAGTTTAGCAATAAACCCTGATTACAAATTGGCAATCAAGGGTGATGTAGGAACTAAATATCCTAAAGTTAAATCTTTATTTGAAGGATTAAGAGATATTGATTTCTTGAAGTTCTGGTTAATAACAAGTCAAGAAACGGCACAATAATATAAAAATGGCAGAAGTACAAGTAAAAGACGGCAGCGGGAAAGGCGGAAAGGTTCGATCTAAGAAATCGGTACCCCATGTAGATTTGACCCCAATGGTGGATTTGGCGTTCCTTTTGATTACATTCTTTATGTTAGTGACTACTTTCAACAAACCGAATGTGATGGATTTAGGTCTTCCGGCAAAACCGAAAAAAGACCAAAAACAGCCAGATACAGAAATTGATTTAACTAACTCTATTTCATTAATTATAGGGAAAGACAATAGAATTTTTTATCACCAGTTATCTCCTAGTGAACTTACCCCAGCTACACTTCAGGAAACTACTTTCGATAGAAATGGGATTACAAAAGTAATCGAGCAAGCAAAAGCCAGAGCAAAAGATCAAAGTAAATTTACGGTGATCATTAAACCAACGGACGACGCAGTATATAAAAATTTCGTAGATATTCTAGATGAAATGGCAATTACCAAAAACGAGATATACGGTATTACCGATATCAAGAAGGCGGAACAAGCTGTTTATGATCAAAAAGTAGGTGAGGCGCCAAAAACTCCACAACCTACCAAATAGAATAATACTTTTAATATTTAAAAGAAAGAATAATGGCAGATGAAAACACTTACAACTCGACTCCATCTTTGGATGAGATTGTATTTGAAAATAGAAATAAAGCGTATGGTGCCTATGATCTGAGAACGACTTATAGATCAATGCTAACCAGAGCTTTCATCCTTGGGACGGTTTTATTCTGTGTTGCGGCAATTACTCCATTTGTAATAATGAAAATTAAGCAAATGAATGCTAAAGAGACAACAGAGGTAAATGCTAATTTGATTGACATTCTTCCAGAACAAGATCAGATTATTGAGCAACCAAAAGATGAACCACCTCCACCACCGCCGCCACCAAAAGAAGAACCAAAACAAGAGGTTATTCAGAACGTAGTGCCGGAGCCCGTAAAAGCTCCGAAGGTAGAAACTCCACCGCCGCCAATTACCAAGCAGTTGGAAACAACTACAGGTTTGGCAAATCAGGAAGGGGTGAAAACTCCAACCTATACACCACCGCCGCCACCACCATCAACTGGTAAAGTGCAAACGGTAGAAGTTAAACCACAGGTTTCAGAAACTCAGGTTTATACAGAAGTAGAGCAGTTGGCAGAATTCCCTGGAGGGATCAATAAATTTAGATCTAGTGTTCAAAATAACTTTGATACTGGTGCAATGGATGGTGACGAAGGAGTAGTGAAAACTACTATTACTTTCGTAGTTGAGCGTGATGGTTCAATAACAGATGTGAAAGCTGAAGGATCGAACAAAACGTTTAATGCTGAAGCAATCAGAACTGTGAAATCCGTTAAAAATAAATGGTCTCCTGCAAAAATTAATGGTCAATCGGTAAGATATCGTTACAGATTACCTCTAACAATGCAGTTCGAATAAGAATTTTAATTATACGAATAGAAAAGAGAAGTGTAAGCTTCTCTTTTTTATTTATTTTGTATTTTTGTAGATATGATATTTAATTGGCTTTCCGTAGTTGCCGGATTTTTCTATGTTCTTTTAGGAATAGTGGTAATTGTATATAAATTCTTCGTCATCTTTTTAGAACCAAATGTTGCTTATCCATTAGGAGGCTTGTTTATTCTATATGGTGGTTTCAGAATCATTCGCGCAATCTACAGAATCAGAGAACAGCGAAATGAAGAATAGTTTAGTATTGATGATATGCGTTTTTGTACTGTTGATATCGTGCAAAAAAAAACCTGGTGTTGTTGTAGATAGTCCGCAACAGGGTGAGATTACTATGGAAGTAGATGAATCTTTTGCCAGTGTTTCAGAAGCATTGACCAGCCGGTACATGGCTCTATATCCAAACACCAAAATAAATTTAAAAATTAAAAAAGAAGATTTTGCTTTTTTAGATTTGTTAGAAGGTAAAGTAAGGGTGATTGTAATGTCACGGGAATTAAGCGAAAATGAAAAGAAAGCTTATAAAAAAGAAACTGACTTAGATTGGCTTCCGGCGAAATTTGCTGCAGACGCCGTAGTTTTTGTTGTTCCAAAAGACTCACCTCGAGAAACCATTACGATGGAAGAAATCAGGCAAGAGTTGAACAATGATAAAAAAAATATTATTTTTGATGGAACGAATTCGAGTAACCTTAATTTCGTAGCACAGAAATTAGACACTACTCCAGATAAATTAAAGTTTTCTATTATTAACGGAAATAAAAATATAGTAGAACAATTGAATAAATTTCCAGGAAAGGTAGGTGCAATCGGTTTAAATACGATTAGCAGACCTTACGATCCGGAATCTGAAAAATTAAAAAACTCTGTAAAGGTTTTAAAAGTAGTCCAGGATAATAAAGCTTATGAACCACGGGTAGAAAACCTGGTCAATATGTCTTATCCTTTCACGCGTATATTATATTTTCTTACCAATGAAAAATATTTTGGTTTAGGAAATGGCTTTATCCGATTTTCATGTACGCAACTTGGGCAGATTGTAGTTTCAAAAGAGGGTTTACAGCCTTACCACATTTTTAAAAGAGAAGTTCAGATGCGTTAATTTTTTCTGAAAATTACCGCTCACTATAATCACCTTCAGTTTTGGTATAAAAATTGGGTGTTATAGATTGATAGTTATTATAATATATTAAACAATTTAAAATGAAAGATATAATGAATTTAACGAAGAAGATAGCCTTCGGGGTTTCAGTAGGTTTTTTGTCGAATTTTGCTTTTGGTCAAACTTTGCAAGAAGGAATTAATAGTGCCGACAGTCATAAATATGCTCAGGCAAGACAAGTGTTTACAGAAATGGTTGCAAAATCGGCGACCGCAGAAAATTATTTTTATTTAGGTAATTCCTATTTAACTCAGTTTGAACCTAATTTTGAGAAAGCTAAAGAAGATTTTGATAAAGGTTTAGCAATAGATAAAAAAAGTAATCTTAATAAAATTGGATTAGCTTCTATTAAATTAGGAAAAGGAGATAAAGCAGCGATTGGAGAAATTCAGAATATTGTTAAAGACTCTAAAGAAAAAGATGCAGAAGTTCTATATAGAGCGGCAGAAGCACTCACATTATTTGGTGGTGCCTCAGTTGCTGATACTGCGATTGATTATTTAAATAAAGCGATTGAAAAATCTGCTAAAGGCGGAACACCTGCTCAATATTATTATGCGCTCGGTGATGCCTACCGTTTGAAATTAACAAATAGTCCACAAGTGGCAGGTTCTGCAATGACTGCTTATGAGAAAGCATTACCAAGTGCGAAAAACAAAGCGTCTGTATTTACAAGAATCGGAACACTTTGGATGCAAGCTCAACAATGGAAACCTGCAAAAGAGAATATTGATAAAGCAATTTTAGCTGATCCAACATATGCGCCTGCTTATAAAGCAAAAGCAGCTTACGATATCAGATATCAAGAAAATGCTTTAGCAACACAAGATTTGATTAATTATGCAAAATATGCAGATGAAGATCCAGATACCCAATTAGAGATTTCTAAACTTTTCTTTACGAATGAAGATTACGGAAACTCCAAAATGTATTTAGATAAAGTATTCGATAAAGTAGAGGATCCTATTAAATATAAATTAAGAGCTTACTTGCAGTATGCAGACGGAGATTATGCCGGAGCAAAAAGAAGTATGGATTCTTTCTTAGCAAAAGCAGAAAAATCTAGAGTTCTTGCATCTGATGAAGGTTTACAAGGACTTATCGATGCAGGATTAGCGAAGACAGAAACAGATCCTGTTAAAAAGGCAGCTTTACTTACAGAATCTCAGAAAAAAATTGCAATCGCAAAAGCAGCGAAAGATGAAACCATGAAGTGGGATGATGAGCTAATTAAAATCAAAGGCGGCGGCGGTGTGAATCAAGCTTCAGTTGATGCTGGTGCAACAAGTCCGGAAATCGAAGCGCTTAAAAAAGTAGTTGCGAAAAATCCACAGGATACTGACGCTTTGTTTAAGTTGGCAAACGCTTACCAGGAAGTTAAAAACTGGAATGGCGCAATTATGTCATGGCAAAAAATGAGCGGATTGTTACCAGATTGGGCACCTGCTTATTACAGTTTAGGTTATTCTCAGCAGCAAGCTGGTCATAATGAATTAGCAAAAATCGCTTACGAGAAATTTATAGCAACTGTTAAACCCGAAGAAGTTCAAAGTAGCAAAGAGATTCTTTCTTACGCGTATTTCGCAGTCGCTTATTTAGATAAGGACAGTAATCCAGCGAAAGCCAAAGATTACGTAAGCAAATCGGTACAGTTAAATCCTAATTACCAAGATGCAGTTAATCTGGACAAACAATTAAATAAATAATATTTCATTCATCAATATAAGATCCCATTCGAAAGAGTGGGATTTTTTTGATTTTAAAAAAGTCTGTCCTTATATATGATTTAAAGAATTGTTTTCCTGCACACTTATTGTAGATGATTCTTGGGTAGATTCTTTTATTTTCTTGGGCGATTCCCCCGCCTGGCTTACAAAAGTGCTGCATAATTTTCCCTTGCTTGGTGACCGGGCTATCCGTTTCAATTCCTCGTGCCTTGGCTAAATCCTGCGCTTGCTGTGGGATTTCCACTACTATCCCTATCGCAAAAGGGATCTTTAAATATAAAGTGGATAACTTTAGAAGGTTGTAGTAGTCTGTAAATTATGTTGTTATAACAATATATTCTTCAATATTAGTAAAACCTCACAAAAGAGTTGTGAGATCGATTGAGTGGGATTACATTTGCACCACTCTAAAAAAGGAGTAGCGAAGTAGAACAGTTGAGTTAATATATAAGTAAGAATAGAGGGATTAACTTTCTTTTATATTTATTAAAATAAAAGCTTGCAAATTAAGAAAAACTTCTTATCTTTGCAATCCCAAATCGAGAGAGCTGGGGAGCGAAGTAGGAGGAGATTGAATGATAAGAAAAGCAGATTAAAGGTGACTTAAAATACTTTTAAAATTCTAAGAAAAACATTTGGTCAATTAGAAATAAGTTTATACTTTTGCACTCGCAATTCGGGACCAACGACAGAAAGAGTTCCTGAATATACGCGAAAAGAACAATAGATCATTGACATACAAATAACAACCAAAAAAGTAAGGAAAAACTAAAAGCGATTATAACTTTGAGTGAGTCAGACAAACATACAATGGAGAGTTTGATCCTGGCTCAGGATGAACGCTAGCGGGAGGCCTAACACATGCAAGCCGAGCGGTATTTATTCTTCGGAATAGAGAGAGCGGCGTACGGGTGCGTAACACGTGTGCAACCTACCTTTATCAGGGGAATAGCCTTTCGAAAGGAAGATTAATACTCCATAATATATGATCAGGCATCTGATTATATTGAAAACTCCGGTGGATAAAGATGGGCACGCGCAAGATTAGATAGTTGGTGAGGTAACGGCTCACCAAGTCCATGATCTTTAGGGGTCCTGAGAGGGAGATCCCCCACACTGGTACTGAGACACGGACCAGACTCCTACGGGAGGCAGCAGTGAGGAATATTGGACAATGGGTGAAAGCCTGATCCAGCCATCCCGCGTGAAGGATGACGGTCCTATGGATTGTAAACTTCTTTTGTATAGGGATAAACCTAGATACGTGTATCTAGCTGAAGGTACTATACGAATAAGCACCGGCTAACTCCGTGCCAGCAGCCGCGGTAATACGGAGGGTGCAAGCGTTATCCGGATTTATTGGGTTTAAAGGGTCCGCAGGCGGACCGATAAGTCAGTGGTGAAATCTCATAGCTTAACTATGAAACTGCCGTTGATACTGTCGGTCTTGAGTAAATTAGAGGTAGCTGGAATAAGTAGTGTAGCGGTGAAATGCATAGATATTACTTAGAACACCAATTGCGAAGGCAGGTTACCATAATTTAACTGACGCTGAGGGACGAAAGCGTGGGGAGCGAACAGGATTAGATACCCTGGTAGTCCACGCCGTAAACGATGCTAACTCGTTTTTGGGGCGCAAGTCTCAGAGACCAAGCGAAAGTGATAAGTTAGCCACCTGGGGAGTACGTTCGCAAGAATGAAACTCAAAGGAATTGACGGGGGCCCGCACAAGCGGTGGATTATGTGGTTTAATTCGATGATACGCGAGGAACCTTACCAAGACTTAAATGGGAAATGACCGGTTTAGAAATAGACCTTTCGCAAGACATTTTTTCAAGGTGCTGCATGGTTGTCGTCAGCTCGTGCCGTGAGGTGTTAGGTTAAGTCCTGCAACGAGCGCAACCCCTGTCACTAGTTGCTACCATTCAGTTGAGGACTCTAGTGAGACTGCCTACGCAAGTAGAGAGGAAGGTGGGGATGACGTCAAATCATCACGGCCCTTACGTCTTGGGCCACACACGTAATACAATGGCCGGTACAGAGGGCAGCTACACAGCGATGTGATGCAAATCTCGAAAGCCGGTCTCAGTTCGGATTGGAGTCTGCAACTCGACTCTATGAAGCTGGAATCGCTAGTAATCGCGCATCAGCCATGGCGCGGTGAATACGTTCCCGGGCCTTGTACACACCGCCCGTCAAGCCATGGAAGTTTGGGGTACCTGAAGTCGGTGACCGTAACAGGAGCTGCCTAGGGTAAAACAAGTAACTAGGGCTAAGTCGTAACAAGGTAGCCGTACCGGAAGGTGCGGCTGGAACATCTCATTTTTGAGACTCTTCGTTAGGAGAGTATAAACAAACAACACGATACGCAAGTATCAGAGCACTTGCTCAAAGTTAGCTTTTCGTTTTTCTTTATTTGGTTGATATTTATAAAAACATACCCACTAGGATTAGTAATCAGGGAAGGAGATAGAGTATGAGGGAGGAATTCAGTAATAATATTACTAGTTACTCATTACCCATTACTCATTGAGAGTCTCGTAGCTCAGCTGGTTAGAGCGCTACACTGATAATGTAGAGGTCGGCAGTTCGAGCCTGCCCGAGACTACTAATAAACTAGACAGGATACAAAAAGATAAGAGATAAGAGACCATTAATTACGTCTCATGTCTCCAATCTAAAAATCTCTACGTCTACTACTAGCGGGGAATTAGCTCAGTTGGCTAGAGCGCCTGCCTTGCACGCAGGAGGTCAAGGGTTCGACTCCCTTATTCTCCACAAGTTATAGTGATATAACGAGAACAAGTTACAGCAATGTAGCGACAAGCTTCTTAAAAGAAGCAAGCACAGAAGATATTTACATTTAGAGATTTAAGAATGATGCCAGAGGAGGCAGAACGGACTGGATAACCAGGAAGTTTAATAGGATCGAGACCTATATATTCACAGTTTTGAGAGACTGATTTAAAAGTTACGGAAAGAGCCAAAAACAATTTCTGTTCATCAGTTCGACAAGAAGATTTAAGATCATTGACATTAACGATAAAAACATCACAAAGAGAAAACCGAGCACTTTCGAGTGCCGAGTTTAAATAAAACTAGTTTAACACTTCGGTGTTAGACAAACAAACTGAACTAATATATTATTAGGAAAGAAATCGTTAAGGGCGTATGGCGGATGCCTAGGCTTTCAGAGGCGAAGAAGGACGTGGTAAGCTGCGAAAAGCTGCGGGGATCGGCACACACGAATTGATCCGCAGATGTCCGAATGGGGCAACCCGGCTGGTTGAAGACCAGTCACTCTGTATTTATATGGAGAGCAAACCCGGAGAACTGAAACATCTAAGTACCCGGAGGAAAAGAAATCGAAGAGATTCCGTAAGTAGTGGCGAGCGAACGCGGATTAGCCCAAAAGTCTTTATATGTTTAGAAGAATGTTCTGGAAAGAACAGCCATAGACGGTGATAGCCCGGTATTTGAAAAGCATACATAGATGATAAATGAGTAGGGCGGGACACGTGAAATCCTGTCTGAATATGGGGGGACCATCCTCCAAGGCTAAATACTCCTGAAAGACCGATAGTGAACAAGTACTGTGAAGGAAAGGTGAAAAGCACTTCGAATAGAAGGGTGAAAGAGAACCTGAAACCGTACGCCTACAAGCGGTCGGAGCCCACAAGTTGGGTGACGGCGTGCCTTTTGCATAATGAGCCTACGAGTTAATTTTACTAGCGAGCTTAAGTACTTCAGGTACGGAGGCGGAGCGAAAGCGAGTCTGAATAGGGCGCTTAGTTAGTAGTATTAGACGCGAAACCTTGTGATCTACCCATGGGCAGGTTGAAGCTTTGGTAACACAAAGTGGAGGACCGAACCGGTTGACGTTGAAAAGTCTTCGGATGACTTGTGGGTAGGGGTGAAAGGCCAATCAAACTGGGAGATAGCTCGTACTCCCCGAAATGCATTTAGGTGCAGCGTTGCGACAAGTTTATTAGAGGTAGAGCTACTGATTGGATGCGGGGGAGTCAAATCCTACCAATTCCTGACAAACTCGAATGCTAATAAATGTTTCGCAGCAGTGAGGGCATGGGTGCTAAGGTCCATGTCCGAGAGGAAAGAACCCGGACCAACAGCTAAGGTCCCCAAATCTATACTAAGTTGAAATAACGCGGTTGAACTGCATTGACAGCTAGGATGTTGGCTTGGAAGCAGCCATTCATTTAAAGAGTGCGTAACAGCTCACTAGTCGAGCGGTTCGGCATGGATAATAATCGGGCATAAGTATAGTACCGAAGCTATGGATTTATAATTTTGAATTATATCTGGTAGGGGAGCATTCTGTTTGCACAGAAGCAGGGTCGTGAGGCCTTGTGGAGCGTACAGAAAAGAAAATGTAGGCATAAGTAACGATAAAGGGGGCGAGAAACCCCCTCACCGAAAGACTAAGGTTTCCTCAGCCATGCTAATCAGCTGAGGGTTAGTCGGGACCTAACGCGAACCCGAAAGGGGAAGTGGATGGATAATGGGTTAATATTCCCATACTTGCTCACACTAAAAAGGGGACGGAGTGCCGTACTTACTGGAGACTGACGGAATAGTCAAGACCTAGCCTTCGGGCGAAGTTGTTGTAGGGAAAGTGCTTCCAAGAAAAGCCGAAGTGAAGCAACTCGTACCAAAACCGACACAGGTAGTCGAGGAGAGAATCCTAAGGTGCTAGAGTGAATCATGGTTAAGGAACTAGGCAAAATAGTCTCGTAACTTCGGAAGAAGGGACGCCAGCAGCAATGCTGGCCTCAGTAAAGAGGCCCAGGCGACTGTTTATCAAAACACAGGACTCTGCTAAATCGAAAGATGCTGTATAGGGTCTGACACCTGCCCGGTGCTGGAAGGTTAAGGAAGGTTGTTAGGGTAACCGAAGCAATTAACTGAAGCCCCAGTAAACGGCGGCCGTAACTATAACGGTCCTAAGGTAGCGAAATTCCTTGTCGGGTAAGTTCCGACCTGCACGAATGGTGTAACGATCTGGGCACTGTCTCAACCATGAGCTCTGTGAAATTGTAGTCTCGGTGAAGATGCCGAGTACCCGCAATGGGACGAAAAGACCCTGTGAACCTTTACTATAACTTCGTATTGACTTTGAATAAACAATGTGTAGGATAGGTGGGAGACTTTGAAGCGGGCACGCTAGTGTCAGTGGAGTCAACGTTGAAATACCACCCTTTGTTTATTTGGAGCCTAACTTCCTAACGGAAGGACAGTGCGTGGTGGGTAGTTTGACTGGGGTGGTCGCCTCCAAAAGAGTAACGGAGGCTTTCAAAGGTACCCTCAGCACGCTTGGTAACCGTGCGTAGAGTGTAATGGCATAAGGGTGCTTGACTGTGAGACCTACAAGTCGATCAGGTGCGAAAGCAGGACATAGTGATCCGGTGGTTCCGTATGGAAGGGCCATCGCTCATAGGATAAAAGGTACTCCGGGGATAACAGGCTAGTCTCCCCCAAGAGCTCATATCGACGGGGAGGTTCGGCACCTCGATGTCGGCTCGTCACATCCTGGGGCTGGAGAAGGTCCCAAGGGTTGGGCTGTTCGCCCATTAAAGTGGCACGCGAGCTGGGTTCAGAACGTCGTGAGACAGTTCGGTCTCTATCTATTGCGGGCGTTAGATGTTTGAGAGGGCTTGAATCTAGTACGAGAGGACCGATTTGAACAAACCTCTGGTGTATCAGTTGTTCCGCCAGGAGCACCGCTGAGTAGCTACGTTTGGAAAGGATAAGCACTGAAAGCATATAAGTGCGAAACCTGCCTCAAGATGAGACATCTTTTAAGGGTCGTTGGAGATGACAACGTTGATAGGCTATAGGTGTAAAGGCAGTAATGTCATAGCCGAGTAGTACTAATTACCCGTAGATTTATTGCCTAATTAAGGTACTCGACAGTGCAACAAGGTTTGCTCTTTGTGATAATTTTTATCGATTTTTTAAATCAGACAGAAGATTTAAAGACAAGAGATAAGAGACGATGTGTCTCGTGTCTCCAATCTATAAATCTCTAATCTATTTAATATACATATACTGTACATCCTTTTGTACAAAACAACCTTTAGGGTGGTTTTAGCAGAGGGGCTCACCTGTTCCCATTCCGAACACAGAAGTTAAGCCCTCTAGCGCCGATGGTACTGCTAACGCGGGAGAGTAGGTCGCCGCCAGTTTTTTTAAACCGCCTCGGCGGAGAACAAGCCTCATACATTTATTTGTATGAGGTTTTTTTGTGTGCAAAATCTAAAAAAGACGAACGATAATAGACGGATAGATGATAGACTAATAGACGCGAGACAAAGAAATGATCAAAAACAAAACTTCGGAATCAAGCGTAAAAACTTGGTGACTAGGCAATATTTTAAGTTAATCTATTGATAAAAAATCAATCAAACGTTTATCAATGAATTATCATATTCCAAACTTGAGGAAAATATCATAGAGTTTAAGGTAGCAATTAATGAAATGATCGTGTAGAAATTCCTTGATTAAGATAAGCCGGAAATATAGGCTACATTTGTTAGTCTTAAGTTCCTATTTCAACTCTAATTTTATCAATTATAAAAGTTGTAAAAACTTTACCGTATTAAAAGTTGGTAACGACTTATCTTTTTAAAAAACAGTAATCCCGTTATTTTTTTTTAAATCACAATCACAATCACCTAATAGCGTTTTAAAGTTTACATTTCCGAGTGATATCTTAATGTTCTTAACTCCTTAATCCAGATCTTAATGTTGAAAATTTTTCAGTTTGAAGCATTTTTATCGATTTAAGATATTTTCTTTTTTACGTAAGGTTTGTAAACTAATTTGTAATTGATATCTGAACCTTCCATAAATACAGATCAAGATATTACCTTTTACAATTTCTTACTTCCAAAAACGAATGAACCACTAGGCTTATCTTATCTGCTCACCGAAATTCTCCAGGAAGAAGCCAATCGGGCTTGTTTCGTAGAAGATTTGGGTTTAGTTGCAGACATTATCAGCGTCCTTCATCGGTTAGTTTATCTTCAAAAAATTACGGCGTACCATTATATTAATTATTCTTCTATTTTCCTTAGGCGTTTCCTTTCCATACTTAGGAGCTTTCTACATCATTTTCCCAGCGCTAAATTTGAGCACTTCCGTTTCAATTCCATGTCTTCTTTATAACGAGCCAAGAACTACTCAGCACTAAACCTTAATTTTACAGCTATCTTTTTACTTCAGTTACAACCGCGTTGTTAGTGTAATGCGCCTATGTAAAGTATAATCAGATAAAGTGGATAACTCTGAAATAGACACATTTAATTATTAATCAATAAGTTAAAATATTACTTATGCACATTTTAA